>NZ_JAWQLX010000024.1:0-1158 GCF_033446725.1 Polaromonas potterensis | reverse complement strand
TCGTGAAATTGATGGTGCGAGGCAACGGGAACAGACTGCACATCTACAGACGGGCTTGATGCATTGCTTGTTCAATGCGACCCCAGATACGAACCGCTCGGCAGGGCCCCATTCCGTTCCCGTGGTCGTTACCAATCGAACGCCACAAAGGGTTAGTCGGGCTTGTCTGCCGCCGGTCTGACCTGTTTACTGCACCTTCGGAATCACGTCTGACAAGAAACCTCAAACGATCTGGCTGGCTGCTCAGGCCGCGGTAATCACTGCGGTGGGCATGACACTGATATGGCGCGCATCAAAGGGCTTGCCTTTGGTCATCACCGCCCACAAAATCCTTGCGTTCTTGTTGGCCAGCGCCACCACCGCCTTTTGCCAGCCCGACTTCTCCCGCAGGGCATGGGCCCACCGGGAGATCGGGTCATCGCGCTTATGCGCTGTGAGCACCGCCGACTTGGCCCCCTGAATCAGCAGCATGCGCAGGTACATGTCGCCGCGCTTGGTGATGCCGCCAAGATTGTTACGCCCACCACTGGAGTTCTGCCTGGGGGTCAGCCCCAGCCATGCACCAAACTGGGCGCCGTTTCGGAACTGCTTGAAGTCGCCCACAGTGGCTATAACAGCAGATGCAGTTACTGGCCCGACACCTGCAAGACATTCGGCTTGGCGCACCTGCTCATTGCTTTTGGCGTGGGCTGCAATGCGCGCATCACACCAGGCTAAGTGGGCATCGAGTTCATCCCACTGTTCTTTGGCGCGCTGCAATGCCAAACGGGCCAGGCCACCGAGCTCATTGCTAGCATCCTCCATCATGTCGGGCAGCGCCTGGCGCAGCGCGCGCAGGCTCTGGGCGCACACCAGACCAAACTCCGCCAGCAAGCCGCGAATGCGGTTGGTGCAGGCATTGCGCTCTTCCTTGAACCCTTCACGCAAGCGGTGGATACACAGCATGCTCTGCCGCTCGACGCTCTTGATGGGCACGAAGTGCATTTGCGGTCGACTGGCAGCCTCGCATATTGCGGCGGCATCATTGGCATCGTTTTTGCCACTTTTTCCTTGCATCCGGTAGGGAGCGACCAAGTGGGCCGCAATGATGCGTGCATCCAATCCTAGAGCGACCATCTTGCGGGCCCAGTGGTGCGCACTGGAGCTCGCTTCCATGGC
>NZ_JAWQLX010000023.1:0-1198 GCF_033446725.1 Polaromonas potterensis | reverse complement strand
CTAGTACATCAACACGCAAGTTTCGAAACATAGTATCGCCCAAGCTTTGTATCTGCATCCTGCCGAGTGAATTTCCACTCGATGGTTCGCTGAAGGGCGTTTCGAGCTTGCTGCCAAGCATCGACTTCTGATCGCAGCAGTTGCCGACTGGCAATCCGTCGATCCAAGCACTGGCGGCTGAGAACGCCGATCTCAATTTCCGCCATGTTCAGCCAACTCGCGTGTTTGGGCGTGTAGTGAAATTGCACCCTGCGCAAGAGCTTTGTGGCCGCGCGCTGACCCAGCACATCGTCGAAGCACTTTCTGAAGTGAGTATTGAGGTTGTCCAGCACCAAGTGGACTCGGCGCGCCTTGGCGTATGCGCCGGTGAGCAGTCCACCGATGAAGGCAACGAAGTCCACCTTGCCTCGGCGCTCGGTGACCGAGACGATGCGCTGTCCCGCCTTGGGCTCCACGGCCACGAACAGGTTGGTCGTGCCGTGACGCGTGTACTCATAGTCCTGCTTGGCTGGAATGTGTTGGGCCATGGGCAGCGGCGCGCGGCTGTTGCCGATGAGCTGCAGGCTCTTCTCGTCGATACAAATCACCGGTTCAGCCTGAGACAGTGGCCGTGCGTAGAGTTCGAGCAAGTTGTACATCCGTTGCCGGTATTCCTCGGTCAACGCCCCGATGCACCACATCAGCTTGCGCCAGGGCTTGAGATCGTTTTTTTGAGCATGCGCCGCACGGTTTCCCTGCTTACGGCGCCCAGACCCGGTTCCTGGCGGGCGGCACGTTCGAGCTCGATCATCGTCCAGCGTTGTCGGCCTTCGGGCGGAGCTGAGCAAGCCAACGCAGTCACCCGTGCCTCGGCATCCGTGTCGTACTGGACGGGCCGACCTGAGCGCGCCACGTCAAACATCGCCAACTCCAAGCCTCCTTGCAAATACGCCGCGCGGGTGCGCCACACGGCAGTACGCCCGACGCCAAGAACGGCCATGATCTGGGCCTCTGGGACGCCTCGATCCAGACAGGACAGCATATGCGCCCGATTGACTTGTCGCGCATGATGCAAGCCCTTGCTGCGAATCTCCTCAATGACCGAGCGGTCCTCCTCGGTCAAGTGCAGTTCTGTCTGGCGCATGATCAAACTCCGGTATGCCAAATGGCGACAACGAGAGTTTATATATGTTTCGTTATTTATGTGTCAACGTACTAG
>NZ_JAWQLX010000022.1:0-1395 GCF_033446725.1 Polaromonas potterensis | reverse complement strand
AAGGAGTCCGACATGAATGCTACTACCGTTGCCGTCGATCTCGCAAAATCCGTTTTTCAACTGGCCGTGGCCGATGAACACTGGCGCATCCTTGAAACGCATCGCCTCACTCGCGCCCAGTTCGAGCGCTGGTTTGCCAATCGTGATGTTTCCCTGGTGATCATGGAGTCCTGCGGCTCGGCCCACCACTGGGCGCGCTGGCTCAATGGGCTGGGCATTGAGGTCAAGCTATTGCCCGCCCAGTACGTGCGCGCCTACGTCAAGCGCAACAAGACCGATGCCGCAGACGCTGCGGCCCTGCTCGAAGCCGCCCGGGCATCTGACATCCGGCCGGTACGCGTCAAATCCGTCGAGCAGCAGGCGCTGCAAGGCCTGCACCGCATCCGCTCCCTGTGGATGGGCACACGCACTTCGCGCATCAACGCCCTGCGCGGCTTCTGCCGGGAGTTTGGCATTGCCATCCCCGTAGGCGCACGCACCGGCATCGAGACGATCAGCCGAGTGCTGGCTGATCCCAACACGGCCGTGCCCGACCTGATCCGGGGAACGGCCAAGCTGCTGGTGGATGAGATCCGTTTGCTCGAAGCCCGCATCGCCCAGCTGGAGCGTGAACTCACGGCAGTCGCCAGGCTCAGCCCGGCATGCACCACGCTACTGTCGATCCCAGGCATTGGGCTGCTGACCGCCACGGCGCTGGTGGCAGCCACCTCGGGTGATGTGAGCCACTTCAAGGATGCCCGGCACTTCGCAAGCTGGTTTGGGCTGACGCCCAAGGAGTACAGCTCAGGATCAAGCAGATACCTGGGGCGCATCTCCAAACGGGGTGACCGTTATCTGCGCATGTTGCTCACACACGGTGCCAGGAGTGTGCTGCGCGCGGCCAAGGTGGCCGATACCGCTGGGCGTGAGGTGTGTGGTGTGCGCCGATGGGCGCTGGATGTGCAGGGCAGAGCGAACCACAACAAGGCAGCCTGCGCGCTGGCCAACAAGCTGGCGCGGATTTGCTATGCCACGCTCAGAGACAAGGAGCCGTTTGACGAAAGTGAACGACTCAGCAGAAAAATCAACAGGGAGAGCTTTGTGATGTCCGCGTAAGGTGCCAACATCCAAATAGCCGTCACCAAGAAATGAATTGACCTATCACCCATCCACGCTTGCGACGAGATTGATCGACCATCATGGCAAACAGGGTTCGCCCCGCACCGACAGACGCCGATAACTCTTCCGGCAGCTTGCCTGCCGCTTGTAACGATTGGCGCATCGGTGACGCAGATTCCATGTCGGCACGGGACACACACGATCCCACAACAGATGCCGGATATACGACTGCAGGCGCTTCCCCAAAAGCCACACTATCAGTCAGTTTCTTGCCGTTTGGGGGGAGTCCATATAGGA
>NZ_JAWQLX010000021.1:0-1439 GCF_033446725.1 Polaromonas potterensis | reverse complement strand
CAATGCCGCTCAGTTAAGCAAAGGTCTTTCGAGGCCTTTGTTGTTTGTACAGTTCAGGGCTAACAAGAAGACTGCGCGATGAGCCAGTCAATGGCCCATGCTGTACGAAGATCTGAACGAAACCCATCAACACGCCACGCCTGAGCACTGGGGCGTCGTACAACGTAGCCTGCCCCAACAGTGGATAGAGCAAGCCCTACAAGCCAGCGGGGTGACCACGCTGCGTAAAAGGCGACTGCCGATGGAGCAAGCCGTGTGGCTGGTGCTGGGGGTGGCGCTGCTGCGTGACAGGTCAATTCTGAGCGTAGCCGAAGCGCTGGAGGTGGCCATTCCTGCCCAAGGAGCCGTCTCGTCAATCAGCTCCAGTGCACTGAGCCAGGCCCGTCAGCGCCTGGGCAGCGAACCCTTGCAGTGGCTGTTTCGACACAGCGCTGCGCATTGGGCTCACCGGGAGGCTGGACGCCATCGCTGGCAGGGCTTGTCGCTGTACGCCCTGGATGGGGTGGTTTGGCGTACACCGGATACGGCAGATAACCGGCAGCAGTTTGGCGGGCAGCGCAACAGCGATGCACATCAAAGTGCCTTCCCACAGGTCCGCATGGCGTGCTTGCTGGATGCGCGGGCACGGCTGTTAGTAGATGCCTGCCTGGATGCTTACGACACCAGCGAGTACACCTTGGCACAGCAGTTGTGGCCACAGTTGCCGGCTGACGCTTTGGTGATGGTGGACAAAGGCTTTTACTCTGCAGGTCTGCTGTGGCCACTGCAACACCGACAAGGGCGCCATTGGCTGATTCCGGCCCGCGCCGGGCTCAGAGGGGAGGTGGTGCACACGAACGGTCCTGGCGACGTGTGTTTACGCATGAAGGTGTCGCCCCAGGCACGTAAGAAAGATGGGGAACTGCCGCTGACGTGGGAGGTGCGAGCGATCACCCGTGAACTCGACGGCAAACCGCGCACCGTCCTCACCTCTTTGGCAGACCCTGTGCGCTACAACGCTGACGATGTGTTTGCGCTCTACCATGAGCGCTGGGAAATCGAGTTGGCCTACGGCGAAATGAAGACCGACATGTTGCGCCAGGCCATGACGCTGCGCAGCCAACAACCCGATGGCGTCAAGCAGGAGCTGTGGGCGACCTTGCTGATGTACAACCTGATCCGGCTGGAGATCACGAGCATTGCCGATGAGGCCAAGGTAGCTCCGTGTCGCATCAGCTTCATCGCCGCCTTGCGCTACATCGTGGACGAGTGGTTGTGGAGCTCAATGAGCCGCACACCGGGCGCCATTCCCGCCAAGCTGGCCAACATGCGCCAGAACATTCGTCGATTTCTTCTACCCCCGCGTCGATCCGAGCGACGCTATGCCCGTACAGTTCGAGCCTCCAAGACCCGCTATCCCATCAAAAAAAATGCCGCTCAGGCTTAACTGAGCGGCATTG
>NZ_JAWQLX010000020.1:0-9462 GCF_033446725.1 Polaromonas potterensis | reverse complement strand
GAACTGGGCGCGAGTGAGGCGATGCGTTTCAAGGATGCGCCAGTGTTCATCGGCCACGGCCAGTTGAAAAACGGATTTTGCGAGATCGACGGCAACGGTAGTAGCATTCATGTCGGACTCCTTTCTTTTGGATGAAGACCTGATCCCCACGCCAATGAAGACCAGAGCGCCACTGTCGCGCAAACAAACGGGGGAGTCCATCCCATCAATCAAGAGGACAGGCCTTCGGCTAGTCGCTTATGTCAAACGTCAAACCGCGCGAGATTTTTCTCTTCAAAATCGAAATGCCCTAAATCCATGACTGCTCCTATCGTCTTCGTCTCGTACTCGCATGATTCTCAAGAGCATAAACAATGGGTTCTTGACTTAGCGACACGACTGCGTAGTAGTGGAATCGATTCGATCCTTGACCAGTGGGATCTCGGCCCCGGTGGAGATCTTCCCCATTTCATGGAGCAAAGTATTGCTCGGGCATCTCGCATTCTCATGATTTGCACAGAGCGCTATGTTCAAAAGGCAAACGCGGGATCCGGGGGGGTGGGCTACGAAAAGATGATTGTCACTGCGGACCTGCTGAGAAAGATAGATTCGAGTAGGGTGATTCCAATTGTGCGTCAGCGAGGAACCACCACCCTGCCAATTTTTCTGGCGTCAAAGTTTTACATCGATCTTTCAACAGAGGATCAATTTGAAACAGGATTCGATCAATTGCTTCGAGATCTGCTTAACGCGCCTCTCTTTGTCAAACCGCCACTCGGAGCCGCCCCACTTCTACCTGCCGCAGGCACGGCGAAGCGAACTCAGCCGAATCCGCTAACGCAATTTATGTTGGCGATCAGCCATATTTATGAAGGCAGCTTCAATAGTGGCGGAGTTGACACTGCTGCGACACGACGGGTGATGGGAACATCGAAGCTGCTCTTCGACTACGCCCGGGATCTAGCCATTCGCGCCGGATTCGTCACTTCACAGGGGACGATGGAATACATCTGGGTGACAGACAAGGGACGACAAGAAATGATTAAATTGGCCGCTGATTTTCCCAATAAAGGGATTTAGAGGAAATTTAATGCCCAAATTGGCAGCGGGTTTTTATGTCGCGCGCTTTACCACGTACATCGGGTTCAGCGACGAAATTGACCGTAACTAAGTAAGAGAGGCCCCGCTTGATGTTGAAACCGGACCGTAAGAAATTCGGCGCTGATCCATTTGGCTACAGCGCATTGGCATGGCATCAGTGGGGAACGGCCCAGATTATTGCCGGTTTTTCAGTTGAGCCCAAAGTGGCACCAACAAGCGCAGACCTCAAGGATCCAATCCTCTGGGTGACGCAGGCAACTGCTCTTTCAGAGGCGGCAAAAATTTTACTTCGTACAGAACCTTCTTGGGAGCATATGCCCCTGACGGCGAGAGGTATGTGCGACAGCCAGTATTGCGCGGCTGCACTTATGTTGGTCGGCTACAGTCTGGAGGTGGGCCTAAAAGGTATGCAAATCATTAAGAAAGGGATCGAGGTATATACCAACGAAGAGCGGAGCTTCTTGCATCATCGTCTCGAAGATCTTGCCGAATTGGTTCCCAATCTAGACGCGAAAGACAAGGCGATTCTTCGATTGTTAACTCACTTCACTACATGGGCCGGTCGATACCCAGACCCAGGGAAAAAGTTCGAAAGCAGCGCGTCTGAGATATTTAATCTATCTGAGAAGAATCAACTAAACGGACGAGATCTCTTTGTATTAGCCTCTAAGGTAATGAATCACATGCAGGTTGTTGTCAATGAGTAGATTTGTTGTTCATTTAGGCCACGCCGAACCCTTCTCTTAAGCAGACTTTTTCACAATTCCCGCGAGGCGTGTCAAACATTAGAACTACTAAAGCATGTTTAAGCATCTAGTGAGTCCGCGCTACACATACAAGAAGCTGGAGCCCCCGTTTTATCGCGATGTCGTTGACGTATTCGAAGACAGAATGCGTGGATGGGTGCTCGGGCCTGCGCTGCAATTGCTCAGCAGTGATCCGAATTCGGTAGCAGCGATCACGCTCGCAACTAACTACTTTGAAGGCATCGAGATATATCATTCTGGAGAAGACAGCAGAGACCGGTCTCGGGAGTTCTTTCGGCGCGGATTTCAGAGAGTATTTTCGGTGCGTGATCAACCCCCGGACGTGCATGACTACATTGCTAACTGCCTGTACGGCATGCTTCGGTGTGGGTTTGCTCATGACTCCATGTTTCGCAGCGGCATAAACGTCAGTACTGTTCGCTCTGAACCAATATTCATCACCTACAAGAAGAAAGATGGTGAAGTTGATATGTCGGCTCGACTTGAGTCTGTTGTAATCAATCCATCAGTCTTTGTTAGCGGCGTGGAGCGGCATTTCAGCTCTTATATTTCTGCGCTGCGACGTGCAAGGGACATTACTCTAAAGTCCAACTTTGAGAAGGCGATTGCACTCAAGTGGCAGCTTGGCCGTCCTGGCAATGTCATTGGCATAACGGAGGAGCGGTTCTTCTCCGGGGCGCTTCCTGGTGAGAGTTAACCGCAGAAAGTGAGACCTAACTTCGTTAACTGCTAAACCAACAGGGCCGGATCGCGCCTTATTGCTAGCTACACCATCAATACTGCTTGTACGGCAAAAACTTGCCCGACCACACCACATTCACCCGATCCCCCTTGGAATCAGGCTGGCGCACGATGTCCATGGGAAAATCAATCGCGCTCATGATGCCGTCGCCGAACTCTTCGTGGATCAGCTCCTTGATGGTCGTGCTGTACACGCTGACGATTTCATACCAGCGGTAGATCAATGGGTCGGTGGGAATCGGTGTGGGCAGCGAGCCCTTGTACGGCACGACCCGCAGCCACTTCTGCTCTTTGGCGTTCAGGCCGAAGATCATGCCAATCACTTTCGCCTGCTTTTCGTCGAAGGTCATCTGGCCCAAGCAGCTGGCGGTTACTTACTCCTTGCTGAGGCCGACCTTCTTGACGTCCGATTCCCAGGTCAGGCCCTTGGACACTTTGACGGTAAGGATTTTTCGGTGATGTCATTGCGGTTCATGGTGACGCCAGTGGGCAATGAGTGGCTGGGTTAATTGGGAAATTAACTAGTCCGCAAATTCAGTAAACATTTTGTCAGGGCAGCGCCCGCTTGAGCCATTGCTTACGTAGTAGGCCCAGCGATACGCCATCTCTGTGTTGTCCTGGCAAGCCACGCCTTTGTACAACTTGCCATAAGTGGCTCTGGCACCTGAGGATGATCGAAAGCTGTCAACAACTTCAGTGACCAGCCCGCCATCTTTGGGATAAACCTTCAGCACGCCAAAAGACGCATTGCTAGGGATGTCGTAGTCAACATACAGTGCATTTCGTTCAGGATCCGGGTACGCCTTGGTTACCAATATGAAAACAGCTTGTTGTTGCTCCACCAACTCTTGCTGCGTCAGGTGGGTAAATGAGGTGGATTTGATTTTTGTGCTGAACTTCAGGGCTGGGCCCAGCACCAGCAGTGGTTGGCGCTCGCCCGTCGCCGCAGCGTTAAACCGATGTAGCAGCGGCTTTTTAAACCGGTTGATGACAGCCGAGAAGATTTCGTCATCGCTGAAATGTTGATGTTGAAGCTCCAAAGCCCAAACATGATTTGCAGCACCTAGACATAGCAACATGGCAGCAATCGATTTTTGTGTTTTGAGGTACATCATCGGTAGCTTATCAAGCCGGACAAGGTTCGGTCGGTGGTGAGCGCAGAATGTCGAGCTAAAGCACCATCACATCGCCAAGCGTGATTTGCACAAAGAGGAAGATCGCAAGATGTTCTTCGGGCTATAGGCTAGCCGATGCGACCTGGTCGTGGATCGTCGGCTTTGGTCGTTTGCTGGTTGCCCTGCCAGGTCAAGGGGCTCTAGGGCTTCCAACGTTCCAGTGCTTCCAGCGCGAGGCGCGAGGGTGCCAAGCGGCCCCCGAGCATCGGAATCAGTAAGTCTTGTACGGCAAAAACTTGCCCGACAACACCACATTCACACGATCGCCCTTGGGATCAGGCTGGCGCACGATGTCCATGGAAAAATCAATCGCGCTCATGATGCCGTCGCCAAACTCTTCGTGGATCAGCTCCTTGATCGTTGTGCCGTAGATGCTGACGATTTCGTACCAGCGGTAAATCAGCGGGTCGGTCGGCACCGGTGTCGGCAGCGAGCCTTTGTAGGGCACGACCTGCAGCCATTTCTGTTCTTCGGCGCTCAAGCCAAAAATTTTGCCAATGACCTTGGCCTGCTTTTCGTCAAAAGTCATCTGGCCCAGGCAGCCGGCGGTGACCCATTCCTTGCTGAGGCCGACTTTTTTGGCGACCGACTCCCAGGTGATGCCTTTGCTGACTTTGGCGGTGATGATTTTTTCGGTGATGTCGTTGCGGTTCATGGGGGCTCCGGGGGTTAACAAACCAGCGATGTGCTGCTGCTAGTCTTTAGCAAGCGGCATGCCCAGGCAGGTGCGGTCGGCGGGGTTCGTCCTGCGCCATCCCGGTGCGAATCATGGGTTGGGGGCTGTCACGGCCCCGGGCGGGTGCAAAAATCCCTGTAAAGTTGCCGTGCTTGCTTATCAACTGCCCCGCCTTGTAGCCCCCGGATGCCTCGACTGACCCTGACCCTTTTCTCGACCTTGCTCGCCGCCTTGTTTTTCCTGGCCGCCTGCAGCCCCACCTTCAACTGGCGCGAGGTGCGACCCGAGAACACCCGGCTCAGCCTGCTGTTGCCCTGCAAGCCCGACAAGGCGCAAAAAACCGTGCCGCTGGGCGGCCAGACGGCCCAGTTGTCCATGCTGGGCTGCGATGCCGGCGGCGCGACTTTTGCCGTGGCGGTGGCTGACATGGGTGACGCCGCCCACACTGGCGCCGCGCTGGCCCAGTGGCAAAGCCTGACGCTGGCCAACATGAAGGCCGGGCCGGTGGGGGTGGGCGCTGGCGCTACCCAGGTGTTGCCGTTCAAGGCGCCAGGCCTGGCGCCCGGGCTACCGGCGGTGCTGGTGAAGGCGCAGGGGCAACGTGCCGGCGGCAGCGCCGTGAGCGGGCAGGCGGTTTATTTTGTTCAGGGGGCGCAAGTGTTTCAGGTGGTCTTGTATGCCAGCCAGGTGTCGCCCGAGGTGGCCGAGACCTTTTTCTCAAGCCTCAAGCTGCAGGTAGCGCCATGACGCAGGCCTCCCAGACCTTGCCCGCCACCACGCTTGCGGTCCCGACGGACTATTTGAGTAAAAAAGCCGGTGCCATTGTGTTCCTGGCTTTTGCGGCCGCCTATTTCTGCTCCGCCCTGGTGCGCGCCATCACGGCCACCTTGTCCCCGGTGCTGACGCAGGAGTTTTCCTTGCATGCGCGCGACTTGGGGCTGCTGGCGGGTGGTTATTTCCTGGGTTTTGCGGCCACCCAGTTGCCGCTGGGGGCGTGGCTGGACCGTTATGGGCCGAAACGCGTGATCCTGTGTTTTCTGACGCTGGCACTGGTTGGCTGTGCGGCCTTTTCGATGGCCGGCAGTTTCGCCTGGCTGCTGGCCTCGCGCGTGTTGCTGGGCATGGGGGTGAGCGCTTGTTTGATGGCGCCGCTGACGGGTTACCGCCGCTGGTTTGACGCCGCCACCTTGCTGCGCGCCAATTCCTGGATGCTGATGACGGCTTCGCTGGGCATGCTGGCCTCGACCCTGCCGGTGCAATGGTTGATGCCGCTGACCGGCTGGCGCCCGCTGTTCTGGATTCTGGCGGTGATGATTATGCTGGCCATGGCGGCCATCGCCTGGCTGGTGCCGACCTGGAAAGTGACGGCGCCTGCCGCCGACGCTGTGCCCGTGGCCACCGGTTATGCGGACGTGTGGCGCAATCCTTATTTTCGAAGAATGTCGCCACTGGCGTTTTTCAACCAGGGCGGGCTGGTCGCCGTGCAGACCTTGTGGGCCGGCCCCTGGATGGTCAAGGTGGCGGGTTACACGCCGCTGGAGTCGGCCACCGGCCTGTTTTGCATCAATGCCACCATGCTGGTGACTTTCTGGACCTGGGGCATGGTCAACCCCTGGCTGGTCAGCCGCGGCTGGAGCGCCAACCGGCTGATCACCCGGGGCGTGCCGCTCAGCCTGATGGTGCTGGCCTTCAACATCCTGGGCGGTTCCTCCACGGGCTGGGTGGGCTGGGCGCTGTTTTGTGTGAGTTGCAGCACCATGGGGCTGGCCCAACCGGCGGTCAGCATGGCGTTTCCAGCCTCGCTGGCCGGACGCGCCATGTCGGCCTACAACCTGGTTATTTTTGCCGGCGTGTTTGTGATGCAGTGGAGTATTGGCCTGCTGATTGATGTGTTCAGTGCGGCGGGCCTGACGGAAGTCGCCAGCTTCCAGGCCGCCATGGGGGTGTTTTTGTGTTGTTGTATAGCCTCATACACCTATTTCCTCTGTACGAGAGCCGATAATTCCCGGCAATGAACGGCATTCTCATCATCGCCCATGCGCCGCTGGCTTCCGCCTTGCGGCAATGTGTGTTGCATGTGTTTCCCGATAACCCGGCGGGCGTGGTCGCGCTGGACGTTCAGCCCAACATGCCGCCGGAAGAAACCCTGGCGCAGGCGCGTATTGTGTTGCGCCAGCTTGGCACCTCGCATGCGTTGGTGCTGGCCGACGTGTTTGGCGCCACGCCCTGCAACGTCGCCCAAAAACTGGTGGACGGTGTGCGCTCCAAGCTGATCACCGGCGTCAACCTGCCCATGCTGCTGCGCACGGTATCCTATCGGCACGAGCCACTGGATGCGCTGGTGGCCCGCGCGGTAACAGGCGGAACACAGGGCGTGATGCAGGTGGCGATCACCGCACCGCAGAATCAAGCACCTCGACATCATGATAAAGACCAGCACGACCATCAACAATAAACTGGGCCTGCATGCCCGTGCCTCGGCCAAGCTCACCAAGCTGGCCGGCAGCTTTCCCTGCGAAATCTGGATGTCCAAGGGCGAGCGCCGCGTCAATGCCAAAAGCATCATGGGCGTGATGATGCTGGCCGCCGGCCTGGGCAGCCTGGTCGAGATCGAAACCGATGGAGCCGACGAGAAAAAAGCCATGGATGCGTTGCTGGCCCTCATACACGACAAGTTTGGAGAGGGGGAATAAATGCCCCCACGGTCGCTCGCTTCGCGTAGCTTCCTGCCCCCCGAGGGGGCCGCCCCGCCTGCGGCCCGGCGAAGCCGGTTCCGCGGCTCGGACTGGCATGGCCGGACGCGCTGTGCATCGCGGCTCGGCGCGGAGGATGCGTCGTGACTTTTTCCGTACATGGGCTGGCAGTTTCACGCGGCATCGCCATCGGGCGTGCCGTGCTGGTGGCGTCCAGCCGGGCCGATGTGGCGCATTATTTCATCGACGCCTCCAAAATCGCTGAAGAAATCCAGCGTGTGCGGGTGGCCCGCGATGCCGTCGCCGAAGAGATCGCCCGGGTGCAGCGGGATTTGCCCAAAGACGCGCCGCATGAACTGTCCGCGCTGCTGGATGTGCACCTGATGCTGCTGGCGGACGAGCAACTGAGCGACGGCGTCAAACACTGGATCACCGAGCGGCTTTACAACGCCGAATGGGCGCTGACCACGCAGTATGAAATCATTGCGCGTCAGTTCGATGACATGGAAGACGAATACCTGCGCGAGCGCAAGGCCGATCTGGAGCAGGTGGTCGAACGTCTTCTGGGTTTCATGAAAGGTGTGGCCTCGCCGGTGTTGCCTGCCGCACGGGCGGGTGTCGGTCGCAAACCGCGCCAGCAAGACCTGTTGCTGGACGACACCATGGATGTGCCGCTGGTGCTGGTGGCGCACGACATTTCGCCGGCCGACATGTTGCAGTTCAAGCAAAGCCTGTTTGTCGGTTTTGCGACCGACGTGGGCGGCAAAACCTCACACACCGCCATCGTGGCACGCAGCCTGGACATTCCGGCCGTGGTCGGCGCACGCAGCGCCAGCCAGCTGATCGAGCAGGACGACTGGGTCATCATCGACGGTGACGCCGGGGTGCTGATTGTCGATCCCTCGCCCATCATCCTGGCCGAATACGGCTTCAAGCAACGCCAGGGTGAGCTGGAGCGCCAGCGTCTGAACCGGCTCAAACACACGCCCGCCGTGACGCTGGACGGCCAGAAGGTGGAGCTGCTGGCCAACATCGAAATGCCTGACGACACGGCAGGCGCCGTCAACGTGGGCGCGGCCGGTGTCGGCCTGTTCCGCAGCGAATTTTTATTCATGGGCCGGACCGGCAAGCTGCCCGACGAGCAGGAGCAATACCTGGCCTACCGCAAGGCGGTGGAGGGCATGCACGGCTTGCCGGTGACGATTCGCACCGTGGACATCGGCTCGGACAAACCGCTGGACAAACTGGCCGGCCGGACCCAGGATGGGCAGCTGAATCCGGCACTGGGCCTGCGTGCGATCCGCTGGAGCCTGGCCGATCCGCCCATGTTTCTGACGCAGCTGCGTGCGATCTTGCGCGCGGCCGTGCATGGCCCGGTCAACCTGTTGGTGCCCATGCTGGCCCACGGCAGCGAGATCCGCCAGACCTTGTCGCTGCTCGACCACGCCCGCGCCGAACTGGACAACAAGGGCGTGGCCTACGGGCCGGTGCAACTGGGCGCGATGATTGAAATCCCGGCGGCGGCGTTGACCCTCAAGCTGTTTCTCAAATACTTCGACTTCTTGTCGATAGGCACCAACGATTTGATCCAGTACACGCTGGCCATAGACCGCGCCGACGAGTCGGTCGCCCACCTGTACGACCCCTGCCACCCCGCCGTCTTGCGCCTGATTGCCGACACCATTGCCGAGTGCAATGCGCAAGGCAAGGGGGTCAGCGTGTGCGGCGAAATGGCCGGTGACATCGGCATGACGCGATTGTTGCTGGGTCTGGGGCTGCGCAGCTTTTCCATGCATCCCTCGCGAATTCTGGCGGTGAAGCAGCAGGTGTTGCGTGCCGACGCGGGCAAGCTGCAGCGCTGGGCGCAGGATGTGCTGGACAGTGAAGAGCCAGCGGATCTTCTGTAGTCTTTTGCTATAAAAGAAGTAGCTGCTTGCGTCCGTACGGTAAGGGTTGTGGCCTTGTTTTATTCATAATCTCGGGCTAAATCCGTTCCCGCCGCCTTGGACTCCTGTTTTTGTGGTTTGCCGGTAAGCCGGGGTTGCCCGGCAGCAACTTACTTTCTTTTGCTTCGCCAAAAGATAAGTAAGCAAAGAAAAGGCGACCCCGCTGTCTGCGTCCCTTTGCTGGCGCGTCCTTGTCGTTTCAAGAGACCGTCATTCATGCACGCGCTTGCAGCACACGTAGCCAAATGAAGTCCCCCTCCCTCGCCCAGCGGGGCGAGGGGAATACGAAGGGACTTCCCACTTCACGGTAGCGGCATCAAGTGCCAAGATTGGGTTGTTGAATTCAATCTGAAACCTATATGAAGGAGAAGTCCCATGCGCGAG
>NZ_JAWQLX010000019.1:0-12600 GCF_033446725.1 Polaromonas potterensis | reverse complement strand
CGTCTGTAGATGTGCAGTCTGTTCCCGTTGCCTCGCACCATCAATTTCACGACAAAGCAAGAAAACCGTCACCAAGGAAAACTTATCACGAACAATGCTTGACTACGTGGGAAGTCCCTGTAAATGGGTTAGGGCCTCACCCGCGCCGCCACTTCCTGCCCCAGCTCAATCACCGCCATCGCGTAATAGCTGCTCCAGTTGTAACGCGTGATCGCGTAGAAGTTTTCGGTGCCGGCGACATAAATGGGCGCGCTGCCGCTGTTGTTGGGATCACCATTGAGTAATTCCACCAGCGCCAGCGGCCCGGTGTGTTGCAGGGCTGCACCTTCCAGCACCGCGCCTTTGGCCGTAAAACTGGCGACCCTGAAGGTCGGCAAAATGTCGGGCGCCATCAATGCGTCCATGTCCAGCGTGGCCGGATCAAACCGCACCGGGTAATGTGTGGGCATGCCGGGTTGCCAGTTGAAGGCCTTGAAGTAATTGGCGACCGAGCCGATCACGTCGCTGGGGCTGTTCCAGAGGTCGACCTGGCCGTCGCCATCGAAGTCCACCGCGTATTTGACCCAGCTCGACGGCATGAACTGCGGCATGCCCATGGCGCCGGCAAAACTGCCGCGCGGGGCCAGGGGGTCAGTATTCAGCCGGCTTTGCATGCTCAAGAACTGCTCGATTTCACCCTTGAAGAATTCGCTGCGCTCGGCCGCGCGCGGGTGCGACGCAGGAAAATCAAAGGCCAGCGTGGCCAGAGCGTCCAGCACCCGAAAGCTGCCGGTGTCGCGGCCATAAATGGTTTCCACGCCGATGATGCCGACGATGATCTCGGCCGGCACGCCGTATTCATTTTCAGCGCGTGCCAGGGTGGCCTGGTTGTCCTGCCAGAACTTCACGCCGGCCGCGATACGCACCGGGTCGATAAAACGGCTGCGGTAGACACGCCAGTTCTTGGTGAATGTTTTGGCGGGGGGCTGCATCAGCCGGACCACGGTGGGGTTAAAACGCGCCTGGCCGATGACCTGGCGCACCCATTGCACATCCAGATCGCGCCTGGCCGCCAGGTCGTCGGCGAAACGCATGGCCTCGGGGCGGCTGGCGTAGGCCGGCCCCTGTGTGGCTGCCGGGCGGCTGGCTGTTTTTTTGGGCTTGATGTTCTTTGGGGGTGTAGCCCCCGCCGTACCTGCGCAGATAGCTATCAAAAGAGGAGCGACCAGAAGGCGGCCAGCAGCCAGCCTGGAGAAAGAAGAAGCGATCATGCGAGAAGGCGAGTCCTGAAAAAGCGGAGAAAAAAAGAAACCCAGAGCAGCAGTATGGCCACAAGCGTAAACCAGTACGAGCCCGGGGCTGAAAAATCAGCGAGGCCAGCGGAGTTGCCGGTATTGCTTTTTGAGTTGCGCCAGGCTGGCGCCGGTCTTGCCCGCGTAACGTTGCGCTTCCAGTTGCATCAGCCAGTCGTGTATCGCCTGGCCCTGGGGGCCTTGCCTTTGCATGACCTGCTGTGCCAACTGGCGCGGTGAGGTCGCGGCCTTGCTGGCCAGGCCGGCGCGGGCCAGTTGTTGGCGGGCGTTGGCCAGCAGTCGCAGCCAGGGGTCGTGTTGCACCCGTTCCCACCAGGCCCAGCCAGCGCCGCCCAGGCTGAGCAGCACCACCAGGCTGATCAGCACATAACTGAGGTCTTCCCAACTCGGCGATGAAAAGCCGAGCTTCTTGAGCAGGTTGAGCTGTTTGCTCTGGGTGTAATTGAGGACCCACTGGTTCCAGCCGTTGTTGACGGCTTCCCAGGTGGCCCGCAGCCGCGCCGCCAAGGTGGGGCTGAAATTGCCCAGCGCCTGACCCACCAGCCCTTGCGGCGCCGCCAGTCGCTGGAAAGCGCCGGTGCGCCCGGGGGCCACGACCGAGGTCGGGTCGATACGCACCCAGCCCTGGCCGGCCAGCCAGACTTCGGCCCAGGCGTGGGCGTCGGCTTGCCGCACCACCCAAAAGCCGTCCACACCGTTGAGCTCGCCGCCCTGGTAACCGGTGACGATGCGCGCCGGAATGTCCATGGCGCGCATCAACACCACAAAGCTTGATGCGATGTGTTCGCAAAAACCTTCCTTGCGATCAAACCAGAATTCATCGGCCGTGTGCTGGCCGTACACGCCAGGTTCCAGCGTGTAGGTGTAGCCGCCGGTCTGCAAGCGTTTGATGGCAGCTTGCACCAGCGCCGCCTTGTCGGCCGGCCCGGCCGGGTTGCCGCGGATCAGCTCCGCCGCCAGCGCTAGCGTGCGCGGATTGAAGTTGGCCGGTAGTTCGCTGTACTGCGGCGGCAGTGCGGCGGCACTGGTCTGCGGCCCATAACGAAACTGGAAATAACTCTCGGCCCGGTAACGCAGCAAGTCGGTGACCGGCCGTGTGCTTATCCATTGCAGCTCGGCCGTGCCCAGTGTTTCCAGCGCCGGGCTGACCGGCGCGCGTGCGGTGGCGTCGAGTACCAGGATCCAGGGCCGGCTGTTCGGCTCCAGGGTAACCTCGTAACGCACGGGCGTGCCGAAAACCTGCAACTGCGACACACCTTGCGGCCTGACAAACCCGGAACCCAGCCGTGGCTGCAGCGGCCGCCATTCGCGGCCATCGAAGGTCGTCAACACCGGGCCGCGAAAATACAGGTCGCGCTGCGCAGGCGGCGCGCCTTCGAACTTCACACGCATGGCGATGCTTTCGTCCAGCGCCAGGCTGGCGATGTTGCCGACTTGCATGGTGGCCGACAAACCGCTGCGCCCCGTCATGGCATCGCTGGGCATCCCCCAGAGCGGCGCCAGACGCGGGAACAGCAGAAACAGCACCACCATCACAGGTGCACCCAGCAAGGCCATCCAGCCGGCGGTTTGGGCGGCCTGGCGCAGCGGCGGTTTGCCCACCGGCATGTGCGCATTGACCAGCGCCGTCAGCAAACCCAAGAGACCCAGCAACATGCTGAACGCCGTCAGCAGCGACTGAGAATAAAAAAAGTTGGTGAGCATGGTGAAAAAGCTCAAAAAGAAAATCACGAAGGCATCACGCCTGGCGCGCATCTCCAGCGTCTTGAGCGCCAGCAACATCACAATCAGTGTGACCCCGGCGTCGCGGCCCAGCAGCGTTTTGTGGGTCAGCCATGTGGCGCCCACGGCCAGGGCCAGAAGGCCCAGCAACCACCATTTGTTGGGCAGCGCCTGGTTGCCCAGGGCCAGCTTGCCGCGCCAGAGCAACATGGCGGCGGCCAGTGCGCTGCACCACAAGGGCAATTCATTGACTTGCGGTAGCAGCACCCAGGCGATGACGGCCAGCAAAAACAGCGTGTCGCGGGTGTCGCGGGGGAGGGTGTTGAGGCGGGCTAACATTGCTGCTTTGCGTTGGCGGTTGGGTCGGAGGACATAGACGCGATGGCGGTCATTCCGGCGAAGGCCGGAATCCATCCCCGATCCCATACCCGCTTTCGCTCGCCAGCCCGTTTGGCCGGGCCGAGGAGCGCAGGCGAAAGCGGATCAGGGCTCGCGATTGTCTGAGGCGCAGCCGAGTTCGAGCGAGACCCCGCTTTTGGCGAGCACCGCAGGTTGCCCGTAGCGCAGCGAAGGGACCCGGACAGTCGGGTCGCCTTTCTTTTCCTTAGGTTTCTTTGGCGAAGCAAAGAAAAGTAAGTCGCCCGCCGGGGCGAGTCCCGGCTTGCAGGAGACACTACACAGGCATAGCTGGCAAAGGCTTCGACAAGCTCAGTTCGAATGGTTGAAAGCATCGCCCAGGTTGGGCATGCTGACGTGCGAGCACCGCTCAACATAAAGCCAGCGCCTCCAAACATTGCCGCTTATGCGCCTCCCCACTGGAAGGTTTGATGAGCAAACCCGGCAAGCGCAAGCCATAACTCAGGCCAAGTTGGTCAGCCTGCAACACCCAGGCGCACAGGCGCGAGAGCCTGGCTTCGGTATCCAGCGAGCCGGCCTGCGCAAAATCCAGCCAGAGTTCATGGCGTTGGGCTTGTTGTGCGTCGCGCACCACCAGGCCGTTGCCTTGTTCATCGGCCTTGGTGGCTTTTTTCCAGACCACGAGTTTGAGCGGGTCGCCGCGGCGGTAGTTGCGGATGTTGTCGAAGTCGCCGCTGCTGGGTACCCGGGCCGCCGCCGCGGCGCCGCCCGCGCGCGGCTCGCCCGGCGGCAGGGGCGGGGCCTGCAGCTCTGGCCTCGGGTAGACCAGAATCTGCGCGGCGGGGCGCCAGATGGTCCAGACGCGAAATGTGCCCAGCGGGAAACGGGTCTCGGCGGTCAGGGTGGGCAGGGGGTGCAGGCCACGGCGGGGCGGCGTGAAAGCCACTTGCACGGTGCTGCTGCTTTGCGCCGGCACATCGGTCCAGGCCCAATGCCGCTCGCCTTGCGCGTCCAGCGTGCCCAGCACGCTGACACCGATGGCATGGCGCGCAGAGCGCCTGTTGTTCGTGAGTTTGACATCAAAAATAGCCAGAGCCCCCGCAAACTGGGCGGGAGGCGCTATCAAATTCATGGCGAGCCCGCGCAGGGTGCCATGGCACACATGCATGCCGATGACGGCGCTGCCGGCCAGCAAAAAGGTCAGCAAATAGCCCAGGTTGAGCTGGTAGTTGATGGAAGCCACCAGCAACACCAGCAAGGTGAGTGCCAGCATCAGGCCGGGCCGGGTGGGCAGGATGTACACGTTGCGCTGGGTCAGCACCACGTTGTCGCTCAGCGGCAGGCGGTTTTGCCACCACTGCTGGAAACGCCCGCGCACGAAGCTCAGGGGATTGAGGGTGAGGGCACTCATGGCTGCCCTTCGCAGCACAACCTGGCTGCTGCGTTCACGGGTCGCGAACGCCTCATGGCAGAGGCACGGCCTCAAGCATGGCGCGCACCTGCTCCACCGAGCCGCGTCCGGCATCGGTCACCGGGACCAAGCGGTGCGCGGCGGTTTGCGGCAGGATGGCCACGATGTCGTCAGGCGCGACGTAATCGCGGCCGCTCAAAAAAGCCTGGGCGCGGGCGGCACGCATCACCGCAATACCGGCGCGCGGGCTCAGGCCCTGGAGGAACCAGCGGCCCGAACGGGTGGCGGCGATCAGGTCCTGCAGGTAGTTCAGCAGCGGCTCCGCGGCATGCACTTGCAAGACCTGCTGCTGCAGTTCCAGCAAGTCATGCGGCATCAGCAAGGTGTCCAGTTTGTCCACCATGTCACGGCGGTCGCTGCCGCTGAGCAGCTCCCGCTCTGCGGCGCGGTCCGGGTAGCCCAGCGAAATACGCATGTGAAAACGGTCCAGCTGCGACTCGGGCAGCGCGTAAGTGCCCAGTTGGTCGTGCGGGTTTTGTGTCGCAATCACAAAAAACGGGATGGGCAGGGGCCGGGTTTCGCCTTCCACCGTGACCTGTTTTTCTTCCATGGCTTCGAGCAGTGCGCTTTGCGTGCGCGGGCTGGCCCGGTTGATCTCGTCGGCCAGCAACACCTGGGCAAAAACCGGTCCCGGGTGAAACACAAAATTTTCTTTCTGGCGTTCGTAAATTGACACGCCCGTCAGGTCGCTAGGCATCAGGTCGGCGGTGAACTGCACGCGGGAAAACTGTAATCCGAAGGAGCGCGACAAGGCGTGCGCCAGCGTGGTTTTGCCAACGCCGGGCACGTCTTCGATCAGCAAATGGCCACCGGCCAGCAGGCAGGCCACACAGTCCTGAACCTGGGCGCTTTTGCCCACAATGACCGTGTTAAGCTGATTTAATAAGGTCTGAATTTTTTGTTTCGCGTTCATGCCACCAACCTTACCGCAAAATTTTCGATATGAATGCCACTGCTTATTTCACCCATCCGGATTGCCGAAAACATGAAATGGGCCCGGGTCATCCCGAGTGCCCGGAGCGGCTGGATGCCATCGAAGACCGCCTGCTGATGTCGGGTGTCGGCGATGTGCTGCAGCGGCGTGAGGCGCCGCTGGCGTCGCTGGGTGACCTGGAATTAGGCCACGACCGCATGATGATTGCCGCCATCCGCGGGCTGGGCAGCCAACTGGCCGACGACTTGCGGGCCGGTGGGCCGAAATATGCGCAGATCGATCCCGACACTGCGCTCAACGTACACAGCTGGAACGCGATCTTGCGCGCCGCCGGGGCCTCGCTGGCCGCCACCGATGCGGTGATGGCCGGCGAGATCGAAAATGCTTTCTGCGCGGTGCGTCCGCCGGGCCACCACGCCTGCCATGACAAGGCCATGGGTTTTTGTTTTATCAACAACATCGCGGTGGCCGCCAAATACGCGCTGGAACGCCATGGTCTGGAGCGGGTGGCGATTGTGGATTTCGACGTGCACCACGGCAACGGCACGGAAGACATCATCCGCGGCGACGACCGCATCCTGATGGTCAGCTTTTTCCAGCACCCGTTTTATCCCTACTCCGGCGCCGACATACTGGCCAACAACATGGTGAACCTGCCGGTGCCGGCCTACACCAAAGGCCAGGCGGTGCGCGAGCTGATTGATATCGCCTGGATGCCGCGCCTGGAAGCCTTCAAGCCACAAATGATTTTTATCAGCGCCGGTTTTGATGCGCACCGTGACGATGACCTGGGCCAGATGAGCCTGAACGAGCAGGACTATGCCTGGATCACCCAGCGTATCAAGGACGTTGCCAAGCGCCATGCCCAGGGCCGCATCGTGTCCTCGCTGGAAGGCGGCTACAACCTGGGCGCGCTGGCACGCAGCGTGGAAGCGCATATCCGCGTGCTGGCCGATTTGTAATCTGTTTTTTTTTGGACCTTTCCATGGAAAATTTATCAGCCCCCGTGCTGCATACACGTGATGAACGCGGCGTGAACTGGCTGACGCTGAACCGCGCCGTGACCTACAACACCCTGAGCGAAGACATGCTGACCGCCTTGCAGGCCGCGCTGGATGCGGTGGCGCAAGACCCGGGTGCACGCATCGTGGTGCTGGCCGCACAAGGCAAGGCCTTTTGCGCCGGTCACAACCTCAAGGAAATGCGGGCCCAGCCCGAGCTGGCCTATTACCAGAAGCTGTTTGCCCAGTGCACACGCATGATGTTGTCCATCCAGCACCTGCCGGTGCCGGTGCTGGCCCGGGTGCAAGGCGTGGCCACGGCGGCCGGTTGCCAGCTGGTGGCGCAATGTGACCTGGCCGTGGCCAGCAGCGACGCGAGTTTTGGGGTCAACGGCATCGATGTGGGCCTGTTTTGCGCCACGCCGAGTGTGCCGCTGGTGCGCAATATTCCCGCCAAGCAAGCCATGGAAATGTTGCTGACCGGCGGTTTTATCACGGCGGAAGAAGCCCGTGTGCGTGGCCTGGTCAACCGCGTGGTGCCGCTGGAGGCGCTGGATGCCGAGATCGAGCAGTTGCTGCAATCCATCCTGGCCAAACCCCGCGAAGCCATTGCCATTGGCAAGGCGCTTTTTTACCAGCAGCGTGAAACCGGCGTGGCGGCCGCCTACCAGTTGGCCGGCCAGGCCATGGCCTGCAACATGGTGCATGCCGTGGCGCAGGAGGGCGTACAGGCCTTTATCGACAAGAGGAAGCCGCAATGGTCGCGGTGAAACCCAGCGTTCGTATTGACGACCTCAACAGCTGGCTGAGCGCCATGGCGCAGCCCAGCGCGCTGGCCGAGCTGGGCGTGCTGGTTGCGTGTGTGGGCGCCGCCTGGGCACTGGTCTGGCTGGTGCGCCGGGCCGCGGGCAAGGTTGACGAACACTCCATCTGGTTTGGCCGAAAAATCATCGACGGCGTGATGTTTCCATTCGTGTTGCTGTCCCTGGCCTACCTGTCTTTCCTGTTGCTGGCACGCTGGCTGCCGCTGGCGGTCTTCAAGATCGCCATGCCGGTGCTGGTGGCGCTGGTGGTGATTCGCCTGGGCGTGAAAGTGCTGCAAGTGGTGTTTGCCGACGCGCCGTTTGTGCGGGTGCTGGAGCGCAGTATTTCCTGGGTTGCCTGGCTGGCGATGGTGCTTTGGGTCAGCGACCTGTTGCCGCTGCTGCTGGACGAGCTGGACGACATCCGCTGGAAAGTGGGGGCTTCCACGATGTCGGTGCGCACCTTGCTTGAAGGCGCACTCACGGCCGGCATCGTGTTGATCATTGCGTTGTGGATTTCCTCGGCGATTGAGCGGCGCCTGCTCAAGTCAGCGACCGGCGGCCAGCTGTCGCTGCGCAAGGCCCTCAGCAATGCCACGCGGGTCTTGCTGATGTTTGTGGGTTTGCTGGTGGCCTTGTCGGCGGTCGGCATTGACCTGACCGCCTTGTCGGTGCTGGGCGGCGCCATTGGTGTGGGTGTGGGTTTTGGCCTGCAAAAGCTGGCGTCCAACTATGTCAGCGGTTTTGTCATTCTGGCGGAGCGCCAGTTGCGCATAGGTGACAACGTCAAGGTGGACAACTACGAAGGCCGTATCACCGACATCAATGCGCGTTACACCGTGATCCGAGCCCCCAACGGCCGCGAGTCCATCGTGCCCAATGAAATGTTGATCATCAACCGGGTGGAGAACCTGTCGCGTATCGATCCCCATGCGGCGCAGACCACGGTGGTGTCGGTGGCCTATGACAGCGATGTGGACCTGGTGATGCGCCTGCTGGTTGAAGCCGCGAACCGGCAGGACCGCGTGTTGCGCGAACCGGCGGCTTTTGCCGCCTTGTCGGGGTTTGGGGCCGAGGGCCTGGAATTGACCCTGACCTATTCGATCACCAGCCCGGAGAGCGGGGCACTGGCATTACGTTCACGCATCAACCTGATTGTGTTGCAGTCGCTGCGCGAGAACGGCATCACCATACGCGCACCCAGCGTTTTGCTGCAGCGCACTACTTCATAAAAGAAGGCAGCCAGAGGCTGAGCGAGGGGAAAGACAGCAAAATCCCCAGCGCCACCACCTGCATGAACACAAAAGGCCAGACACCGCGAAATATCTTGCCCAGACCGACTTTGGGCAGCAAGGTGTTGAGCACAAACAGGTTCATGCCCACGGGTGGCGAGATCAGGCCGATCTGGATGACCATCACGATCAACACGCCAAACCAGACCGGATCGAAACCCAGCGAGACCACGATGGGGAAAAACAGCGGAATGGTCAGCAGCACCATGGTCAGCTCTTCCATCACCGTGCCCAGCACCACGTAAATCACCATCATCGCGGCCACCACCATCAGCGGTGACAGGCCCAGGTGGGTGATCCACTCTTTCAGGTCGTTGGGCATGGAGGTGAAGTTCACGAAGTTGGCAAAAATGGTCGCCGCGATCAGCAGGGTGAACAACATGGCCGTGGTGCGGGCCGACTCCACCAGCACCTCCAGCGTGGTTTTGACGGTCAGCCGGCGCCGTGCCAGCGCAAACAAAAAGGCGCCCGCCGCACCTATGCCCGCGCCTTCGGTGGCGGTGAAAATCCCGCCATAAATGCCGCCTAACACCAGCACCACCAGCAGCAACACGCCCCAGATGCCGCGCACGGCTTTCCAGCGTTCTGGCCAGCTTGTTTTTTCTCCGGCCGGTGCATGTTCCGGGTCCAGGAAGGTCATGAATAACACGGCAAACATCAGCAGCAGGGCGGTCAGGATGCCGGGAATCACACCGGCCGCAAACAGTTTGCCGATATTGGTTTCCGTGACGATGCCGTAAATCACCATGATGGTGGAGGGCGGAATCATGATGCCCAAGGTGCCGCCGGCGGCAATCACACCGGTGGACAAGGAATCGCTGTAACCGAGTTTTTTCATGGACGGATACGCCACCTTGCTCATGGTGGCGGCGGTGGCGATGGACGAGCCGCAAATGGCGCCAAAACCGGCGCAGGCGGCGATGGTCGCATGCGCCAGGCCGCCGCGCAAATGGCCGATGAAGGCGTAGGCGGCATGAAACAACTCATGGGCCAGCCCGGCCCGCGCCACAAAATTGCCCATCAGGATGAACAGCGGGATCACTGACAAGGTGTAGGCAAAACCGGTCTCATGCACGACCTGGGCCGTGCTGGCCAGGGCTGGATGCCAGCCGCGTGTCAGGCCCATGCCGACGATGCCGACCAGGCCCATCGCAAAAGCCAGCGGCAGGCGCATCAGCGCCAGAATGAAAATGGCGGTAAAACCAAGCAGGGCTTCGGTCACAGTGTGGCCCCTTCGCCGGCTTGTTCATCCGCCGTGGGCCGGAACACAAAGCCGAGATGAATCAAGCCGGCCACGCCACACAAGACCGCCATGCCGTACATAAACGGGGCTTTCAGGATTTTCAGCTGGGCGGTGGTTTCACCGGTCTCCAGGTATTGACCGCCGGTGCCCCACATCAGCCAGCCCAGGCCCAGCAGCGCCGCCGCGCACAGGCCGTGCATCAAGGCGCGCTGGAGCTGGCGTACCGTCTCGGGCAGGTAATGGTCCAGCGAATCGAAGACCACATGTTCGCCGCGCAGCGACACCAGCGGCAAGGCCGCAAAAATCACCACCACCATCAGCAGTTCCGTGAGTTCGAGCGAGCCGGTGATCGAATTGGAGAACAACTTGCGCCCGCCCACGTCAAAAAAAGTCAGCGCCATGATGGCGAACAGGGCGGCGGCGGCCAGCAGGCCGCACACCGTTTCAATAAGCTTGTTCAATCTGTGTGCCTCAATCAATAAAAAGCGCGGCCTGAGAGCCTGTTTACGATCTCGATGGGGCCGCGCAGGTGACTTTTCGGGATGGGCTGCAAGGCGCGGTGCGCCGCCAATAGCTGGCTATTGGCAAGCGCCGCAACGCCGCAGAGCGCCCGAAAAGGCACCTGCCCTTCGGGTTGAGGCGACGCAAACGCGGTCGCGTTTGCATCCCCATTTGGGGCAGCCGCACGACGCACAGCCGACCGGCTGTGCGGTCGGGCGATTTGCCCGCCAAACCTTTTGCATGGGCATGAGCCCATGCTGCGAGGTCTTGGCGACCAACTCATCCCGATTGCGCCCCAACGCGACCCCATGGAGAGCGTAAACAGGCTCCGCCCATGAGGCCGCGCTGTCAAATCCTGGTCTTCGCTGGCAAGAGGCTTATTTTTCCTGACGAGCGATTTCCGCGCGGAATTCGGCCAGGATTTTTGCAGCGTCTTTCAGGCCCTTGGCTTCGGCATCCTTGACCCACTTCTGCTCCAGCGGCGCGGTCTTGGCCTTGACTTCGGCCACAAACTTGGCGTCGGCCTTGACGATTTGCACATTGTTGGCCTGCATCAAGGCCGTGGCACGCCGGTCCACCCGGTCCCAGCCGCGGCCATACATGCGGGCGGCGACTTCACCCGAGATCGCATCCACGGCTTTCTTTTCGTCGGCGCTGAGTTTGTCGTATTTGCCCTGGTTCATCATGAACACAAAGCTGGTGTTGTAGAGACCGCCGGGAAAGGTGGTGGCGTATTTGATGAGTTTGTCGATCCGGAAGGATTCGGTGGACTCGGCCGGGAACAAGGTGCCGTCCATGACGCCGCCGGACAACAACTCATACGAGTCGGGCGCCGGTTTCAGGGTCACATTCATGCCCAGCACCTTGGAGATTTCGTTGACCATGCCGCCGCCCACACGCCATTTCAGGCCGCCCAGCTCTTCGACGTTGGTCACCGGCCGCTTGGTGTTGAAGACGATGCCCGGGCCATGGGTGAAGAAGGAAATCACCTTCACACCCTGGTGTTCGGCCAGGAACTGCGGGTTCTTGATGGCGACCTTGTTGAAGGCCACGGAAATCGGCTCGGAGGTGCTGCCCAGGAAGGGGAACTCGGCCATCTGGGTGTAGACAAAACGACCCGGGGTGTAGCCGTGCACCGTGTAGGACACATCGGCCAGCCCGTTTTTGACCGCATCAAAAGTCCCCGGTGCCGCCGTGACGCCGCGCGGCAGGATGTTGCACTTCATCTTGCCTGCCGTGTTTTTCTCCAGCAGGTCGCACCATTCTTTCTGGGCCAGGCTTAAGGCATGGGTGGGCGGCAGCCAACTCGAGACGGTCAACACGGTTTGTGCAGAGGCCAGACCACTGCAAACAGTCAGCAGCGCGGCGGCGATGGGTTTTATGTTCATAAACACTCCGGGGTGGCCTCGTAGGGGGTGAAGGGGCCGACGCGGCGGCGGCTGCCACCTGATGCATTCGGAAGACTCACTTTAAGGCAGCGATTTGCGCCGGTCTGTCCTTACTTACCCCAATTAACCGACCTGTCGGTCTGTTAATTTTCGCCAGGGCAACAATGATGGATGTGTGGCTCTAATTCGGGTCGAACAGGTCTTTATAATGAAATAGAACGATCGTTCTTTTTTCTATTGGCCTGGCTGATTCTCCACCGAGGAATCTTATTTTTTGGGACATTGTGCAGGTGCAGCATAGAATCAAAAGCTTTACGTGAACGTCAATCAATAAACTCTGGAGTTCTCCCATGAAGGTCCTGGTCCCGGTCAAACGCGTCGTCGATTACAACGTGAAGGTACGCGTCAAAAGTGATGGCAGCGGCGTGGATATCGCCAACGTCAAGATGAGCATGAACCCCTTTGACGAGATCGCCGTCGAGGAAGCCACCCGCTTGAGAGAAAAAGGCCTGGCGACTGAAGTGATTGCCGTCAGCTGCGGCGTCGCCCAATGCCAGGAAACCCTGCGCACCGCCATGGCCATTGGCGCCGACCGC
>NZ_JAWQLX010000018.1:0-17259 GCF_033446725.1 Polaromonas potterensis | reverse complement strand
ATTCCATGTCGGCACGGGACACACACGATCCCACAACAGATGCCGGATATACGACTGCAGGCGCTTCCCCAAAAGCCACACTATCAGTCAGTTTCTTGCCGTTTGGGGGGAGTCCATATAGGACAGGTTAGGCGGCTTGTATGCGTCAATCGATATTTATTGGGCAGTCGTGATTTCTGACCTTATCCGCTCCATCGCCCATCGACAAGTGTCATGCCGTCCTTGTGACGTTGAACGAGATGAAAGCTCTGACGAAATGGCGCCTTGATCGACGTGTGATCGATGTATTGCACTGAACCCATGACTTGACCTTCTGGATTGAGCACGGAGTAAAGTTCAACTTCTTCTTGTCCAAGATTGCCTCTTTCGTACTTGCGGTCTAGACGAAGTGTTTCGCATTCACTGAGCTTGAGTTTGTTCTTCCACATGCTGACTGGGTCCTTGTGCTGGCGAGGTGACTGACGAGTGGGTGTCTGAAGGCCTAACGCAATATATGCCGCAAAACCTACGGTATAAAAATGACATTTCGCTTTGAGTTGGGCATTTTCCCTCCGTAAGCCGCTATCAGCATTGGCTTTTCGGACAATACCATTTAGAGCGGTATAAAACCAACCAACAAACCCGATAGCCCCGCCCCCAAGCTCCTTGCAACCAAGCCGCCACACAAACCAGAACAACGGGATGCCGCACTTCACAGTGACGTTCAGGGGGTTGACCTGCCTCGGCCGGCAAGGCGACAGCGCAAAATGGAGGCATGAACTCCCTAGACGGCATCCGCATCCTCGACCTCTCCCGCGTGCTTGCGGGTCCTTGGTGCACCCAGACCCTGGCCGGGCACGGGCGCCGACACGGCCGAAGCCGCTTATTACCTGGGCGAGGTGTTTGCCGACCCGCAGGTGATAGAGCTGAGCGCGGCATGGACACGCCGTGGCAGCACCCGATGCTCGGCCAACCCACTAGCCAGGTTTTACGCAGTGTGTTGAACTACTCGGAGACGCAACTGTCTGACCTAAAACACAAAGAGGTGATCTGATGAAACACAATTTTGTTCTGGTGCATGGCGCCTGGCACGGCGGCTGGTGCTGGCGGCGCGTGACGCAGGCCTTGCAGCTTGATCACCACAAGGTGTTTCCGGTCACGCTGACTGGCCTGGGCGAACGCGCCCACCTGCTGTCACCCGCCATCACGTTGGACACCCACATTGACGACGTGATCAGCACCATCGAGGTGGAAGAGTTGACCGAGGTGATTCTGGTCGTGCACTCCTACGCCGGCATGATAGGCACGGCGGTCGCCGACCGCCTGGGCAAACACCTGAAACACCTGGTGTATGTCGATGCCGTGGTGCCCAAACCCGGCGAAAGCTGGAGCAGCACCCAGTCCGCGGCGACGCAGCAGCAACGCCTGTCGGCGGCCCAGGCCTCGACCCGCTTCAGCTTTCCGCCGCCCGACCCGGTGGTGTTCGGCCTGCATGAGGCGGATCACGCCTGGGTCAAGCGCCGCCAGACGCCACACCCCGGCAACACCTACCAGGCGCCGCTGGACTTTGATGTGCAGCGTGTCGCGGCCATCCCGCGCACCTTTGTGAGTTGCACACAGCCGGCCCTGGCCACCATAGACCCGAGCCGCCTGCGCGTGAAAGACCCGAAATTCTGGAACGGCGCCTGGCTGCCGAAGTCCAACTTTGTCGAACTCCCCACCGGCCACGACCCCATGATCAGCGAAGCCCACGCGCTGACACAAATACTGCTCAACTGCGCCAACGCATGAAACCCCTGCACAACCGACGTCAATTTTCCCGCGCCCTCGCCGGCGGCATGCTGCTGCCCGCGCTGACCTTGCCTGCCACCGCTCAAGCCAAAGACACGGCGTTGCCGGTGCCGACCTCGCTGCCCGCGGCCGCGCAGGCCGCCGCGGCCAAGGGCGAAGTGATGGTGCTGCTGGTCAGCCTGCCCGGCTGCCCGTATTGCGAACTGGTCAGGCGCAACTACCTGCTGCCCGGACGCCAGCAAACCGGCCTGCAGGCCTGGCAACTCAACATCGCCGACCGAACGACGCCGCTGCTGGGTTTCGACGGCAAAACCACCAACGCCGCCGCCCAGATCAGCGCCTGGAAAGCCGGCTTCACGCCGACCGTGCTGTTTCTGGGCGAGCAGGGGCAGGAGCTGGCCGAGCGCCTGGTCGGCGTGGCGGTGCCCGACTTTTATGGCGCCTACCTGGAGGCGCGGCTGGCGGGCGCGCGCCAGGCCCTGCTTGCGCTGCAGAAGTAAGCCGGGCCTGGCTTCCCTTGGGGTTTGCAGCGGACTGCATTGCTACTGTTTTGATAGCAAATTACGCATATAACAAGCGGCCCACAGGCACTATTTCCATAAAAATGAAGTCCGCCCTGTGCTTGCGGGGCGGAAAACCAGTCCCAGAAGCTCAAATCTCCGCAGAACGGGATTAGTGCACAGTTTCCGGCACGCAGCACATACGAATAAAGTTGTCATTTACCACTGTGCATGGTGGAATTACCTCCCAGGGTGAAAACTTTAAAGGTACATAAGTGCAGCTCATACCTCGCTTTGTCAGCGCCGCCGGTAACAGGCCGCCGCCAGTCGCCCAGGCCACGCCCGATCTGGCACTGGAGCCCGCAGAGCAGTTGCCGCCCCTGACCGACTATGCACTGCTCGGCCTGATCGGCGCCGAGCTGTCCGCCCCCATCTACGCCCTGCGCGAGATCGTGCAGGACTTCACCCAGACCCGCCGCATTTCCCACCAGCAGTTGGAAGGCCTGACGACCGCGATCGAATCGGCCAACCAGATTACGCGCCAAAGTCAACAAATCGGGCGGCTGGCCGAGGGCCGGCTGCGCCAGTCGCACGAGCGCATCCAGCTCGACCGGCTGCTGCAGCAGGCCTTGCTTGAACTCGCGCCGACGCTGCAGGCGCAGGGCATTGAATGCCGCCACAGCCTCAAGGCGGTAGAGGTGATTGTCGATCCCGGGCTGCTCTCCAGCCTGATTGACGCCGCGCTGAGCTGGGGCTGCGCGCACGGCCAGCGCCTGGTGATCTCCTTGAGCATCATGAACTGGCCTGAGCACGGCCTGCTGGTGATCAAGGCCTACGCGGCGGCGAGCGGGCAGGCACCGCAGCCCGACTCGCTCAACTGGCACCTGCTGAGCCAGCTTGCGCAAACCATGGGCGTCACGCTGGAGCGCGAGGTCTCGGCCAACGGCGAATCCAGGCTGCAGCTGGAGTTTGCCCGCACCGTGCGTGTGCTCGAAGGCCTGACCGCGCTGGAAATTGACACCAGCGGGGACTCGTCTTTTCACAACGGCACCAAGGCGCTGGCCGGCCTGCGCATTTTGCTGATCAGCAACGAGCCGCTGGCACGCGCCGAAGTGTCGCAGGCCTGCCGGCTGCTGGGCCTGAGCGTGGACGCGGTGCCGACCGTGGAGCGCGGGCGGCGCTACATGGAGCTGGACATGCCGCACCTGCTCATCATTGACGAGCGGCTGCACGACGGCGAGTTTGACCAGTTGGCGGACGACATCAAGCACATTGCGCCGAATCTCGGCTTGCTGGAAATCGTGGACGACCCCAACACCTTCGAGATCTCCAGCTGGATGGGCGAGAACATGACCCGCGTGAGCCGAGATGGGCTGCGCGCGCAACTGCCTTCGGTGCTGACGCTGGAGCTGGTACGGGCGCTGTAGCGCTTTCTCACTCTCTTTTCGATAGCTACTTGCGCTTAATCCACCTGGGCCGGTGGGCAATTCAAGCAAGAACTGGCGGCCAACCCGCCTATTCCACAAACAGCGTGGCCGGGCATTCCAGATAGCCGCGTACCGCCTGCACGAAGCGGGCGGCATCGATGCCGTCGACCACGCGGTGATCGAACGAGGACGACAAATTCATCATCTGCCGCGCCACCACAGCACCGCTGCGCAGCACAGGCCGCTCAACGATGCGGTTGATGCCGACGATGGCCACTTCGGGTGCGTTGATCACCGGCGTCGAGACGATGCCGCCCAGCGCACCCAGGCTGCTCAGGGTCAACGTCGATCCGGTGAGTTCGTCGCGCGTGACCTGGCCGGTACGTGCGGCTTGGGCCAGGCGCGCCACTTCCGCCGCGCTGGACCACAAATCGTGCGCCTCGGCATGGCGCAACACCGGCACCATCAGGCCGGCTTCGGTCTGGGTGGCAATGCCCAGATGTACCGCGCCATGGCGTGTCACCACACCGGCCTCGTCGTCGAAACGCGCGTTGATCTGCGGAAACTCGCGCACGGCCAGCACCACGGCGCGTACCAGTAACGGCAGCAGGGTCAGGTGGCCCCGCTGCGCGCCCCACTTGGCGTTGAGCCGCGCGCGCAACGCTGCCAGCTCGGTGACATCGACTTCTTCCACATAGGTGAAATGCGGGATGCGGCGCTTGGATTCCTGCATTTTTTGCGCGATGCGGCGGCGCAGGCCTATCACCGGAATGCGTTCTTCATCGTTCCGCTGAGCCAGACCGGAGGCGACAGGATCGCCCGATCCATGCGCCGCCACATGGGCGTCAAGATCGGCCTGCAGGATGCGGCCGCCCGCACCACTGGCGGCGACCTGCTGCAAGTCGACACCCAGTTCCCAGGCGCGTCGACGCAAGGCGGGCGAGGCGATGGGTTTGTCGCCGGATGGTTTGACTGAGGCAACTGCGAGCGGAGCTGGCACGGGTGCCGGTGCCGGTGCCGGGGTCAGGTTCTGAGGCGCTGTTGAGACGGCTGCTGGCAGTTCACCGGCCTCCCCCGCCACTTCAATGCGAATCAGCTCCGCCCCCACCGCCAGCACATCGCCGACTGCGCCACCCAAGGCCAGCACCTTGCCAACCACGGGCGAGGGAAGCTCGACGGTGGCCTTGTCGGTCATCACCTCGGCCAGCACCTGATCCTCTGCCACATGGTCGCCGGGCTTCACCCGCCAGGCCACCAGTTCAACCTCGGCAATGCCTTCACCGAGGTCGGGCATCTTGATGATGTGGATGCTCATGCCATGCCTCCCGCCGGGCCGCCCCAAGGGAGGCGCGCCCCCTCGGGGGGCAGCGAACGAATGTGAGCGTGGGGGCTCATTCAAGCCTCCATTGCCCGTTTGAAGGCCGCTGCGACGCGCGCTGGTCCCGGGAAATAAGCCCACTCCTGCGCATGCGGATAAGGCGTGTCCCAGCCGGTCACACGTTCGATCGGCGCCTCAAGGTGGTAGAAACAATGCTCCTGCACCAGTGCCACCAGTTCGGCGCCAAAGCCGCTGCTGCGTGTGGCCTCGTGCACCACCACGCAGCGGCCGGTCTTTTTCACCGACGCGACGATGGCCTGCAGGTCCAGCGGCCAGAGGCTGCGCAGGTCGATGATCTCGGCGTCTATGCCGCTCTCGTTCGCCGCCGCCTCCGACACAAAAACCATGGTGCCGTAGGTCAGCACCGTCAACGCGGTGCCGGGACGGAACACCGCGGCCGACTCCAGCGGCACGCTGTAATAGCCCTCGGGCACCTCGCCCAGCGCATGCCCGGTCCAGGGCACGGCCGGCTTGTCGTGGTGGCCGTCGAACGGGCCGTTGTAGAGGCGCTTGGGCTCCAGAAAAATCACCGGATCGTCGTTTTCTATGCAGGTAATCAGCAGGCCCTTGGCGTCATAGGGGTTGGACGGCATCACCGTGCGAATCCCGCAGACATGGGTGAACAAAACCTCCGGGCTCTGGCTGTGTGTCTGCCCGCCGAAGATGCCGCCGCCGCAGGGCATGCGTATGGTCATGGGCGCCGTGAAGTCGCCGGCCGAGCGGTAACGCAGCCGCGCCGCCTCGGAGACGATCTGGTCGTAGGCCGGGTAGAAATAGTCGGCGAACTGGACCTCCACCACCGGACGCAAACCATAGGCCGCCATGCCTATGGCCGCGCCGACAATGCCGCCTTCGGAGATAGGCGCGTCGAACACGCGCGAAGAACCATACTTCGCCTGCAGGCCCTCGGTACAGCGGAACACGCCGCCGAAATAACCCACGTCCTGGCCGAAGATCACTACCTTGTCGTCGCGCGCCAGCATCACGTCCATGGCCGAACGCAGCGACTGGATCATGGTCATTTGCATGGTGACAGCTTCAGTAATTGCTCACGCTGAGCGCGTAAATGCGCCGGCATGTCCTTGTAGACATCCTCGAACATGGCCGCCGCGCCTGCCATGTGACCGGCGGCCAGCGAGCCGTAACGCTCGGCCTCCTTGAACGCGGCGCTGACCTGGGCCTCCAGCTCTTTCTGCGTGGCCTGGTGCTCGTCCTCGGACCAGGCGCCCAGGCGTATCAGATGGGTTTTCAGGCGCTCTATCGGGTCGCCCAGTGGAAAACGCGCCCAGTCGTCGGCCGGGCGGTAACGAGAAGGGTCGTCCGAGGTCGAATGCGCGCCGCCGCGGTAGGTGACCCACTCGATCAGGGTCGGCCCCAGGTTGCAACGCGCGCGTTCTGCGGCCCACAAGGAGGCGGCATACACCGCGAGGAAGTCGTTGCCATCCACGCGCAGCGAGGCAAGGCCGCAACCCACACCACGCGCCGCAAAGGTCGTGGCCTCGCCGCCGGCAATCGCCTGAAAGGTCGAGATCGCCCACTGGTTGTTGACCACGTTGAGGATCACAGGCGCGCGGTAGACATGGGCAAAGGTCAGCGCGGTATGAAAGTCCGACTCGGCGGTGGCGCCGTCACCGATCCAGGCCGAGGCTATTTTGGAGTCGCCCTGGATCGCCGAGGCCATGGCCCAGCCCACGGCCTGGATGAACTGCGTGGCGAGGTTGCCTGAAATCGTGAAGAAACCGGCGCGTTTGTACGAATACATCACCGGCAACTGCCGCCCCTTCATGGGATCACGTTCGTTGGACATCAGCTGGCAAATCATCTCCACCATGTCGATGTCGTCACGCGCCAGCAGCAGGCCCTGCTGGCGGTAGGTCGGGAAACACATGTCGCCGGGCTGCAGGGCCAGCGCCTGCGCCGTGGCAATCGCCTCCTCGCCCAGGCACTGCATGTAGAAGGAAATCTTTTTTTGCCGCTGGGCGATCAACATGCGGGCGTCGTAGACCCGCGTTTTCATCATGGCGCGCAAGCCGCGCCGCAGCAGTTGCGGATCGACTTGCGGCGCCCAGGGCCCAACGGCGTGGCCCTCGTCATCCAGCACCCGCACCAGGCTGTAGGCCAGGTCGGCGGTAGCGGCCGGCAAGGCGTCCACCGGCGGACGCCGCACCGCGCCGGCCGGTGACAAATGCAGGTAGGAAAAGTCGGTCTCGTGGCCGGGCCGGGCCGAGGGCTCGGGCACATGCAAATGGAGTGCTGCTGGTTGGTTCATCCGCGTCACCTGAAGCACATCCTAGCCCTGTGCTGCGCAGGGCGCAAACCGGGACGCCTGCCTCAGCGCGTCACTTGCTCATTTTTTGATAGCTAGCTACGACCACCCCATATGGGCAGAAATCCGATTTGACCTATATCCCGGCCCAACCCGGCTATTTCATGGCCCCAAACACCTTTTGGAGAATCGCGCTGCCGGTGCCCACCGGGTCTTGCCGGATCTTCTTTTCTTCGTCGCCAATGATCAGGTACAAGCCGTCCAGCGTTTTGCCGGTGACATATTGCTGGATGTTGGCGTCTTCCTTTTTCACCAAGCCGAAACCTGCGGCCTTGCCGGCAAACTCGTTGTACTTGTTGGCCAGGCCGACTTTTGCCGTGGCCTGGGTGACCACGGGCAGGAATTTCACGCCCAATGGGGCGCGGGTTTTTTCGGCAAAGAAGTTGGTGACCGAAGTCTCGCCACCCTGCAGGATGTTTTTAGCGTCGGTGACGCTCATGGCCTTCACGGCACCGACCAGCAAGTCCTTGCCCATGGGCACGGCGGCTTCGGCGGCGCGGTTGATGGAGGTGACCAGCTCATCAATGCGTTTGCCTTGGCCGAAGTTTTTCAGCAGTTTCGACGCATCTTCCAGGTAACCGGGCAAAGGAATGCGAACTTTTGGGTTGCCGAGGAATCCATCAGTCTTGCCCAGCAAGGCCACGGCCGCCAAAGCGCCTTTTTCGAGGGCGGTTTTCAGGCCCTTGCTGGCATCGGCATTGCTCAGGTCGCCCAGCGACAGGGCATAGGCCTGCTGGTAAGTGGCCAATACCAGGGCACCCAACGCGCTGAGACCGGCTTGGTTAAAATTTCGACGTTGCATGATGAGGTCCTTTCTGATGAAACCAATTTCTGCCTGGTCAGTATGCCGCATGGCACTGGCCGGTGCCATGGTCGTGGCGGGGTTGCTGAGCCTGTCCGGCTGCAGTGACAGCCAGGCGGCGCCCGAGTCGACCTTTGTGCTGCTCAACGGCAGCAAACAAAGCACCGCCGACATGAAAGGCAAAGTCACGCTGGTCAACTTCTGGGCCACCAGTTGCGTCACCTGCGTGGCCGAAATGCCCAAAATCATCTCCACCTACGACAAATACAAGGAACGCGGTTACGACACCCTGGCCGTGGCCATGAGTTACGACCCGCCCAGTTATGTCGTCAATTACGCCGAGACGCGCAAGCTGCCCTTCAAGGTGGCGATCGACAACACCGGCGCCGTGGCCAAGGCCTGGGGCGATGTGCAACTGACACCCACAACCTACCTGGTCAACAAACGCGGCGAGATCGTCAAACGTTATGTGGGCGAGCCGGATTTTGCAGCCCTGCACCAGTTGATAGAAAAGCTGCTAGCCGAGAGCTGACCGCTCACCACCAAAGACGCAAAAAAAAGGCCGACTCCCGCAAGGGGGCCGGCCTTTTTCGTAGTGCTCTGGACGCTCCGCAAATCACTCTTGACCAGCATGGGCCGCGGAACCGGCTTAGCCGGGCCGCAGGCGCAGCGGCCCCCTCGGGGGGCAGGGAGTTACGCGAAGCGAACGACCGTGGGGGCTTTATTTAGCCCGGAACGCGTCGTGGCAAGACTTGCAGGTATCGGCGGTGGCGGCAAACGCGGTCTTCAGGGCGTCCAGGTTGCCGGTTTTGCTGGCGGTGGCCAGCTTGGTGGCTTCGGCAGCCAGCTTCTCGTGGCCTTCCTTGAACTTGGCCTGTTCGGTCCAGATTTCAGGCTTGGCCTTGGTCGTGCCCTTGTCGGTGCCGGCGCCAAAACCTACCCATGGCAGTTTGGCCATGTCGGCCACCACTTCGGCATTCTCAGCCGCCATCTTGGCGTCAAAAGGAATGCGGCCGTTGGCCATGGCGCCCAGGCGGCCAAAATGCTGGCCCATGACAAACAGCGCGCTCTGGCGGTATTTGACGGCATCCTCGGCCTTGGCAAATTGGGCGGACGCCGGGGCGGCAAAGACGACCAGGGTGGCTGCCGCAGCGATACAGGCAAAAGCTTTCATGTAATTTCCTCGTGGTTTATTGAGTTATGGTGCAAGGCAACGCGGCAGGCCGATGCCACACAGCTGGAGTTTAGCCAAGGGCCAGAAGTTCCGCCGGAACTTATGCGCTACGGGAAAGCACCAAGAGGCCACGGCAGCGCCAGCGATACGGGCCGCCCTGCTATAAAACACACCATCATCAATGAGGAAGCGCGCATGCAAAATAACAATCAAAGCCTGAACAAGGTCCGGGTCTGGGACCTGCCCACGCGGATTTTTCACTGGGCGCTGGTCGCCGCCGTGATTGGCCTGACCATCAGCGGCACCGTGGGCGGCAGCGCCATGGTCTGGCATTTTCGTTTTGGTTATTCGGTGCTGGCCTTGTTGTTGTTTCGCCTCGTCTGGGGCGTGGTGGGTGGGCGCTGGTCCCGCTTCACGGCCTTTATCTATTCACCGCGCAGCGTGCTCAATTACCTGAAGGGCCGCGGCCAGGCGGAACACTCGGCGGGCCACAGCCCGATTGGCGCGGGTTCGGTGTTTGCGATGCTGGGGATTCTGCTGGCCCAGGTCGGCACCGGTTTGCTCAGCGACGACGAGATCGCGTTTGCCGGCCCGCTCACCAGTTTTGTCTCCAACAACGCGGTCAGCGTGGCGACCAATTACCACAAGAACATCGGCAAGTGGCTGCTGCTGGCCCTGGTGCTGCTGCACCTGACGGCCATTGTTTTTTACCTCTGGCGCAAACACAAGCTGGTTCACGCCATGTTGCACGGCGACAAGGAACTGGTGACCGCCGTGCCGGCTTCGCGCGACGACACCGCCTCGCGCCTGGCAGCGCTGGGGGTCTTCGGCTTGTGCGCCGCCGCAACGTACTGGGTCAGCAGCCTGGCAGCACCGGCCTTCTAAAGCGTACCCACCACGCCCCGGCCAGGGCGGCCTAAAAGTCGATACACTTGATTCGACTTCACCGCCCCATGCCAGACCCTTCCTCCCCCACGCCCCAGTTCATCACGCCCGCCACGCCGGAGCAGCTGGCCGCGACGCGCCTGATCTTCCAGGAATACGCCGGGCAGTTGGGCTTCGATCTGAACTTCCAGAACTTCGACGCGGAGCTGGCCGGCCTGCCCGGTGTCTACGACGCGCCCCAGGGCTGCCTGCTGCTGGCCATGGTGGACGGCAAGATCGCCGGCTGCTGCGCGATGCGGCCGCTGGCCACCGTGGACTACCCGAACGCCTGCGAAATGAAACGCCTGTATGTGCGCCAGGACTTTCGCCGCTCCGGCCTGGGACGGCAACTGGCCGAAGCCGTGCTGGATGCCGCGCGAGTCGCCGGTTACCACAGCGTGTTGCTGGACACCCTCAACGACATGGAAGCCGCGCGGGCGCTCTACGTGGACCTGGGCTTCAAGGACATCCCGCCCTACTACCATAACCCGATAGCGGGCGCTCACTACCTGAAGGTGGATTTGGATTAAAAATCGGCTCTAGCCTTTATACAACGGGCGTAGACAGCTATACTATTCATAGCAACTGCTGCGTCAAGCCGCTCCTCACCGAGGCCATAAAAAAGCCGCTGCTCTTGCGAACAGCGGCTTTTTTGATGGGCAGCCCGCTCAGCGGGCCGGCACTCAGGCCTTGGCCTGGGCCAGCAAGGTGGCGGCGTCGCTGACTTCAAATTTGCCCGGGCCTTCGATGTTCAGGGCGGCCACTTTGCCATCCTTGATCAGCATCGAATAACGGTTGCTGCGCAGACCCATGCCGCGTGCGGTCAGGTCCAAGGTCAGGCCGGTGGCCTTGGCGAAGTCGGCGCTGCCGTCGGCCAGCATACGCACTTTGCCGTCGGTCTTTTGGTCACGCGCCCAGGCGCCCATGACAAACGCGTCATTGACACTCACGCACCAGATTTCATCCACACCGGCAGCTTTGAGCTCAGCGGCTTTCTCGACATAACCGGGCACATGTTTGGCCGAGCAGGTCGGCGTGAATGCGCCTGGCAGCGCAAACAGCGCAATGGTTTTACCGGCCGTGGCCTTGGCCACATCGACCGGGTTGGGGCCGATGCTGCAGCCATTGCCTTCCACTTCCGAAAATTCCATCAGCGTGGTTGCGGGAAGGGTATCGCCTACTTTGATCATGGGTGCTCCTTAAGAATATAAAACGGGAATGTGACACGGGGTCCGCCCGCCATTTTCAACGATTCGGCCCAGCCCTTCAAAAACCCGGGGCAAAAACAAAAACGGCCCACACAGTGGGCCGTTTTTGATGACTGTCGTCAAAGTCTGGGAAGACTTAAACGATGGCAGCCTTTTCCAGCAACTTGGTCACGACCCAGTTCTTGGTCTTGGAAATCGGGCGGCTCTCGGTGATCTCGATCAGATCGCCGGTCTTGTACTCGCCCTTTTCGTCATGGGCGTGGTACTTGCTCGACAAGGACACGATTTTGCCGTACAGCTCGTGTTTCACACGACGCTCAACCAGCACCGTCACCGTTTTGGCGCGTTTGTCGCTGACCACACGGCCAACCAAAGTGCGCTTGAGGGATTTTTTAGCTTCCGTCATTATTTCGCTCCTTGCTTGACGATGGTCTCGGCCAAAATGGTTTTGGCACGAGCGATGTCACGGCGCGCAGAACGCAGCGTGGCGGTGTTGGTGAGTTGTTGCGTGGCTTTTTGCATACGCAGGCCAAAGTGGGCTTTTTGCAGCTCTTTGACTTCGGTTTGCAGGCCGGCAACGTCTTTTTTGCGCAGTTCAGTAGATTTGGTCATGGTCATTTCCCCTTACTGGCCGATCATGCGGCTGACGAAGGTGGTGCGCAGCGGCAGCTTGGCAGATGCCAGGCGGAACGCTTCGCGGGCCAACTCTTCAGGCACACCGACGATTTCAAAGACGATTTTGCCGGGCTGGATTTCAGCCACGTAGTACTCTGGATTACCTTTACCGTTACCCATACGCACTTCAGCAGGCTTTTGGGAAATTGGCTTGTCCGGGAAGACACGGATCCAGATACGGCCGCCACGTTTGACGTGACGGGAAATCGCACGACGTGCGGCTTCAATTTGACGAGCCGTCAGACGGCCACGATCAGTGCATTTGAGACCGAAGTCACCGAACGCCACGGAGTTACCCCGTGTGGCGATACCGGTGTTACGGCCTTTTTGCTCTTTGCGATATTTTCTGCGAGCGGGTTGCAGCATTTGTATTCTCCGTTATTAGACCGATTACTCGGTCTTGGCACCGTCAGCTGCTGCAGCTGGCGCGGCTTTGCGGACGCGCTTAACGGTGGTTTTCGGTGCGTCACCAGCGGGTGCAGCACCCGTTGCTTCTGCAGGTTTGTCGCTGCCATCGGCAGGGGCAGTATTCACACCACCGACCGGGCCGCGCGCAGGGCGAGCAGCACCGCGAGGGGCGGAAGGACGGTCCGTGCGGTCACCAGGGCGGACATCGCGGCGTGGGCCACGTGGCTTGCGCTCTTCGTCGGACGGAGCGGCATCCAGGCGTGCGCCAGGAGAGTCGCCACGACCCAGGTTGTCGCCTTTGTAGACCCAGACCTTGACGCCGATCACACCATAGGTGGTCTTGGCTTCAGAGGTACCGTAGTCGATGTCGGCGCGCAGGGTGTGGAGGGGCACGCGACCTTCGCGGTACCACTCGCAACGAGCGATTTCAATGCCATTGAGACGGCCGGACGACATGATCTTGATGCCCAGGGCACCCAGACGCATGGCGTTTTGCATGGCGCGCTTCATTGCACGGCGGAACATGATTCGTTTTTCAAGCTGTTGGGTGATGCTGTCTGCGATCAGCTTGGCATCAATTTCAGGCTTGCGAACTTCTTCGATGTTCACGGCGACCGGCACGCCCAATTGGCGGCTCAGTTCTTTTTTCAGCGCTTCGATGTCTTCGCCTTTTTTGCCGATCACAACACCCGGACGTGCCGAGAAAATCGTGATGCGGGCATTCTTGGCAGGACGCTCGATCAGAACGCGCGAAACCGCGGCGTTCTTCAGCTTGGCCTTCAGGTACTCGCGAACCTTGATGTCTTCGGCCAACATGCCGGCGAAATCACGGTTGCTTGCGTACCAGCGGCTCGCCCAGTTGCGGCTAACGGAAAGGCGGAACCCGGTTGGGTTGATTTTTTGTCCCATATCCTGTCTGCCTTATTAATTGCCGACCACAACGTACACATGGCACGTGGGCTTGCTGATACGGTTGCCGCGGCCTTTGGCGCGCGCGGAGAAACGCTTGAGCGTTGTACCTTGCTCGACGTAAATGGTTTTCACCTTCAACTCGTCGATATCGGCACCATCGTTGTGTTCAGCGTTGGCGATAGCGGACTCAACCACCTTCTTGATGATTCCAGCAGCTTTTTTCTGCGTGAAATTCAGGATGTTGAGCGCTTGATCCACTTTTTTACCGCGGATCAGGTCAGCGACCAGACGGCCTTTGTCGACCGACAGACGAACGCCCCGGAGGGTTGCACGTGTTTCCATGGTCTTTCCTTACTTTCTCACAACTTTTTTGTCAGCCGGGTGACCTTTGAAAGTCCGGGTGAGTGCGAACTCGCCCAACTTGTGGCCAACCATTTGATCGGTGATGTAGACCGGCACGTGCTGCTTGCCGTTATGCACGGCGATGGTCAAGCCGATGAACTCGGGCAGGATCATGGAGCGACGCGACCAGGTTTTGATCGGCTTTTTGTCTTTGTTGGTAACAGCTTTATCAGCCTTGGCTACCAGGTGGTGGTCGACAAAGGGACCTTTTTTGAGTGAACGTGTCATTTCCTGGCCTTACTTCTTGCGACGCGAAACAATCATCACTTGCGTGCGCTTGTTGTTGCGGGTGCGGTAGCCTTTGGTCAGGTTACCCCATGGATCGACAGGATGGCGACCTTCGCCGGTCTTGCCTTCGCCGCCACCGTGTGGGTGATCGACCGGGTTCATGACCACACCGCGAACGGTTGGACGAATACCCATCCAGCGCTTCACACCGGCCTTGCCGAGACGGCGCAGGCTGTGTTCTTCGTTGGCCACTTCACCAATGGTGGCGCGGCATTCGATGTGGATCTTGCGAACCTCACCGGAGCGCATACGCACCTGGGCGTAGATGCCTTCACGAGCCAGCAGCGTCGCAGAGGTACCAGCCGAACGTGCAATTTGCGCGCCCTTGCCGATTTGCATCTCGATGCAGTGAATCGTGGAACCCACAGGGATGTTGCGGATAGGCAGGGTGTTACCAACACGGATCGGGGCTTCAGCACCGCTGACCAGCGTGGCGCCCACTTCAAGGCCACGCGGGGCGATGATGTAAGCGCGCTCGCCGTCGGCGTAGCAGATCAGCGCAATGTGGGCCGTGCGGTTGGGGTCGTACTCGATAGTTTCGACTTTGGCCGGAATGGCGTCCTTGTTGCGCTTGAAGTCAACCACGCGGTAGTGGTGCTTGTGACCACCGCCCTTGTGGCGAACCGTGATGTGACCGTTGTTGTTACGGCCGGATTTCTGGAATTGTGGCTCCAGCAGCGGCGCGTAAGGCTCACCCTTGTGCAGGTGGTCACGCGAAATCTTCACCATCCCGCGCATGCCGGGTGATGTGGGTTTCATTTTAATGACAGCCATGATTACGCAGCCTCCCCACCGATGTTCAACTCTTGACCAGGCTTCAGCGTCACATAGGCTTTACGGATGTTGTCCCGACGGCCAGTGGATTTGCCAAAACGCTTGGTTTTGCCTTTTTGATTGAGTACAGCAACAGCCTTGACGTCCACCTTGAACATCAATTCCACTGCGGCCTTGATTTCAGGCTTGGTCGCGTCCTGCAACACCTTGAACAGCACGGTGTTGGTCTTTTCAGCAACCATCGTTGCCTTTTCAGACACGATGGGAGCGACCAGCACCTGCATCAGGCGGCCTTCGTCAAATTTGGGTTTGGTGTTCACGGCGCTCATGCGAACATCTCCTTGAGTTTGTCCATGGCAGCCTTGGTGACCAGAACCTTCTTGTAGTGAACCAGTGACACCGGATCGGCGTAACGGGGCTCAACCACCAGAATGTTGATCAGGTTGCGGGAAGCCAGGTACAGGTTTTCGTCGACTTCGTCAGCGATCACCAGCACCGATTTGAGGTTCATGGCCTTGAACTTGTCGGCCAGGACTTTCGTCTTGGGCGAGTCCACGGTCAGCGAATCAACCACAGCCAGGCGGCCTTCACGGGCCAACTGGGAGAAGATCGAAGCCATACCGGCGCGATACATCTTCTTGTTGATTTTCTGCGTGAAGTTCTCGTCAGGCATGTTCGGGAAAATACGACCGCCGCCACGCCACAGCGGGGAAGATGTCATACCGGCACGAGCGCGGCCAGTGCCTTTTTGCTTGAACGGCTTTTTCGTCGAGTGATTGACCTGCTCACGGTCTTTCTGGGCACGCGTGCCTTGACGGGCGTTGGCCTGGAAGGCCACGACCACCTGATGAATCAGGCTCTCGTTGTATTCACGACCAAACACGGTATCCGGCACGTCCACTTTGGACAAAGCCAGGCCTTGGTCATTCAGGAGTTCGACCTGCATCAGTTCGCTCCTTTTTCGGCGATGGGTTTGGCCTTGATGGCGGCGCGAACCGTCACAAAACCACCTTTGGAACCAGGCACAGCGCCACGGATCATCAGCAGTTGACGGGCTTCGTCAATGCGAACGATGTCGAGGTTTTGCGTGGTCTTGGTGACGTCACCGAGGTGGCCCGTCATGCGTTTACCAGGAAACACACGACCGGGATCCTGCGCCATACCGATGGAGCCAGGAACGTTGTGCGAACGGCTGTTACCGTGCGACGCGCGCTGCGAGCTCATCTTGTGACGCTTGATGGTACCGGCGAAGCCTTTACCGATGGAAGTACCCTGCACGTCCACCTTTTGGCCAACCGCAAACACAGCAGCGGCAGGCACAACAGTGCCCGCAGCGTATTGGCCTGCGACGTCTGCCGTCACGCGGAATTCTTTCAGGATTTCGCCAGCTTCAACGCCTGCTTTCGCAAGGTGGCCAGCCGCCGGCTTGGTGATACGCGACGCTTTGCGCGCACCAAATGCCACTTGCAGGGCATCGTAGCCGTCGTTTGCTTGGGTTTTCACCTGGGTGACGCGGTTGTTAGACACATCGACCACTGTGACAGGAACTGTGTCCCCATCATCAGTGAACAGACGCATCATGCCCACCTTGCGACCCAGCAACCCGAGGGAGTTGCTTAGACTCATAGTTTTCTCCGTAACTCCCACCGCTACGACTTCAATTGGCCGCAGACGTTTTGATGTGGAAGACTGTTAATAAAACCGCCCCAGCCATGCGTAGCACGATCAGGACAGCCCAAGAGTATAGCGCAGGCTGCCAAAAATGGCAAACCTGCGCCGTCACCCATGTTTTAAAGGGTTTCAGCTCACGCCAAAACCCCGGTTTTGCTTACTGCAGCTTAATTTCCACGTCGACGCCGGCGGGCAGATCGAGCTTCATCAACGCGTCCACGGTTTTATCCGTAGGGTCAACGATGTCCATCAGACGCTGGTGCGTGCGGATTTCCAGCTGGTCGCGGCTCGTCTTGTTGACGTGGGGCGAACGCAGGATGTCAAAACGCTTCATGCGGGTTGGCAGGGGCACAGGGCCCTTGACAATCGCGCCGGTGCGCTTAGCGGTATCGACGATTTCGGCGGCCGACTGATCGATCAACTTGTAGTCGAAGGCTTTCAGGCGGATACGGATTTTTTGCTTGGTGGCCATGGTAATTCCTTAGTTGACTGCGGAATTACGCAATGATCTTGGCAACGACACCAGCGCCGACGGTCTTGCCGCCTTCACGGATGGCGAAACGCAGACCTTCTTCCATGGCGATCGGGTTGATCAGCTTGACGGTGATCGACACGTTATC
>NZ_JAWQLX010000017.1:0-31815 GCF_033446725.1 Polaromonas potterensis | reverse complement strand
ACATTCGTCGATTTCTTCTACCCCCGCGTCGATCCGAGCGACGCTATGCCCGTACAGTTCGAGCCTCCAAGACCCGCTATCCCATCAAAAAAAATGCCGCTCAGGCTTAACTGAGCGGCATTGCCCTTGTGGAGCCTTTTTTGTTTTGAGATGTGTTGTCGATGTCGAAATGCCGGCGCACCGTTCGTCGTACAAGAGCGACCCTCAACCCTGAAAGGAGCTTTCCATGAAATACCTTTGCCTCGCCTACTACACCCCCGAAAAATTCGCCGCCATGGCCCCCGCCGAGATGCAGGCCCTGGTGAGCCAGTGCCCCGCTAAAGACGCCGAGTTAAAACAGACCGGCAAGCTGCTTGTCAGCGCCTCACTCGGCGGTCCGCAAGCCGCCTTCGCCTTGCGCCCGCGCGGCGGAAAGCCGCAGCTCACCGACGGTCCTTATGCCGAAGCCAAAGAGATGGTTGGCGGCTTTTTTATCATTGAAGCGGCGGATAGGGACGAGGCGGTGCGGGTGGCTTCATTGCATCCGGCGGCTACTTTGGGTGAGGCGGTGGGGTGGGGGATTGAGGTGCATCCGATTGGGTTTTTTGAGCAGTCATTTGGGCGTTAAACCGTTAATGACGTCGCGACTCAAAGAAGTTCTAGGCTGCCACTCGTGTGCCGCTACAAGGTGATGAACGTCCCTGCTCGAGGATCAATGCTTTCCCAACTAGAATTCGGAATATAGAGTGTTTACTTTGTGAGCCGATCCCTCCGTGCTTGCCACGCGGCCTTTCCGTATATACCCAGCAAAATTCCAATTCGCCCGCAAGGCTTGGGATACTCCTGCACCGTCTCCAAGCTACCGCCTGCAAATGCATCTCAATCGCGGGTCCAGTCTGGCGGTGAAATTCAGGTTCACCGCTGATGTCTTGAACAAGGTCGTATAACTGTTTTTCTAGCACTTCAGCAACGTCATTGAAGGGTGGCGGCTTCATTGCAGGCTGCTTTGGAGGCAGTTTCAAGCGATTCCAAGCGTCCCGTCACCCTTGCCCATCGCTCGTTGCGCTTTTCTAGGAATGCACTAAAGACCTTTACGAAGACGTGAACAATCAAAAGAATGAGCGCTTCGGCATTGGCTAAGAGGAGTACGAACAACTCAAGGCGCCCCACAGGGCCGTCCTTCATCAAGAAACTGACGTTGACCCACACGAAATAGCAAATGGCAAATGTGACAGCGGCACGTTGTCCCCAGCGTGTCACGAGTCGTGTGGCAAACAAACGTTGCCTCGGCTTCAATGCTGACCATGAGATAACGAACGTCGCAAGGCCGCCAATTGCGGCGCCGAGTGCGGTTAACCACCAAGGCATTGTCATTCCTCCATTAAGAGATTTTTGCTACAGAAGAAGGTGTGAACGGTGCATTGAGACCCTTGCTCGCCTGACCCCCTGCAATCTAGAGGGCGAATCCCCGGTCCGTCCCAGAAACACATCCGAAAATTTTTCCTCAATTCAAAATCATCTGTTCAATGGGCTTTGAATTCATTTGCAGCGAGTATTTTTTGCTTTCTCGCTACACACCTAGCCTCGGAATAGCGGCAGCGATGTGATTTCTTGAGTGCGACAGGGTTGTTACCAGAGTTTCTACATTTCTAGTTCTGCGCCGCAACTCTGAAGTCCTAAGGCTTGAAATACTCCTGCACGGTCTCCCAAGCCACCGTCTGCAAATGTTTCGCAATCGCGGGGTCCAGCCCGGCGGTGTACTTCAGGTCCACGGGTGAAGCCTTGAACAGCGTCGCATAAGTCACGCAGGCGGCCAGGTAGCTGCCGGCCAGGCTGGGGTGGCGCAGGTCGGGCACGTACAAGTTCAGCTCGGGCATCTTGGCGATCGACTTCGCAAAGGCCAGGCCAGCCGGAATGACCAGTGCGTTGTTGTCGTTGCCGGCCTGGGTGTAGGCCTCGGCGAGTTCGGTCGTCATAGCCGGCACGTCCTTGTAAGCCCAGGACATGAAGAACACCGGTTTGGCGCCATGCTTGCGCACCGTGTCGGCGTGTTTCTTCGCGTACTCCGTGAAGAGGGGTTTGAGCTGCGGGTGCAGCGGGCACTGGCTGCAGTCCATCATGATCGCCAGGTCGAACAGGCGGTCGAGTTTGTTGAAGCTGACGACATTGTTGGCGCCGAAGGAATACGAACCGACGGCGTTGGGGCGGAAGTAGCTGTCCACGTCGTGCCAGTTCATGCCCGAGCCGCTGATGGTGGCCGAGCTGGCGCGGTGCTTGAAGCCGGGCTGGCCGGCGCTGATCAACTGGCCCACATGGTTGTGCAGGCTGTTGTTGTAATAAAAGAAGCTGTTGCCGATGTAGATGGCCGAGGCGGGCTTGTCGCCGGCATCCGTCACCTTAGGTTTTGTCTGGGCCAGCGCGCCGGTGGTGGCGCCGCACAGCAGGGTGAGGCCAAGGGCGGCGGACAGCAGGGGTCGAAGCAAGCGGTGGTGCATGGTGTCTCCGTTGTTATTTGTGAAGGCAGTCTAGGGGCTTTTGCGGCGCGGCTGCACCGGGTTAGCCCGAAAGCGCCCGCCTGGCATGGCGCGGCGGCATGCCACTCAAACCCTCCTACACTCGCAGGCATGAAGCCTGTTTCCGCCACACCGCTTGCGTTTGTCAGGACGCTGCTGCTGGCGTATGCGCGTTATGGCTTGGACCCCGCAGGCGCCTTGGCCCGAGCGCAGATCACGCCCGACGCCTTGCAGCAGCCGGGCGGCGCCATCACGTCCCAGCAGCTGGAAGTTCTGGCGGCGCATGCCATGCGGGAGCTGGATGACGAAGCCCTGGGCTGGTTTGCGCGCAAGCTGCCCTGGGGCAGTTACGGCATGTTGCTCAGGGCGTCCCTGAGCTCCCCCGACCTGGGCGTGGCGCTGCGGCGCTGGTGCCGTCACCATGGTTTGCTGACCAACAATGTGACGCTGAATCTGTCAGTGGCCAACGAGGTTGCCACCCTGACGCTGCTGGACCAGGGCGTGGCCCCTGCCATGCGCGAATTTTGCCTGGTGACCTTGCTGCGCAACCTGCATGGCGTGGCCTGCTGGTTGATTGATTCGCGCATTCCGCTGCAGGCGGCTGCTTTTCCGTTTGTGGCGCCTGCGCACGCGGCGGTGTACCCGGTGCTATTTCCGGGGCCGGTGCAGTTTGAGGCACCACAGGCGAGCCTGCGGTTTGACGCGCGTTACCTGGCCATGCCGCTGCGCCGCGATGAAAAAGCCCTGAGCGCCATGTTGCCGCAGGCGCTGGCCCTGGTGGTGCGGCAATACCACCGTGACCGGCTGCTGGTGCAGCGCGTGCGCATGTTGCTGCAAAGCCAGACCGCCCCCACAAATGCCGAGGCACTGGCCGACGCGCTGAACGTGTCGCCGCGTACCTTGCACCGCCAGTTGCAGGAGGAGGGCGCTTCGCTGCAGGCACTGAAAGACGAGGTGAGGCAGGCGCAGGCCATGGAGGCGCTGCGCCGCAGCCGCCGACCGATCAAGCAGGTGGCGTTGGCGGTCGGTTTTCGCAATGAAAAGAGTTTTGCCCGGGCCTTTCGGCAATGGACAGGCGATTCACCGTCGGAATACCGGCGCAAGGCGCCCGCGGACTAAGCCTGCTGGGTGGCGCAATTTGCAACCTCCGTGGCCGGCATGAAGCCGCTTTTAGCTCTATGCTTGAGGTCAAATATTCCGGTTTTTGATTCGCATGGAGACAAACATGACGTTAGCCTCACCGCCCCCGGCGGCCTCGAGCGGTAGCCTGGCGCGCGGCGCCACCGATGTGCCGCTGATCGAGCAGACCCTGGGCGATTTTTTTGATGCCATGGTGGCGCGCCAGCCCGACCACGAGGCCCTGGTCAGCGCCCATCAAGGCCTGCGTTACAGCTACCGCACCCTGCAAACCGAAGCGAATCGACTGGCCAGCGCCTTGCTCGGCTTGGGCCTGGTGCCCGGCGACCGTGTCGGTATCTGGTCGCACAACAATGCGCAGTGGTTGTTGACCCAACTGGCCACGGCCAAGGTCGGGCTGATCCTGGTCAACATCAACCCGGCTTACCGCGTGGCCGAACTCGAATATGCGCTTAACAAGGTGGCTTGCAAGGTGCTGGTCACCATGGCGCGTTTTAAAACCAGCGACTACCTGGGCATGTTGCGCGAACTGGGGTCGACCCGCTTGCCGCAGCTGCGCACCACCGTCTGGATCGATGAATCGGGCCAGGGCAGCGAAGAGCCTGGCATGTTGCGGTTTTCCGAGCTGATGGCCCAGGGCGACCCGCTGGACCCGCGCGTGGCCGCCACCGCCAAAACGCTGAAGGGCACGGACCCGATCAACATCCAGTTCACCAGCGGCACCACGGGTTTCCCCAAGGGCGCCACGCTGACGCACCGCAACATCCTGAACAACGGGTTTTTCATTGGCGAAGCCATGAAGCTCACGCCGGCCGACCGCCTGTGTATTCCGGTGCCGCTGTACCACTGCTTCGGCATGGTGCTGGGCAACCTGGCCTGCCTGACACATGGCGCAACCATCGTCTACCCGAACGACGGCTTCGATCCGCTGACGGTGCTGCAAACCGTGCAGGCTGAAAAATGCACCGGCCTGCATGGTGTGCCCACCATGTTTATTGCCGAGCTGGATCACCCGCGTTTTGCAGAGTTTGACCTGTCCAGCCTGCGTACCGGCATCATGGCCGGTTCGCCATGCCCGACCGAGGTCATGAAACGTGTGGTCGATCAAATGCATTTGCGCGAGATCACCATTGCCTATGGCATGACCGAAACCAGCCCGGTGAGTTGCCAGAGCGGCGCCGACGCGCCGCTGGACAAACGTGTGTCGACGGTGGGCAGGGTGCAGCCGCATCTGGAGATCAAGATTGTTGATCCCGAGAGTGGCGCCGTGGTGGCGCTGGGCCGCTCGGGCGAGTTTTGTACCCGCGGCTACTCCGTGATGCACGGCTACTGGCAAGACGAAGCTCGAACCCGCGAAGCCATCGATGCCGAGGGCTGGATGCACACCGGTGATCTGGCCACCATGGACGCAGAGGGTTACGTCAACATCGTGGGCCGCATCAAGGACCTGGTGATTCGTGGCGGAGAAAACATCTACCCGCGCGAGGTGGAAGAATTTTTATACCGCCACCCCAAGGTGCAAGATGTGCAGGTGGTGGGTGTGCCCGACACCAAATACGGGGAAGAGTTGTGCGCCTGGATCATTGCCAAGCCCGGTCAGGTGGTCAGTGAAGACGAAATTCGCACCTTTTGCAAAGGCCAGATTGCGCACTACAAGGTGCCGCGTTACATCCGCTTTGTGACCGAATTTCCCATGACCGTGACTGGAAAAATCCAGAAGTACAAGATTCGCGACGCCATGAAGGCGCAACTGGGACTGGACGAAGAAAGAACCGCATGAGTATTTTTGAAACCAAATTAAACGCCCGTTCGGCCGACTTTCAGGCCAACGCGGCCGCCATGCGTGCCCTGGTGCAAGACCTGCAAGTCCAGGTCGGCAAAGCTGCCGCCGGTGGCGGCGAAGCGGCACGTGCCAAACACATGGCGCGTGGCAAACTGCCGCCGCGTGAGCGGGTGCAGATGCTGCTGGACCCCGGCACGCCGTTTCTGGAGTTGTCGCCGCTGGCCGCGTACGCGATGTACCCGGGCCGGGACGGCAGCGACAGCGCGCCTTGCGCCGGGGTGATCACCGGCATAGGCCGCGTCAGTGGTGTGGACTGCATGATTGTGTGCAACGACGCCACGGTCAAGGGCGGCACCTATTACCCGATGACGGTCAAGAAACATCTGCGTGCGCAGGAAGTGGCGATGCAAAACCGGCTGCCTTGTATTTACCTGGTGGATTCGGGCGGTGCCAACCTGCCTAACCAGGACGAGGTGTTTCCCGACCGCGATCATTTCGGCCGCATCTTTTACAACCAGGCCAACATGAGTGCGCAGGGCATTGCGCAGATCGCGGTGGTCATGGGCAGTTGCACGGCGGGCGGCGCCTACGTGCCGGCCATGAGCGACGAAACCATCATCGTCAAGAACCAGGGCACGATTTTCCTGGGCGGTCCGCCGCTGGTGAAAGCCGCCACCGGCGAGATCGTCACGGCCGAAGACCTGGGTGGCGGCGATGTGCACACCCGCCTGTCCGGCGTGGCCGACTACCTGGCGCAAAACGATGCCCACGCGCTGGCGCTGGCGCGGGCTGCAGTTGGCAACCTGAGCACGAATTACAATCAAAAAGAGGCTCCAGCCCATATGGGACGGGCGCCAGTAGCTCCTGAATATGTAGCGGAAGAGGTCTACGGCGTGGTGCCCACCGATACCCGCAAACCTTACGACGTGCGCGAGATCATCGCCCGCATCGTGGACGGCAGCGAGTTCGACGAGTTCAAGGCGCGTTTTGGCAGTACTCTGGTGACGGGGTTTGCACACATCGAAGGCATGCCGGTGGGCATCATCGCCAACAACGGCATTTTGTTCAGCGAGTCGGCGCAAAAAGGCGCGCACTTCATCGAGCTGTGTTGCCAGCGGAAAATCCCCCTGGTGTTTTTGCAAAACATCACCGGCTTCATGGTGGGCCGCAAATACGAAGCCGAAGGCATTGCGCGCCACGGCGCCAAGATGGTGATGGCTGTCGCCACCGCCCAGGTGCCCAAGTTCACCATCATCATCGGCGGCAGTTTCGGCGCCGGCAACTACGGCATGTGCGGCCGTGCCTACAGCCCGCGCTTTTTGTGGATGTGGCCGAACGCGCGTATCTGCGTCATGGGCGGCGAGCAGGCCTCGTCGGTGCTGGCCAGTGTGCGGCGCGACGCCATCGAGGCCAAGGGCGGCAGTTGGAGCGCCGAGGAAGAAAAAGCCTTCAAGCAGCCCATGCTGGACCAGTTCGAGCACCAGTCCCATCCTTATTACTCCAGTGCCCGGCTCTGGGACGACGGCGTGATCGACCCGGCCGACACGCGGCGTGTGCTGGCGCTGGGTTTGCGGGCCAGCCTGAACGCACCTATTCCCGAGCCGAAGTTCGGCGTGTTCCGCATGTAAAAGGGATCCAACATGTCCAACGTCTCCGTCTACGACACGCCCGAATACGAGTCCCTGCGCGACCAGATCGCCCGTTTTATCGCCAAGGAAGTCGAGCCGTACGCGGCCGCCTGGGAAGAGCAGGGGTTTGTGCCGCGTGAGGTGCTCAAACGCATGGGCCAGGCCGGCTTGTTCGGCCTGATGTACGAGGAAAAATACGGCGGCGCCGACAGCGATGCCATGACCAACCTGGTGTTTGCCGAAGCCTTGTCGCAGTCCACCTTTGCCGGCTTCATCATCACCGTGCTGGTCCACACCGACATGGCCAGCCCTCACCTGCACCACGCGGGCAATGCGGCGCAAAAAGACAAGTACATGCAGAAGGTGATTGCCGGCGAACTGATCACCGCCGTCGGCATCACCGAGCCGGGTGCCGGATCGGACGTGGCGGGCATACGAAGCACGGCCAGGCGTGAGGGTGACGACTGGGTGATCAACGGCACCAAGATGTTCATCACCAACGGCGTGCACGCGGACCTGTATTTTGTGGCGGCCAAGACCGGCCCCGGCAAGCGCGACATCTCCATGTTCATCGTGGAGAAGGGCACACCGGGCTTTACCGTCGGCCGGGCGCTGAAGAAAACTGGCTGGTTGTCGTCCGACACGGCCGAGCTGATTTTTGACAATGCGCGCATCCCTGCGGGGAATCTGCTGGGCGAAGAGGGCAAGGGTTTTTATTCGGTGATGAAAAACTTCCAGACCGAACGCATCGCGCTGGCGGCGATGGCTGTGGGCCATTGCCAGCAGGCGCTCAAGCTGACGCTGGACTACGTGCGCCAGCGCCAGGCTTTCGGCGGGACGCTGTGGGATCAGCAGACCATTCGCCAGCGCCTGGCCATGCTGGACGCCAAGACGCGGGCCGCGCGGCAGTTGATGTACCACTGCGCCTGGCGTGTGACCCAGGGCCACGACATCGTGCAGGACGTGTCCATGCTCAAGGCGCTGACGGGCGAGCTGGTCAACGAGGTGGTGCAGACCTGCCAACAGTTTCACGGCGGCATGGGTTATATCCGCGAGACCGCCATCGAGCGGCTGTGGCGCGACGCGCGTGTGCTGGCCATAGGCGGCGGCGCGACGGAAGTGATGCTGGAAGAAGTGGCAAAGAGATACTGAGATGTATTGCAAAAAGCTCTGCCACCTTGTTTTGTGGACCGCGCTGCTGGCCTTGGCCGGTGTGGGGCATGCCCGCCTGATCGAGACGCAGATGGATTTGCCGGTGAAGGTGGTGGATGCGTATGGCAAACAGATCGAGCAGTCCATCAAGGTCACGGTTTTTTCCGACAACCTCAATCCCAGGCCGGCGCCTGTGCTGGTGCTTAACCACGGGCGCGCCGCCGACGCGGAGGATAGGGTCAAGCTGGGCCGCGCGCGTTATTCCGACGCTTCCCGGTTTTTTGTGCAACGCGGTTTTATTGTGGCCGTGCCCACACGCATAGGTTACGGCGTCAGTGGTGGCGAAGACGTCGAATACAGCGGCAGCTGCAGCAGCAAGAACTACCCGCCCGGTTATGCCGCGGCTGCGGCGCAAACGCTGGCGGTGCTTGATGCCGTGCGGCAGCGGCCGGACGCCGCGAAAGACCGTGCCGTGGTGGTGGGGCAATCGTATGGCGGGGCGACCGCCGTGAACATTGCGGCACTGAATCCGCCGGGTGTGCAGGCCAGTATCAATTTCGCCGGCGGCGGCGGGGGCAATCCCAAGACCCAGCCGCAACGCCCTTGTGCGCCGCAACTGCTGGAGCGCATGTTCCGCAACTATGGCAAGACGGCGCAGATCCCCATGTTGTGGATCTACACCGAAAACGACATGTATTTCGGTCCCAAGCTGCCCCGGGAATGGTTTGACGCTTATGTGGGGGCGGGTGCCAAGGCGGAGTTTGTGCAGTTTCCGCCACATGGCGAGGACGGCCACAGCCTGTTCACACGGGCGCCCCAGGCGTGGCAACCGCGCGTGGGCGAATTTCTCGATTCTTTGGGTTTCAAGGCTCCGGCCGGAAAGGACAACTGAGATGGCACATCTGGAGATCCATTGCGCGTCGTCGCTGGCCACTATCACTCTCAACCGCCCCGAGGTGCGCAACGCCTTCAACGACGAGGTGATCGCCGAGCTCACGGCTGCGTTTCGCGCGCTGGGCGAACGTGAGGACGTGCGTTGTATTGTGCTGGCTGCCAGTGGCACGGCCTTTTGTGCCGGCGCCGACCTGAACTGGATGAAACGCATGGCCGGCTACACGCGCGAGGAAAACCTGGCCGATGCCAGCGCGCTTGCGGAAATGCTGCGTGTGGTCTATGCCTGCCCCAAACCCACGATTGCCCGCGTGCAGGGCGATGCCTACGCCGGTGGCACCGGGCTGGTGGCGGCCTGCGACATCGCCGTGTCGGTGGACAGCGCGCAATATTGCCTCAGCGAAGTGAAGCTGGGCCTGATCCCTGCCACCATCAGCCCGTATGTGATTCGCGCCATGGGGGCACGGGCAGCACACCGCTACTTCCTGACGGCCGAACGCTTTGATGCCGCCGAAGCCTTGCGTATCGGTTTTGTGCATGAGGTGGTGAGCGCCGACCGGCTGGATGGCAAGGTCGCCGAGCTGGCTCAGGCACTGGTCAACGCCGGCCCGCAAGCGGTCAGGCTGTGCAAAAAACTGGTGCAGGACGTGGCCGAACAGGCCATCAGCCCCGAACTGGAACAGCTAACGGTAGAAGGTATTGCCGACATCCGTGTCAGCCCCGAAGGGCGTGAAGGGGTGCAGTCTTTCCTGCAAAAACGCAAGCCAAACTGGATCATCTGATGGCCTCGTTGGACACCGCACAACTGATTGCCCTGGCCGGTGCACTCGGCTGGGCCAGCGGCGTGCGTTTGTACCTGGTCGTGTTGCTGACCGGCCTGGCCGGTTTCATGGGCTGGATTCAGTTGCCGCCAGGCCTGCATCTGCTGGCCCATCCGGTGGTGCTGGGGGCCAGCGGCTTCATGGTGTTCGTCGAGTTTTTTGCCGACAAGATTCCGGGGCTCGATTCCTTGTGGGACGTGGTGCATACCGTGATTCGCATTCCGGCCGGTGCGGCCCTGGCCGCCGGTGTGTTCGGCGCCGACAACGGCTTGATCGCGCTGGTCGCGGCGCTGATGGGCGGCACGCTGGCGGCGACCAGCCATGCGGCCAAAGCCACCAGCCGGGCGGCCATCAACACCTCGCCCGAACCCTTCACCAATGTGGGCGCGTCCCTGGTCGAGGACAGCATGGTGCCCGCGGGTCTCTGGCTGGCGATTGCCCATCCTTTGGTGTTTGTCGGTCTGCTGGTGCTGGTGTTGATCCTCAGCGTCTGGCTGATCCGCCATTGCTGGCGTTTTCTGACGCTGCTGTTTGCGCGTGTCGCCCGCATTTTCAGCGGCAAGCCCGATCCCGGTTTGCCACCGGCTTTCCATCTCAAGTCCCCTTTTTCAAAGAACGACAGACATGTTTAAAAAAATATTGATTGCCAATCGCGGTGAAATCGCCTGCCGTGTGGCTGCCACTGCCAGGCGCATGGCAATCCAGACCGTGGCCGTGTATTCGGACGCCGATGCCGGTGCCAAACATGTCAGCGTGTGTGACGAAGCGGTTCACATCGGTGGCAGCGCGCCCAAGGACAGCTATCTGCGCTGGGAAAAAATCATAGAGGTGGCCCAAGCCACGGGCGCCGAGGCCATTCATCCGGGTTACGGGTTTTTGAGCGAGAACGCAGAGTTTGCGCAAGCCTGTGCCCGCGCCGGCCTGGTTTTTATTGGCCCGCCGGCATCGGCTATCAAGGCCATGGGCCTGAAGGCCGAGTCCAAACAGCTGATGGAAAAAGCCGGCGTGCCGCTGGTGCCGGGTTACCACGGCAGCGACCAGGACCCGGCGCTGCTCCAACGCGAAGCCGATCGCATCGGTTACCCGGTGCTGATCAAGGCCAGTGCCGGTGGTGGCGGCAAAGGCATGCGTGCCGTCGACAAGGCCGAAGACTTTGACGCTGCGCTGGCCTCCTGCAAACGCGAAGCCATCAGCAGTTTTGGCGACGACGCGGTGCTGGTTGAAAAATACGCGCAGCGCCCGCGCCACATCGAAATCCAGGTGTTTGGCGACACCTTTGGCAACTACGTTTATTTGTTCGAGCGGGATTGTTCGGTTCAGCGACGCCACCAGAAAGTGCTGGAAGAGGCGCCTGCGCCCGGCATGACGGCGGCGATGCGTCAGCAAATGGGCGAAGCCGCCGTGGCCGCGGCACGTGCGGTCAACTATGTCGGTGCGGGCACGGTGGAGTTCATCGTCGAGCAACGCGCTGACGGCAGCATGAATTTCTTCTTCATGGAGATGAACACGCGTTTGCAGGTGGAGCATCCCGTCACTGAAGCCATCACCGGCCTCGATCTGGTGGAGTGGCAGTTGCGTGTGGCCTCGGGCGAGAAATTGCCTTTGGCGCAGGACCAGTTGCGTATCAGCGGCCACGCCATTGAGGCGCGTATCTGCGCCGAAAACCCGGACAATAATTTTTTGCCGGCGACGGGCCGCCTGCATGTGTATGGCTTGCCCGACTGTGTGTCCTTCGAGCGGGGCCTGGTGCGTGTAGATGCCGGCGTGCGTGAAGGCGACACGATTTCGCCGTTTTACGATTCGATGATTGCCAAGCTGATTGTCCATGGCGATACCCGCGCGCAGGCGCTGGCGCGTATGGATGACGCGCTGGCGCAGGTCCACATCGTGGGCTTGAGCACCAATGTGCAGTTTTTGCGCCACGTGGTGCAAAGTCGCTCGTTCGCCGAGGCGGACCTCGACACCGCGCTGATTCCGCGCGAGCAGGCCGTGTTGTTCAAGCAGGAAAAAATCGGCCTGCCCGTGGCCGCAGCCGCAGCCGTGGTGCTGACCTTGTTGGAGGAAAAAGCGCTGGAAACGGCCGATCCGTTCAGCAAGCGGGACGGCTGGCGCTCGCACGGCGTGGCGCTGCGGCGTTTTGAGTTCGAGTTTCATGACCAGGCCGCCGCGCAGGCCGAGCTGACCTACCAGCATGACGGCAGCTTGCACCTGGCCGCCGGCGGCCAGGACGGCCCGCTGGTGTTTTCGCGTAGCGGGGACGTGGTTGACATCCAGTTCGGCGAACAGCGCCTGGCTGCGGCCATTTATCGCCGTGGCGAGGTGGTGCATGTGTTTGCCCGGCAGGGCGCGACCCAGATCACGGTGATAGACCGGCTGGCGCATGCGGGGGAAAGCCATGGTGAAATAGGCCGGCTGACCGCACCCATGCCCGGCAAGGTGGTGTCGTTTGCCGTGAAGGCGGGCGACAAAGTCAGCAAAGGCCAGACGCTGGCCGTGATGGAAGCGATGAAAATGGAGCACACGATTGCGGCGCCTGCCGATGGTGTGGTTCAGGAGCTGTTGTACGCTCCCGGCGACCAGGTCACCGAAGGCGCGGAGCTTTTGAAAATGGCCACATGACAACCCAATAGAGATGACGAAACGATGAAAATTACTTTTTGCTGCACCGATGCCAAGCCCGATCCCTGGCTGGCAGGCTTGCGTGCGGCGTTTCCGGCCGACAGTGTAGAACTGTGGGCGCCTGGCGCCGAGGCCGCCGACTATGCCGTCGTCTGGGCCCCGCCTCAGCAATTTTTCGATGAACAGCCGCAGCTCAAGGCCTTGTTCAATATCGGGGCGGGTGTCGATGCCTTGATGAAGCTGCGTTTGCCGCCCCAGGCCCGTGTGGTGCGCCTGGACGACGCCGGCATGTCGGTACAAATGGCCGAATATGTCAGCCACGCGGTGATTCGGCATTTCCGGGAGTTTGATGCTTACGAGGCCGATATTCAGCAGGGCCGTTGGTCTTACCGCAAACCGCAGTTGCGCGCCGATTTTCCGGTGGGTGTCATGGGGCTGGGGACGTTGGGTGAGCGGGTCGCCAGGACACTGACGCAGTTCGACTTTCCGGTGCGTGGCTGGAGCCGATCGGCCAAAAACGTGGACGGCGTGACTTGTTTTTCGGGGGATGACGGCTTTCAGGATTTCCTGGCCGGCACCCGCATCCTGGTCTGCCTCTTGCCACTCACGCCGGAGACGCAGAACATCATGAACCGGCAAACGCTTTCCCGGCTGCTGCCCGGCGCTTACGTCATCAACGTGGCGCGCGGCGCCCACCTGGTGGACGAGGACTTGATTGCACTGATTGACAGCGGCCATCTGGCCGGCGCGACGCTGGACGTTTTTCGGACCGAACCCCTGCCGGCCGCCCATGCCTTCTGGCAACATCCCAAAATCACGATCACGCCGCACACCTCGGCCCGCACCCTGCGTGAGGAAAGTATTGCGCAGATTGCCGGCAAGATCGTGGCGCTGCAGGGCGGGCAAGACATTGCCAGTCTTGCCGGTGTGGTTGACCCGAAGAAGGGATACTGATGTTGCCCCCACGGTTGTTCGCTTCGCGTAACGCCCTTCCCCCCGAGGGGGCCGCTGCGCCTGCGGCCCGGCGAAGCCGGTTCCACGGCCCCTGCTTGCTTGACAACCGGCTCGCGACCACCTTATCTCCTGAAGGAGCCCCATGACACTCCCCTCCAAAGTCAAACTCGTCGATGTTGGCCCGCGTGACGGCCTGCAAAATGAGAAACAAGCGGTGCCTGCAGCGGTCAAGATCGAGCTGGTGCACAGGCTGCAGGATGCCGGGCTGATGGACATCGAGGTCACCAGTTTTGTCTCGCCCAAATGGGTGCCGCAAATGGCTGACAACGCGGAGGTGATGGCCGGCATCACACGCCAGCCGGGTGTGCGTTATTCGGTGCTGACGCCCAATATGCAGGGCTTCGAGGCGGCCGTGTTGTCAAAACCCGATGAGGTCGTGGTGTTTGCCGCGGCCAGCGAGGCCTTCAGCCAGCGCAACATCAACTGCTCCATCGCCGAAAGCATAGAACGCTTCCGGCCGGTGGTCGACGCGGCGCGGGCGAAAAACATCCATGTACGCGCCGCAATTTCCTGCGCCGTGGGTTGCCCTTACGAAGGTGAAATTGCGCCTGAGCGGGTCGGCATGGTGGCACGTCTGCTCAAGGACATTGGCGTGCAACATGTGGGGGTGGCCGACACGATTGGTGTGGGCACACCGCTGAAGGTGCAGCGGGCGATGGACGCGGCCTTGCAGCATTTTTCTCTCGACGAGGTGTCTGGCCATTTTCACGACACCTATGGCCAGGCACTGGGCAACACGCTGATCTGCCTGCAAATGGGCATCTGGCAATACGACACCTCGTGCGCCGGTCTGGGCGGCTGTCCTTATGCCAAGGGTGCCACCGGCAATGTGGCGACGGAAGACGTGGTCTACCTGCTGCAAGGCATGGGCATAGACACGGGCATCGACCTCGACAAGCTGATTGATGCTGGAAAGTTCATCAGCGACTTCCTGGGGCGCAAACCCAACTCGCGTGCGGCCACTGCTTTGCTGAACAAGAGGGCCGGCTGATGTGTGGTGCAGAGTTGACCATGTTGCCTGAGGGCGTTCAACGTGTTGCTGCAGTTCTTGAGGCCAGCGGCCATCCGCATACGCCTGTGATGCTGGACGATGCGGCGCGCACTGCGCAGCAGGCGGCTGACGCGCTGGGTATTGCGCTGGGCCAGATTGCCAAAAGTATCATCTTTCGCCGCAAGTCGGACGACGCGGCGGTGCTGGTCATCACGGCCGGTGACCAGCGCGTGGATGAACGAAAAGTCGAAGCCCTGGTGTGCCCCGACGGCAAACGCCTGGGCCGTGCCGATGCGGACTTCGTCAAGGCGCGCACTGGTTTTTCGATTGGTGGGGTGTCACCGCTGGCACATGCCAGCCCGTCCATCACGCTGATCGACCAGACCTTGTTTCGGTTTGAAGATATCTGGGCGGCGGCCGGCCATCCGCATGGCGTGTTCAGGCTGAGTCCGCAGCAATTGCAAACCTTGACCGGCGCCCCGGTGGCCGATGTCGCGGTGGATCCTGTGCAGGAGCGGGTTGCTTTGCAACACGCGATTGATTTGGTCACGTTTCGCGCCCGCAGCATCAAGGCGGAGACCGTGGATATTCCTTCTCCCTGTATTTCCATCTGCCGCATGAATTCAGCCAGCGGATTATGCGAAGGCTGCTTTCGCACGCGCGACGAAATCGCCGCCTGGAGCCAGGCCTCCAATGACGGAAAACGTGCTGTGTGGGAGCTGATCGAGCAGCGTATCTCGACCTTGCAATCATGACCTCACATCCTGCGCCTGCAGCCATGACCATGAAACACATCAGCTTTTATGTCGACTTTCTTTCGCCCTACGCCTACCTGGCGTTCGAAAAACTGCCGGAAGCCCTGAAAGGCATCAGCTACAGCGTGACGTACAAACCGCTGTTGTTTGCCGGCCTGCTGAAACATCACGGACAACTGGGCCCGGCGGAAATTGCCGGTAAACGCGAGTGGACCTATCGCCAGGTCTTGTGGCTGGCGCATCAACATGGCATCACGCTGCAACTGCCGGCCACCCATCCGTTCAACCCCTTGCCTCTGCTGCGTTTGGCCGTGGCTTGTGATGCCCATGGCACACCCAACCGTTATGTTTGCGAAACCTTGTTTCGGCATGTCTGGTGCGGTGGTGCGGAGGCCAGTGATGCCCAGCGGCTGGCGGCGCTGACGGCACAACTGGCGCCGCCACGCGAGGTCAACGCGGCCGATGTCAAAGCGCAGCTGCAGGCGCACAGCGACGAGGCCATCGCACAAGGTGTGTTTGGCGTGCCGGCCATGGTGGTGGACGGCCAGGTGTTCTGGGGCCTGGATGCGCTACCCATGCTGCACGCTTTTCTGCTGGGGGATGCCTGGTTTGACGGTCCCGACTGGTCGTCTGCCTGTCAGCTTGCGCCTGGCATCACGCGCCAAAAATAGTCCTTGGCGGCATGCTCTCCGCATGCTGAAAATTTTCTTGCGGGTTTCCCCTTAACTTGTCAGCCCCGCATAAGTTTCGTGCAAGCTCCTGTTGGTTTCAAGTCAGAGCAGGGTCAGTGTCTCCAAAAATAATGCATCCAGCCCTCCATCTCGGGGGCACACATTATTTGGAGACTAGATCATGTCAACAGCAGCCCCTGACAAGCCGATGACGGCCGAGGAGAAGAAGGTTATCTTCGCCTCGTCGCTCGGCACCGTGTTCGAGTGGTACGACTTTTACCTGTACGGTTCGCTGGCAGCCATTATTGCCAAGCAGTTCTTCAGCGGATTGGATGCGGGCGCGGCCTTCATTTTCGCCTTGCTCGCGTTTGCCGCCGGCTTCATCGTGCGTCCTTTCGGGGCACTGATGTTCGGCCGTCTTGGCGACATGATCGGCCGCAAGTACACCTTCCTGGTGACCATCCTGATCATGGGCTTGTCGACCTTCATCGTCGGCTTGTTGCCCAGCTATGCCACGATTGGTGTGGCGGCGCCCGTGATCCTGATCGCATTGCGCATGCTGCAAGGCCTGGCACTGGGCGGTGAATACGGCGGCGCAGCGGTTTACGTGGCAGAACATGCACCTCACGGCAAGCGCGGTGCGTACACCTCGTGGATTCAGACCACGGCCACCTTGGGCCTGTTCCTGAGCCTGCTGGTGATTCTGGGCGTGCGCACCTGGCTGGGTGAGCAGGCCTTTGGTGATTGGGGCTGGCGCATTCCCTTCCTGGCATCCATTTTCCTGCTGGGCATCTCGGTCTGGATCCGCCTGTCGCTGTCCGAATCGCCAGCTTTCCAGAAAATGAAGGCCGAAGGCAAGACCTCCAAGGCACCGTTGGCCGAGTCTTTCGGCCAGTGGAAAAACCTGAAGATCGTCATCCTCGCGCTGATCGGTTTGACCGCCGGCCAGGCCGTGGTCTGGTACTCGGGTCAGTTCTACGCGTTGTTCTTCCTGACGCAACAGCTGAAAGTGGACAACACCAGCGCCAACCTGATGATTGCCGCCGCGCTGCTGCTCGGCACGCCTTTCTTCGTGATCTTCGGCACGCTGTCGGACAAGATTGGCCGCAAGCCCATCATCATGGCCGGTTGCCTGCTGGCCGTGGTCACCTACTTCCCAGTCTTCAAGATGATCACGGAAGCCGCCAACCCTGATCTGGCCAAGGCACAAGCCACCGCCGGCGTCGTGGTGACGGCCGATCCAGCGACCTGCTCGTTCCAGGGTAATCCTGTGGCGCGTGAGATTGACTTCAGAAGTTCGTGCGATATTGCCAAGCGTTACCTGGTGCAAAACTCGGTGAGTTATGACAACGTCGCCGGCCCTGCGGGTTCGCCGGCCGTCGTCAAGATTGGTGACAAGACCGTGCAAGCGCCTAGCGGGACGGTGGTCAACCTCAAGTTTGACGAAACTTCCGCCAAGTCCATTGCCGCGTTCAAGAAAGAAGTGGCCGATGACCTGAAGCTCGCAGGCTACCCGACCAAGGCGGATCCGGCCAAGATGAACAAGCTCCTCACGGTTGCGTTGTTGTTCTGGCTGGTCTTGCTGGTGACCATGGTGTACGGCCCGATTGCCGCCATGCTGGTGGAGATGTTCCCGACCCGCATTCGATACACCTCGATGAGTCTGCCCTACCACATCGGTAACGGCTGGTTCGGCGGTCTGTTGCCCACCACGGCGTTTGCCATCGTGGCGCAGACCGGCAATATGTACAACGGCTTGTGGTACCCGATCATCATTGCCGGCATGACCTTTGTGATCGGTACCTTGTTCATCAAGGAAACCAAGGACGTGGACATTTACGCCAAAGACTGAACGCGTACGGCAGTACAGGCCTTGCAGCCTGTGCTGTCCGATTGGTCTTTTTCTAGGTTTTTGGCCCTCGCCATCATTTGCCGGGGGTCTTTTTTTTTGGAGAATGAAGATGTGGAAAATTGCAGTGGCCTTTGTGGTGTTTGCGGGCTTGGCCCTGTACATGCTCGCCAATGGCGGAGATATTGATATGGGCGGTGAAAAACACGGCGCCTTGCCAGTGCCCACCCATGTCGTGGCGAAAGAAGCTGCTGCCGCCTGAGTGTTGTCCCTGCTTCGTGACAGGGGCTGCGTTCGCTGCTATGTGGCTGCGCCCAAAAATAGTGCATGGCTTGTCAAAATGGGTTAAATTGGATTAAGCGAGACAAAAATACAAACACAAGAACAACGTCTCTAAGTTCCACAGGGGGAGCCCAGTGCATTGATTGGAGACAAGCCGATGATTTATACGAAGACGGAACTGGGCCAAGCAGCGTTCCAGAGCCGTTCTGTTGCACTCACGCCGCGGCAGCGCTCGGCGTTCATCATGTTTGACGGCAAACGCAGCACCGAGGAGGTGCTCAAAGCAACCGCTGGATTGAATGTCACGGCAGAGGATGTGAATCATTTGCTTGCCTTGGGCCTGCTGGCGGCCAGCGCCGCCGCCGCGCCTGTGGCTGCGCAGCAGCCAGCCCCGGCGTCGGTCGCCGGCGCCCCGCCTACCCAAAACGAGCAGGCGCATTATTCCAAGGCCTACCCGGTCGCCACACGCTTGACGGCGAGTCTGGGCCTGCGTGGTTTTCGGCTCAACCTGGCGGTGGAAGCTGCAGGCAACCTGGCCCAGTTGCAGGAGTTGGCGCCCAAAATCAAGGACGCCGTCGGGCCGGAGAAGTTCAAGGAACTTCAAAGCGCCCTGTACGACTGAGACGTGGCGGTGTATGCCACCCGCGTGTCAGGTCCGTTGCGGTTCTCAGCGCAGCGCTTGATTTCTCCGCTTTAGCGTTCCCCTTGTTGGCGCCGCCTCTGGCCTTGGTCGCGTCAACATGGCCTTGCGCGCCAGGCTGGCCTGACGGAAGACGGCGAGCGCGACAAGCCCGCATCAGTTGTCTGGGTCGCAGTCCCAATCGATGTCACACGGTGGCGCCTGCAAGCATCCCCAAAAACCAGACGAAACCCGGGTAACGCGCGGGCTTTTCGGTGCCCCAAAGGGTTTTAACCCCACGCAGCACGCCTTGGCTGCACTGTCTAGAATGTTTGACCTCTTCAGGAAAGCAGTCAACCATGTCCCAGGGAATCATCCGCATTCGCGGCGCGCGCCAGCACAACCTCAAAAATCTGGATCTGGATATTCGCACCGGCGAAATGACGGTGGTCACGGGCCCCAGCGGCTCGGGCAAGTCGTCGCTGGTGTTTGACACCCTGTTTGCCGAAGGCCAGCGCCGTTACGTGGAAACTTTCTCGGCTTATGCCCGGCAGTTCCTGGACCGCATGGACAAACCCGCCGTGGACAAGGTCGAAGGTGTGCCGCCGGCCATCGCGATTGACCAGACCAACCCGGTGCGCAGCTCGCGCTCGACCGTGGGCACCATGACCGAGCTCAACGACCATTTGAAGTTGTTGTACGCCCGTGCCGCGCAGCTGTTTGACAAAAAGACCGCTCAGGCGGTGCGGCATGACACACCCGAGTCGATTTATGCCGAACTGATGGCGCGCACGGCGGCATTGGACGACGCCCAGTTTTCCGCCGGGCCGCCCCAAGGAAAATTAGCCCCCCCGGGGGGCAGCGAAGTACGCGAAGCGACAAGCGTGGGGGCACGTCTCGTCATGACTTTTCCGGTGGAGTTGCCCGGTAACACCAGCGCCGAGCAGGTGACACAGTGGTTGTCGGCCAGCGGCTTCACTCGGGTTCATGCCGAGCGCGAGGTGGCCACCCCCGCCGGCCCACACAAATTGCTGGACGTGGTGGCAGATCGTTTTCGCATTCACAGCGCCGAAAAGGCGCGCGTGATCGAAGCCATTGAAGTGGCACTCAAACGTGGCGGCAAGCTGAATGTGTATGTGCAGAGCGGGGAGGACGGAGCGCCCGAGTTGATGTGGCGCTTTTCGACCGGTCTGCATTGCCCCGACAGTGACCTGCGTTATGGCGATCCCACACCTTCGCTGTTTTCCTTCAACTCGGCCATGGGCGCTTGCGAAACCTGCCGTGGTTTTGGCCGCGTGATCGGGGTGGACTACGGCCTGGTGATTCCCAACGACAAGCTGACCTTGCGTTCCGGGGCGATCAAGACGATGCAGACGCCCGCCTGGAAAGAGGCGCAGGACGATTTGATGCGTCACGCCGAAACGGCGGGCATTCCGCGCGACACACCCTGGTCCAAACTCACCCCCGAGCAGCAGGGCTGGGTCATCAACGGCTCGCCCAACTGGAACGGCAAATGGAACCAGCACTGGTTTGGCATCAAGCGGTTTTTTGCCTACCTCGAAAGCAAGGCCTACAAGATGCACATTCGTGTGCTGCTGTCCAAGTACCGCAGTTACACGCCTTGCGAAACCTGCGGCGGTGCGCGCCTGAAGCTGGAGGCCTTGTTGTGGCGTCTGGGCTCCAAAGAGGCGGCTGATGCGGTGTTGCCACCGGGCAAACGTTTTATGCCGGTGGGCGTGGACTGGAGTCGTGCGCAACTTGAAGCCCTGCCTGGCCTGAGCTTGCATGATTTGATGCAACTGCCGATTGACCGCCTGCGACAGTTCTTCAACGGCCTGGCGCCGGCCGCAGTGCAAGACGGCAGCGAACCCGATGCGGAATACAAGGCGCTTAAATCCTTGTTCGAGGAAATCCACACCCGCGTCAAATACTTGTGTGATGTCGGTATTAGTTACCTGACCCTGGACCGCCAAAGCCGCACCTTGTCGGGCGGTGAGGTGCAGCGTATCAACCTGACGACGGCGCTGGGCACCTCGCTGGTCAACACCTTGTTTGTGCTGGACGAACCCTCCATCGGCCTGCACCCGCGCGACATGAACCGTATCACCCAGGCCATGCACAGGCTGCGTGATGCCGGCAACACGCTGGTGGTGGTTGAACATGACCCGGCCGTGATGCTGGCCGCCGACCGCATGATAGATATGGGCCCCGGCCCGGGCGAGAAGGGCGGGCAGATTGTGTTTGATGGCACGCCCGAAGACCTCAAACATGCAGACACCCTGACCGGCGCCTACCTCGGTTCACGCAAGCAGGTAGGCATGGGTTTCAAACGCGCGGTCACGGACAACACGCCGCGCCTGATTCTTGAAGGCGCACGCGACCACAATCTGAAAAACCTGACGATCGAATTTCCGCTGCAGCGCCTGGTCTGTGTCACCGGTGTCAGCGGGTCGGGCAAGTCCACCTTGATGCAGGACATCCTGGCGCCGGCACTGCTGCGCCAGTTTGGCAAGGCCACCGAAACGCCGGGTGCGCACGATAGACTGCTGGGGGCGGACTACCTGACCGATGTGGTGTTTGTCGACCAGTCGCCGATTGGCAAGACCGCGCGTTCCAACCCGGCCAGTTATGTCGGTGCCTGGGACGCCGTGCGCGAACTGTTTGCACAGGCCCCGCTGGCGTGGCAACGCAGCTACACCGCGTCCAAGTTCAGCTTCAACAACGGCGACGGGCGTTGCCCGACCTGCGGTGGTTCGGGCTTCGAACATGTGGAGATGCAGTTCCTGAGCGACGTGTATCTGCGTTGCCCCGATTGCGACGGGAAACGTTACCGGCCCGAAATCCTGGAAGTCACGATAGAGCGCAAAGCCATCGGTGATGTGTTGCCGCGGCTGATGAATGTATCCGACGTGCTGGACCTGACGGTGAGTGAAGCCAGCCAGCTGTTTGCGCAAGACCGCGAGGTGATTCGTGCGCTGCAACCGATTGTGGATGTGGGCCTGGAATATGTGAAGCTGGGTCAGCCCGTGCCGACCCTGTCGGGCGGCGAGGCACAGCGCCTCAAGCTCGCCGGTTTCCTGGCCGGCGCCTCCAAAACAGCCAGTGTCAGCCGCCAGCCGCTGGCGCTGAAAAACATCAACCGTGGCACGCTCTTTTTGTTTGACGAGCCGACCACCGGCCTGCATTTTGATGACATCGCCAAGCTGATGCGGGCGCTGCGCAAGTTGTTGGACGTGGGCCATTCGTTGATCATCATCGAGCACAACCTGGACGTGATCCGTTCCGCCGACTGGCTGATCGACCTCGGCCCCGAAGGCGGTGAAGCCGGCGGTCTGCTGGTGGCCCAGGGCACGCCGGAAGAAGTTCGCCAGCACCCGACCTCACACACCGCGCTGGCGCTGCGTGAATACGAACAAGCCATGGGCAAGGTGCATGGTGTCGAAGAAGCGCGACCCAAGGCCTGGGCCACCAAGCCCAAGTTCTCCAACCTGATCCAGATCGTCAACGCCAAGGAGCACAACCTCAAAAGCTTGTCGGTCAATATTCCGCGCGGCCAGTTCAATGTGGTGACCGGTGTGTCGGGGTCCGGCAAATCCACCCTGGCTTTTGACATTCTGTTCAACGAAGGCCAGCGGCGTTACCTGGAGTCGCTCAACGCCTATGCGCGCAGCATTGTGCAACCGGCCGGCCGGCCCGAGGTGGATGCGGTCTACGGCATTCCACCGACTGTGGCGATTGAGCAGCGCCTGTCGCGCGGCGGGCGCAAGTCCACCGTCGGCACCACCACCGAGGTCTGGCATTTTCTGCGTCTCTTGTATGTCAAGCTGGGCATCCAGCATTGCACCAAGGACGGTGCCGCCGTGATGCCGCAAAGTGCTGAGAGTATTGCCGCCCAACTGCTCAAGGCCTACCGCGGCAAGCACATCGGCCTGCTGGCGCCGCTGGTGATCAACCGCAAGGGTGTCTACACCGAGCTGGCCGACTGGGCGCGACCGCGTGGTTACACGCATTTGCGCATTGACGGCGAGTTTTTGCCGACCACCAATTTCCCGCGTATAGACCGCTTCAAGGAACACACGGTCGAGCTGCCGATTGCCGACATCCACGTCACGCCCGACAACGAAGCCGCGCTGCGCCAGGCGTTGACGACGGCGCTGCAACATGGCAAAGGGGTGGTGCATGTGTTGGCCCCGCTTGATGGGCTGCGCGGCGCGATGTTGGCCGGCACCTCCACCAAACACATCGGCCAATTGCAGGCCTCGTCCACGCAACGTGCCTGCCCGGTGTGTTCCACCTCTTACCCCGAGCTGGACCCGCGGCTTTTCAGCTACAACAGCAAACACGGCTGGTGCCCGGATTGTGTGGGCACCGGCGTCAAACTCACCAAAGAGCAGCGCAAAGTATTTGACGACTCGGTGCGCGACGATGACAACAAGGGACGCGAACAAAGTTTTGCCGAACCCGAGGCCGACGATGTGGTGGACGCGGCCTGTCCGAAATGCGAGGGTACACGCTTGAACGCACAGGCACGCGCGGTGAAGTTCGCCGGCATCGGCATTGCCGACATCGCGGCCTTGTCGGTGACCGACGTGCGGGCCTGGGTTGAGCAATTGACGCTGTCCGGCCGCGAAGCCGGTATTGCGCGCGATTTGATTCCCGAGATCAAAAGCCGGCTCGAATTTCTGGAAGACGTGGGCCTGGGTTATCTGACGCTAGACCGCGGCGCGCCCACACTGTCGGGCGGCGAAGCGCAGCGTATCCGGCTGGCCGCGCAACTCGGCTCGAATTTGCAGGGCGTTTGTTATGTATTGGACGAGCCCACGATTGGCCTGCACCCGCGCGACAACCAGATCCTGCTGCGTGCCCTGGGCAAACTCAGCGAACGTGGCAACACCCTTGTGGTGGTGGAGCATGACGAAGACACGATTCGCCGCGCCGACAACATCATCGACATCGGTCCCGGCGCCGGCAAACGCGGCGGGCAACTGGTGGGGCAGGGCACGGCCGAACACCTGGCGACGCTGCCGGATTCACTCACCGGGTATTACCTGGCCAACCCCTTGATTCATCCGCTGCAGCAACGTCGTGAGACACGTACCGGCGCTGCGCCGGCCGCCGTGGTGGTGGCGCTGCCTGTTGCTGAGGATGCCAAACCCGTGAGCAAGCAAAAGGCGGCTGCCTTGAAAGCCCAGGCCTTGAAGGCCGCGGCGGCCAGTGCCAGCGCGTTGCACAACGCGGCGCCCAGCGCCGCAGGGCCGTTCACCTCCTGGCTCATGGTGGTGAATGCGCACTTACACAACCTCAAGAATGTGTCGGTGGCTGTGCCGCTGTACCGGCTGGTCGCCGTGACGGGTGTGTCGGGCTCCGGCAAATCCACCTTGGCGCGTGATGTTTTGCTGACCAATGTGCACGCCGCGGTCATGCAACGCTCGACCAAGGCCGGGCGTGATGCCGATGACAGCGGCAGCCACCCGGCCTGGACCGGCTGCGAGGCCATTGAAGGTTATGCCCTCGTGGACCGCGTGCTGGAAGTGGACCAGACGCCGATTGGCAAAACGCCGCGTTCCTGCCCGGCCACCTACATCGGTTTTTGGGACACGGTGCGCAAGCTGTTTGCCGATACGCTGGAAGCGCGGGCGCGCGGTTATAGCGCCGGGCGTTTCAGTTTCAACACCGGCGAAGGGCGCTGCCCGACCTGCGAAGGCGCCGGCGTGCGCACCATAGGCATGAGCTTTTTGCCCGATGTGAAGGTGTTGTGCGAAACCTGCCACGGCGCACGTTTCAATCCCGAAACCCAGGCCGTGACCTGGCGCGGCAAAAACATCGGCGACGTCTTGACCATGGAAGTGGATGAAGCCGTGGAATTTTTTGCGTCCATGCCCAGCATCGCGCACCCGCTGCAGTTGCTCAAAGACGTGGGCCTGGGTTATTTGACCCTGGGTCAGCCCTCACCCACCTTGTCGGGCGGCGAGGCGCAACGTATCAAGCTGGTGACCGAGCTGTCCAAGGTGCGCGACGACATCACACGCCGTGGCCAGAAAGCGCCGCACACCTTGTACGTGCTGGACGAACCGACCGTGGGCCTGCATATGGCCGACGTGGAAAAATTGATCCACGTCCTGCACCGCCTGGTCAACGGCGGCCACAGCGTGGTCGTGATCGAACACGACCTGGATGTGATTGCCGAGGCCGACTGGGTGATTGACCTGGGGCCCGACGGCGGCAACGCCGGCGGCCAGGTGGTGGCGTCCGCGCCACCGGAGGCGGTGGTGAAGCTGGGCACGCACACGGGCAAGGCGTTGGAAAGTGTGCTGGCCCGGGTGGGTGTGGCGGAGTTGCTATTGAATAAATAGCTGCTTGCGCCCGATGTATATGGGCTGGAGGTCGATTTGGCTTGTAAATACCGGCCAAATCGCCGTGCTGCTCAGCGGCGGCGCGCTTCCAGCACGGCCTTGGCCACTTCGGTGAACCCCGCGCCGCGTTCCCCCTCGGTGATGTAACGCGGCTTGTGGCTGAGCTGCGCCTCAAAGCGGCGTATGTTGGCCACGCCCACCGAATGCGGGAAGGCTTCAAACATCAGCTGGTCGTTGGTCGAGTCGCCGACATAGACCCAGTTCTGCATCTCGGTGTCCAGGTCGCGGCCCAGCAGCTCGCGGACTATCCAGCGCGCGCCTTCGAGCTTGTTGTGTGCGCCAAACCAGCCGTTGATGTGGATGGAGCTCACGGTGGCGTTCATGCCTTCGTTCCGCATGATGGCCACGGCCTGGTTGATGGCCTCGGCCGGCAAATGCACAAACTCGCTGTGGTCGATGGCGATGTCGGTTTCGCGCCCCGGGCTGTCTTGCGACAGGACGGCGCCTGGCACTTCCAGCGTCACGCGGCGCGCCACCTGCTGCATGCGGGCGTAGTTGGCCAGGCGGGTGGTTTCATCTTGCTGGTACAGTTTTGATAGCTGTATGCGCCCGTCTAATAAGGGCGGCAGGCCTTTTTGGCTTGAAACAAGCGCCACCGCGCCGTTTTCGGCGACGATGGCATCGACCGGCCAGCTGAGCGCAAAGGGCTCGCTCCAGCCGACCGGGCGGCCGGTGATGGGAATCACGTGCAGGCCGGCGGCTTTCAGGTCGGCCAGCGCTTGCAGCGCATCGGGTGTGATGGCGCCCTCGGTGGTCAGGGTGTCGTCGATGTCGGTGAAGACACCGGTGATGTGTTGGCGCTCGTTTTCGGGCCAGATTTTCAGGGCTTTCATGCCGAAAGTGTCGCATGTCTGTACAATGGCGGCTCCCTGAGGAGCGTTGCAACCCACGACATGTGGTCTAGGCTCAGGACTTTCATTTGCAACCACGCTCACCCGCATGTGCTTAGAAGCCGGGTGACCGACCGACATCCCCCGTCCTCAACGCAACATGCCGTGGCGATATTGCCCAATTGACGTTTGAAATCTGGAGAACCGTATGAGCGCCGTCCTGAAACCTGTGACTGATTCCATCATTGCCGACATCGGCCTTGCCGCCTGGGGCCGCAAGGAACTGAAGATCGCCGAAACCGAAATGCCGGGCCTGATGGCCATCCGCGAAGAGTTCGCCAAGGCCCAGCCGCTCAAGGGCGCACGTATCACCGGTTCGCTGCACATGACCATCCAGACCGGTGTGCTGATCGAAACCCTGAAAGCCCTGGGTGCCGACGTGCGCTGGGCCTCGTGCAACATCTTCTCGACGCAAGACCACGCTGCCGCCGCGATTGCCGCCACCGGCACGCCGGTGTTCGCCATCAAGGGCGAGACCCTGGCCGACTACTGGGACTACACCCACCGCATCTTCGAATTCAGCGGCGCCAAGGGCACGCCTGAAGAAGGTCCGAACATGATTCTGGACGACGGCGGCGATGCCACCTTGCTGATGCACCTGGGCACCCGTGCCGAGACCGATGCCAGCCTGCTGAGCAAGCCCGGCAGCGAAGAAGAAATCTGCCTCTTCAACTCGATCAAGGCCAAGCTGGCGCAAGACCCGACCTGGTACAGCCGCCGCCTGAAAAACATCGTCGGCGTGACTGAAGAAACCACCACCGGCGTGTTGCGTTTGAACGAAATGTCGGCCAAGGGCACGCTGGCCCTGCGCGCCATCAATGTCAACGACTCGGTGACCAAGTCCAAGTTCGACAACCTCTACGGCTGCCGCGAATCGCTGGTGGACGGCATCAAGCGCGCCACCGACGTGATGATCGCCGGCAAGGTTGCTTGTGTGGCCGGTTACGGCGACGTGGGCAAGGGTTCGGCCCAGGCCCTGCGCGCGCTGTCGGCGCAAGTCTGGGTGACCGAGATCGACCCGATCAACGCCCTGCAGGCCGCGATGGAAGGTTACAAGGTCGTGACCATGGAATACGCCGCCGACAAGTGCGACATTTTCGTGACCACCACCGGCAACAAGGACGTGATTCGTTACGAACACATGGCCGCCATGAAAGACCAGGCCATCGTCTGCAACATCGGCCACTTCGACAACGAAATCGACATCGCCTCGCTGGAAAAATGCGAGTGGGAAGAGATCAAGCCACAAGTCGACCACGTGATCTTCCCGGACGGCAAACGCATCATCCTGCTGGCCAAGGGCCGTTTGGTGAACCTGGGTTGCGGCACCGGCCACCCCAGCTTTGTCATGTCGTCCAGCTTCGCGAACCAGACCATCGCCCAGATCGAACTGTTCACCAAGCAATCGGAATACGAAGCCGGCAAGGTTTATGTGTTGCCCAAGCACCTGGACGAAAAAGTGGCGCGTCTGCACCTGAAGAAGGTCGGCGCCATGTTGTCCGAGTTGACCGACGAGCAGGCAGCCTACATTGGCGTCAGCAAGTCCGGCCCCTACAAAGCCAACACCTATCGCTATTAATGGCTACTGCGCGACCCGATCTCCGCCTTGCGGATTTCGGGCCGCTCGCTACGCCCTCAACGCCGTAAAAGGCAGAAAACCCCACCATGCGCGCTGACCTCTTTCTCGTTGAACATGGCCTGGCCACCACCCGCTCACAGGCCCAGCGCCTGATTGCTTCGGGCGTCTTGTGGCGCGTGGAAGAGGGTGGCCCGTGGAAAAAAGTCGCCAAAAATGGCGACGAGTTGCCCGGCAATGCCGAGGTGCAGGTGCCGGACAGCACCGAGGCGAAATACATTTCGCGCGGCGGCCTCAAGCTCGAAGGCGCTCTCCAGAAAACCGGTGTCGAAGTCAGCGGCTTGCGCTGTCTGGACATCGGCCAGTCCACAGGCGGTTTCACCGATTGCCTGCTGCAGCGCGGCGCCGCCCAGGTGGTGGGTGTGGACGTGGGCCACGGGCAGTTGCACGGCACGATGCGTGACGATGCGCGCGTGGTGTGTATCGAAGGGGTTAATGCCCGTTCGCTGACAGCCGACGAATTGGTCGAACATTACAGCCGGGCCATGCATGGCGGCGAAGAGGGCGAGGACGGTGAAGTCTACGAAGACGACACCGACTTTGACCCGGTGTTTGATTTCCTGACCGGCGATTTGTCCTTCATCTCGCTGACCCTGGTGTTGCCTGCCGTGGTGCGCCTGCTCAAGCCCGACGGCCACTTGTTGATGCTGGTCAAGCCGCAGTTTGAACTGCAGCCTGGCCAGGTGGGCAAGGGTGGCATCGTGCGTGATCCCGTGCATTTTGCGTTTGTCGAAAAGCGGCTGCGTGACACCTGCACCGGGCTGGGCCTGGAGGTTTTGGGCTGGCTGGACTCGCCGATTGAAGGCGGCGACGGCAACCGCGAATTTTTTATCCATGCGAAAAAAGGCCACGAAGCCGTGGGGGAAGACCAGCCGCTGGCGGCCGCTCCACCGCGCAAGGCCGCCAAACGCACACCGCGCAGCGAACTGCGCGCCATGCATGAGGCGCACGAGGACTCTGAAGAAGCCCACGCCGGCCAGCACGGCCCGGCGCGCGGCAAACGCCGCGACAAAGACGATTGAGTCGCGCTGCGCAGCCCTGAAGAACAAGTGAGACTGGTGATGAATCTTCCGATCAGCTTTGAATTTTTTCCACCCAAAACGCCCGAAGGCGCGGACAAGCTGCGCGGCGTGCGCCAGGCTTTGTATACGCATCAGCCCGAGTTTTGCTCCGTGACATTTGGTGCCGGCGGCTCAACCCAGGACGGCACTTTTGGCACGGTCAAGGAAATCCTGACCGAAGGTGTGCAGGCCGCCTGCCACTTCTCCTGCGTGGGTGCGACCAAGGCCACGGTGCGCCAGCAACTGGCCGACCTGCAGGCCATGGGGGTGACACGCCTGGTGGCCTTGCGCGGCGACCTGCCCAGCGGTTACGGCATGGGCGGCGAGTTTCACTACGCCAGCGACCTGGTGGCGTTTATCCGCGAGACCACAGGCAATGCCTTTCACATCGAGGTGGCGGCCTACCCCGAGATCCATCCGCAGGCCAAATCGGCCGATGCCGACCTGCAGGCCTTTGCGACCAAGGTCAGGGCCGGCGCCAACTCGGCCATCACCCAGTATTTTTTCAACGCCGACGCCTATTTCCGCTTTGTGGATGACACGCAGAAGATGGGCCTTGATGTGCCGGTCGTGCCCGGCATCATGCCGATCACCAGTTCGACCCAGCTCATGCGTTTTTCCGACGCCTGTGGCGCAGAAATCCCGCGCTGGATACGCCTGCGCCTGCAGGGGTATGGCGACGACACCGCGTCCATCAAAAGTTTTGGCCTGGATGTGATCACAGCCCTGTGTGCCCAGCTGCAAACAGCTGGCGTGCCGGCCATCCATTTCTACACCATGAACCAGGCCGCCGCGACCACGGAAATCATCCGGCGCCTGAACGGGGCTTAAAGCGGGCCACCCATGCAACAGGGTGTGATCCGGTTTGCCTTGGCCGCCAGCTTGCTGACGCTGCTGGCCGCCTGTACGACGGCACCGGTGTCGACGCCGGCCACGCCCACCGTGCCCGCGCCACGCAGCGGCAAGGCCCCCAAAGTACCAGGCGCCTCCTCCAGCCAGTCCGCGTCACCCGCAGAGCGGCCTGCCGATGAGCCGGCCCGGCCGGAACTGCTGGCCGGCGAAACCGCACGCGAGTTCGAGCGCGGCGCTGCCTCCTGGTACGGCCCGGGTTTTCAGGGTCGGCGCACCGCCAGTGGCGAGATTTACGATATGCACGCCCTGACGGCCGCCCACCGCACCTTGCCTTTTGGCACCATGGTGCGGGTGCACAGCCTGGTCAACGGCTGGGAGGTGGATGTACGCATCACCGACCGCGGCCCTTTCAGCCGCAACCGCATCATCGATGTGAGCCGCGCCGCGGCCGAAGAACTGGGCATGTTGGGCTTGGGCTTCAAGCAGGTGGTGTTGCTGGTGCCGGAATCCACGCCCGAGGTGGTCGAGGCGCCGCGACCGGTCGTCAAAAAACGCCGGCCTGTGACCAAGCGCAAACCGAAGGCGCGTTGAACGTAGTCCCTTGCTTGGCGAGGCGCCGCTGAGCTTCTGGCCGCTGGTCGCACCACAGCGTGCGGCGGGCGTGCGACTCAGTTGACGAAAGTCGTGTCGTCCCTGGCCTGCGGCGGGATCTTGATCGCGAGGGCTTTGACGGGCCCGCTGGTCACCACGGTGCCGCCATGTGCCGTGCCCTTGGGGATGATGATCAGCGTGCCCGGTTTGAATTCCTTGCGTTCGCCGCCCAGCCACATCGCGCCGCTGCCTTCGATGATGTACTGGATCTCGTCGGTTTTGGGATGGATATGTTTTGCCACGTTGCCGGACTGAATGCCAATCGTGGCGTTGTCGGTGCTGACAAGCCCCCGGGCATTCATCTCGGGATTGGGTGTGGCTGGAATCTCGCCATGCTTGAGCGCCATGAGGTCGATCATCGCGGGAGCCAGGGGCGCCGACTGCGCATGCGCGTCGGGCAGCGCGTGATGCGCCAACGGCGACACCGCAATTCCGGCCGCAAATGCAGTGGCGATGGCAAAGCTGAAGGTAGTCATGGAGTAGCGCATGGGTCCCATCCTTTGAGGTTGTTAGAGTTGGCGGGCCAGTATGCGCAGGTAGCGCCTGACTTGCCAATAGCGCCGACCCGGTAAGGGCAGACCGGCCATCCGCGGATCGCGCGTCAAGCCCGATCCTGCCAAAACCGGCTGACCAGCCAGAAGGCGTGGTTAAACCGGATTTTGTGCATGAAATCGGCACTTCGCCCTTATTTGGCGAGCGCCATTAGCTATTAAATGCATAGCGTTTACGCGTTTGGTGCTTGGGTTCCAGGCGACCCAGTCAAGTATTTACCCTGGCTTTTCCCGTGGCTTGTCGAAACGGCGCTACGCTAATCGTCGTGCAGGTGAGAGGCCTGAAAAGGCCTTGGTAAAACCCAACCGAAAGGAAAACCGCATGACTGCCGCAAGCCTCATCGCCCCCGCCTCCGACCGCGAACTGGTCCTGACCCGGCTGATCGCCGCCCCGCGCGAGAAGCTTTACGGGGCCTGGACCCAGCCCGAACTGCTCAAACAGTGGTTCGCCCCCAAACCCTGGCGCACGCCGCGCGCCGAGCTGGATGTGCGTGCTGGCGGCGCCAGCATGATCGTCATGGCCGGCCCCGACGGTACCGAATTCCCCAGCCGCGGCGTCTACCTGGAGGTGGTGCCCAACCAGCGCCTGGTTTTTACCGACGCCTACACCGAAGCGTGGCAGCCGTCTGAAAAACCGTTCATGACCGTGGTGCTAACCTTTGTCGACGAGGGCAGCAAAACGCGTTACACCGCCCGCGTCTTGCACTGGTCGGTGGCCGACCGCGAGGCGCATGAAAAAATGGGCTTTCATGAAGGCTGGGGCCAGTGCACCGACCAGCTCGCCGAATTGGTGGGCGCGCCCAAGCCCACCGCCTGAGCGCCCTTGCACTGATCAGGTCCCGTGAGTAGCAAGCCGCGAGCGATTGCGCCGTGGCGCCAGTGATTTCCTCTCAGATAAAAAATTAAACGGCGATATAACGTTGGCGCTCCGCTTGAGGGGAATACGAAGGGACTTCCCACTTCACGGTAGCGGCATCAAGTGCCAAGATTGGGTTGTTGAATTCAATCTGAAACCTATATGAAGGAGAAGTCCCATGCGCGAGATTACACGAGTTGG
>NZ_JAWQLX010000016.1:0-42427 GCF_033446725.1 Polaromonas potterensis | reverse complement strand
CGTTGCCTCGCACCATCAATTTCACGACAAAGCAAGAAAACCGTCACCAAGGAAAACTTATCACGAACAATGCTTGACTACGTGGGAAGTCCCTGTAAGGGGTTAGGGGTGGGCGTGGGGAGTCAGGCCTACTGTCAGAGGCAAGCCACCAACGCAGCGTGACGCCGGCAGGTATTCCTACAAGGTATGCGACCTATCCCCCGCCGCAAACCCCATCGCCTGCCACCCACTCCAAGGCCGCTCCGGCGAATCGACCACAAAGGCAATGACCTTGAACAGCTCCCCCATCTCATGCTCGTTGATGAGTTTTTGCACCATCACGCGATCAGTCAGCGGTACGTCTTCCATGCCGTTCAGCACACCGCAGTTCAGCAAAAACCGGGCCTGGCTGGTGTAACCCAGCACCTGCAAACCGGCTTCCTGCCCGGCCAGGGCGATGCCGGTGAAGTTGACATGCGCGGTGATGTCTTTTTCGCCCACGTCCTGCAGCGCATCGGCGTCGGCCAGATGGCCGCGGTGGCACATGACGGTGCCCATGTGGCGCTGCGGGTGGTAATACTCGTGTTCGGGAAAGCCGTAGTCCAGCAGAAACACCGCGCCGGTCTGCAACCGGTCGGCCAGGGTGGCGACAAAAGCCTGGGCCTGGGGGTGAATTTCAGTCAGGTAGTCGTGTGTCCCTTCGACGTCCACCGGTGGCCGCAGTTCGGTGGGCTGGTCGGCATACACAAAAGCGTCCTCAAACACGGCCACGCCACGCTCGTGCCAAATACCGTCCGTGCGCACCAGCAATTGCACCGGCATCGCGTCCAGCACCTCGTTGCCCACCACCACACCCGTCATCTGCGCCGGCAATTCGCTGACCCAGTGCACCTTGTCGGCGTGGGCGGCCAGGCGTTCGCGCTGGCGTGCCTGCAGGCTGCCGGACAAATCCACGATGGTGTAACGCTGGATCTCCGGCAGCGCCTCCAGAATTTGCAGTGCCAGCGCGCCAGACCCGGCGCCAAACTCCCAGACCTCGTGGGTGCCGCTGGCCTGCAAGGCCTGCCCCACCTGCCGGGCCAGGGCCTGGCCGAAACGTGGCGAGAGCTCGGGTGCGGTCACAAAATCGCTGCCCGAGGCGGGCATCCAGCCGAATTTGCGCGAATCATGGGCGTAATACCCCAGGCCGGGGGTGTACAAGGCCAGGGCCATGAAGCGGTCAAAACCGATCCAGCCGCCGGCGGCGTGAATGGCCCCGCGCATGTGCGCGGCCAGGGTGCTCGTTAAACTAGGGGGTGTCGTCATGGTCGGGGTGCTCACCCCCGGATTGTCGGCGATTGCTCCGTTCCCAGCCTGACCCACCCCCACCCGCATGAAACCAGCGTCCCCCGCCCCTGTTGTTCTCGTCACCGGCGCCGCCAAGCGGCTGGGCCGCGAGATCGCGCTGGCGCTGGCTGCCTCCGGCTGGCGGGTCGCCGTGCATTACCGGGCATCGGAAGCCGACGCTCTCAAAACCGTAGCTGACTGCGCCCGACTGGCGGGGGCTTCAGCCCATTTCCAATCAAATCTGGACGATGAAGCCGAAGTTCGCGCCCTGCTGCCGCAAGTGATTGACCACTTCGGCCAGGTTGATGCAGTGGTCAACAACGCCTCCACCTTTGAACACGACAGCGCCGCCAGCTTCGGTTTTGCGGCGCTGGAAAAACACATGCGCAGCAACACCGGCGCCGCCATTTTGCTGGCGCAGGCCTTGCACGCCCATGTGGTCGCACGACAGGCCAGCGGCGGCGGGGCCGAGCAAACCGGCCGGTTTGCGGTCATCAACCTGCTGGACCAGAAACTCTGGAACCAGAACCCCGATTTTTTCAGTTACACCTTGTCCAAGGCGGCGCTGGAAGCGGCCAACACCATGCTGGCCATCGCCCTGGCCCCGCAACTGCGGGTGGTCGGCGTGGCGCCGGGACTGACCTTGACCAGCCATTTGCTCAGCAAAGAAAAGTTTGAGGCCCTGCACCAGCTTTCGCCGCTGGGCCGTTCGTCCAGCCCGGCCGATGTGGCCGCCACCGTCAAGTTTGCGCTGGAAAATACCTCCATCACCGGCACCACCTTGCTGGTGGACGGCGGCCAGCACCTGATGAAATTCGAGCGCGACTTCTCACTGATGTGAGCGCGCGTCCCCACACACACACCATCAACGGCCAGCCATCATGTTCAACACCCGGGGCACCCAGATCCTGACACTCAACGGTTTGCGTTTTGACGCCAACCTGGGCATTCTGGATCATGAAAAACGCGCACCGCAGCCTATCCAGGTTGATGCCGAGCTCAACCTCGGCACCCAGCCTTTGCTGCCCAGCGACGACGACATTCACCATGTGCTGGACTACCGCAAGGTGCGCCAGATCATCATCAACGAATGCACGGCCGACCATGTGAACCTGCTGGAAAGCCTGATCGGCAAACTCGCGCACCGGCTGATGTTGTTGCCCGGCGTGTTGGGGGTGCGTGTGAAAATTGCCAAACTTGAAATTTTTGAAGACTGCGAAGTCGCCATTCGCGTCGAGACCGGCCAGTGGTAAGCCACCACCGCCGCCAACCTGGGGTAAAGCCATGAGTGCTGTATTGAATGAAGAAGTGATGAACGACCTGAGCAACGAAGACACCGCAACGACCGCCAAAACCGGCCTGAAGATAGAACGCGAGGAGCACAAGCTGGAAAAACGCCTGTGCCGCGAAGTCGGCCGCGCGATTGTTGACTTCAACATGATCGAGGAAGGCGACAAGGTCATGGTCTGCGTCTCGGGCGGCAAGGACAGCTACGCGATGCTGGACATCTTGCTCAAGCTGCAAAAGCGCGCCCCCATCAACTTCGAGCTGATCGCCGTCAACCTGGACCAGAAGCAGCCCGGTTTTCCCGACCACATCCTGCCGCAGTACCTGGAGCAGCTCGGTGTGCCGTATCACATCGAAACGCAGGACACCTACAGCATTGTCAAACGTGTGATCCCCGAGGGGAAAACCATGTGTTCGCTGTGTTCGCGCCTGCGCCGCGGCATTTTGTACCGCGTGGCCGAAGAGCTGGGCGCGACCAAAATCGCGCTGGGCCACCACCGCGACGACATGTTGCAGACTTTTTTCCTGAACATGTTTTTTGCCTCCCGCCTCAAAGGCATGCCGCCCAAGCTGGTCAGCGACACCGGCAAACATGTGGTGATCCGGCCCATGGCTTATGTGCCCGAAAAAGATCTGATCAAGTGGGCCCAGGTGCGCGACTTCCCCATCATTCCCTGCACCTTGTGCGGCAGCCAGCAAAACCTGCAACGTGTGCAGGTCGGCAACATGCTGCGCGAGTGGGACAAAAAATTCCCGGGCCGTCTCGAGAACATGTTCACCTCGCTGCAAAACATCGTGCCTTCACATTTGATGGACGGCAAACAACACGACTTCAAGGGCTTGCGCAGCACCGGCATGCCGGATCCGGACGGCGACAAGGCTTTTGATGCGGAAGAGTTTTTCGAGCCCGTGCGACCCGGGCTGGCTGTTCTGACCCTGTAGCCTTTTCCTTAAGCCATTCATGCCCGAAGGCCTTATGCAACGTGCGCTGACAGCTCTTGTTTTCATAGTGACGCTGGCCCTGCTCGGGGGCTGCGCCAGCACCCGGCTGGTGGACAGCGAGGTCACCAGCTTTGCCCGCTGGACACCGGCGCCACCCGCGCCGGGGGCCAATTACCGCTTCGAGCGCCTGCCCTCGCAGCAGTCCGATGCACAGCAGCAGCAACTGGAGAGCCTGGCCCAGGCAGCACTCGCCAAAGTCGGCCTGCAGCACAACCCGTCGGCCGCCACCCTGAGCGTCCAGGTCAGCGCCAGCACCCTGCCTGTGCTGCGACCAAGCTGGGATGGGGGTTACGCGGCCTATCCCTATGGCGGCCCGAATATCTTTATTGGCGGCGGACTGGGCGGCGGCATGGAGCGGCCCTTGTACCGGCGCGAACTCAGCATCGTGATGCGGGAGTTGCGCAGCAATGCTGTGGTTTACGAAACCCGCGCCAGCAGCGAAGCGCTCTGGCAGGACAACACGCCCGTGCTGGCCGCCATGTTTGACGCCGCCTTGCGCGGCTTCCCAGTCCCCCCGGCCGGGCCACGCCGGATCAGCATAGAGATGCCCAAATGAGTGAAGCCGCCCGTGTCCTGGCCATACGCCATGGCGAAACCACCTGGAATGTCGACACCCGCATCCAGGGCCAGCTCGATGTCGGGCTCAACGACACCGGGCGCTGGCAGGCCGGCCGCCTGGGCCAGGCGCTGGCGGAAGAACCGATTGCCGCGATTTACGCCAGCGACCTGGGGCGCGCCTACGACACGGCGCTGTCCATCAGCCGGACCACCGGCGTGGCGGTACGCGCCGAAGAAGGTTTGCGCGAGCGGCATTTTGGCGAGTTCCAGGGCAAGACTTTTGCCGAAATCGAAGCCGTGTTGCCCGAACAAGCCATGCGTTGGCGCACCCGTGACCCGGACTTTGCGCCGGCCGGCGGCGAATCCTTGTTGCAATTACGCGAGCGTGTGGTCAGCACCGCCGAAAAACTCGCCGCCCGGCATCTGGGCGAACTGATTGTGCTGGTCGGCCATGGCGGCGTGATGGATGTTTTGTACCGCGCCGCCACCCGACTGGAGCTGCAGGCCGCGCGCACCTGGGCGCTGGGCAATGCGGCCATCAACCGCCTGCTCTGGACGCCGGATGGTTTTTCCCTGGTCGGCTGGGCCGACACCCAGCACCTAGACAACGCGCCCGCCCTGAAAAAACCTCTGGATGAAACGAGTACCTGATGTATTTGCTGTCTGACCTGCTGGGCAAACCTGCCGCTGACATCGACACACCCGCACTGGTGATTGACCTGGACACGATGGACCGCAACCTGGCCAGCATGGCGGCCTTTGCCGCCAAACACCAGGTCAGGCTGCGGCCCCACGCCAAGATGCACAAAAGTGCCACCCTGGCCAAGCTGCAGATGGCCCATGGCGCCGTTGGTGTCTGCGTGCAAAAAACCGCCGAAGCCGAAGCGCTGGCGGCGCTGGGCGTGAACAACATCTATATCAGCAACGAGGTGGTGTCGCCCTTCAAGCTCAAACGGGTGGTCGCACTGGCCAAGGAATTGCAAGCGCTGGGCGGCCAACTGGCCATCGCCGTGGACAGCCTGGAAGGCCTGCAGCGCCTGGCGCGGGCCGCACACGGTCAGCACACCGTCATTCGCGTTTTTATCGAGATCGATGTGGGCCACGGCCGCTGCGGCCTGACACCTGGCGCCGCCGCCGTGCCGCTGGCGGCTGAAATCGCCAGACACCCGGCGCTGCAGTTTGGCGGCTTGCAGGCCTACCATGGCCGCGCCCAGCATTTCCGCTCGGTCAGCGATAGGCATAGCGGCATCGCGCAAGTCGTCAACCATGTGCAGGCCACCCAGGCCGCCCTGCAAGCTGCCGGCCATGTTGTACCCCTGGTCACCGGCGCAGGCACGGGCACCTTCTCGCTGGAAACCGCCAGCGGCGTGTATGGCGAGTTGCAGGCTGGCTCCTACCTCTTCATGGACCGCGACTACGCGGACAACGAACGCGACCCGGCCCAACCGCAGTTTGAACATGCGCTGTTTGTCAAAAGCCAGGTCATGAGTGTGAGTGCCAGCCACGCGGTGGTGGACGCCGGCCACAAAAGCCACGCCATCGACTCCGGCTTGCCGGCGGTACACGGGCTGGACCTGGAATACGCCAATGGCGGCGACGAACACGGCATCCTGCGCGGCGCGGTGTTGCCGGCGCTGGGCGACACAGTCTGGCTGATCCCCGGCCACTGCGACCCCACGGTGAACCTGCACGACCACCTGCTGGGGGTGCGCGGCGGCCTGCAACATGGCACGGTCGAACAAATCATCAAGGTGGATGCCAGAGGCGCGTTGACCTGATTGCGCAGGAGCCTCTATGGCTAGCTGGCAGCGGTGTGGTCGTATAACCTTGGCGTTACCCGTCTCTTGTTAGCACCACTTCCCACAAGGCCTTTGACTTGACGTACTTGCGAGTCACGAAGTGCTCCAGCGACAGGCGCCGCCAGCCGGTGGCGAACAAAGAATTGACGGAAGTCTCGTCAAAAAAGCGCTTCGGTTCGCCATTAACAAGAAAGAAGTTGGGCTCGATCTCCTGGTGACCGCTCGCCCCGAAGTGATGGTCTTCGGTGGAGTTCAAGCGGCACAGCAACAAGCCACCTGGACGCAGCACCTCCCGGACGCGCTGGACGATAGACAGGGTCTCTTCCCACCCGAAGTAATGCAGGGAAAGACTCGCCACCACCAGGCCAGCTTCCTGCGTTTCGACGGGGAAAGGGTCCCGAATGTCTCTGCGCTCAATCCTCGCCGAAGGCACCCTTGCCTTCGCCACGGCGACGGCTGCGCGTGAGAGGTCAAACGCCGTCACATTCAGGTCGGCGCCGACGAGGACGGCCGTGTCGTCACCGTGACCGCAGCCCACCTCCAACACGGGGCGTTCACCGGCATGTGTGACGGCCAGGGGTAGCCAGCGCTTGAGCCAAGGATCAGAAAGCATGGGGGGCAACGGCTAGCGTTGAAGTTGAGTCACGGACCGAGGCTTAGGCCTCGGTTGCGCGCAGCACATCGCCGTAGGCGTCAAGCATTGCCTTTACTTCTCCCCACTTGTTTTCAATGGTGAGGAGGAGGTCCATCGGATGGCTGCTCCTGCGCTCGGCTTTGGCGATGCACCAGAGTAGATAGTCCAAGGTCATAGGCATGCTTCCGACTTCGAATGCGTACACGCTATTGATCGGCGCGTGTTGAGGAAACTTTTCATTCGCGGCCTTGATCGCCTTAATCAACGCAGAACTCTTACCCTTCAAAGCGATCGTCTCATGGGCTCGCGCCGCAGAAGCATGTTCCGCCGCGGCGGTCTGAGCTTGTGCGAGTTCCTCTCGAAGTTGCCGTAATTCCGCTGCTCCCGGCTTCGGGAGTGGGATGGCTGGGCCAAGAGCGCGTAAGAGCCTATTAAAGCTCGCCGAGTAGGCTGTGGGGTCGCAGAAGTCTCCATAGAGCTTTCCGTCCAAGAAGCCAGGAAGTTGGACGCGTTCAACGAGAAGTGGCAACACAACCACGCGTTTCTCGCGCATCTCTCGATTCGACGCCAAATCCAGCTCCCGTGTAACCCACTGACTTGCAACGGATGCCGATGAGATGATGGCCGCCACGAAGTCGACTTGATCAATCCCCTCGCGGATCTTCGCGACCAGAGAGTCGCCAATATTGATCTCGGCCTCATCTATCCAAACTGTGTGCCCCGCAACGCGCAGGTCGGCGGCCAGCCTGCGGGCGAATGGCTTGTCGGCATGCGAATGACTCAGGAAGACGCTACTCATATCGTTATGTGATGGTGATGGGTTCTGAGGACTAACGTGAGATAGATCGTCGGATAAACCGGCTGTCCCAGTTTATCCGACGAGATATAACAAAAGAACAGCGTTTGCATGAAGCCGCCTCAAGCCCCACAACGCGCTTGTCAAGGCGATTTGGCTGAAGGGGCCCTGTCGAATCGTGTGCCCCGTCGTTGGATGTCCGCTCGATATGATGGCTTAGGCCGCACCCGCCCCCTCTGCGAGGGCCTTCAGCTTGCGGAGTGTGACCGGAAGGCCTGAGTTCAGTTGCTTGGACAGCATGGGGCCTAGAACAAAGGACAGCAAACCTGAGAAGCTAACCCTGTGGACGACCTCTGTCGCTCCTGGCACGGGGACGAGCTCGTGCTCGAACAACATGCGAAACAGGGGAATCTTCGACTCGACCGTGAAGCACCTGCCGGGCACCACTTGCGTAAGAACCATTGGAACGGTCATGCCCTTAGAGGGCGTGATTCGGCCGCGGCTACCGACGCGAAATGGACCTTCAAGAAAGGCCTGTTTTGTGTCCGGGTCCCACGTGTGCCAGTTCTGGACATCCTCGTATATCCGGAAGACTGTTTCGGGGGACGCAGCGATGGCGATTCGGTGTTCAACTTGCATTTAGAATTTTCAGAAAAGGGAAAAGTGACCTGAGCGGCCTACCGTGATGTAGATCGTCGAACAAACCGACAGTCCCAGCTTATCCGGCGGGATAAACAAAAAAGCAGCGTTTGCGTGAAACCGCCCTCGGGCCCCACAACCCGCTTGGCATGGCGCTTTGGCTGCAACGCGCCTGCCTGACCTTTTGAGAACACATGATCCACATCCCTCATACACCCAGCCGCCTATCCTCCCAATCACAGCGCTTGCTCGGATGGTTGTGCGAGATGTTACGTGACCGGCGATGGATGGGATATGGTGGGCCCGAGTTTTTCTGCCTTGCCACCGCCACGGCAAGCTTGAGCCGATCATCAGGGTTGATGCCAGAGGCGCGTTGACCTGAGTCAGGCCAGAATCGCGGGATGAACTCAAGCCAGATCATCGTCCTCGCCGTCCCGTTTTTCCTGCTGCTGATCGTGCTGGAGTTCGCCTGGGGTTATGTCAAAGGCCGCAACACCTACCGTCTGAACGACGCCGTCAACAGCCTCAGCCTGGGCATGTTGAGCCAGCTCAGCGCGGTGTTCACACGGCTGCTGCGGGTTGGCATTTACACCTCGATTTATGCCTCGGTCGCGCTGTTTCCCAACGCCGAGTTCTGGAACCACTGGTATGGCTGGCTGCTGGCGCTGGTGTTTTACGATTTTTGTTATTACTGGCTGCACCGCGCCGGCCATGAATCTGCGGTGTTCTGGGCCGCCCACGTGGTGCACCACCAGAGCCAGGACTACAACCTCTCGACCGCCCTGCGGCAAACCAGCAGCGGCGCCCTGCTGGGCTGGATTTTTTACATCCCCATGGCCGTGGCCGGCGTGCCGCCGCTGCTGTTTGGCATCGTTGCGCTGATCGACCTGCTTTACCAGTTCTGGGTACACACCGAACATGTGCGCAAGCTGGGCTGGTTTGACCGCTGGTTCTGCTCACCCTCCAACCACCGCGTGCACCACGCGGTCAACGACCGCTACCTGGACCGCAACTACGGCGGCATCCTCATCATCTGGGACCGCTTGTTCGGCAGCTTCAAGGAAGAAGACGAAAAATGTGTCTACGGCACGCGCAGCCCGCTCAACAGCTGGGACCCGCTCTGGGCCAATACCGAGGTCTACTGGAGCCTGCTCAAAGACAGCTGGCACGCGAAAAATTGGGGCGACAAGCTACGCGTCTGGTTCAAACCGCCGGGCTGGCGGCCGGCCGATGTGGCGGGGCGGTTTCCCAAGACACCTTTCGACATGACCCAACTGGAAGTTTTTCATCCCCCGCTGAGCCAGACCGTGCGCTGGTTTGGCGTCCTGCAGTTTGGGCTGCTTTTGTGGGGCGTGATCGCCTACCTTTGGTATGCCGAGGCCATGGCCCTGGTGCCGCGCGTGATCTGGTTGCTGGCCTTGCTGGCCGGTTTGTGGAGCGTGGGCGGCCTGCTGCAGGGCCGGCTAAGCATGCTGCAAGTGTTGCTGATCGAATCCGCCGCCCTGGTCACGGCCAGCGCGGCGCTGGGCTTGCGTGAGATACACCTGGTGTTGAAACCCTTGACCCTGCTGCTCGCTATGGTTTTGGTAGCTGCTCGCGCCCGTCCATTCTGGGCTAGAGGCCGATTTGACGCGTATCTTCTGGCCGCATTGGCCGCCAGCCTGGCCGGCGACGTGTTGCTGATGGTCCCGGGTTATTTCATCCCCGGGCTGCTGGCCTTTCTGGTGGCCCACCTGTTCTACATCGCGCTGCTTCGGCAAGGGGTGGCCTGGTTTCCCAGCCGCCGGACCTTGTGGCTCACGCTGGCCACCGGCCTGGCCATGTACGCTTTTTTATGGCCCAGCCTGAGCCCCGTGCTCAAGGGCGCGGTGGCCGCCTATGTGCTGGTGATCACCCTGATGGCGGCGCAGGCCATAGGCCGCGCACTGGTGCTGCGCGACAAGGCCTCGGTCGCCGTCGCCGTGGGTGCCGGCTTTTTTATGCTGAGTGATGCCTTGCTGGCGACCAACCGTTTTGTGCAGCCGCTGCCGCTGGCGCAGTTGTGGGTACTGGGCACCTATTACGTGGCGCAAATCCTGATCGCCAGCCACGCCCGGCCCGTGCGCCCGTCAGGACACAAACAGGTCTAAGCCGCCATCCTGCCGGTTGGCCGGCGCCGTCACGCCCAAGTGCCGGTAAGCCGCCAGTGTGGCGATGCGCCCGCGCGGCGTGCGTTGCAAAAAGCCCTGCTGGATCAAATAAGGCTCGATCACGTCTTCAATCGTGTCGCGCTCTTCACCGATGCTGGCGGCGATGTTGTCCAGGCCCACCGGCCCGCCGTCAAAACGGTGAATCACCGCCTCCAGCAGTTTGCGGTCCATCACGTCAAACCCTTGCGGGTCCACGTCCAGCATGGCCAGCGCCTTGTTGGCAATCGCCAGGGTGATCTGGCCCGTGCCCTTGACTTCGGCGTAGTCGCGCACGCGGCGCAGCAATCGGTTGGCAATACGCGGCGTGCCGCGTGAGCGGCGGGCGATCTCGAAACCGCCTTCGGTATCCATGGGCACATTCAGCAGGCCGGCACTGCGCCTGACAATGCGGGCCAGCTCGTCGGCGGAATAAAACTCCAGCCGCGCGACGATGCCGAAACGGTCACGCAGCGGATTGGTCAACATGCCGGCACGTGTGGTCGCGCCGACCAGTGTGAAGGGCTGCAAATCAAGCTTGATGCTGCGCGCCGCCGGGCCTTCGCCGATCATGATGTCGATCTGGTAGTCCTCCAGCGCGGGGTACAAAATTTCTTCAACGACCGGGCTCAGACGGTGGATCTCGTCGATGAACAACACGTCGTTTTTTTCGAGATTGGTCAGCAGCGCCGCCAGGTCTTTGGGTTTTTCCAGCACCGGACCCGAGGTCTGGCGCAGGTTCACACCCAGCTCATGCGCAATGATGTGGCTCAGCGTGGTTTTGCCCAGACCGGGCGGGCCGAACAACAAGACGTGGTCCATGGCCTCGCCGCGTTTGCGCGCCGCGCCTATAAAAATTTCCAGCTGCTCGCGCACCTTGGACTGGCCGACGTAGTCGTCGAACAACTTGGGGCGCAGCGCACGTTCAATCGCCTCTTCGTTCGGCGATGCCGGTGCGGCCGACATCACACGTTTGGCCGGCGGCACGCCCGACATGTCGAAGTCGTCGGTCTGGATGCTCATAAAGCCCCCACGCTTGTCACTGCGTGTACTGCGCTGCCCCCCGGGGGGGCCGCTGCGCCTGCGGCCCGGCTAAGCCGGTTCCGCGGCCCTGGCTGGTTTGAATCAGAACTCCGCATGTTTGTCGCTTCGTGTATGGCGCTCATTTTGCGAGGGCCTTCAGTGCCAGCTTGATACCGTCACTGACACCAATGTCTTTGGGCAAGGCTTTCAGCGCCAGCGCGGCATCGCGGTCGCTGTAACCCAGGGCCACCAGCGCCTGCAGGATGTCGGACTGGGCATCGTTGGCCACATTGACCTGGATGCCCATGTCGGCGCCCAGCTTGCCTTTGAGTTCCAGCAACAGGCGCTCGGCGGTTTTTTTACCGATGCCGGGCACCTTGATGATGCGGCCGGCTTCCTGGCTGGTCACGGCCTGGGCCAGCTCGTCCACACTCATGCCGCTGAGCACACTGAGCGCGGTACGCGGGCCAACGCCGGAAATCTTGATCAGCTGGCGAAAGGCTGCCCGTTCATTGGCCGAGCCAAAACCGTACAGGATTTGGGCGTCTTCGCGCACCACAAAATGGGTCAACAGGCTGACTTTGTCGCCCAGACCGGGCAGGTTGTAAAAGGTGCTCATGGGCACCAGCACCTCGTAACCGACACCGTTGCAGTCCACCAGAAGCTCCGGCGGGTTTTTTTCGGCCAGCAGGCCACTTATTCGTCCGATCATGGGCAAATCTTATCAGTCAGCACTGACTTAAATATGGAGGGACAATCACGGCTGGCGCCCGCCAAACCCGATCCCTGCCTGAAAAGCCTCCAGGAAAACACGCTTTTGATTCTCCGCCACACCTTCACGCCGCCGAACAACACCCGCATGGGCCATTTGTGCGGTCCCCTGGACGGCCACATCCGCACCATCGAGGCGGCGTTGCAGGTCACGATTGCGCACCGTTTTGAGCAGTTCAAGATAGACGGCACCAAGGTCCGCGCCAACCAGGCGCTGGAGGTCTTGCAAGCCCTGTACGAAATCGCGCAGCGCCCGATTCCCGAAGAAATCGTGCAGCTGATGCTGGCCGGCGACACCGCCCTGAGCGTGGCGCCTGACGGCGCGATGGCGCTGTCCACCCGCCGCGCCGATTTGCGCGCTCGCACGGTGAACCAGGGCGTTTACCTGGAAAACATCGCCACCCACGACATCACCTTCGGCATAGGCCCGGCCGGCACCGGAAAAACCTATCTGGCCGTGGCCTGCGCGGTGGATGCGCTGGAGCGCAGCGCGGTGCAACGCATTGTGCTGACACGACCGGCGGTGGAAGCCGGCGAACGCCTGGGCTTTTTGCCGGGCGACCTGAACCAGAAAGTCGACCCCTATTTGCGTCCGCTGTACGACGCGCTCTACGAACTCATGGGGTTTGAGCGTGTGCAAAAAGCCTTTGAGCGTCAGCAGATCGAAATCGCGCCGCTGGCCTTCATGCGCGGCCGCACCTTGAACCATGCGTTTGTGATCCTGGACGAGGCGCAAAACACCACGCCCGAACAGATGAAGATGTTTTTGACGCGTATCGGTTTCGGCGCCAAGGCCGTGGTGACCGGCGACGTCAGCCAGGTCGATCTGCCGCGCACCCAGCTCAGCGGGCTGGTGGATGCCGAACGTGTGCTCAAACGGGTCAAGGGTATTGCGATCACCCGATTGACCAGCGCCGACGTGGTGCGGCACCCGCTGGTGGCGCGTATCGTGGATGCCTACGACGGCTACAAAGGGAAAGACAGCACCGAAGATGCTACTGATTCGGTCGTGCCTATCGCCCGCCCCGGCCGGACCAGGAGCCGCAATGGCTCTTAAGCACCTGCAACTCTCGCTGCAGTTCGGCGACTTGAAAGACGCCGCCCGGCACCGCGCCGCCCTGCCCCGCCACAGCGTGACCCGCTGGATACGCCACGCGCTGGAAAACGATGCGGAGATCACCGTGCGTATCGTGGACGCCGAAGAAGGCCAGGCGCTGAACCGCGACTACCGGCAAAAAGACTACGCCACCAATGTGCTGACCTTTGACTACACACAAGCACCAGTCGTCACCGCCGACCTGGTGTTGTGCGCACCGGTCGTGGCCAAAGAGGCCAAGGACAACAAAAAAACGCTGCAAGCCCATTACGCGCATTTGCTGGTGCACGGCACCCTGCACGCGCAGGGCTACGACCACGAAACCGGCCAGCAGGATGCCGAAGAAATGGAAGCCCTGGAGACCCGGGTGCTCGCGGGACTGGGTTTCAAGAATCCGTATTAGTCACACACCCCAAGGACTGAGGCCATGCACACGCACCACCAACACCTGTTCAAAACCGACTTGCGCAAACTGCGCCCCACCCAGATCACGGTGGGTTACGCAGAAGTCGAGGAAAAACGAGGCTTGTGGAGCGGCATGGGCAAAACCCAGCGCAAGCAGTTTCTGGACAACCACTGGTTTCCCGCCGTGCGTGGCCCGAATGACAACTTCTACATCGTCGATCACCACCACCTGGGGCTGGCACTGCTGGAAGAAGGCGTGAACCAGAGTTTTGTGGTGCTGCTCAAGGACTTGAGTTTGCTGGACAAGGACGAGTTCTGGACCGTGATGGACCACCACCAGTGGGTTCACCCCTACGATGGACGCGGCCGCCGCCGAACCATGGCCGAACTGCCCAAAACCCTGGACCAGCTTAAGGACGACCCCTACCGCAGCCTGGCCGGGGAAGTGCGCCATGCCGGCGGCTTCCCCAAGGACGCCACGCCATTCGTGGAATTTTTGTGGGCCGACTTTTTTCGCCGCCGCATCAGCGCCAAGCAGGTGAAGCGCGATCCGGATGCCGGGCTGCAACAGGCGCTCACTTTGTGTCACAGCCCCGAAGCCGCACACCTGCCGGGTTGGTCGGGTGTGGCCACGCCGCTGGTCGCCTAGCCCCTGACCCGACCCACCACGTCGTTTCGTGACCACGGCCCAGTCCGCATCCCCGCGAAACACCTGGTGGGCTGACCTGCTGGCGGGCATCTCGGTGGCCGGAGTGCTGCTGCCAGAGTCTGTGGCCTATGCCGCGATTGCCGGCGTGGCGCCCATGCACGCGCTGCTGGCCGCCTTGATCGGCTTGTGCCTCTACCCCTGGTTCGGGACCAGCCGTTTTGCCGTGGTGGCGCCCACCTCGTCCGCGGCCGCCGTATTTGCTTCGGCGGCGGCGATAGGCGGACCGGTCATGGGCTATACGCTGGTCAGCCTGACCGGGGCCTTGTTCCTGGCGGCCGCGGCCCTGCGCGCGGGCTTTCTGGGGGCGTTTATTTCGCGACCGGTGCTCCGCGGTTTTGCCTGGGCGCTGGCCCTCACTATCATGCTCAAGCAGGTGCCATTGCTGATGGGTGTACACGCCAGCGGCGCCCAGTTCGGCCCACTGGTCTGGAACCTGCTCATCGCCGCCCCCCAAACCCATCTGCCCAGCCTGCTGCTGGGCACGGCGGCACTGCTGCTGTGGCTGGGGCTTTACCACGGGATGCAGCGCTGGCGCTTTCTGCCGGTCTCCCTGGTGGTGCTGGTCCTGGGTGTCATGGCCTCGGCCGGCCTGGACCTGGGCGCACGCGATGTGACGCTGGTGGGCGACATCCACTGGCAAGCCCTGTCCTGGCGTCTGCCCAACATGAGCACCGACCATTGGCTGCGCGCCACGGAAATTGCACCCGCCCTGCTCCTGATCCTGTTTGCCGAATCCTGGGGCTCGGTGCGCTCACTGGCCCTGCAAAACGGCGACAAGGTCGATGCCAACCGCGAACTGCTGGCCTTGGGTGCCGCCAATGTCGCCAGCGGCCTGGTGCAAGGCCTGCCGGTGGGCGCGGGTTTCTCGGCCGCATCGGCCAACCACGCCGCCGGTGGCCGCAGCCGATGGGCGGGGGTGGCCGCTGCGTTGGCACTCGCGCTGCTGTTGTGGCTGGCCCGGCCCGGAATTGCGCTGCTGCCCGTGCCGGTGCTGGCCGCCGTGGTGATCGGCATTCTTTCGCACAATCTGTGGCCACGTGCGGTGCTGGCCAGCCTGCACCTGGGCGGGGACGCCTGGCTGGCAGGGGCCGCAGCCTTGGGCGTGCTGCTGTTCGGCGTGTTGTTTGGCATGCTGCTGGCCGTGGGCCTGTCGCTGCTGCTGGCCATGCGGCGTTTTGCGCAGCCGATTGTCACGGAACTCGGCCAGTTGCCCGGAACACGCGACTACATTGACCGGTCACGCCATGCCAACGCCACCCCGGTCGCGGGCGCCCTGATCATGCGCCCTGAAGAGCCCCTGTTTTTTGCCAATGCGGAACGCATTTTCCAGGTGGTGCGCCAACGCGCCGAGGCCAGCGCGGCCCGCGCCGTGGTGCTCAGCCTGGAGGTCTGCGACGACCTGGACAGCACGGCGGTGGAAGCGCTCGGAGAATTCGTGGTCGGCCTGAAGCAGCAAGGGGTGGCGCTGTTGCTGGCACGCGTCAAGGACAGGCCGCGCGAGGCGCTGCTGCGCGCCGGCCTCACAGACATCTCTCCGGCGGTCGTGTCGATGTTCTGGAGCGTGGACGACGCGGTCAATGCCATCCCGACAACAAGCGCTACGCCACCCGGAGTGGAATCGTCACCGGCCCGTCGTTGACCAGGTGCACCTGCATGTCGGCCGCAAACTGCCCGGTCTGCACCACGGGATGGGCCAGCCGGGCCTGCGCCACAAAATAGTCGTACAACCGGCGCCCTTCATCGGGTGCGGCGGCGTTGGTGAAACTGGGCCGGTTGCCGCCCGACACATCGGCGGCCAGGGTGAACTGGCTCACGATGAGCAGGCCGCCGTTCACGTCCTGCACGCTCAGGTTCATCTTGCCGGCTTCGTCTGAAAAAATTCGCAGCTTCAAAATTTTGGCCAGCAACTTGTCGGCCTGCACCTCGCTGTCGCCGCGTTCGGCGCACAACAAGACCAGCAGGCCGGCGCCAATCTCGCCAACAACTTCTCCCCCCACCAGCACACGCGCCTGGCCGACGCGCTGAATCACGCTGTTCACATCAAATCCTTCTCATCATCAAAGTGCGCCTCCACGTCGGACGGCAACAACTGGATGGTAGCCCGCAGGCCGGGCACGGCGCTCATCAAGGCCTGCTCGACGCTGGTACGCACGGCCGCCGCACGACCCAGGGACCAACTGGCCGGCATGTGCATGTGTAAATCGACAAAACGCCGCTGACCTGCGCGGCGTGTGCTCATGTGGTCAAAACGGATGGTCGGGTGCGCAAACCCTTCCAGCGTTTTGTGAATCTCGGCCAACACCTCCGGCTCCACCGCTTCGTCCATCAGCCCCTGGGACGAGCGCCAGATCAGTTTGCCACCTTCCCACAGGATGTTCAGGGCCACACCGATCGCCACCAGCGCGTCCAGCCACAACCAGCCGGTCAGAACCACGGCGCCAATACCGATGACCACACCGGCCGAGGTCCAGACATCGGTGACCAGGTGTTTGGCATCGGCTTCCAGCGCAATCGAGCGATGCGTTTTGGCTGCATGAAACATCACCCAGGCCAACAAGCCGTTGAGGCCGGAGCTGAGCACGGACAGGACCAGCCCCCAACCCACCTGCTGCAGCGGTTGCGGGTCCAAGATGCGGTGGCCGGCCGCCCAGATGATGGCCATCGCGGCGCCGATGATCAACACGCCTTCAAAGCCGGACGAAAAATACTCGGCCTTGTGGTGGCCGTAAGGATGTTCGTCGTCGGCCGGCCGCTGCGCGATGGTGACCATGGCCAGGCCAAACAGCGCGCTGGCCAGATTGACAAACGACTCCATCGCATCGGACAACAAACCCACCGAATCGGTGATGTACCAGGCACCGGTTTTGAGAGCGATGGTGAGCAGCGCCACGACCACGGAGGCCAGGAGCAGGCGCTGCGGGGTCCAGAAAGGCCAGGAGAATAAATTCATGACGCCCTTTTGGTGACCCAATTCACGAAGTACAAGAAAATTCCATGCAGGCCCCAATGAAATCAAGACAAGCCTCTATACGATATTGTGATCCAGACCAGAGGGCCCCCATGAAAAACAAATACCGACTACTGCTGGGCAGCGTCGTCGTACTGAGCACCAGCGTGTTCGCGCAGGAAATCGTCACCGTTGTACCCGCCACACCAGCCATGGGCCTGCCCGTCATGGCCACCGCACCGGTGGCCATCCATGCCGGCGTTTTGAAGTCAGTGCGGGGTGAGGTGTCCCTGCTCAATGCCAAGGGTGTCGCACGGCCGGCCCGCGCCGGTGAACAGGTTTTACCCACAGACCGCATCGTGACGGGCGCCGACGCCGCCGCCAGCCTGGTGCTGCGCGACGGCACGGTGATGGTGCTGGGTCCGGTCTCACAACTGGATCTCAAGGCTTTTCAATTTGACGCCGTGACACACAAAGGCAATCTGCTGGTCAGCCTGCTGCAGGGGTCTATGCGCATGTTGACCGGCCTGCTCGGCAAGACCGAGCCCGAAGCCGTGCGCATCGACACCGGGTCTGCCTACGTCGGCATTCGCGGTACGGATTTCATCGTTCAGGCCGACCCGATCTGATGGCCGATCAACGTCCTCCATTTTTCACCGTCTTTTGGCTGCTGGGATTCAGCGCACTGCTGGCGGCCTGTACCTCGCCGGGCACGCGTGTCGTGTTGCTGCCGCAAGACGATGGCCAGCCCTCGGCGGTGGCCGTCCACGCCAAGGGCGGTGAACGGGTTTTGTCCCAGCCCTATCAGCGCGCCATCGCCCTGACCCATTCCACCGGCGCGCCCCGGCTCGACAAGGTCGACCCGGCCAAACTCCGGGCCGACAATGCCAGCCTGTTTGACATGCGTCCGCCCAAACCGGGGCGTTACATCGTGCACTTTGAGATCGGTGGCACCGCGCTCACCCTTGAATCGCAGCAAGCCATGGACGCGGCCCTGGCGGACGCGCTGGCGCGCAGTGGCGGCGACATCGTGATCACCGGCCACACCGACACCGTGGGGCCGGGTCCGGGCAACGATGCCTTGTCGCGCCTGCGCGCCCAGGAGGTGCAGCAGATGTTTATTGGCCGCGGCTTTCCTGCGCTGCGTATCGAGGCCGCCGGACGCGGCGAACGCGAGTTGCTGATACCGACACCCGACGAGACGGAAGAGCCGCGCAATCGGCGTGTGGTCATCGAGGTTAGATAAAAAAAGGGCTGTGGCCCTTATTCCATCTGCGCAAGCAGCTATCAAAACAGAAGCGACTCATACCCACGCAGCAGCCTCCGCGCGCTGCGCCTGAGCCGCCCGGCGATTCAGCATGCAAAAATGCGGCATGTTGAATACGCTGCAACGTCGCTGGCCATGGCTCCTGGCCTGGGGCCTGATCACGGCCCTGGGCTGCCTGCTCTTGGGCCGCCTGGCGCTCACCCAATCACGCGAGGCCTTTGAAACCGACATGCGTATTGCCCACCGCCTGCTCAGCCAGCGTGTGGTGCAACATGACGCGGTGATGGCCACGCTGGCCTTGCTGCAGCCCCAGCGCGACAGCTCGTCTTCCATCCAGCCCGAGCAGCGCCTGGGGTCGGTCTACCCACAAATCCTCGCGGTGCAACGACGCGATCCGGGCGCCGCCTGGCCGCAGGACAAGCTACGCCTGGCCGAAGAAAAATCACGCCAGAGCCGCCACGCGGAACTGGCCGATGTGGACTTCAGCACAGGCCGCTACCAGTTGGTGCTGGGCGCCGACTCCACCAGTTATGCCTTGCTGATTGACCTGCGCAGCACCGTGCCCTGGAGCGAGTGGCCCATGCAGCCCGAACACAGCCCGGTGCGTGTCAGCCTGGACTATGGCGGTCAAAGTTTCCTGCTTCAGCCCGGGCAACTCGCCGGTACCGGTTGGCGTTTTGACTTTCACAAACACCTGGCCACCGAGAGCCAGCCTTTTGACGTGGTCGCCATTCGCCAGGTCGGCTGGGCTGAACTGCCCTGGGGTGAAATGTCAGCCTGGGCGGCGCTGGTTGCGGCCCTGTTGGGTGCGTGGATGGCGGTGCTGCGCCAGCGCACGGCGCGCCGGCGCGCCGAAGAGTTGTTGCGCCTGGGCCAGGTCGCGCGTTTGAATTCATTGGGCGAACTTGCCGCCGGCCTGGCACATGAGTTGAACCAGCCCCTGACCGCCGTGCTGGCCAACACCCAGGCCGCCAGCCGCCTACTGGACGAAGACCCGCCCGAATTTGGCACAGCGCGCAAGGCAATGGCACAAGCGGTGGAACAGGCCAGACGGGCGTCCGAGGTGGTGGGACGCCTGCGCCGCGCCATCGAACGGCCGGAGCTGGCCGGTGAGGTTCGGCCGGTGTTGCTGCAGGACACCGTGCGCAATGCGCTCTACCTGCTGGAGCCCGAATTCAGGCGCCGCAACGTCGTGCTGCCGGAGATCGAATCGGCCGGCCAGCCAGGCGCTGTCCTGGCGGACCCGGTGGCGCTGGAACAAGTCATCCACAACCTGCTGATGAACGCCTTGCAGGCGCTGGAGCAGGTGGCCGCACCCCAACGCCAGCTCACGCTGACGCTGCGCGAGGACCAACACCAAAGCGTATTGAGCGTGCGCGACAGTGGCCCCGGCATCCCGCCTGAACTGCTGACGCGTATTTTTGAACCCTTCTTCACCACCCGGGCTGGCGGCCTGGGTCTGGGCCTGAGCTTGTGCGAGACCCTGGTCAGCAACATGGGCGGCACGCTGAGCGCCCACAAGCTCGCACCACAGGGCGCGGAATTCCGTCTGAGCCTGCCGCTGGCAACGACGCCCTCAGGAACCACAGCATGAGCGCAAGCAGTACAACGGCAGCCACGCTGTCACCGGTCATCCACCTGATTGACGACGACGACGCCGTGCGCAGCAGCCTGGCTTTGTTGATCGGCACCGTCGGCCTGCGTGTACAGCCTTGGGCCGATCCGCAGGTATTCATGCAGGACTTCGACCGGCAAACCATAGGCGCGATCGTGCTGGACGTGCGTATGCCCGGCGTGAGCGGCCTGAGCATTCTCGACACCCTCATCGCCCAGGGCGTGGACCAGCCCATCATCATGCTGACCGGCCACGGCACGGTGGAGATGTGCCGCCGCGCCTTCAAGGCCGGGGCCGCGGAGTTCCTGGAAAAACCCGTGAACGACGAGCAACTGCTGGAAGCGCTGCAAAACGCCGTGCGCCAACATGTCCAGTCGCGTGAACGGAACAAGATCGACCAACACGCACAGGCACGCTATGCCCAACTGACGGAGCGCGAGCGCGAGGTCTTAGGCCTGATCGTTGCCGGGCTGACCAACAAGGAAATCGGTCGTGCGCTGGATGTCTCGCCGCGCACCGTGGAAACCCACCGCGCCAACCTGTTTGCCAAGCTGGAGGCCGAGTCGCTGGCGCAGCTGATACGGCATTACGCTGCGCTGGTTGACGCCAAGCCCTGACGCAGCCGATTCAGCGGCACAGCCTTACTCCGTAGTTTTACGGAACCCGGCGCGTAGCCCTACGAATGGGCAAAGGTGTCACCATTTTTTAAAGTTCTTCCACGGTTGATTGAACCGTTTCACACAGAATTAATGGAGAACACCACATGCGCAACGTTTTCAAAATTTCCGCTCTTGCCCTGTCCCTCGTGGCCGCCGCTGCCAGCGCCCAGGGCGTGCGCACCGAGAAAAACATCTCCCTGGAGCTGGCCAACCAGATCGCTGCCGCCACCGTCGCCGCCTGCACGGCCAATGGTTATGCCGTGGGCGTGACCGTGGTGGACCGCGCCGGCACCGTGCGCGCCGTACAACGCGCTGACAATGCCGGCCCGCACACCCTGGCCGCCAGCCTGCAGAAAGCCTTCACCTCGGCCTCCGCCAAAAACACCACGCTGGCCATGATGGAAGGCGCGCAGAAAAACCCCGGCGCCGCCAACCTGACCGATATCCCCGGCTTTTTGCTCTTGGGCGGCGGCGTGCCGGTCAAGGTCGGCAATGACACCATAGGCGCCGTCGGTGTGGGTGGCGCACCCGGTGGCCACCTGGACGAAGCCTGCGCCGTGGCCGCGCTGGACAAGGTCAAGGACCAGTTGAAATAAACCCCGAAAGGATGCTGCCATGACCACCCGCCCGCTTCGTCTGCCCCTGAGCCACCTGGTGTTGGTCGCAGCCTGCGGGCTGCTGACTCTGGCGGCCCTGCCCGCGGCGGCCCAGGTCGCCCCGGGCGCCACGGAAGTGGCCGCCTACAAAGGCCTACACGCCGCCGCCCACAAGGGCGACCTGGCCAAAATTGAAAAACTCGTCGCCGCCAAAGCCGAGCTGGATGCCCGCGATGGCAACGGCCGCACACCGCTACATGTGGCGACTTTTGCGAAACAAGCAGGCGCAATCAGCGCGCTGGCGAAAGCGGGCGCCAACATCAACCTGCTGGACAAGGACAGGTACGACGGCGTGACCATCGCCTCGGTCGCCGACGACGAAGAAACCTTGCGTGTGTTGCTGGCACTGGGTGCCAGCGCCCAACAAATCACCAGCCGCTACGACGGCAGCGCCCTGATCGCCGCCGCCCACCTGGGCCACGACGGCGTGGTGAAACAGCTGATCATGGCTGGCGCACCGCTGGACCACGTCAACAACCTGCACTGGACGGCCGTGATCGAGTCCATCGTGCTGGGAAACGGCGGGCCGCGCCACCAGGAAACCTTGCATGCCTTGATCGCCGCGGGCGCGAACCTGCAGTTGACCGACCGCCAGGGCAACACACCGCTGCAGCTGGCCAAATCCCGTGGCTACCGTGAGATGGTGCGGATGCTGGAACAGGCCGGTGCGCGTTAACGCTCGCTGAAGCGACGCCGAGGGTTGTTCCCGGGGTCGGCCGCGGACCCGCGCCGCTAGGATGAAGGCGCGCAGCATCCGGCTGCGCGCGATTCACCCCCGAGGAGACAAGATGAAACTTCACAAACGCGGCACCATCTTCGTGCTTGGCGGCCTGCTAACCTTGGCGGCCGGCGGCCTTTTTGCACAGGCTTCTGGCCTGACGCGTGTCATGGTCGGCAAGGCGGATGTTTCCGTGCCCGGCCGCGAAGCCGTGATTGCCCGTGTGGATGTTGCGCCCGGTGCCAAGGCCGGCCGCCATACCCATCCCGGCGACGAAATCAGTTATGTGCTGGAAGGCGAGGCCACGCTGCTGGTTGACGGGCAGCCCCCGCGTCAGGTCAAGGCCGGCGAGTCCTTTGTGGTGCCAGCCGGCGTGGTGCATGACGCCCACAACAACGCGGCCGTTCCGATCAAGCTGGTCGGTGTGTATGTGGTTGAAAAGGGCAAACCGCTGGCAACACCGGCGCCCTGATTTCAGGCCAGCGTCACCCGCGCAAACTTGCGTTTGCCGACCTGGACCACATAAGTCCCGGCATTGAGCTTGAGGGCCTTGTCGCTCACCACGCTGGAATCCACCCGCACGCCCCCGCCTTCAATCAGCCGGGTCGCGTCCCCGCCCGAGCTGGCCAGGCCTGCGGCCTTGAGCACGGCACCAATGCCCAGCGGGGCGCCAGACAGCGACACTTCGGGGATTTCATCCGGCACGCCGCCTTTGCTGCGGTTGATGAAGTCCTGTTCGGCCGCATCTGCCGCCGCGGCGCTGTGAAAGCGCGTGGTGATTTCTTTGGCCAGCGCCACTTTGGCGTCTTTGGGGTTGCGGCCCGCCTCGACTTCTTTTTTCAGGGCCGCGATCTCGGCCTCGCTTTTGAAGCTGAGCAAGGTGTACCACTTCCACATCAACACGTCGGAAACCGACAACACCTTGGCGAACATGGTGTTGGGCTCTTCGGAAATGCCTATGTAGTTGTTTTTGCTTTTGGACATCTTCTCGACGCCGTCCAGGCCTTCGAGCAGCGGCATGGTCAGGATGCACTGCGGTTCCTGGCCATATTCCTGCTGCAGGTGGCGCCCCATCAACAGGTTGAATTTCTGGTCGGTGCCGCCAAGCTCCAGGTCGGATTGAAGCGCCACCGAGTCATAACCCTGCATCAGCGGGTACAAAAACTCATGCACGCTGATAGGTGTGCCGGCCTTGAAACGGTCGTTGAAGTCGTTGCGCTCCATCATGCGGGCGACCGTGTAGCGGGACGCCAGCTGGATCATGCCGGTGGCGCCCAGGGGTTCGCTCCACTCGCTGTTGTAACGAATTTCGGTTTTGGCCGGGTCCAGCACCAGGCTGGCTTGCCGGTAATAGGTCTCGGCATTGACCTTGATCTGCTCGGACGTCAACGGCGGTCGGGTCGCGTTGCGGCCGGATGGATCGCCAATCAAGGAGGTGAAATCGCCAATCAGGAAAATGACCGTGTGGCCCAGATCCTGGAGCTGGCGCATCTTGTTCAGCACCACTGTGTGGCCAATGTGGATGTCCGGCGCGGTCGGGTCCAGCCCCAATTTGATGCGCAGCGGCACGCCCGTAGCTTCGCTGCGCGCCAGTTTTTTGACCCATTCGTCCTGGGGGATCAACTCTTCGCAGCCTCGCAGAGAGACGGCCAGGGCCATCTTTACACGGTCAGTCACTGGGTAGTTTGTAACAAGCTCTTGATTCATAAGGGTTTTTCACATGTCGGGCAGTTGTCCGACAGATATAATCGCTGTTTCGCCATGCCGGGCCCCTGTATCAACTGGCCCGCAAATTGCAAACCGATTCTAAGTTGTTGCCCGTCGCCCCCGTATTTTGTGGCCGCGCAACACCACCGCCAGTTGTTATCAGGCTGCTGACCGCAGCCTGATGCCTATATAAGTTGGGAATTCCAGTTTTGATCAAAAACGATCTCTCACGCGGCCTGCAAGCCGTTGCCAGTTTTCTGCGTCGCCACCCCAAACGAATCACCGGTAGCTTGGCCGCCTTGCTTTTGGGCACAGGTGTCACCGCTTTTGGCGTCGCGCCACTGGCGCCCGATGCCTCGGATCTACCTGTGCGCCAGATTCTGGAAGCCGTGCAGAGCTTGCCGACAGAAAGCCAGACCGAAGCCCTCGGTGATTTCCGCTTCAAGCTGTTTCGCACCGAAACCACACGCAGCAGCGACACCGCGGATGCCTTGCTCAAGCGCCTGAACATCGACGACACGGCCGCAGCCGCCTTTTTGCGCAGCGATGAAAACGCCCGGCTGGTCTTGGCAGGCCGCCCCGGCAAAACCGTCACGGCAGAAGCCAGCGACAGCCAGCAATTGCTCAAGCTCAGCATGCGCTGGCCTACCGACGACGAAACACAGTTCAAACGCCTGGTGATCGAACGCAGCGCCACCGGCTTGGTCTCACGTGTGGAAACCGCGCCTTACGTCAGCTCCAACCGGCTGGCCAGCGGCAGCATCCAGACCTCGCTGTTCGCCGCGACCGATGACGCCCGTATTCCCGACGGTGTGGCCGTGCAGGTGGCAGAAATTTTCTCCAGTGACATTGATTTCCGCCGTGCCCTGCGCAAAGGTGACCGCTTCAATGTGGTGTATGAAACCCTGGAAGCCGATGGCGAGGCCTTGCGCACCGGCCGGGTGTTGTCGGCCGAGTTCGTCAACGACGGCAAAGCCTACCAGGCCATGTGGTTCCAGCCGCCAGGCCAGGACGCAACAGGCACAGCCCATAAAGGGGCTTATTACACCCTGGACGGCAAAAGCCTGCGCCGCTCCTACCTGAGTTCGCCGGTGGAGTTCTCCCGCATCAGCAGCGGTTTTTCCATGCGTTTTCACCCCATCCTGAAAAATTGGCGCGCGCACCTGGGCACCGATTTTGCCGCAGCCACGGGCACACCCGCACGTACCGTGGGTGACGGTGTGGTCGAGTTCTCCGGCGTACAAAACGGCTACGGCAACGTGGTATTTGTCAAACACCGCAACGGCCACGAAACGGTTTACGCCCACCTGAGCAAACTGATGGTGCAAAAAGGCCAGAACGTCAGCCAGGGCCAGACCATTGGCCTGGTCGGCGCCACCGGCTGGGCCACCGGCCCACACCTGCATTTTGAGTTCCGCGTCAACGGCACCCAGCAGGACCCGATGACCATCGCCCGCCAAAGCGAGACCATTCCGGTCTCCGCCGCCGCCCTGCCCGCCTTCAAGCAATTGGCTCAGAACGTCAAGATCGAGCTGCAGGCCGCCACCACCATAGGCCAGACCCGGGCGGAATAAGCCTTCTATCTGGACTCGTCAAAAAAGCGCTCTTGATGGGCGCTTTTTTTATGCCCGCCTGTACTGCAAAATGGGCACATGTCTGATCTTTACATTGGCCTGATGTCAGGCACTTCGCTGGACGGCGCCGATGGCGTTTTGCTTGATTTTTCAGGTCCCGGCTTACGTGTCCTGGCGGCGGCGAGTGAACCCTTTGCCCCCAGTTTTCGCGCTGAACTGCTGGCGCTCAACACCCCTTCTCACAACGAGTTGCACCGTGCGGCCCTGGCCGGCAATACGCTGGCGACGGTTTATGCTGACGTCGTGAAGGCCTTGCTGACCCAGGCGGCGCCACAAGGCATCCTGCCCGCCCACATCCAAGCCATAGGGGCACACGGCCAGACCGTCAGGCACCAGCCGCCAGACAGCCCCAACGCGCCCAGAGGGTCCGGCTACACCCTCCAGCTCAACAACCCGGCCTTGCTGGCCGAGCTGACCGGCATGGATGTGGTGGCCGACTTCCGCAGCCGTGATGTGGCGGCGGGCGGCCAGGGGGCGCCGCTGGTGCCGGCCTTTCACCAAAGCATGTTTGGCGCTGCCGACAGCATGGTCGCGGTACTGAACCTGGGCGGCATTTCCAACCTCAGCGTGTTGCCGCCCACCGGCACAGCACCGGTGCTGGGTTTTGACTGCGGGCCGGGCAATGCGCTGATGGATGCCTGGTGTCAGCAACACACCGGCCAGCCTTTTGATGCGGGCGGTGCCTGGGCGGCCAGCGGACAAGTGCTGCCGGCGCTGCTGGCCAGTCTGCTGGATGAGCCCTATTTTTCCAAGCCGCCGCCCAAAAGTACCGGGCGCGACCTGTTCAGCCTGCAATGGCTGTCCGCAAAACTGGCACCTTTTGCCTCAGAAAACCCTGAGGACATCCAGAACACATTGACCGAATTTACCTCCAGCGCTTGTATCACGGGCGTGAGCAGCTATGCAAAAGATAGCGAATCACTGATCGTGTGCGGCGGCGGCGCGTTTAACCAGCACCTGATGCGACGCCTGCAAGCCGGTTTGCCTTCCTTGCGCGTGTCATCTTCGGAGGCCCATGGCCTGCCGCCCCTGCAGGTGGAGGCAGCTGCGTTTGCCTGGTTGGCACGCCAGGCCGTCCAACGCCAGCCCGGCAACCTCGCCAGCGTGACGGGGGCGGCCGGTCAGCGGGTGCTGGGTGCCATTTATCCGGCGTAAACCCTGGCCAGCCCCGATTAACCCTGGCCCGACGCCTCGGGTTCTTCAGCTTTTTTGACCACCCGCACCTCGGGCGACAACTGCCAGAAAATGCCTGCAGAGGCCAGCGTCATCAAACCCATGCAGGCAAACGTGGCTTGAAAGGCATGCAGTGTCTGCGACGCCTGGGCACTGCCAAAAAAGCCGGTAAAGCCCGCCAGCACAGCCCCGGCCGCAGCCACGCCCATGCTCATGGCCAGCATCTGCACCATGGACAGCAGGCTGTTGCCGCTGCTGGCGTTGCTGCTGTCCAGGTCACGCAGGGTGACCGTGTTCATGGCCGTGAACTGCATGGAGTTAACCGCACCAAACAAGGCCAGTTGCAGGATGTGCAGCCACAAGGGCTGGGAAGGCGTGACAAAGGCAAAACTCGCCATCGTGAGCCCCACCAGCAGGGTGTTGGTGACCAGCACCTGGCGGTAGCCGTAACGTGTGATCAGCGGCGTCGTCACACGTTTGACCAGCATGCTCGCCAGCGCCACCGGCACCATCATCATGCCCGCCTGCATGGGTGAATAACCCAGACTGAGCTGCAGCAGCAAGGGCACCAGGAAGGGCATGCAGGAGCTGCCCAGGCGCGAGAAAAGATTGCCCAGCAAACCAATGCTGAGCGTGGGAATGGAAAAAAGCTGCGGAGAAAAAAGTGGATCCGGCCGCTTCGCCGCATGCAGCCAGTAGGCGGTCAGGCTGGCCATGCCGAACACCAGCAAAACCAGCACACTGGCCTGCTTGAGGCCCAGCCCCGACAAGCCGTCCACCGCCAGCGATACCGCCACCATGCCAAAGGCCAGCAGCAAATACCCCGCCAGGTCAAAACGTGGCGTATCCGGCCGCGGGTTGTCCTGCATGTAAAACACCGTGGCCACACAACCGATCAGGCCCACCGGAATATTGATCAGAAACACCCAGTGCCAGGTCGCCACCTCGACCAGCCAGCCGCCCAGCGTGGGGCCAATCAAGGGGCCGACCAGACCGGGAATCGCGATAAAACTCATGGCCTGTAGAAAACGCTCGCGCGGATAGGCCCGCAGCACCGCCAGCCGCCCCACCGGCAGCAACAAGGCACCGCCCAGGCCCTGCACCACGCGCGCTGCCACCAACTGACTCAGGTTGCCGGACAGCGCGCAGGCCACCGAGCCGATCACAAACAGGACGATGGCCGCCACATACACCCGCCGCGTGCCAAAACGGTCGGCGATCCAGCCGGAGGCCGGAATCAGCATGGCCATGGTCAGTGAATACGCCACCACCACCGACTGCATGCGCAAAGGGCTTTCGCCAAAACTTTTGGCCATGGCCGGCAAGGTCGTGTTGACGATGGTGGCATCCAGCGTCTGCATGAAAAACCCGACCGCCACCAGCCAGAGCAGGATGCGCAATGATTTTTCTTCGGCTGGGGCGGTGGTCGGCATGTTTCTACGGTTTGGGTATTGCAGCGATGGCGAGCAGACAGTAAAAAGCCGCCTCAGGGGCGGCTTTCAGGACAGGCTGGCGGGTGTTTAGGCAGAAAAGCTGGAACCGCAGCCGCAGGTGCTGGTGGCGTTGGGGTTTTTGATCACGAACTGGGCGCCTTCGAGGTCGTCCTTGTAATCAATCTCGGCGCCGACCAGGTATTGGTAACTCATGGCGTCGATCAACAAGGACACGCCATTTTTGGTCATGGTGGTGTCGTCTTCGTTGGTGATTTCGTCAAAGGTGAAACCGTACTGGAAACCGGAACAGCCGCCACCCTGCACAAAAACACGCAGTTTCAGATCTGGATTGCCTTCTTCGGCGATCAGATCAGCCACTTTGGCCGCGGCACTGTCGGTAAATACAAAAGGTGCGGGCATTTCAGTCTGGATGTTTTCAGCTACTGCGCTCATGGGGGACTCCGTTCTTCAAACTCAATAATTCATCGTACCGCAATTCAAGCAACCACAGCGCCTGCCCTGAATTGGGGCTGATTGTAAGCGCCCACTAGCACGACCACTTTCGGCGCCGGTTCTAGCCGTTGTTGGCCGCCAGCTTGAGCAGGGGTTTGTCGCTCACTTCATGGTTGATGGGCCGCAACTGACCAAAGATGACGGCACCCTGGTGCATTTCAAGTGCTTTGTAGGCCACATCCCCCTGGATGGTCGCCTTGGGCTGCAACTCCAGCAACTCCAGGGCATGCACCGGACCCATCACGCGACCATTGATGATGACATGGTCGGCGTAAATGTGGCCGGTGACACAGGCCGACTCGCTGATCACCAGAATACTGGGACTGCCTTCATTGGCCCGGATGTCGCCAATCACTTCACCATCGATACGCAAGCCGTCGGTGAACTTCAGATTACCTTCAATACAGCTGCCCTGGGCAATCAAACTTTTGATCGGAGGCTGTGTTTTTTTACCGAACATGAAAAAATCCTGTGGGTTGGGCCGCGGACGTCAGAGTTTGACGGTATGCACGGAACGGACAGCCGTTCCTTCGAGCACTTTGGCGGTCACCGTTTTTACCACGGCCGAGGCCGGCAAATCGAGCACCCCCTCGATGCGGCGGTACTGCTTGAACTGCAGGGGCTGGGCGCCGCCGGGCAAACTCGCGGTCCACGGCTTGCCCGCCAGGGTGCCGTTAAACGTCAGCTCCAGCCGGCCATTGAACACAGGCGCATCCTTCACGGGCTGAATCACCAGCACCTGCCACTTGACCTGCATGTCGGACAAGGCATCGGCCTGCAAGCCGCGGATGGCGACACTTTCCACACCACCAGCGGGCAGGAGTTTTTCGAAAAATCCCAAGTCATCGCGCAGCAGCCGGTTATCGGCTTCCAGCTGCTTGAGCTGGCCCTGCATCTTTTCCTGCGCGGCTTTTTCGGCCGTCAGCAGGCTGCCCGAGATATTCGCAATCGACTGCGACTTGTCGCGCTCAGCGCGCAGCGCCGCGACCTCCTCACGCAGTTTTGTCAGTTCAAGCTTGGCATCCTTGTCCAGCCCGGCAATGCTGACACCCAGTTCAAAAGTCCACAAGGCGATGGCGGCCGAAAAACCCAGCACTACCGCGCCCATCGCCCAACGTATCGGCCAAGGCATGGCACTGCGAATGGCCATGCGGGGTGAGCTGATGGTCAAGCGGCGACGGAACAGGCGGAATTTCAAGGGCAGATCCTGCGGTTTTCAGTACAAGAGCGTGCATTGTGCACGCCGAGCGGCACAGCCATGAAAAAAGCCGCCAGGCGCAAACCGGACGGCTTTTTCGGGAACAGCAAAAACGAATTAACGCTTGCTGAACTGCTTGCGACGACGTGCCGAACGGAAGCCGACTTTTTTACGTTCGACTTCACGTGCATCACGTGTGACAAACCCGGCCTGGCTCAACGCTGGCTTGAGGGTGGTGTCATAGTCGATCAGCGCGCGGGTGATACCGTGGCGGATCGCGCCGGCCTGGCCGGACTCGCCACCGCCGTGAACGTTGACCATGATGTCAAACGTTTCGACGTGGTTGGTCAGGTGCAGCGGCTGCTTGCAGATCATGATCGAGGTTTCACGACCGAAGAACGCCTGGATGTCCCGGTCGTTCACGGTGATCTTGCCTGTGCCTTTTTTGATAAACACGCGGGCGACGCTTGATTTGCGACGGCCGGTGCCATTGTTCCATTCACCAATCATCAATAGCTCCTTAGATGTCCAGCACTTTAGGCTGTTGGGCGGTATGCGGATGCTCTGCACCACCGTACACCTTGAGCTTTTTGATCATGGCGTAACCGAGCGGGCCCTTGGGCAGCATGCCCTTGACGGCTTTTTCCAGGGCGCGGCCCGGGAACTTGGTCTGCATGTCGCGGAAGTTGGTCGCCGAGATACCGCCGGGGTAACCCGAATGACGGTAATAAATCTTGTCTGTCGACTTGGCGCCGGTGACACGAAGCTGGGCTGCGTTGATGATGACGATGAAGTCACCGGTATCGACGTGAGGCGTATAAATGGCCTTGTGTTTGCCGCGCAAACGGAGAGCAACTTCGCTGGCTACTCGTCCGAGGACCTTGTCGGTCGCGTCAATCACAAACCACTCATGCACCACGTCAGCGGGTTTTGCGCTGAAAGTTGTCATGGGTTTACTTTTCAAGTTGGTTTGAGCAGCCCTTTTCCACGGTCGGTGTTTCTCTGACGGAAACCTCTTAGGTGGGAATCAATGCCTCGCCGCGGGGCCAGCCGATCGCTGCGAAGCCTGCCATTATACAAAACCCGGGGATTTGCGCCAGTTGCCGGGTTCCGGACCCGCCGGCCAAGGGCCATTCCCGGGCTGAACGGGACTAAAAGCCCTCGAACCGCTTGCTGTTTTGCAGCCGGGCCTTGTTTTCGACACACAGGGCCAGCCCCGCCATCTCCGGTTTCTGGCACTGGCGGTAAATACACATGGGCCGGCTTACAAAGTTGCTGTCGGCGCAATACACACGCGGGTCGGGCGCGGCGGCACGCGACGGCGCAACCGCCTCCGCACGTTCAGACACGGTCGCCGCCACCGAAACCGGGGCAGGAACGGGCGGCGGGCTGCCCGCATCGACCGGCGCGGCGTGTGTTTTACCCGATGGCCGCTTGGGCGCAAGGGCCGGGCCGGACGGCACAGGCGGATGATCCGGTGCGGTCGACACCGGTACGGTTGTTGCCAGCACCGCCTGCGCGCCATCTCGCGCAGCTGTGGTCAGGTCGGCCTTGCGTTCACTTTCCGCAGCTGGGGAAATAGCGCCCACCGACGCCACCAGCCCGGCATCGGGCGCCCCGCTGCCCCTAGGCATGAACAGCGCGGCGGACAGCGCCAGCAAAACCAGCCCCGCCGCGCCGGCGCCCACACGCCACGGCCAGCGGCTTTGATGAATCGCCTTCTTGACGGCGGCGTCCCGGCGCCGAACCGGCACCGCCAGGGCTTGTGTCGCTTGATCGCTGGGTCTGCGTTGGGGACGTGGCCTGGATTCTTCGAGGACAGCCGGTACCGTCCTGCCAGCCCCGGTGGGTACCGGCGCGCCTGGCGGCCCCCAGAGAGCGCCGAGTTCGGCACGCCAGTCGAAACGGGACATGCCATTGGGCGTTTCAAGCGCCATGGCCTGCACCAGGGCGGCCACGCTTTGCGGCCTGTCCTTGGCCTCGATGGCCAGCGCCTGACCGATGGCCAGCACAAAGGCCGGGCTGTAGCTCAGGCCAAATTGCTCCTGCACGGTGCGCGCCACGCGGGCAAAAGGCGGCAAGCGATCCCGCACCACGCGAAGGGTGGCGGGCAAGGGTGGTTTGCTGCACAACAAGCCATGCACGACGGCGGCCACAGCGTACAAGTCGGTCCACGGCCCCTGGCGTGAGCCCAAGGCGCCTGCGTGTTGTTCCAGTGGCGCGTAGCTCAGCTTGAGCGCATCCCCCAGGTCCTGGGACTTGCCGCCTATGGCGTGGCGCGCGGCGCCCAGGTCCAGCAACACCGGTGGCCCGATGTCCTGCAAAAAGATGTTGTCAGGCGAGACATCCCGGTGCACAGCCTGCCCGTGGTGCAGGGTTTTGAGAGCGCCCAACACCGCCCACAAGACCTTGCGCAGCCAGGCCTCGGACGGCGGGGAGCGCATCTGGTCGCGTGCCGCCTGCAGTGTCATGCCGCGGTACAAGGGCATCACCATGTAGGCGGTCTGGTGGCCTTCCCAATAACGGAAAACCTTGACCAGCGAGGGGTGGTCAAACTGCGCCAGCAAACGGGCTTCGGCCACAAACGACTGGAGCCCGGCCTGGAAAGCCAGCTGATCGACCGGCTCACGCACCCGCACCGCGCTGTCAGCGCCGCGGCAGGCCAGCGCGGCCGGCATGTATTCCTTGATGGCGACCGGCCGCTGCAGCGAATGATCAAACGCCTGGTAGACCATGCCGAAACCGCCGACCCCCAGCAGCCCCAGCAGCTCGAATTCGGCCAGCCGCGTCCCTGGCGGCAGAGCCTGCGCATAGCTGATCAGAGAAACAGGGGTCGTGGACGACAGGTCGGTCATGGGTGGCGGCAGGCAAACAGGGCTTTTGTTAGTAATTAGGCATGGTGGCCCAGCCAGCGTCAAGACACCTTGTCCGCTAGGGCCCCGCGTCCGTCGGACGGGCGTACCTCATCGCAAAAATAGACTACCCCTGCAACACGCGGCGAAAGACGTGAGAGCCCGTTAACATAGCCCCATGTTTAGTTATCGCCACGCCTTCCATGCCGGCAACCATGCCGACGTGCTCAAGCACACCACGCTGATCGCGTTGATGAAGTATTTGACCCAAAAAGACACGGCACTGACCGTGATCGACACCCATGCCGGGGCCGGGCTGTATCGCCTCGACGGGGATTACACCGAAACCAGCGGCGAAGCCCAGGACGGCATCTTTCGCCTGCTTTCAGCATCAAAAGCGCCTGCAGCCCAGGCAGGAAAATCGCCAACAGCTACCAAAAGCGTAGCGCCCGCCAAAACAGGCAAAGCCGCAGCCGAGCAACCCCTGGCGCCGGTGCTGCAGGATTACGTCGATTTCCTGCGCAGCTTGAACCCGCAGTTTGCCGAAACCGGCGATCCGGCCCATCTGAAAATTTACCCGGGCTCGCCGTTTATCGAGCAACATTATTTAAGCGGTCGCGACAAACTCAAGCTGTTTGAGTTGCACCCCACCGACTTCAAGTCGCTGACCGGCAACATCGAACAACTGGGCGTGGGCCGGCAAGTGACGGTCTCGCGCGAAGACGGCTTTGAAGTGCTGAAAACATTTCTGCCGCCGCCGGCGCGCCGCGCCATGGTTTTTTGCGACCCGAGTTACGAGATCAAGACCGACTACGGCCGTGTCGCGGTCATCATGGCCGATGCGGTCAAACGTTTTGCCACCGGCACTTACGTGGTCTGGTACCCCATTATTCCGCGCCCCGAAGCCCATGATTTGCCGCGCAAGCTGAAAACCCTGGCCACCAAATCCAGCCGCAGCTGGCTGCACGCCACCTTGACGGTCAAGTCCAGCAAACTCACGACCGACGAGGCCGGCGACGTCAAACGCCCCGGCCTGCCGGCCAGCGGCATGTTTGTGATCAACCCGCCGCACACGCTCAAGGCCGACCTGCAACTGGCGCTGCCGCAACTGGTGACGCGCCTCGGGCAAGACCGCAACGCCGGCTTCACGCTGGAACACGGCGGCTAAACAAGCCGCCTGAAAAGCCGCTTCGGCAGCCCTGCCAGCAATTAGCCGACCGATCGGTCGGCTAATTGTTATACTGCGAGAAATTGCCTTTTGGGCAAGCCCCGCATGACAGGAGCTTCCGCATGTACACCCAGTCCCTAGACGTGGCCGACAGCTCGGCACCGGCGCCGGTTGCCGCAGCACCCGACGCTTTGCAAGCGCGTTTCGACCAGAAGATCGATACCGACCAGAAAATCGAGCCGCAGGACTGGATGCCCGAGGCCTACCGCCGCACCCTGGTCCGCCAGATCAGCCAGCACGCGCACAGCGAAATCATCGGCATGCAGCCCGAGGGCAACTGGATTTCGCGCGCACCCTCGCTCAAACGCAAGGCGATTTTGCTGGCCAAGGTGCAGGACGAAGGCGGCCACGGCCTCTACCTTTATTCCGCCGCCGAAACCCTGGGCACATCGCGTGAGCACTTGCTGGACGCGCTGCACACGGGCAAGGCCAAATACAGCTCCATCTTCAACTACCCGACCTTGTTGTGGGCCGATGTCGGCGTGATCGGCTGGCTGGTCGACGGCGCGGCCATCATGAACCAGGTGCCGATTTGCCGCTGTTCTTACGGGCCGTATGCACGCGCGATGATTCGCATCTGCAAGGAAGAAAGTTTTCACCAGCGCCAGGGCTTTGAAAGCCTGATGGTGCAAATGCAGGGCACGCCCGAACAACGCGCGATGGTGCAGGACGCGGTGAACCGCTGGTGGTGGCCGGTGCTGGCGATGTTCGGCCCGCCGGACGCGGAAAGCAGCAACAGCGCGCAAGGCATGCGTTGGGGCATCAAACGCATTTCCAACGACGACCTGCGCCAGAAGTTTGTCGATGCCACCGTGCCGCAGGCCGCCATCCTCGGCGTGACTTTGCCCGACCCCGATTTGACCTGGAACGAGGAACGCGGACAACACAACTACGGCGCCATCGACTGGGACGAGTTCTGGGCTGTCGTCAACGGCAATGGCCCCTGCAACAAGGAACGCCTGGCCACACGGGTGCAAGCGCATGAAGACGGCCAATGGGTGCGTGATGCGGCCCTGGCCCATGCAGCCAAACAACGGGCACGCGCCTTGAAGGAAGCCGCATGAGCAATCCACAAAACGACTGGCCGCTGTGGGAAGTGTTTGTGCGCAGCAAACAGGGCCTGGAGCACAAACATTGCGGCAGCTTGCATGCGGTGGATGCGCAACAGGCGCTGCAGATGGCGCGCGACGTCTACACGCGGCGCCAGGAAGGGGTGAGCATCTGGGTTGTGCCGTCCAGCACCATCACCGCCAGCGCACCCGACGACAAGGCGGAATTTTTCGAGCCCATGGGCGACAAGATTTACCGGCACCCGACTTTTTACGACATCCCGGACGAAGTGGGCCACATGTGATGGCGACCTCCCTGGACTACCTCCTGCACCTGGCCGACAACGCCCTGGTGCTGGGTCAGCGCAATGCCGAATGGTGCGGCAACGGCCCGGTGCTGGAAGAAGACATTGCCCTGGCCAACATGAGCCTGGACCTGATAGGCCAGGCGCGGCTCTTGTACCAACACGCCGCAAGCGTCCAGGGAGGCGGTGCGAGCGAAGATGCCCTCGCCTACTTCCGTGATGCCAAGGATTTTCGCAACTACACCCTGCTTGAACTGCCGCATGCCTCCAACACGGCTGAGCGCGACTATGCGGTGACCATCGTCCGCAATTTCCTCTACAGCGCATGGATGTTGCTGCTGTGGGACGCGCTGCAGGACTCTAAAGATACGCAACTGGCCGCGATCGCCGGAAAGTCGCTCAAGGAAGTGCGTTACCACTTTCGCCATTCGCGCGACTGGCTGATACGCCTGGGTGACGGCACCCCCGAGTCACAGTCCCGCACGCAATGGGCTTTGACGCATTTAATACCTTACACCCAGGAATATTGGGCGCAGACAGCTATCGAAACAGTAGCAATTCCGGAAGGCATCGCGGCAGACACACGCGTTTTAAAAACACACTGGGACGCACTGCTTGACGAAGCCCTGAAGGAAGCCGGTCTCCAGCGCCCGACCTCCCTGGTGAACCTGCCGCACGGAAAAAATGGCGAGCACAGCGAACACCTGGCGCCCTTGCTGGCCGACATGCAAGGCCTGGCGCGCGCCCACCCGGAGGCGCAGTGGTGATGAACACCGTGCAACACATCTGGGACGTGCTGGAGGCCGTGCCCGATCCGGAAATACCGGTGGTCTCCATCCGCGAGCTGGGCATCTTGCGCGATGTGCGCGAGGGTTTGCATGGGTTTGAGATTGTCATCACACCCACCTACAGCGGCTGCCCGGCCATGGGGCAGATCACAGACGACATCCAGGCAGCGCTGGCGCAGCACCACATCCTCAATCCGCGTGTGACGACGCAACTGGCGCCGGCCTGGACCACCGACTGGATCAGCCCGGCCGCCAAGGACAAGTTGCGCGACTACGGCATCGCCCCGCCGCATGTGGCGGCAGCCCCCGGCACCCAGACCATCCGTTTTGCGCCGCCGCGGGAAGCGCGCCTCGCCGTGAGTTGCCCGCAATGCGGCTCGGCCAACACCACCGAAACCTCGCACTTCGGCGCCACCGCCTGCAAGGCGCTGTACAAGTGCCTGAACTGCCTGGAGCCCTTCGATTACTTCAAGCCGTATTGATGGCCCCCACGCTTGTCACTTCGTGTACTGCGCTGCCCCCCGAGGGGGCCGCTGCGCCTGCGGGCCGGCGGAGCCGGACCCGCGGCCCTGGCTGGTGAAGGCGCCACCCCCCTCACGCAATATGTCCTACTTCCATCCTCTCACCATCACCCGCGTCACGCCCGAAGCGGCCGGCGCGGTCGCCATCAGTTTTGCCATTCCGTCGGACTTGCGCGAGGTGTTCCGCTTCCAGCCGGGGCAGTTTTTGACGCTCAAGGCGACCCTGGGCACGGAGTCGGTGCGGCGCAGTTATTCCATCTGCAGCAGCACACAACGCCTGGCCGCGCAGCATGAGATCGAGGTGGGCATCAAGCCGGTTGAAGGCGGCATTTTCTCCAACTGGGCCACGCGCTTGCAAGCCGGTGACACGCTGGACGTGATGCCGCCTGAGGGCCGCTTCACGCCGCGCTTGACGGGCGCGCGGCACCGCGTCGGCTGGGCAGCCGGCTCGGGCATCACGCCGCTGTTGTCCATCATCAGCAGCACGCTGGCCAGCGAACCCGATTCGCGTTTCACCCTGGTGTACGGCAACCAGCACATCAACACCATCCTGTTCAACGAGGCGTTGCAAGACCTGAAAGACCGCTACCCGGCGCGCCTGACCCTGGTCCATGTGTTCTCGCGCCAGGCTCAGGAAGTGGCGCTTTTCAACGGGCGGCTCGACGAAGCCAAGGTCGGCGAACTGCTGGCCCGGCTGGTGCCGGCCGACAGCATTGACGAGACCTTTGTCTGCGGCCCCGAGGCCATGATCGAAGCCTGCGAGTTGGCCTTGCGGGCAGCCGGTGTGCCGCGCGAGCGTATCCATGCGGAGCGTTTCACCACCGGAGCGCGCAGCCCCATAGCTACCAAATTTATAGCTGCCAGCGCTCATGGAATAAGGGCTGGAGGCCAAAATGGCTCTATAAACACAGAAGAATCCGGCGCCATCCGCCTGTCGGTACAACTGGACGGCAAGTCACACGAATTACGCATGCACGCGGATGAACGTGTGCTCGACGTGGCGCTGGCGGCGGGGCTGGACCTGCCCTACAGCTGCAAAGGCGGCGTCTGCTGCACCTGCCGCGCCAAGGTCATAGAGGGCCGGGTGCACATGGAAAAAAACTTCACACTGGAAGACTGGGAAGTGCAGAAGGGTTTTGTGCTGAGCTGCCAGGCGCGGCCGCTGAGCGACAGCCTGAGCATCAGCTACGACGAAAGATAGTGGGCCCCCACGCTTGTCACTGCGTGTACCGCGCTGCCCCCCGAGGGGGCTAATTTTTCTTGGGGCAGCCCTGCGAAAAATTGGCCCGCACGCTACTGCCGATGGCGTTCAGTTGGTTCGGGAATTCCACACATGAAGCTCAAACACCGCGTCGCCGGCAGGGATCTTGAGCTGGCTGAAAACCGCTTGTGTCGCCGCTTGTGCGGCCTGGTCCCAGCGCGCCACCGCCTGCAGTTCTTCCGGGGTCCGGGCATCGAAGGGATTTTCCGCGCTCAGGGAACGCACGGCCAGGCATTCGCAATAAGCGCCGCGTACGGCAGACGGGCCGCCCAAAGCGCTCTCCAGAACTTCCAGAAACTTCTTTTCAGCAGCTTGACGCTGCGTATTTGACAGGCCATTGGCCGCCAACAGGGATGCGTTGTATTTGCTCTGCGCTCTCATGGTCGATGCGACTTGGGGGAAACCCCGATCTTACGACCTTGGCGTCACCCCGCAGCCCTCGCTCCTAATATTTGAGCGCCGTGCTTTTGCCCCAGAACACCCGATAGGCAAATATCGTGTACCCGACGATCACCGGCAACACCACCAGCGCACCGACCAGGATCACGCCCATCGATGCGGGCGCTGAGGCCGACTGCCAGATCGTCAGCTTGTCGATCACCAGCCACGGGAAGATGCTGTAGGCCAGGCCGTAAAACGCCAGCAGAAACACCCCCACCGTCGAGCCAAACGGCACCCAGACACCGTATTCATTGCCCTGCGCCAGCCGCACCGGCAAACGCTGCAGGCTGCGGTGAATGATCCAGAACAAAACCGCCGTGGCCGCCGGAATCGGCAACAGCAACACGATGTTCGGAAAGGAGAACCATTTGGCATAAATGCTGGCGCTGACCAGTGGTGTGGCGATCGAAATCGCGGCGATGCCGGCCATGGTGAACCACAGGCTGCCGCGCGCCCAGCGCACCGCCTGCAGTTGCAACGCACCTTCGGTCTTCATGATCAGCCAGCCCGCACCCAGCAGGCAATAGGCCGCCACCAGCGCCAAACCTATCACCGCGTTGAACACCATGTTCCAGGGGCCGGCGGCAAAACCGGTGATCAGCGCGCCCAGCATGTAGCCTTGACTCCAGCCAGCCAGCAGCGAGCCGCTGTAAAACAGCCGGTTCCATAAAGGCTTGCGCGCCGCGTGCGCCTTCACCCGGAAGTCAAAGGCCACACCGCGCAGCATCAGGCCTATCAGCATCATGGCCACCGGCACATACAGCGCGCCCAGGATGATGCCGTAACCCTTGTGAAAGACCGTGAGCAAGATACCCACGCCCAACACCAGCCAGGTTTCATTGGCGTCCCAGAAAGGGCCGATGCTGGCCACCATGGTGTCCTTGTCCTCGTCGCTGGCGCGGCGCATCAGCACACCCACGCCCAGGTCGTAACCGTCCAGGATCACATAGGCCAACATCGCCAGGCCCATGACCACGAGAAAAACAATCGGCATCCAACCGGCAGCCTGCGTCAGATCGGGGGCGAGATCAAGCATGGGAGGCTCCTTCTTTTTCAGGATAGTTCATGACATTGAGCTGATCCTCCAGCCGCGCGACCTGGGGTTTGGGGCGCGCCAGGTAAAACACCACCGAGATGTAGGCCACCAGCAGCGACACATACAGCGTGAGGTAAAGCACCAGCGTGAACGCAATCGTCGGCGCCGGTACTTTAGAGGCCGCATCGGCCGCCGTCAACACGCCGCTCACCAGCCAGGGCTGGCGCCCGATCTCGGTCACATACCAGCCGGCGATCAGCGCCACCCAGCCCGCAAACGTCATGGCCACCAGCACGCGGGCATGCCAGACGGTCAAGCTGCGGGTCTGGCCTTTTCTCCACGGCGCGAGTTGAATCGTCGTGGCCCAGCTCACGGCCAGCATCAGCAGGCCGACACCAACCATGATGCGAAAGGCCCAGAACACCGGCGCCACCGGCGGGTGTTTGCCCTCGAACTGGTCCAGGCCCTTGACCTCGCCGTCCCAGCTGTGTGTCAGGTAGAGCGAGGCCAGTTTCGGGATGGCGATTTCGTAATGGTTGCTGCGCGTTTTTTCGTCGGGCAAGGCAAACAACACGGCGGGCACACCTTTTTCGGTCTTCCAGATGCCTTCCATCGCCGCCAGCTTGGCCGGCTGGTGCTCCAGGGTGTTCAGGCCATGCAGGTCACCCGCCACAATCTGCAGGGGAATCAGCACCGCCGCCAGATAGACACCGGTTTTCAGGCTGGCCATCACGTCGGCGCCGCGCTCCTGGCGCAACCAGCGGTAGGCCGACACACCCGCCACCAGAAAGGACACCGTCAGCCCCGAGGCCAGCAACATGTGCACCAGGCGGTAGGGAAACGAGGGGTTGAAGATCACTTCAAACCAGCTCGTGACATGGGCCTGGCCGTTGATCATCTCGAAGCCGGCCGGTGTCTGCATCCAGGAGTTGAGCGCCAGAATCCAGAACGCCGACAGTGTTGTGCCGCCGGCCACCAGCCAGGTCGCCACCGTGTGTGTGGTTTCACTGACGCGGGACCGCCCGAACAGCATCACGCCCAGCATGGTCGCTTCCAGGAAAAACGCCGTCAGCACTTCGTAGGCCAGCAACGGCCCGGCGATGTTGCCCACCGTTTCCATGTAGCCCGGCCAGTTGGTGCCGAACTGGAAACTCATGGTGATGCCGCTGACCACGCCCAGCGCAAAGGTCAGCGCAAAAATTTTCACCCAGAACTGGTAGGCATCCATCCAGTGCTGCTGCCCGGTCTTGACGAAGCGCAGCTTGAAAAACAGCAGCACCCAGCCCAGCGAGATACTGATCGTCGGAAACAGGATGTGAAAAGTGATGTTGGCCGCAAATTGAATACGCGCCAGCAGAAATCCATCAAGGCCGTCCATGGTCATCTCCCTTCTTTATCGTTCGTGTTATCGAAGATCCGGCCAGCAGGTTTGTGATCGGCAGCACCCGATGGTTGAGTTGCCATGGTGTCCCGTGCCGGCTTGCCTGTCAAACCGGCAACCACCTTGCCTGTCAGCTTGTCCTTGACCTCCAGCAGCTTGGCGACCTTGGCGCCCATCTTCATCAGGCTGACCAGGGTGGCCGAATCCATCTTCTGCACATCGGCCAGCCAGCCCGTCATCAGCTCGATCAAATCGTGCATCTGTTTCATGCGCGCCTGGGCGTGGATGTCGTCCTCGTGCGCCGGCTGCTCCATCAGTGCGTCGCGCAACATGGACAAGGTCGGGTCGATTTCGCGCTTGCGCCGCTCCTCGGCCAGGGTGCGAAAGATGGCCCAGACGTCTTCAGGCGCCTGGAAATACTCGCGCCTGTCATTCGGCAGATGCTGCAGCCGCACCAGGTTCCAGGATTGCAGTTCTTTCAGACTCATGCTCACGTTGGAGCGCGAAAAACCCAGCGCCTCGCCAATATCGTCAGCATTCAGGGCGCGCGGCGAGACATACAAAAGTGCGTAAATCTGGCCAACGGTGCGGTTAATGCCCCATCGACTGCCCATTTCTCCAAAATGGAGGACAAAACGCTGGGTCAGGGGGGCTAGGTTCATGGCGGCTTTTATTTACTGAATTTTCAGGAATTACTGAAAGTATAGTAATCAAAAGACGGTTGCACCAGCTGTGAATGCTTGCCGCACCATGACGTGAGGCTATTGCTGCCTCCATCCCAAAACGGGGGGAAAGCACCGACCCACGCAAAGGAAGCCCGGTGCACAAACAGAACCTAAACTCGATTGCCGCGGGGCTTGTCGAAAAACTATTTAGCTAGGGAGCCGAAGTGGAATCAAAAAATTCTTTGCGGAACAATAACTTGGTGGGTTTATTCAGCGCCATGCCCTACCGCAGCGGCCTTTTTATACCGCAGTGATTGCGGTCTACATTACGTTAGGCGTCATAAACCACCAAGGAGGTTCTCGTGTCGATGGAATACCAATTCAAGGAGTGGCTGATTCAGCAAGGCAAGCCGTCGGCCGCAAAGAACTATCCGCAGGCGATAAACCTCGTCTCTCAGCACTATTCGAACGCGACAGGACAGAAGCTCAACATCTACGAGATTACCGATCAAGTGCTGATCAGCGAGATTGCACACGCATACAGTCAATCGGGCAAGTACTCCGACTATGGGTACGAGCAGCACAGTAGGTTTCGCGCCGCGATCAATCGCTACGCGGAATTCTTCGTTCAGTATCAAAAACCTGAGATCCTTACTCCTACGATTGAAGAAGCTGAAGCCGCAGCGCCGGAGACCAACTTCGCGTACGAGAAAGACCTTCAAACCGCAATATGCGCGCATATATCGGAGCTTTTCCCCAACTACAGGATTTTCGGCGGAAACTCTTCAGGCATCGAATACTCGATTGAAAGTAAGCGAATTGACATCCTTCTTGAAGACGCAAAGACCGGTGATCTTCTCGCTGTTGAGTTGAAGTCAGGGACAGCCGACTACCGAGTATTTGGCCAGGTTTCGATGTACATGGGCCTCTTGATGACGAAGTTCCCAGAGCGTAAGGTTTCTGGCGTCATCGTTGCCGGCAGTGTTGATCCAGGCCTGAAGCACGCTTGCACGACGACGGACAGAATCGGATTGAAGGTCTATCGCATGTCGGTCGAGCTCGATGACGCCTAACCCCTTACAGGGACTTCCCACGTAGTCAAGCATTGTTCGTGATAAGTTTTCCTTGGTGACGGTTTTCTTGCTTTGTCGTGAAATTGATGGTGCGAGGCAACGGGAACAGACTGCACAT
>NZ_JAWQLX010000015.1:0-82054 GCF_033446725.1 Polaromonas potterensis | reverse complement strand
CGCCAACTCGTGTAATCTCGCGCATGGGACTTCTCCTTCATATAGGTTTCAGATTGAATTCAACAACCCAATCTTGGCACTTGATGCCGCTACCGTGAAGTGGGAAGTCCCTTCGTATTCCGTCGGTTCGCCGACCGACGGGGCATCGTGAGGAACGAGGTAAACCCTATGCATCGCTGGCCTTCGGGCCAGCAACCTGCGCGTAAGCAAGGGCCATGGTGTAGCGGGCAGAGGAAGCTGCAAAAAGCGAATGGGCGCATGTAATGTGCGTCATAGCGGTTCAAGATTTGCCGCAGTGCGAAAGCACGCAGACTTGCAGCAGGTGCGACAGCGTAAAAGCTATTGCGAACTTACACCCCAGGGGGCACAAACCCCTTGGGGTGAGTGCGTCCACGGGGTGTCAACGACATCACTGGAGGCAGTATGGAAAACATCGAAGGCAGCAATGCCGCAGATGCTGCGCCTACAGACGAACAACAGTGCGAGTGGCATTCCATTGATTGGAAGGCAGTGACTCTGTTCGTAGGTAAGGCGCAATCGCGCATAGCGCAGGCAACGAAAGACGAAGACTTCCGACGAGCCACGCGGCTCCAACGAGGTTTAGTCAGATCCTGGCAGGCCAAGGCATTGGCGGTCAGGAAAGTGACGACAAACCAAGGGAAGCGGACGGCTGGCACCGACCGCGAACTCTGGGACACGCCACTGAAGAAATGGAAAGCCATTGAAAGGCTAGGTCAGCGGGATTACAAAGCCAGTCCACTGCGACGGGTCTACATCCCAAAGGCTAACGGCAAGGAAAGACCGCTAGGCATCCCTACGATGCTGGATAGAGCGACGCAGGCACTTCACCTGTTGGCGCTGGAGCCAGTGTCCGAGTGCAGGGCCGATCCGAACTCTTACGGGTTCCGGAAAGGACGTTGTACGCAGGATGCTTGCGGGCAGTTGTTCGTGTCCCTCTCTCAGAAAGCCTCGGCCAGCTGGGTATTGGATGCGGACATCAGCGGGTTTTTCGACCACATCAACCATGAATGGCTGCTGCGTAATGTTCCAACGAACAAACGCGTGCTGAGTCAGTGGCTCAAGTGTGGGGTCGTAGACAAGGGCCAATTGGTGAGTACGGATGAGGGCACCCCACAGGGGGGCATCATCTCGCCGACGCTGGCGAACTGGACGCTCGATGGTCTGGAACGGGGTCTGCGGTTGCACGTCCGTGCGACTCTGGGCTTTGTGAGAGGTCAGAAGGCCAAGGTGAATCTGGTGCGGTACGCGGATGACTTCGTGGTGACCGGCAATTCGAAAGAGTTGCTGGAAACAGTGGTCAAGCCGTGGATAGAGCAGTTCCTGCGCGAGCGGGGGCTTGAGCTGTCCGAGGCTAAAACGCGAATCGTACACATCGATGAAGGGTTTGATTTCCTAGGGTGGAATTTCAGAAAGTATTCTGGAAAACTGCTCATCAAGCCAAGTCGGAAAAGCGTGAAAGCGCACTACGACAAGGTCAAGGAGATTATTGCCAAGTCGATTTCGGTGAGAACTGAAGTGCTGATAGGCAAGCTCAATCCGGTTCTCCGGGGGTGGGCGAACTATCACAAGGGGGTAGTGGCGAAACAGACATTCAACAAACTCGACTTTCAGCTTGACTGGAAGTTGATGCGTTGGGGTCTCAGACGCCATCCCCGAAAGAGCAAGCTCTGGGTGCGCGAGCACTACTGGCGGAAACCCGGTTCACGCTGGGAATTTGCTACAGATGTCTTGAAAGATGACGGGTCGGGTAGCGAAACGTCGAGGCAGAAATGGCCACTGTATTTGTATAAGCTTGCTGATACAAAGATAGTGAGGCACGTCAAGATTAAAGGGGACTACAACCCCTTTGATCCGGTCTGGGAGAAGTATGGCGAAGACCTGAGGGTTTCACGGACGTCACAAGACATCGTGGACACGTTCAGGTTCAAGCTGTGGACGTCTCAACACGGCAGATGTGCGCTATGTCAAATGCCGATGGAGTCTTTGGCCGATTGTCACGACCACCATATCGTGTACAGGATGCATGGAGGCTCTGACGCTCTGTCCAATCGTGTGCTGCTGCATTCGATCTGTCATACGCGTGTTCATATCCTAGGTTTGGGGGTTACCAAGCCGGTCCCAGTACGGGGACTTTAACTGGGGATAGTAGACTGGGGTTTATGCAATCCGATGAGTCTATTAATCCAGTGGTCGTGCGTGAGCCGTATGCTGTGAAAGCCGCAAGTACGGTTCTTCGGGGGGGGGAAAGGCAGTGATACCTCTCCCCCTACCCTCCATTTTAACTTTGAGCGCTGGGTGGGGTCTGGCCACGGCCATTGGGGCCGCGCTGGCCTATGCTGTGCTGGCGCTCGCCACACCGCGTTTGAGCCCCGGCAGCACCCGCATCGTGCTGTTTTTGGCCTGGTTGTTACATGCCCTGACTCTGGCGAACGGCCTGCTCGGCCAACCACCGCGTTTTGGTTTTGCGCCTGCCCTGTCCATGACGGTCTGGCTGGTGCTCAGCGTTTATGCGGTGGAAAGCCGGCTCTTCCCGCAATTGCAGGCACGCTGGGCGCTGGCCGGCCTGGGCAGTGCCGCCGTGCTGCTGGCATTGGTGTTTCCCGGTGCCAGCTACCACCTGATTTCTTCGCCCTGGCTGCCCCTGCACTGGGCTCTGGGCATTGCCTCGTATGGCTTGTTCGCCACGGCGGTGGTGCATGGCTGGTTGATGAACCGCTCCGAGCGCTCCATCCGTTCGGCGACCCAGCCGGACACCGGCATGCCGCTGCTGACGCTGGAACGCCTGACTTTTCGTTTTGTGCAGGCCGGGTTTGTGCTGCTCACCGCCACCTTGCTGGTCGGCTGGCTGTTTGCCGAAACCTTGTACGGCCCAGGGCGGGCCTGGCAGTGGAACCACAAGACCATTTTCTCCGTGCTGGCATGGCTCGCGTTTGCCGGCTTGCTGATAGGCCGGGCGCGCCTGGGCTGGCGCGGACGCCAGGCCGTGCGCGTGTTGTACCTGGGCTCGGGGCTGCTGCTGCTCGGTTACGCCGGTTCGCGTTTTGTGCTTGAAATCATCCTGAAACGCGTATGAAATACCTGATCGTGATTGCCGTGGTGCTGGTCGCCGTCTGGTTGTGGCGCAACAACCGGCGCGCCGAGTTGCGCGACAAGCCCGCGCCGCGACGCCCTGTCACCGGCCCGCACCAGTTGCCCACCGAAATCGTGGCCTGCGCCGTCTGCGCGGTGCACCTGCCCCGACCGGATGCCGTGCCTGGCAAGCGTGGCCTGTATTGCAGCGACGCCCACCGCCGTCAGGCCGAGGACTAAATGCCCGCGGACACAGGCCACTCCTGGTTTGGGCCGGTAGACAAACTCCACGGCGCCTGGGGCGCCAGCGCCAGCGGCGAGTCCTTTGGCCGCTTGTGGCGCGCCTTCATGACAGCGCGTGTGACCATTGCCGGCGTGTTACTCGCCTTGCAGGCCTCGATTTACGCCCTGGGGCAACCGGTCCGCGAAGCCATGATTTTTCTGTGCCTGGTCTACTTTGTGGCGACGCTGGCGGTGCGGGTCTGGGCCCAGCCCAAACCGCCGGGCAGCACCTTCGATATGCAGTGGCTGTTCACGATCGGGATCGACGTGCTGGCCTTCTCGGCCCTTAATTTTTTGCAGTCAGGCTCGATCAACTACACCGCGCTGTTTGCCCTGCCGGTCCTGCTGGCGTCCGTGTTGGGACCGATTTTGCTGGCCCTGGGCACCGCCGCCAGCGTGACCTTGCTGCTGCTGGGCGATGCCTGGTGGGTGTCGCTGCAACCGCAGGGCGAATCCACCTCGCGTTTTCTGCAGGCCGCCCTGAGCGGTTCCGGTTTTTTTGTCGTGGCCTTGCTGGCCAACCAGCTGGCGCTGCGCCTGTCGCGGGAAGAACAACGTGCCTATAGCAGCCAGTCGGTGGCGCGTATGCAAACCCAGGTCAACGAACTGGTGATCGACACCCTGGTGGATGGTGTGCTGGTGATCGATATCAACGGCCTGGTGCGTGCGGCCAACCCCGCGTCCAGGCGTCTGCTGGCCACCCATGGCGTGGCCAGCAGCGCCCCCTTCATGCTGGCAGCCGAGCTGGCCTGGCTGCCCTTGGCCAAGCTGGCGCAGCGGACCCTGGAGCAGCAAACCCCGCAACAAGCCGATGTCACCCTGGAACACGCCTCGCGCCACGCGCGGCGCCTGCAGGTGCGCACGCGGCTGGCGGCCTCGCGCGACGGCTCGCACGAAAGCCTGTGTGTGATGTTTCTGGAAGACTTGCGCGAAATGGAAGCCCGGATACGCACCGAAAAAATGGCGGCCATGGGCCGCATGTCGGCCGCCGTCGCCCATGAAATCCGCAACCCGCTGGCCGCCATCACCCAGGCCAATGCCTTGCTCGAAGAAGACCTGCAGGACGCCGGACATCGCCAGTTGACCGGCATGGTCGCGCAAAACGCACAGCGGCTCGCCCGCATCGTCGAGGAAATCCTCAACCTGTCGCGGGTCCAGGAACAAACGCCCCAAACCCAAACACGCGCCCTGCGGCTCGACGACATGGTGCAACGTATTTGCACGGACTGGGCCCAACAAACCGCGACCGGCCCGCGGCTGCATGTGCAAACGGGCACGGGCCAAGCCGCCATCCTGTTCGAAGCCGAACACCTGCGGCGCCTGATGGTGAATCTGCTGGACAATGCCTTGCGTTATGCCAGCACGGCGGCCGGTGCCATCCGCGTGGCCACCGACCATTCAGCCTCCGGGCAATTGCGGCTGTCGGTCTGGAGTGATGGACAGCCGCTGGAAAAAACGGTGCAATCCCATCTGTTCGAGCCTTTTTTCTCGTCCGAAAGCCGCTCCAGCGGACTGGGGCTGTATATCTGCAGGGAACTGTGCGAACGCCATGGCGCCCTGGTGGGCTACCAGCGTATCGCGCGCCACCGGGTGGAAGGCAATGAATTTTTTGTCATTTTCAGACCAGCTGCCGCTTTTGACACAATCTCCGCCTGACCACCGCTTGAAACACCCATGACCACCCCGAATCAGGCCCACATACTGGTGATCGACGACGAGCCGGATCTGCGCACCCTTTACGAACTCACCTTGCTGCGCGAAGGTTACCGGGTCGAAGCCGCCGCTGATCTCGCGCAAGCCCGCGCCCAGTTGCAGGAAAAGCGCTTTGACGCCGTGATCACCGACATGCGCCTGCCCGATGGCCTGGGCCTGGAGCTGCTGCGCGAGATGGTCAGCCAACAGCGCCCCGAACGCTGCGTCATCATCACCGCTCATGGCTCGGCCGAAAATGCGGTGGAAGCCCTGAAGGCCGGCGCTTTTGATTACCTGACCAAGCCGGTAGACCTCAAGCAGTTTCGCAACGTGGTGGCCTCGGCCATCCAGGGCCCCGCGGGCACCACCGCGCAGACCGGCAGCGAACGGACCCGGCCTGACGGCGACACCAGTCCGGCCGCGCTCAAAACAAGCAAATCCGGCGATGCCTCGCTGACCTTGCAACGCCTGGTCGGCGTATCCGCCGTGATGCAAGCCGTCAAGTCCCGCATCGTCAAGGTCGCCGGCAGCATGGCGCCGGTGTTGATCCAAGGCGAGTCCGGCACCGGCAAGGAGCTGGTCGCACGGTCTGTGCACGACTGCAGCCACCGCGCAGCCGGACCGTTTGTGGCGGTCAACTGCGGCGCGATTCCGGAAAATCTGCTGGAGGCCGAGTTTTTTGGCGCGCGCAAAGGCGCTTACACCGGCTCGACGCAGGATCGTCAGGGTTATTTCCAGGCGGCCAAAGGCGGCACGCTGTTCCTCGACGAGATTGGCGACCTGCCACTGGCCATGCAGTCCAAGCTCTTGCGCGCGATCCAGGAACGTGTGGTCAGGCCGTTGGGGTCAGCGCAGGAAGACACCGTGGATGTGCGTATCGTCAGCGCCACCCACAAAGACCTGGGTGCGGGTGTGGCGGCCGGGCTGTTTCGCCAGGATTTGTATTACCGGCTCAACGTCATTGAAATCCATGTGCCGCCGCTGCGGGAGCGTCGCGAAGACCTGCCCGCCCTGTGCAAAGACCTGCTGGGCCGAATTTGCAAGGAGTCGGGTTTGCACATGCCCGATATCTCCAGCCAGGTCCTGGCCAGCTTGCAGGCCCATCCCTTCAATGGCAATGTGCGGGAACTGGAAAACATTTTGCACCGCGCGGTTGCACTCGGTGAAGGCGGCGACCTGCACCTGGAGTCGCCGCCGGTCGAGGAAGTCGCGGTGCCGGAAAACTTGCAGAACTTTCTGGATGGGCAGGAGCGTGGCATCCTGTCCAAAGTCCTGCAGGAAACCGGCTTCAACCGCACGGCGGCCGCGGCCAAGCTGGGCATCAGCCTGCGCCAGATCCGTTACCGCATCGCCCGCCTGAGTATCGTCACACCCAACGGGGACGACGCGCCCGATGCGCCCTAGTATGGTTTTACAGGCTAGTTCCGCCGACGGGCCGCCCCTGGGCGGAACAACCCCTCTTTCTTGGTGCAAGGGGCAGCGCACCGCCGAAGGTTCACGAAGTGGCAAACGTGGGGGCTGAGCCGCCGTCGCTGTGGCACCAAGGCTGGTACCAGCACGCCAGGGCGCTGGCGTCGCCGAATTTTGGCGCCCGCCCTGCGGCGGCATCCATCGACCTGGTGGTCATCCACTCGATCAGCCTGCCGCCCGGCGAGTTTGGCAACGGCCAGGTGCAACGTCTGTTCACCAACCAGCTGGACTGGGATGCCCACCCTTATTTTCAAAGTATTCGCGGGCTGAAGGTTTCCTCGCATTTCTTCATCACCCGTTCCGGCCAGTTGTGGCAGTTCGTCAGCTGCGACGATCGCGCCTGGCATGCGGGCGAGTCCCGCTACCGCGGCCGGGACAACTGCAACGACGACTCCATTGGCATTGAACTGGAAGGCCTGGAGGGCGGGCTGTTTGAGGCTACGCAATACGAAACACTGGCCAGCATCTGCGCTGCGCTGCTGCGGCACTACCCGGTGGCACACCTGGCCGGTCATGAACACATCGCCAGCGGCCGCAAACAAGACCCCGGCGTAGGCTTCGACTGGGCCCGGCTACAGCGATCGCTGGGTTTGCCAGCTCAGTGTTTTCCCCAGAACATTTAAATCACCCGCCGCAAAACCACCTTCAGCCGGTGGTTTTCCATCAAGAAAAATACGCCTTTTTCGGCCAGACCTGAACATCGACAAGGGTCTGCCGGGCAAAATGCGTGGCAGGCCGCATCAGGACTGGATCAGCGCTTTTTTTTGGGGATGGCGCAAGGCCTGCCGGGCAGCGCCCCGATAGCCCCTTGTGTGCATTTTTACCGGCAAAAAATAGCTACGCAAAGTAACGGCGGCGTCATGAGGCGATACACTACCTGTAGTGCTTGAAATCACTTTAGACCCTAGGTATAGTGTGTTAGCCCTACATTCACTTTGATGTATACGGGCACCAGCCACTCAAGGAATTAACGCCAAGCGAGCCCATCACCGGCAACCGTCAGCCTTCTCCTTCGCCCCCTATCACATCAAATTCACCCGACAACAAAGCACAACGAGGAAGCCATGCAAACAGCCCAACATGCAACACCCGCCAGCACCAGCCTGCCGGCCACAGATCAGTCCACTGGCAGCCATGCCCAGTCCCAGCCGCTGAACCACTACCAGATCATCCGCCGCAACGGCGCCGTGGTTCCTTTTGAGCCGAACAAGATCGCCATTGCGATGATGAAAGCCTTCCTGGCGGTGCACGGCACCCAGGGCGCGGCGTCTGCCAGCGTGCGGGAAACCGTCGACGAGTTGACCCAGGCCGTGATGCGTGCGCTCATGCGTTCACGCCCAGGCGGCGGCACCTTCCATATAGAAGACGTGCAGGATCAGGTCGAACTCGGCCTGATGCGCGGCGGTTATCACGAGGTCGCCCGCGCTTATGTGTTGTACCGCGAAAAACGCACGCAGGAACGCGCACGCCAGCCCGAGGTGACGGCACCTGCGGCACCGCAGTTGCATGTGCTGGACAACGGCAAAACCGTGGCCCTGGACATCGGCCAGTTGCAGGCGCTGATAGAAGCCTCCTGCGCCGGCCTGGGTGCAGACATCAAGCCCGACCCCATCGTTGCCGAAACCATGCGCAACCTGTACGACGGCGTGCCGATTGACGAGGTCTACAAGGCCTCCATCCTGGCGGCCCGCACCCTGATTGAAAAAGATCCGGACTACACCTACGCCACCGCCCGCCTGTTGCTGCACACCATTCGCCGCGAGGTCCTGGGCGGGGAAGTCACGCAGGGCGACATGAACACGCGTTATGCCGAGTACTTCCCGCAATTCATCGCCAAGGGCGTCAAAAACGAGTTGCTCGATGAAAAACTGATGGAGTTTGATCTGGAACGCCTGGGCGCCGCACTCAAACCCGAACGCGACCTGAAATTTGACTACCTCGGTCTGCAGACCCTGTTCGATCGCTACTTCCTGCACGTGCGCAAACAGCGAATCGAACTGCCCCAGGCTTTCTTCATGCGTGTGGCCATGGGCCTGTCGCTGGAAGAAACCGATCGCGAAGCACGCGCCATCGAGTTCTACGAAATCATGTCCTCCTTCGACTTCATGTCGAGCACACCCACCCTGTTCAACGCCGGCACCCTGCGTTCGCAGCTGTCCTCGTGTTACCTGACCACGGTGGCCGACGACCTGGGCGGCATTTACGATGCCATCAAGGAAAACGCCCTGCTGTCCAAGTTCGCCGGTGGCCTCGGCAACGACTGGACACCGGTGCGCGCCCTGGGCGCCCACATCAAGGGCACCAATGGCGAATCGCAAGGCGTCGTGCCCTTCCTGAAAGTGGTCAACGACACCGCCGTGGCGGTCAACCAGGGCGGTAAACGCAAGGGCGCGGTTTGCGCCTACCTGGAAACCTGGCACCTGGACATCGAGGAGTTCCTGGAACTGCGTAAAAACACCGGCGACGACCGCCGCCGCACGCACGACATGAACACCGCCAACTGGATTCCCGACCTGTTCATGCGCCGCGTGATGGAAAAAGGCAGCTGGACGCTGTTTTCGCCCTCCGACACACCTGACCTGCACGACAAATACGGCATCGAGTTTGAAAAAACCTACACCGCCTACGAAGCCCGGGCCGATCGCGGCGAGATCAAGCCCGCGCGCAAACTGCAGGCTGTGGACATGTGGCGCAAGATGCTCTCGATGCTGTTCGAGACCGGCCATCCCTGGATCACTTTCAAGGATGCCTGCAATGTGCGCTCGCCCCAGCAACATGCCGGTGTCGTGCACTCGTCCAACCTGTGCACCGAGATCACGCTCAACACCAGCGACACCGAAACCGCCGTCTGCAACCTGGGTTCCGTCAACCTGGTCCAGCATTTGAAGGACGGCGCGGTGGACCACGAGAAACTCAAGAAGACCATCACCACGGCCATGCGTATGCTGGACAACGTGATCGACATCAACTACTACGCGGTCGAGAAAGCACGTGTCTCCAACCTGCGCCACCGGCCGGTTGGCCTGGGCCTGATGGGTTTCCAGGATTGCCTGTACGAACTGCGTATTCCTTATGCGTCGGATGCCGCCGTCGAGTTCGCCGACAAATCCATGGAAGCGATTTGTTACCACGCCTATTGGGCGTCCACCGAGCTGGCCAAAGAGCGCGGCCAATACAGCAGCTACAAGGGCTCGTTGTGGGACCAAGGCATCTTGCCGCTGGACACGCTGGACTTGTTGGCCAAGGAGCGTGGCGGTTATCTGGAAGTTGATCGTTCCGCCACCCTGGACTGGGATACCCTGCGCCAGAAAATCGCCAAAGATGGCATGCGCAATTCCAACTGCGTGGCTATCGCCCCGACCGCCACCATCTCCAACATCATCGGCGTGGATGCCTGTATCGAGCCCTGCTTCGGCAACCTCTCGGTCAAGTCCAACTTGTCCGGCGAATTCACCGTGATCAACCACTACCTGGTGCGCGACCTCAAGCGCCTGGGCCTGTGGGATGACGTGATGGTGGTGGACCTGAAACACTTTGACGGCTCGCTGCGCCCAATCGACCGTGTGCCGCAAGACATCAAGGCGCTTTACGCCACGGCTTTCGAAGTGGACGCCACCTGGCTGGTCGAAGCCGCGTCACGCCGCCAGAAGTGGATTGACCAGGCGCAATCGCTCAACATCTACATGGCAGGCGCGTCCGGCAAGAAGCTCGACGACACCTACAAGCTGGCATGGTTGCGTGGCCTGAAGACCACCTATTACCTGCGCACCATGAGCGCCACCCACGCGGAAAAATCCACGGTGAAAGCCGGCAAGATGAATTCCGTCGCGTCGGGAAATACCGATGACACCGGCAGCATGAATGCACTCGATGCAGCCGCTGCTGTGGCGCAGGTTCAGATGGATGCATCACCGGCCACCGACATCAAGTTTTGCGCGATTGACGATCCCGGTTGCGAGGCCTGCCAATAACAAAAAAATCGCGGCGCCGAAAAAATTCAGCGCCGCGATTCGATGTAATTGAGCAACACTAATTTATAGCGATGTGAATGAACACTTTTCATTTTGTATCGCTGCTTTCATAATCCAACTTATTGGAAACCTCTATGTTGACCTGGGACGAAGAAGCCAAACCATCGTTGCAAACATCTTTGAACAGCAGCTTGCCTGAAAGCCGCTCGATGGAACTTCCGCCTCTTTCTTTGCAGCAACCTCAAGCGGCGTCCCGCACGCTTGACGACAGCGCCTTGATTTCCGCACCGACCACACCGGCTGCGCCGGCCGCAGCCGCACCAACCGCAAAACGCGTCAGGGCTGCCGACAAACGCATCATCAACGGGCAGACCGACGTGAACCAGCTGGTTCCCTTCAAGTACAAATGGGCCTGGGAAAAATACCTGGCCAGCTGCGCCAACCACTGGATGCCTCAGGAAGTGAACATGACGCGCGACATCGCGTTGTGGAAAGATCCGAACGGCCTGACCGACGACGAGCGCCGTCTGGTCAAGCGCAACCTGGGATTTTTTGTCACCGCCGACTCCCTGGCCGCCAACAACATTGTGCTGGGCACCTACCGCCACATCACGGCGCCCGAGTGCCGCCAGTTTTTGCTGCGCCAGGCCTTTGAAGAAGCCATTCACACCCACGCCTACCAATACATCACCGAGTCACTGGGTCTGGACGAAGCCGAGATCTTCAACGCCTACAACGAAGTGCAGTCGATCAAGGACAAGGACCAGTTCCTGATTCCTTTCATCGACGCCATCTCCGACCCCAACTTCAAGACCGGCACACCCGAAGCGGACCAGACCCTGCTGAAATCGCTGATCGTGTTTGCCTGCCTGATGGAAGGCCTGTTCTTCTACGTCGGCTTCACCCAGATTCTGGCGCTGGGCCGCCAGAACAAGATGACCGGCGCCGCCGAGCAGTACCAATACATCCTGCGCGACGAGTCCATGCATTGCAATTTCGGCATCGACCTGATCAATCAGTTGAAGCTTGAAAATCCGCACCTGTGGACCGCCGAGTTCAAGGCCGAGATCAAGGCCTTGTTCATGAAAGCCGTGGAGCTGGAATACCGTTATGCGGAAGACACCATGCCGCGCGGCGTGTTGGGTCTCAACGCCTCCATGTTCAAGGGTTATCTGCGCTACATCGCCAATCGCCGGGCCACGCAGATTGGACTTGAAACCTTGTTCCCGAACGAAGAGAATCCGTTCCCATGGATGAGCGAAATGATCGACCTGAAAAAAGAACGCAACTTTTTTGAAACCCGTGTGATTGAGTACCAATCGGGTGGCGCTCTGTCCTGGGATTGATCAAGAGTCAACACAACAATGATTTCTAGAATTGCAATGACCAATGACGACACCGCAGAGTGCGCGTTGGGCTTTGCTCCTGTGTTCGCGGCGCTGGGCCCGGTTAGCCTGGCCCAACGCCGTGAATCGCTTTGCGTACTCCAAACGTGAAGTGCTCTTTGCAATGTGATCAAGGAGAAAACTATGGCAACTGCGAAAAAATCTGCGGCTAAAAAAGCTGCTCCCAAAAAAGCCCCTGCGAAAAAAGTAGTGGCGAAAAAAGCACCTGCTAAAAAAGTAGCAGCGAAAAAAGCCCCGGCCAAAAAAGCGCCAGCGAAAAAAGTAGCCGCTAAAAAAGTAGCAGCGAAAAAAGCGCCAGCGAAAAAAGCCCCGGCCAAAAAAGTAGCCGCGAAGAAAGTTGCGGCTAAAAAAGTAGCGGCCAAAAAGCCAGCTGCAAAAAAAGTAGCAGCGAAAAAGCCAGCGGCTAAAAAAGTAGCGAAAAAAGCACCAGCGAAGAAAGCTGCTGCGAAGAAACCCGCTGCCAAAAAGCCTGCCGCCAAGAAAGCAGCGAAAAAGCCCGCTGCGAAGAAAGCCGCGAAAAAACCCGCTGCCAAAGCTCCTGCTGCACCGGCGTCCCCTTCGGCTCAGACAACTCTGAATCCGCAAGCAGCCTGGCCGTTTCCAACAGCCAGCAAGCCGTAAGCAACAAGGTCTTTTTGCTTCAAAGCCCGACATCGCAAGATGCCGGGCTTTTTCATGGGCGCATCCGTTTGAGTGCGGTGCGCCCGCAGCACGTTGTCACAGCCACCGCTTGACAGCCACCAGCAGCCGCGATTCGCTATCGAATCAGTAGCTGCTTTCGCCCGTCCATCAGGGGCTAGAGGCCGATTTGATCCGCAGTCAGTGTGTAATTTTGGCCGCCACGGTGAGCGATCTTGTGGGCGCCCACGCGGTTGCCGAGTTCGGCGCAGCGGGCCAGTGGCCAGCCTTTTTCCAGACCGAACAACAAGGCGCCGCGGAAAGCGTCACCACAACCCGTGGGGTCCAACACCTCTTTGGCCGCGACAGGCGCCACCAGCGTTTTCTCGCCCGCCACCCAGACTTCACAACCTTCGGCGCCCAGGGTCACGACCAGGCCTTGCACGCTTTTGGAAATTTCGGCGCAAGACAGGCCGGTCCGGTCGCACAGCAGTTTGGCTTCGTAGTCGTTGACCGTGACCCAGGTCGCCAGTTCCACAAAATGTGTCAGGTCCTTGCCGTCAAACATCGGCAAACCCTGACCGGGATCGAACACAAAAGGAATCCCGGCTGCCTTGAACTGCTCGGCGTGCTGCAACATGGCGTCGCGTCCGTCCGGTGAGATGATGCCGATCTTGATGTCCGCACGCGCCTGGATGGTCGTGGTGTGCGCCTGCATCATGGCGCCCGGGTGAAACGCCGTGATCTGGTTGTTGTCGCGGTCCGTCATGATCATGGCCTGGGCGGTGTAGCTGTCAGCCACTTCACGGACAAACTCGGTGCTGATGCCCAAGGTGTTCATACGCGCCACATACTCGGCCCCGTCGCTGCCGACGGTCGCCATCGGCAAAGGTATGCCGCCCAGTTGTTTCAGACTGTAGGCAATGTTGCCGGCACAGCCGCCAAATTCGCGGCGCAAGGCTGGTACCAGAAAAGATACATTGAGAATGTGCAACTGGTCGGGCAGGATTTGCTCGGAAAAACGGCCCTCAAAACTCATGATGGTGTCAAAGGCCAGGGAACCACAAATTACAGCAGGCATGGAGGTTTCAATTCAATCAGGGATAAAAAGCAAGGACCCGGTAACCAGCGATCCGCCAGGGAGCGGAAGCTTTCGGCGCGGAGGCGCTGGCAGCGGGGGCGGGAACAGGGTTGGCAATGGCCAGGGTCAGCACGCACGAAAAATCGGTACCGGCCGCCAGCGTAGCCGCCGTGGCGCCCAACTCGCCGGGTGTCAACACGCGCCGCAGCAAGGCTTGGTCCTGGGTATCGGTCAGGGTCAGCTCCAGCGAGGGCACGGCCATGGCCACGGCGCCGGTGTTTTTGATCACCACCTTGAGCTGGTAAGTGTCCGCGCTCACCTTGTTAAAAGACGAGCTGTCGATCGCGATGGATTCGATGTGTTGCGGCGGTTTGACTTCACAACCCAGGTAGGTGCACAAGGTCTGCAGGCCCGGGTTCAACCAGGGCTGCGACGCAGCCAGCGTATTCCGCTGAAACAGCGCGACCTGCAGCAGCAACAGCGCCAACAACATCAGTGCCGCCAAGCCCAAGGCCCAGCGCATGGCCGGCCGGCGCCAAAACGCATGGCGCCTGGCGTCACGCACAAAAGACACGTCCTCGCTGGCTTCGTGTACTGGCGCTTCGGACTCGCCAAAGCCCTGCTTGTCTTTTGACAACGCTGGCGGTGCCGGTTCTGAAAAAGCAAAGGCGTCAGGACTCACCGATGAGGCAAACACCTCGGCCGCCAGATCGGGGGGCATGGACACCTGGACTTCGGGTACGGAGAGCAAGTCCGTGTGCGCCTGCGGCGGCAGCTCATCTGCATCGGCCGCCTCCGGCGCGACAAACAGACTGGCCGGAGAGACAAGTTCGTCCGTATCAACGACTTCTGCCGCTGCAGCGCCACTGACAGGGAGGGGAAAATTTTGCGCATCATGCGCCTGCAGATGGGCCGCGGCGTCAAACACCTCGGAGCACTGCCCGCAACGCACCCAACCCTGTGAGATTTTGAGTTGGTCGGCCACGACTTTGAACATCGTGCCGCAAGCAGGACAGCGCGTAATCAGGCTCATGTAGCGCCGTATTGTAAGGCGGTGATGCGCCGGCCCTTCAGTCTGACAAAGGGCGGCGCATCGGCCGGATCAGAGCCGCGCCGTCATCAGTATCCAGCCATCTTCCTGGTCAGACACCTGCAACTGGGCATAAGGCGCATACGCGGCCTTCAACTCATCGGCCTGCCGCTCCAGAATACCGGCCAGCACCAGCGAGCCGCCCGGGGCGACCCGCGCGCACAGCAAAGGTGCGAGCACTTTCAAAGGCGTTGCCAGAATATTGGCCAACACCGTCTGGTACAGGCCATCGACCTTGTCGGGCAGGCCGGCGTTCAGCGCCACATGGTTGGCTTCGGCATTGGCCAGGGTGGACTGGACCGCCGCTTCGTCGATATCCACCGCATCGATGGCCGACGCGCCAAACTTGGCCGCACCAATGGCCAGAATGCCAGAACCGCAGCCGTAGTCCAGCACACGTTCCAAAGGCCTGGCCGCGCCATTTTTTGCAATCCAGCGCAGGCACATGCGTGTGGTCGGATGGGTGCCGGTCCCAAACGCCAGACCCGGGTCCAGCCGGATCACCTTTGTGGCTTGCGCCGGCGGTTCGTGCCAGGTCGGCACAATCCAGAACTCGGGCGTGATCTCCACCGGCGTGAACTGCGATTGTGTGAGTCGCACCCAGTCCTGCTCGGGTACCGATTGAATGGCAACAACCTGGCAGCCGGCAAAAAAGTCCTGCGCGGCCAGCACGGTAGCGGCATCACGCGCCAGGGCTTCGCTGCTGAACAGCGAGACCACGCGCGAACGCTCCCAGCCAGCTTTGGGCGGCGGCATACCGGGCTCGCCAAACAGTGCCTGCTCGGCCGGGGTCTGGGCATCGGCGTCTTCCACCGACACACTCAGCGCGTCCAGTGCATCCAGCGCGTCGCTGAGCATTTCAATACTGGCGACAGGGGCCAGCAAAACAAGTTCAAACAGGCTCATAGCGTTCTTTTGCCCCCACGTTCGCTCACTTCGTGTAGCTCTCTGCCCCCCAAGGGGGCTGTGCTTGCTTGGGGCGGCCCTGCGCGGTGCACGGCCATGCGATCTTCCATTGCTGCAGAGTTCAACTTAGCGGTCACGTTTGGACAACCACTCTTCAAGGTAGTGAATATTGGTGCCGCCGTCCATGAACTTGGCGTCCACCATCAGTTCGCGGTGCAGCGGAATGTTGGTGTTGATGCCTTCGACCACGGTTTCCGCCAGCGCGGTGCGCATGCGGGCCAGGGCCTGCTCGCGCGTGTCGCCGTGCACAATGATCTTGCCAATCATCGAGTCGTAATTGGGCGGCACAAAGTAGTTGGCGTAGATATGCGAGTCCACACGCACGCCCGGGCCGCCCGGTGTGTGCCAGGTGGTGATGCGCCCCGGCGAGGGGGTGAACTTGTAGGCGTCTTCCGCGTTGATGCGGCATTCGATCGAATGGCCCTTGATTTCAATCTGGCGCTGGGTGAAAGGCAGCTTTTCGCCGGCCGCCACCTGGATCTGCGTCTTGACAATGTCCACGCCGGTCACCCATTCGGTCACCGGGTGTTCGACCTGGACGCGGGTGTTCATCTCGATGAAATAGAACTCGCCGTTTTCGTACAGGAACTCGAAAGTACCGGCGCCGCGGTAACCGATCTTCTTGACCGCCGCCACACAACGCTCGCCGATACGCTCGATCAGCTTGCGTGGAATGCCGGGCGCCGGTGCCTCTTCAATGACTTTCTGGTGGCGGCGCTGCATGGAGCAGTCGCGCTCGCCCAGCCAGACCGCATTTTTATGCTGATCGGCCAGAATCTGGATTTCAATGTGGCGCGGGTTCTGCAGGAATTTTTCCATGTAGACCTCGGGGTTGCCAAAAGCAGCCCCCGCTTCGGCCTTGGTGGTCTGCACCGCGTGCAGCAAGGCAGCCTCGGTGTGAACCACCCGCATGCCACGGCCGCCGCCGCCGCCGGCCGCCTTGATGATGACCGGGTAACCAACTTGTTTGGCCGTGCGTTTGATGACCGCAGCATCGTCCGGCAAAGCACCTTCGGAGCCAGGAACACAAGGCACGCCGGCCTTGATCATGGTTTGTTTGGCCGACACCTTGTCGCCCATGATACGAATCGAATCTGGCGAGGGGCCGATGAACTTGAAGCCGCTTTTTTCAACACGCTCGGCAAAGTCGGCGTTTTCGCTCAAAAAGCCGTAACCCGGGTGAATCGCCTCGGCGTCCGTCACCTCGGCCGCCGAAATGATGGCGGGCATGTTCAGGTAACTCAACGCCGACGGTGCCGGGCCGATGCAGACCGACTCATCGGCCAGCTTGATGTATTTGGCCTCGCGGTCGGCTTCCGAATAAACCATCACGGCCTTGACGCCGAGTTCGCGGCAGGCGCGCTGGATCCGGAGTGCGATTTCGCCGCGGTTGGCGATCAGTATCTTTTTGAACATGCGTCAATCACTCGATCATGAAGAGCGGCTGTCCGTATTCCACCGCCTGGCCGTTCTCGCAAAGAATACGGGTGATGGTGCCGGATTTGTCGGCCTCGATCTCGTTGAGGATTTTCATGGCCTCGATGATGCAGATGGTCTCGCCTTCCTTGACCTGGCTGCCGACTTCGACGAAAGGCTTGGCGCCCGGGCTGGCCGAACGGTAAAACGTGCCGACCATGGGCGACTTGACGGCATGGCCTGCAGGAGCGGCCGGCTCAACGGCGACGGGCGCGGCACTGGCGACGGCGACAGGCGCGGCGGCCATGGTCATGACCGGTTGCTGCATCACCATGGGGGCGCCGCCCGACTTGACGATACGCACTTTGCCTTCGGCCTCGGTGATCTCCAGTTCAGACACGTTGGACTCTGAGACGAGGTCAATCAGGGTCTTGAGTTTTCTTAAATCCATATATGCTCCAACGACGGTAAGTACACAGGGCGGGTACTTTGGGCTTGCATGGGCAAACCATCAAGTGGGCGGTTCGGCAGCAATCTGCACCCAACCCCCTCCTTGTACACCGTTCTGTGCTTAAAAACAGTTAATCTTATGAAGTCAGGCTATTGAGCCGAACGGGAAAGGGCGAAGTCTACCTTATTCGCAGCGGGCTCCCGCGCCGCAATCTGCCGCTGGTCGGACAGCTCCTGAAAAAGACACCGGGTGAAAATTGTCAGATCCACCCACTCGGACCGTTTCCACATTTTTGTAACCATGTGCCACGATCTGCACTCAACAGCGCCAAATATCCACCAAATTGAAAGAATTTAGAAACGCTCTCAGCGGGTCAAAAAAGTATTTCCTGCCTGCAGCCAGCTTTGCAAGACTGGACTTTACCGCAAATTGGCGCCTTCTCCGCCTCGCAAACCGGGGCTAAACCAGTTGTGCCCATTGGGCCAGATCGCTCGCCGACACCTGCCCGATTTTGCGATGCAAGACCTGGCCAGTCCCACCAAACACGACCGTAAAAGGCAGGCCACCGGCCGCATTGCCCATGGCCTTGCTGAGCTCGGTACCGCCCAGGCCGGCCATGGCCACAGGAAAACTCAGCGGCTTGCGTTGCAGCCAGGTGCGCACCGCACTCGGCTGATCCACCGCCAGTCCCAGAACCTGCCAGTTTCTGGATTGATTGTCTTGGTGGAAGCGGTCAATCAGCGGCAGCTCTTCGACACAAGGCGGGCACCAGGTGGCCCAAAAATTGACGAGCAAAGGTTTGCCGGCAAAGCTGGCCATGGGCAGCGCTTGGCCCGTGGGCGTGTCAAAACTCTGCCGCCAGAACACATCCTGCGCAAGCGCAGGATCACCATGGGGTTCGAACTTGCGCCAGGCCACGCCCGCGCCGGCCAGGCCGGCGACGGCGGCCGCACCGGCATACATCAGTTGTCTACGTTTCAAGAGGAGGACTCCGTCTGGGATATCAGTAATTTTTGCACGTCGGCCAGGTCCCCACGGGGTTTACGCCCTTTCGCATCGGGCCTCAGCGCGCCGCGCAGGTGGTCGTGGTCGTAGACCATCAAATGCACACCGACCATTTCCTGCAAGCCCTGGCAGTGGCTGCTCAGGCTCAGCGCCTCGACCTGGTCGCCGGTGAAGCCGGTCACGGTGCGTGGCTCATAGTCCACGTTGTGGTCGATCAGGGCTATTTCTGCGGATTTTGGGTCGTCGCAAAAAAGCTGGATATAGATGTCGGACAGGCGTGTGGCCGTGCCATGCCAGACCGCGCCGCCTAGGTAGGGACGAAACGCCGCCATGCGTTGCATCCAGACCAGGGCCAGTTCACGCAGCGCGGCCAGTTCCGTCGGCTGGGTGTCGGCGCAAAAAAGGGCGATGTACTCACGCACGGCGTCTTCCAGCTCGTCGTTGCCAGGCAATTCGCTGCGGCTGGGCAGCGCCATTTGTTTGACGGCGCGGCGTTTGGCCGGACCGTACTCCAGCCCCTCCTCGACGATCAGGGCGGCGGCCGTGGCGGCGATTTCCTGCTTCAGGGTTTGGGGATTCACGGCATGTTCTCGGTAAGAAGCGGCTGAAAGGCGGCTGGATGATTCTGCAGGGATGGACCCCTGCAGCACCGATAAAGTTGCAAGCAGATGCCACGGCACTGTTTCGCTATCTAATTCATAGCTATCTGCGCATTATGGATAAGGGCGGGAGGCCTATTTTACCAATAACTCATGGCCCAAGCCGCAGATGTGGGCCAGGGCCAGCCAGCCTCCTAGAATACCGACATGCACATACATATTCTGGGAATTTGCGGCACCTTCATGGGCGGCCTGGCCGCGCTGGCGCGTGAGGCCGAGCATACCGTCACCGGCTGCGACACCGGCGTCTACCCGCCCATGAGCGATCAGTTGCGTGCGCTGGGCATTGAGCTGGTGGAAGGTTACGGCGCCGAACAGCTGGCTTTCGAGCCGGATGTGTTTGTGGTCGGCAATGTGGTGTCCCGCGCCCACGACAGCAGCGGCAAAGCCAAATACCCGCTGATGGAGGCCATCCTCAACGCCGGCCTGCCCTACACCAGCGGGCCGCAATGGCTGGCCGCACATGTGTTGCACCACCCGACCCATCACGCCACCGGGCCGCGCCATGTGCTGGCGGTGGCCGGCACCCACGGCAAAACCACCACCACCTCCATGTTGGCCTGGATTCTGGAACACGCCGGCCTGCAGCCGGGTTTCCTGGTCGGAGGTGTGCCGCTCAATTTCGGCGTGTCGGCCCGGCTGGGCGCAGGCAACACCTTTGTGATCGAAGCCGACGAATACGACACGGCGTTTTTCGACAAACGCAGCAAGTTTGTGCATTACCGGCCACGCACCGCCATCCTGAACAACCTGGAGTTTGACCACGCGGACATCTTCGACGACCTGGCCGCGATCGAACGGCAGTTCCACCACCTGGTGCGCACCGTGCCCAGTACCGGCCGGATTGTGGTCAATACCGAGGAAGACAGCCTGGCCCGGGTGCTGGATCAAGGCTGCTGGAGTGAGCGCGTAGGCTTTGGCCGCAGCACGCCACAAGGCTTTTCGGCGCGCGGCGAGCCCAGCGCCTTTGACGTGCTGAAAGATGGCCAAACCGTCGGCCGCGTCGAGTGGGCGATCAGCGGCGTGCACAACCAGCTCAATGCGCTGGCCGCCATCGCCGCGGCAGAACATGTGGGGGTGGCGCCGCAAGACGCGGCTCGGGCCTTGGCTGAGTTCCAGAACGTCAAGCGCCGCATGGAAATCCGCGGCGTAGTGCAGCGCGCCGGCGGCGCCATCACCGTGTATGACGACTTTGCCCACCACCCGACGGCGATCCGCACCACGATTGACGGTTTGCGCCGCCAGCTCGACAGCCGGGGCAGCGCGCAGCGCATCCTGGCCATCTTCGAGCCGCGCAGCAACACCATGAAGTTAGGCAGCATGACGGCACAACTGCCCTGGAGCTTGGCGCAAGCCGATCTGGCTTTTTGCCATGCCGGCGGACTGGACTGGGACGCCCGCGCCGCGCTGGCGCCCATGGGCGAACGCGCCCAAGTGGCGGACAACATTGAGCAGTTGCTGGCGCAAGTTAAGGCCGCCGCTCAACCGGGCGACCATTTGTTATGCATGAGTAACGGCGGCTTTGGCGGTATTCACAGCAAATTGCTGGATGCCCTGCAAGCACGATAAACCGCTATTGATTCAATAGCTGCTTGCGCCCGTTCTGATTGGGCCAGAGGCCTTTTTTATTTAAGAAATAAGCCAACTAGTAGCTGATACTCATGGCCGGCACATCAATGTGCACCACGGGTTTGGCCAGCGCCGCGCTGGCGGCCCGCGCAAAAGCCTGGGCCCAGTCGGCCTCGGCAAAATGTTGCGGGCCGGCAGCCTGCGCCACCACCAGCACCTTGTCGGCCGTCAGCAACTTGCCGGTGGGTCGCAGCGGCTCGCAGCCCATCTGGGTGAACTGCTGGTCCAGCCAGCTTCTTGCCACATCATGCGGCATGGGTTGCACCTCGTTGAGATCCATCCGCAGCGGCGGATGGTTTTGAAACGTCACGGTGACTTCGCTGCGCATGGTGACCTCGGCATCAAAAGGGAGAAGAGAAAACCAAACGCCATCATGAACCCAGCCGCCAGCGCTGGCAACCGGCGCCAACCCGACTCTCTATTTAAGCCCGAGCTGCACCGGCGCCGTCAAATCCGACCGCCGCGCGGAAGGCCGCCGAGGGGCCAGGACCGCCGCCGAGTCCATGGGTGCAGCCTCGGCCGCCGTGCCCACGATTTTTCCGCTCAGGTTTTCCTCCAGGCCCGCAAATCCCGTGTTGCCGGCTTTCTCCGCCGTGGTGGTCACGGAACCGGCGAAATACAGCGTGGCCAAATCCCGCGCCAGTTGGACGGGCGCCAGCCCGGTGCGCTGCAGCATGTCGTCGAAATCACCGGCCTCGACCGACAACTCGCGCAGCAGCACCAGTTGCGAGTCCCGGAGCCAACGCAGCGGCACGCCGGGCGCATGGCGAAAATAAATCGGCCGGCTGCGATAACGCGGTGGCAAGACGTCGCGCTCGGTGCGCTGGACGTAAATCCAGCGCAGCTGCGTCAGGCTGCTGTGCAGAAAATGCCCGGGAATGTCGTGTGCGCCTGAGGGTCGCTTGTCCCAGCGCGCCAGCTCAAACTCCACCGGATCGGCCTGGGGCGAAATACCAATGCGCCAGGCGTGAAAATCCATCACCGCCAGCAAGTTGCCCTTGTGGCTGACATGGTAGATCCCCGGCAGCAACTCGCTTTCACGCTCGACCAATTGCCCACCGAGCACAAATTGGGAGCGCAGGGGTCGCAGCCAGTTTTCGAACTGCTGCAAGACTTTGCGCAGGCTGACGCCGGAGCTCGGGTCAAAGGTGTGGGCCGGGTCCAGATCGCCGGCGGTCATGGGCTGCGAGAAGGCGATCGGTCTGTCCACTTCCGCGAGGTTGAGCTGCAGCGCCCGCTCTGTCGGCAGGCCCGCGAGGATTTTCAGGGTGTCGGCACCGAGCAAGCGGCTTTTCTCGCCGCTGACCAGCCAGGCATCAGCCTCTGCAAACGCGCCCATCTGCCAGGCCGGCCAGCCCTTGGAAAGTCGGCCGAGCAGCGAGGTCAGCTGCGCGTGCTGCTCCGGGCTGAACCCGGCCATTCCCAACCAGAGAACAGGTTGCTCAAAAGACATCGTGTTTTCACCGACTGTTTGATGGGCTGATCCCTGTGCCGGGCAGGCGCCCAGCCCAGGAAAACGTAACAACAAGCAGTCAATGTAGCACTTAAGAACTAGAAAAACACCCCCCTAAATAGGCGGGAAGGTTTACTTGGCAGCGCGCCTGGCCTTGACGGCTTCGGACAACACCTCCAGCACCTCCAGTGAATCGTCCCAGCTCAGGCAGGCATCGGTGATGCTTTGGCCGTACTCCAGCGCCTTGGCGTCGTCCTTGCCGGGCGTGAATTTCTGCGCCCCGGGTTTCAAATGACTTTCGACCATCAGGCCGAACACCTGGTGTGACCCACCCGCCACCTGACCGGCAATGTCGCGCGCCACATCGCGCTGCTTTTCATGCTGCTTGGAGCTGTTGGCGTGGCTGCAGTCGACCATCAAGGTGGCCGGCAGCTTGGAGGCTGCCAGTTCCTTGCAGGCCGCGCTCACACTGGCGGCATCGTAGTTAGGCGTCTTGCCACCACGCAGGATCACGTGGCAGTCCTTGTTGCCGTTGGTTTGCACAATCGCCACCTGGCCGTTTTTGTGCACCGACAAAAAGTGGTGGCCGCGGGCGGCTGCCTGGATCGCATCGGTGGCAATACGGATGTTGCCGTCGGTGCCGTTTTTGAAACCAATCGGCGCCGACAGGCCGGACGCCAACTCGCGGTGCACCTGGCTTTCGGTGGTACGCGCCCCAATCGCGCCCCAGGAAATCAGGTCGCCAATGTATTGCGGTGAAATCACGTCGAGGAACTCGCTACCGGCCGGCAGGCCCAGGCGATTGATATCGATCAACAACTGGCGCGCAATCCGCAGGCCTTCGTCGATGCGGTAGGTTTCGTCCAGGTAGGGGTCGTTGATCAGCCCTTTCCAGCCCACCGTGGTGCGCGGTTTTTCAAAATACACACGCATCACAATTTCCAGCGTGCCGGCGTATTTTTTGCGCTGCTCGGCCAGTCGGCGCGCGTATTCCAGCGCAGCCATCGGGTCGTGGATGGAACAGGGGCCGATCACCAGCAGCAGGCGGTCGTCCTTGCCGGCCATGATCTGGTGAATGGATTTGCGGGTTTGCGTGATCAACGATTCAACGGCGGTGCCGCTGATCGGGAAGAAGCGGATTAAATGCTCGGGCGGGGGCAACACAGTGATGTCCTTGATGCGTTCGTCGTCGGTCTGGCTGGTTTTATCGACTGGACTCGCATACCAGGCATCGCTGGGTGAGGTGGCTTTTGCATTCATGACTGGCTTCCTTTTAAAACATTCAACACATCAAATCGGGATCACAAGGGACAAAAAAAAACCGCCGGGTAGCCGGCGGTTTTTAAGATTCTGTTGCGTATTTTTTGCTTACGCCAAGATCTCTCTACCGCCGGAGGCGCTTGAGAACCAAAAGTAAGCAAAATAAGATTTCGCGGATGTCATGAACTGCAATGTAGCACAGGCGTGGCGCTTGCCCACCACCCGTTCTCTTTCGCCCTCACGCGGGCATCCTCCAAAATGCTGCGCCCTCACCGCCTGAGCAAGGTTCCCCCGGAGGGCCGATTCCAGTCGGCACAGATCGCGTTGACCTCCTCCGAATAACCCGACGCGTGCACTGTTTATATACAAAACGTTACATTCCCAACCCTTTCCCATTCAATGACCGCAGATGACCAGCAGTGTTTTAACCAGTTACCAGCCCGCCTATGTTGCGATCTCCTTTTTGATTTCCATCATCGGCTCTTTTGTCGCGCTGACGGCGGCGACCCGGATCCGGAAGGCGGACGGCAGCCTCAGCCTCATCAACACCGTGACCGCCGGTGTGGCCCTGGGCGGCATCGGGGTCTGGGCCATGCACTTCATCGGCATGTTGGCCTTGGACTTGGACCTGGCCAGCAGTTATTCCCTGCTCGAGACGGCGATCTCGCTGGGCGCCGCCATCCTGGCCTCCTCGCTGGCCCTGGGTTTTGTGGCCAAGGCGCCGGAGCGCCTGGCCAGACTGCTGGGCGCTGGCCTGCTGCTGGGCCTGGGCGTGGTGTTTATGCATTACCTGGGCATGTACGGCATGAAATTCGGTGGCTACATCGAGTGGGACATCGGCTTGGTCGGCCTGTCGACGCTGATTGCCGTGCTGGCGGCCACGGCGGCTTTGTGGCTGGCCTTCAACACGCCCAGCCTGGCCGGACGGGTGCTGGCGGCGCTGGTGATGGGCGTGGCAGTTTGCGCCATGCATTACACCGGCATGGCGGCCGCGGAGTTTGTCTGCACCACACCTAACCGGGGTGCCATCCCGCAAGGCTTCGGCTACATGAGTTCGTTTGGCCTGCCCACCCTGGTCACCATCGTCACCTTCCTGATGGTGTGCATCATCTCTGTCGATCAACTGTTCCAGCGCACGCTGGCGGTGACAGGCCGAAGCGCCAACACCGCTACTCGATAAGACTGGATGAAGTTTGGGGGTTAACCGCGCAAGCGGTCCCACCAGCTCCTGGCACGCTCCAGCCGTGAGGCATTGAGCGCAGCCGATGCAGAATCTAAGGCATCCTGGCCACACAACTGCTCGTACATGCCGATCAGCAACATGCCTTCACCCAGCGTGCGCCAAGCCACCAGCTCGAAATCGTCAAAACCGACGCCCTGCGGGTCGGCGGGGCCGGGACTGGCCTGCAGATTGGCGGCCAGCAGCCATTGGCCAATCAGCACCCGGAAGTTGTTCAGCGCGGCCAGGTAGGAGGCGTATTCATACAAACCGCGCCAGGCCGGTGACAAGGCAATCACCAGCGTGCGGTGCGTACGCAAGGTGCTCATCAAGTCCATCAGCGGCCCAGCCAGTGGGGCCGGATCGGGGTCGGGCTGCTGCTTGAGGCGGGACAACACCGATTCAATGCCCACGGCCAAGCCGCCCATGCCATCGGCCAGTTGCAGCGACTCTTCGTCGGCCATGGCCGAGCGAAGAAAGTGGCTGAGCTCGCCAAAACTCTCGATGCGGGGAAGCTGGGTCGACGGATCAATCGGCAGCCGCGCTGGCTGCATGCTTGGCATGGCCGGCAGGATCAGGCGGTGCCGCCCACGGTCAGGCCGTCAATACGCAGGGTCGGCTGACCGACACCCACAGGCACGCTCTGGCCTTCCTTGCCGCAGGTGCCGACGCCACTGTCCAGTTGCATGTCGTTGGCAATCATGGTGACGCGGGTCAGCGCATCGGGACCGTTGCCCACAATCGTCGCGCCCTTGACGGGGTAGAGAATTTTGCCGTTTTCGACCCAGAAAGCCTCGCTCGCGGAAAACACAAACTTGCCCGAGGTGATGTCGACCTGGCCACCACCGAAGTTGGTCGCATACAGGCCTTTTTTGATGCTGGCGACAATTTCTTCGGGCTGTTTGTCGCCACCCAGCATGTAGGTGTTGGTCATGCGCGGCATGGGCACATGGGCATAACTTTCGCGCCGGCCGTTGCCCGTGGGCTTGACACCCGAGAGACGCGCATTCATCGAGTCCTGGATGTAACCCTTGAGGATGCCGTCTTCGATCAGCACATTGCGCTGGCTGGCATGGCCTTCGTCATCAACGTTGAGCGAACCGCGGCGATCGGCGATCGTGCCATCGTCCAGCACCGTGACGCCCTTGGCCGCCACACGTTCGCCGATGCGGCCCGCAAACGCGCTGGAGCCCTTGCGGTTGAAGTCGCCTTCCAGGCCGTGGCCAATCGCTTCGTGCAGCAGGATACCGGGCCAGCCGGGGCCAAGCACCACGGTCATTTCGCCGGCCGGTGCCGGACGCGCTTCCAGGTTGGACAAGGCGGCGGCCACCGCCTCGTTGACGTATTGATTGATTTGCGCGTCGTCAAAATAAGCCAGGCCAAAGCGGCCACCGCCGCCGCCCGAACCCATTTCGCGGCGGCTCACGCCGGCCACTTTTTTCTCGGCAATCACGGTCACGGAAAGGCGCACCAGCGGGCGCACGTCGGCCGCCAGCGTGCCATCGGCGCGCGCCACCATCACCACGTCGTATTCGCTGGCCAGCCCGGCCATCACCTGCACGATGAGCGGGTCTTTGGCCTTGGCCAATTTTTCCACTTTTTCGAGCAGCTTGACCTTGGCGGTGCTGTCCAGGGTCGCAATCGGGTCCAGCTCCTGGTACAGCGAACGGCTGGGCGCCACTTTTCGGGCGCCTACCTTGGCCCGGCCCACACGCGTGGCAGCCGAGATGCTGCGTACAGTGCGTGCCGCGTCCAGCAGCGAGGCTTCAGAGATATCGTCGGAATAGGCAAACGCGGTTTTTTCACCACTGACGGCACGCACGCCCACGCCCTGATCGATGCTGAAGGAGCCGGTTTTGACAATGCCCTCTTCCAGGCTCCAGCCTTCGCTGCGGGTGTACTGGAAATACAGGTCGGCGTCATCAACGCCATGCGAGGTGATTTCACCCAGTGCCCGACTCAAATGCGCCTCGGTCAGCCCGAAAGGTGCGAGCAGCAGCTTTTGCGCAATCGCCAGACGCTCTGACGTGGCATCAACACGCGGGCGGGTGGACACAGAAGCGAAAGCTGGCTTGCGGGCAGAAGACGGCGAAGATTTGAGTGAGGTCATGCGGTCATTGTAGGCAGTCTGACCCAACCCCCTCCCGGCAAGGCTTCTGCCGCGCGAAACGGCCAGCCACCCCCAAATCAAGCCCCTACCAGGGGCTCAGGACTGCACCAGTCTTTTGGCTTTAGAGATCGACATCAAGATCCCGACTGCCAGCCCCAAGGTCACCATGGCGGTGCCGCCGTAGCTGATGAAGGGCAAAGGCACACCGACCACAGGCAAGATGCCGCTGACCATGCCCATGTTGACGAAGGCATAGGTAAAAAAGATCATGGTGACCGCCCCGGCCAGCAGGCGCGAGAACAGCGTGGGCGCGTCCAGTGCGATGGCCAGGCCCCGGAAGATCAGGAAAATAAAACCGGCGATCAGCGCCAGGTTGCCGATCAAGCCGAACTCTTCGGAATAGGCGGCAAAAATAAAGTCGGTGGTCCGCTCCGGAATAAATTCCAGATGGGTTTGTGTGCCCTGCATAAAACCTTTGCCGAACATGCCGCCCGAGCCGATCGCGATCATGCCTTGGATAATGTGAAAACCCTTGCCCAGCGGGTCCCGGCTCGGGTCCAGCAGCGTGCAAATGCGCTGCTGCTGGTAATCGTGCAACACTGGCCAGCGCATACCATCGGCGCACAGTTGCGGCTCGAACGAGACCACCAGCAAAATACCCACCAGCCCCAGCAACACCGGCGGAACAATCAGCTTCCAGCTCAGGCCGGCGAAGAAAATCACCGCCATCCCGGCCGCCAGCACCAGCAGCGAAGTACCCAGGTCGGGCTGTTTCATGATCAGGCCCACCGGCACGAAAAGCAGCAAACCCGCCATCAGAAAGTCCAGCGGCCGCAACTGGCCCTCGCGTTTCTGGAACCACCAGGCCAGCATCAGCGGCATCGCAATCTTCAAAATTTCGCTGGGCTGGATGACGATGCCCAGGTTGATCCAGCGTTTTGCGCCCTTTTTGGTGATGCCGAAAATCGCCACCGCCACCAGCAAGGCCACGCCCACCACATACATGGGCACGGCAAAAGCCATCAGGCGCTGCGGCGGAATCTGCGCCACAACAAACATGATGAAACCGGCAATCAACATGTTGCGGCCATGGTCCATAAACCGGCTGCCATGGTCATAACCGGAGGAATACATGATCAGCAGGCCCGCACCGGCCAGCAGAAAAACAGCAAAAGCCAGCAAGCCGTCAAACCCCTGAAACATCGGGGCGGCACGCTGGAAAAAAGAGGGTTTGTCGAAAACTGCAGCCATGGCGGAGATTATCTGCCAGCCATGCGCTGCCGGCCGTGCCGGCTTGAATGCCCCGCCAGCGTGCCCGGGAGCGTCAGCCCCGAAGTTCCCGTGCCCGGTTGATATGCAACGCCACCAGCGTGCAGACAGCGCCGGAAAGCAGATACACACTGACGGCGGCCAGCCCGAAGTGCACCGACAAGCCGAGTGCCACCAGGGGCGCGAAGGCGGCCCCGATCAGCCAGGCCAGGTCGGAGGTGAGTGCGGCGCCGGTATAACGGTAGCGCGCCTCGAAGTTGGCGGTCACCGCACCGGCGGCCTGGCCGTAAGACAGCCCCAAGAGCGCAAAACCGAGCAGGATGAACACCTTCTGGCCCAGTGCGCCACCATTGAGCAACAGAGGCGCGAACAGGCTGAACACCGCGATCAGGCCGGCGAGGATGCCCAGCGTGCTGCGCCGGCCAATGCGATCCGCAATCCAGCCGGAGGCGACCACACAGGGAATCGCAATCACGGCACCCACCAGTTGAATAGTCAGGACATCGTTGATGGGCTGCGTGGACTGCAGGCTGATCCAGGACAGGGGAAACACCGTCACGAGGTGAAACAGCGCATAACTCGCCAAGGCCGCAAAAGCACCAATCAGCAGGTTGCTCCCGCGTGCCCGAACCAACTCGAGCACCGGGGCCGGCTCCAGCCCATGTTTTTTGAGCAGCCGCTCGTACTCGTCGGTCACGACCAGCCGCAAACGGGCGAACAGCGCCACAACATTGATGGCAAACGCCACATAAAAGGGATAACGCCAGCCCCAGTCCAGAAAGTCGGCGTTGGACAGCTGGGAGTGCAGATACAGGAACAGCCCACTGGCCACGATGAAGCCAACCGGCGCACCAATTTGCGGAATCATCGCGTACCAGCCGCGGCGCCGGGGCGGCGCGCTCAGCGCCAGCAGTGACGGCAGGCCGTCCCAGGAGCCGCCCAGCGCAATGCCCTGGAAAAACCGGAATATCGAGAGCAACACGATGGAGGCGACACCCAAACTGGCATAACCCGGCAAAAAAGCCATGCCCACCGTGGACACGCCCAGCAAAAACAGCGCGATACCTAGCTTCACACCGCGTCCCCAGCGGCGCTGGATCAGCATGAACAAGGTGGTTCCCAGCGGCCTGGCCAAAAAGGCAAAAGAAAAGATGACGAAGGCATACAGCGTGCCCTCCAGCCTGCCCACAAAGGGAAAGAAAACCGCCGGAAACACCAGTGCCGACGCAATGCCGTAAACAAAAAAATCGAAATATTCGGACGCCCGGCCAATGATCACGCCGACGGCGATCTCACTGGGCGCGACCGTGGACGCATCGTCGGTCTGGCGATCCGTGCGCGGTGACAAGGGGCTTGGCAACAAGGACTCGGGCTGGCTGTGACTCAGGCTTGACATGTGGTTCTCTCACGATGCGAAAAGTGACAACAAGGGCGCCAGCAGGCGCTCCTCCGGGATCCATCATGCCATGGACAAAATGTCCAATTGCCTTGATATGGATCAAAAGGTAGATTCAGTAATTCCCCTATTGACAACCTCCTCCTGCCCGGCATGCCCTCCAAAAAAAAGCTTTTCGGCCTGTTCCTTGTTCCAGCCCTCGCCTTGCTAGGCGGCTGCAATGCGGTGCTCCTGAGCCCCTCTGGCGATATCGCCCTGCAACAACGCAATCTGATCTATATCTCGACGGCCTTGATGTTGCTGGTCATTGTTCCCGTCATTGCGTTGACCTTTCTGTTCGCGTGGCGCTACCGCAAGTCCAACAACCGCAGCGATTACGACCCTGAATGGCACCACTCCACGCAGCTGGAGCTGGTGATCTGGGCGGTTCCGCTGCTGATCATCATCGTGCTGGGCGCGATCACCTGGATCAGCACCCACAAACTGGACCCTTACCGGCCGCTGGACCGTATTGATGCGCAACGCGCCATTCCCGAGGGCACAAAACCCCTGGTCGTCGAAGTCGTGGCGCTGGACTGGAAATGGCTGTTCATCTACCCCGAGCAGGGCATTGCCATGGTCAACGAGATGGCGGCACCGGTCGACCGCCCCATCCAGTTCAAGATTACCGCCTCCTCGGTCATGAACTCCTTCTTCATTCCCGCCATGGCCGGCCAGATCTACGCCATGCCCGGCATGCAGACCCAGTTGCACGCGATCATCAACAAGCCGGGCGAATTTGATGGTCTGTCAGCCAATTACAGCGGCGCGGGTTTTTCCGGCATGCGTTTCAAGTTCCATGGCCTGAACGATGGCGACTTCGAGCAGTGGGTCCAAAAGGTCAAGTCCGGCAGCCAGTCGCTGGACCGCGACACCTACCTGCAGCTCGAAAAACCGAGCGAACGCAACCCCGTCCAGCACTACGCCACGGTGGCCCCCACGCTTTACGAGGCCATCCTGAACCGCTGCGTCGAAGACAACAAGATGTGTATGCACGACATGATGGCGATTGACGCCAACGGCGGCCTCGGCCTGCCCGGCACCGTCAACATCGCCTCCCTGGACAATGCAACGCGCGTCCGCCTGGGCCTGGACGACCAGCCCGTGCGCAGCTATGTCGGCGCCATGTGCAGTCCCGGCAATCCCCTGGGTTTGCCGCTGCCTGCGACCGAGCCGGGCACTCGCCCGATCTGACGCCGCAGCTCCCCTCGTCGCACCCTCTTTTTTCTCCTTACGCACCCACGATGTTCGACCATATTGATTTAACGAAGCTCATCTTCGGCCGCCTCTCCTGGGAGGCGATTCCACTCCACGAACCCATCCTGCTGGTGACCTTTGCGGCCGTCATGCTGGGCGGGCTGGCCATCCTGGCGGCACTGACCAAATTCCGCCTGTGGGGGCCCTTGTGGCGTGACTGGTTCACCAGCATCGACCACAAGAAGATAGGCATCATGTACGTGGTGCTGGGCCTGGTGATGCTGCTGCGTGGCTTCTCCGATGCGCTGATGATGCGGCTGCAGCAGGCCATCGCCTTCGGCGACAACCTGGGCGTGCTGCCGCCGCACCACTACGACCAGATTTTTACCGCGCACGGCGTGATCATGATCTTCTTCGTCGCTATGCCGCTGGTCACCGGCCTGATGAACTACGTCGTGCCGCTGCAGATCGGTGCACGCGATGTGGCCTTCCCCTTCCTCAATAACTTCAGCTTCTGGATGACGGCCAGCGGCGCCGCCCTTGTCATGGTCTCGCTGTTTGTCGGCGAGTTTGCCAAGACCGGCTGGCTGGCCTATCCGCCGCTGTCGGGCATCATCAACAGCCCGGACGTGGGGGTGGACTACTACATCTGGTCGCTACAACTGGCGGGGGTTGGAACGCTTTTATCAGGCATCAACCTGCTGGCCACCATCATCAAGATGCGTGCGCCCGGCATGACCCTGATGAAGATGCCCGTCTTCACCTGGACCGCCCTCTGCACCAACATCCTGATCGTCGCAGCCTTCCCGGTGCTGACCGCCGTGCTGGGCCTGCTGGGCCTGGACCGTTACGCCGGCACCAACTTCTTCACGACGGAATTCGGCGGCAACGCCATGATGTACGTGAACCTGATCTGGATCTGGGGCCACCCCGAGGTCTACATCCTGATCCTGCCGCTGTTCGGCGTTTTTTCTGAAGTGGTCGCCACCTACAGCCGCAAGCGCCTGTTCGGTTATTCGTCCATGGTTTACGCGACCTTTGCCATCACCATCCTGTCCTACCTGGTGTGGCTGCATCACTTCTTCACCATGGGCTCGGGTGCCAGCGTCAACGCCTTTTTCGGCATCACGACCATGATCATCTCCATCCCGACCGGAGCGAAGATTTTCAACTGGCTGTTTACCATGTACCGCGGCCGCATCACCTTTGACCTGCCCATGATGTGGACGATCGGCTTCATGGTGACCTTTGCCATAGGCGGCATGACCGGCGTGCTGCTGGCCGTGCCCCCGGCCGACTTCGTGCTACACAACAGCCTGTTCCTGATCGCCCACTTCCACAACGTGATCATTGGCGGCGTGTTGTTCGGCCTGTTCGCCGGCATCACCTACTGGTATCCCAAGGCCTTTGGCTACAAGCTCGATCCGTTCTGGGGCAAATGTTCGTTCTGGTTCTGGCTGGTGGGCTTCTACCTGGCCTTCATGCCGCTGTACGTGCTCGGTTTCATGGGTGTGACACGCCGCGCCAGCCACTTCGACGATCCTTCGCTGCAAATCTGGTTCCAGATCGCGGCCTTGGGTGCCGTGCTGATCGCGCTGGGCATTGCCTCCATGCTGATCCAGTTCGTGGTCAGCTACATACGCCGCGACTCGTTGCGCGACACCACCGGCGACCCATGGGATGGCCGCACGCTGGAGTGGTCCACGTCGTCGCCGCCGCCGGCCTACAACTTCGCCTTCACCCCCGTGGTGCATGAAATCGATGCCTGGTGGGATATGAAAAAGCACGGCTATGTGCGTCCGGTGGATGGTTTCATCCCCGTGCACATGCCCAAGAACACGGCCGCCGGCGTCATCATTGCCGCCATCTGCACGGTTTGCGGCTTTGCCCTGATCTGGCAGATGTGGTTGCTGGCGGTGCTGTCCTTCGTGGCCATCGTCGGCGCAGCCATCTACCACTCGTTCAACTACAAACGCGACTACTACATCCCTGCGGATGAAGTGACCCGCATCGAAAACGACCGCACCCGTTTGCTGGCCAGCCATGCTTGATACCACCGCAACCTTGACCTCCCCTTCGGCCGGCGCTACGGCGCCGCAAAGCCCCAACACGCTGAGCGAACGGTTCTTCCTGCGCCGCGAGCATCACCCGGCCAACGGCACCCTGCTCGGCTTCTGGCTCTACCTGATGAGCGACTGCCTCATCTTTGCCTGTCTGTTTGCCTGCTATGCGGTGCTGGGCCGAAGTTATGCGGCCGGGCCTTCGGGCGCCGACCTGTTCGACCTGCCGCTGGTGGCGATGAACACCGCGCTGCTGCTGCTGTCCTCCATCACCTATGGTTTTGCCATGCTGGAGATGCAGAAGAAAAAGCTCAAGGCCGTGCTCGTCTGGCTGGGCATCACCGGCCTGCTGGGCGCGGGCTTCCTGGCGCTGGAGATGTATGAATTCATGCACCTCATTCACCAGGGCGCAGGACCGCAACGCAGCGCCTTCCTCTCGTCCTTTTTTGCGCTGGTCGGCACCCACGGCCTGCATGTTTTCTTCGGCATCATCTGGCTGATCACCCTGATGTTCCAGATCAAGCACCACGGCCTCGGTGCCGAGAATCGCCGGCGCCTGATGTGTCTGTCGATGTTCTGGCACTTTCTGGACGTGGTCTGGATTGGTGTCTTCACCTTTGTTTACCTGATGGGAGCTCTGCCATGAGCGCGCATACCGAGCACACACCACATGGCGCAGCAGATGCGCACGGCCACGAGCACCACGCCGACGGCCATGATCACGACGACAGCGGCGCCAGCCACAGCACCCTCAAGGGTTATATGACGGGTTTCATCCTCGCCGTGGTGCTGACGGCCATTCCCTTCTGGCTGGTCATGGGCAAGGTCTTCGAGAGCTCCAGCACCACCGCCCTGGTGCTGATGGCCTTTGCGGCGGTGCAGATCGTGGTGCACATGATTTATTTCCTGCACATGAACACCCGCTCCGAGGGTGGCTGGTCCTTCCTGGCCTTGCTGTTCACCTTGCTGATCGTCGGGATTGCGCTGGCCGGTTCGCTGTGGGTCATGTACCACATGAACGCCAACATGATGCCCATGTCTATCCACGACATGAAAAACATGCCCTAAGAGCTTGAGAGTCTTTCACTCATGCCCGCTCATCACACCCAAACACACCCGCTCGTTGTTGCAAATGCGCGCCATAGCCCGAGCTATGGCTGTGCTTTGCGCCTAGACCGGGCACGTTTGGGCGCGCTGCTCGGACACGCCCGAAAAACTCTCAAGCTCTGAGCCCGCACCAGGTTTGATCACACCCATGGCCAGCCGCGCGCCGCGCTCCACGGCAGCCTGTCTCGCGCTGGCCGCTTGCGCCATCCTGCTGTTTACCGGTTTTCTGGCGCTAGGCATCTGGCAAATCGAGCGCCGCGCCTGGAAGCTGGACCTGATGGAGCGCGTGGCAGAGCGTGTACATGCGCCGGCAACGCCGCTCCCGCCCATGGCCGAATGGCCGCAAATCACGGCCGCCAGCGACGAATACCGCCACGTGCAGGTCAGCGGCCGCTTTCTCCATGACCGTGAAACCCTGGTCCAGGCCGTCACCACCCAAGGCGCCGGCTTCTGGGTCCTGACGCCGCTGCAGGTGACGGACGGGTCCACGCTGCTGATCAACCGCGGTTTTGTGCCGCCCGAGGCCCGATCACGCGCCACGCGCCATGCGACCGAAAGCGATGCAGAAGTCACCGTCGTCGGCCTGCTGCGCCTGAGCGAGCCGGTCGGCGGCTTTCTGCGCCATAACGACCCCGTCGGTGACCGCTGGTACTCGCGCGATGTGGTGGCCATCGCCCAGGCACGCGGCCTGAACCAGGTCGCCCCCTTCTTTCTCGACGCCGACGCACAGCCCCGGAGCAGCGCCAGCGCCGCCCCGACCTGGCCGCTCGGTGGCTTGACCGTCATCACCTTCAAAAACCATCATCTGATGTACGCGCTCACCTGGTTTGGCCTGGTACTGATGGTGATAGGCGGCAGCGCCGTGGTGATACGCGAAGAGCGCCAGCGCCGCCGCGAGCGCCTGGAGGACAATACCCGCCATGTCGACCGCGAAACCGACCATGCCACGCCAGACTGAGGCCGACGGCCCACCGACCGTGCCAGGCGGGCTCGAACGTCTGGACGATGCCACCGGCCTGAAAAACCTGCTGCAGCTGATCCAGCTGCGCTGGATCGCGGTGATCGGCCAACTCGCCACCATCGCCGTCGTGAACTTCGGCTTTGGCATCGCACTGCCGCTGCAGCAGATGCTGGTGGTGCTGAGCGGTCTGGTGCTCTTCAACCTCATCAGCCAGTTGCGCTGGCGCACCCGGCGCAGGGTCAGCAACAACGAGTTGTTCCTGGCCTTGCTGGTGGACGTGGCCATGCTGACGGCGCAGCTGTTCCTCAGCGGCGGCGCGACCAATCCCTTTACTTTTTTGTACCTGTTGCAGATCGCCTTGGGCGCGGTGCTGCTGCAGGCCTGGTCGGTCTGGACCATGGTCGCCATCACCACGGCCTGCCTCGTTGGCCTGACTGTTTTCGGCCGTCCGCTGCCGCTGCCGCTGGATCTCGAAAACGGACTCACCAGCCCCTACATGCAAGGCATCCTGGTCTGCTTCGTCCTCAATGCGGGCCTGCTGGTGACCTTCATCATGCGTATCAGCCGCAACCTGCAGGAGCGCGATGCGCGCCTGGCCAGCCTGCGCCAGCGCGCAGCCGAGGAAGAACACATCGTGCGCATGGGTCTGCTGGCCTCGGGCGCGGCACATGAGCTGGGCACACCGCTCTCGACGCTGGCCGTCATCCTGGGCGACTGGAAACACATGCCGACCTTCACAGCCGACCCCGACCTGCAGCAGGAAATCGGCGAGATGCAGGCCCAGGTCCTGCGCTGCAAAACCATCGTCAGCGGCATCCTGCTGTCGGCCGGCGAGACCCGGGGCGAATCGTCGGAAAAAACGTCGATCTGCACCTTTCTCGACGATCTGGCGGAGGAATGGCGCAGCACACGCCCGGTGCTCTCTTTTTTCTACAAGAACCAGGTGGACCAGGATTTGCCCATGGTCTCCGACTCGACCCTCCAACAAATGCTCTGCAATGTGCTGGACAACGCACTCGAGGCCTCGCCAGCCTGGGTCGGTCTTGCAGCGGCACGTGATGCCGACACCCTGACGCTGACGGTCACGGACCGGGGTCCCGGCTTTGCCCCGGCGATGCTGGCGCAACTCGGCAAACCTTACCAGTCCAGCAAGGGGCGCCTGGGCGGCGGCCTCGGCCTGTTTCTGGTGGTCAATGTGGCGCGCACCTTGGGTGGCAGCGTCGCTGCGCGCAACCGCCCCGAAGGCGGCGCCGTCGTGACCATCACCCTGCCCCTCACGGCCATCACGCTGGGAAAGGACGGTGCCCATGCCGGTTGACCGCCCCTTGCTCATCGTCGAGGACGATGCGGCCTTCGCCCGCACCCTGGGCCGTTCCTTCGAACGCCGGGGCTACGCAGTGCAGCTCGCAGCCAGCCTGGACGAGGTTGCCACCCTGCTGCACAGCCATTCACCGGCTTACGCGGTGGTCGACCTGAAACTCAACGGCGACGCCTCGGGCCTGGCCTGTGTGCAGGCCCTGCACGCGCACGATGCTGAGATGCTGATCGTGGTCCTGACCGGCTTCGCCAGCATCGCGACGGCGGTCGAGGCCATCAAGCTGGGCGCCTGCCATTACCTGGCGAAACCATCCAACACCGACGACATCGAGGCCGCGTTCGGCCGGGTCACGGGCAACACCGAGGTGAAGCTCACCAACCGCTCCTCGTCGATCAAGACCTTGGAGTGGGAACGTATCCACCAGACCCTGGTGGAGACTGACTTCAACATCTCCGAAGCCGCGCGCCGGCTGGGCATGCACAGGCGCACGCTGGCACGCAAGCTCGAAAAACAGCAGGTCAAGTAGGCCGCGCCGGCCTGCCGCCGCCAGACGCTACTCTTTTAATAGCTATTAAAGCCCATTCTGATTGGGTTATAGCCCTATTTCTTATAAATTTTTGACCTGACAAGGCTGAAGCCAGCAAACTGGCCTTTACCATGGACCCATGCCCACCACCCACCTGCTCTACCTCCACGGCTTTCGCTCCTCCCCGCAGTCCACCAAGGCCCAACAGGTCGCGGCTTGGGTGAAAAACCAACACCCCGATGTGGTCTGGTGGTGCCCGCAGTTGCCGCCGTCGCCGCGCGAAGCCGCACAGATGCTGAGCGAAGGCATCGCCGGCTGGCCACGTAGCTCCATGGCGGTGATGGGCTCCTCCTTAGGTGGTTTTTATGCCACCCACGTGGCAGAAACCTGCGGCTGCAAGGCCGTGTTGCTCAACCCAGCCGTGAACCCGGCACGCGACCTGGCCAAATACATAGGCGAACAAAGCGCCTGGCACGACCCGAACGAGCGCTTTTTCTTTGAGCCAGGCTTTGTGGACGAGTTGCGGGCACTGGCACACGGGCCGGTGGCAAACCCTGGCCACTATTTCGCGATCATTGCCAAGGGGGATGAAGTGCTGGACTGGCGTGAAATGACGGGCCGTTACCCGGGCGTACGTTTCAAGCTGCTGGAAGGCGGCGACCACGCGCTCAGCGATTTTGAAGCCCACCTGCCCGAGGTGATGGATTTTCTGGCCGGGGTGTGAAGGCCGCGGCCACCGGCCGCCTGATTACACTAGCTGCAATCGCCGGGCACCAGCCCGGCCAGCGTTTGAAGGATAGCGTTTTGTTTGTATTGTTTGAAGAAGCCGGGAAGTTCCTGGCAGGTCGTATTTTGTCCGAGGCCGACAGCTCGCTGCAGGTCGAACTGGACTCGGGCAAACGGGTCAAGCTCAAGACCGCCAACGCCTTGCTGAAGTTTGAAAAACCGTCCCCCGCCGAGCTGATCGCCGTCGGACAGAAGCTGAGCGAAGAAATCGAGCTGGACCTGGCCTGGGAATTCGCCAGCGACGAAGAATTCAGCTTCGCCGACCTGGCGCGTGATTATTTCAGCGCCGACCCCAGCAAACCCGCCAGCACCGAGCAGCAGGCCGCCGCGCTGTTCCGCCTGTTTGAAGCGCCGCATTATTTCAGGCGCGCCGGCAAGGGCCGTTTCAGGAAAGCACCGGCCGACATTCTTCAGCTGGCGCTGCTGGCCATCGAGAAGAAAAAACAGGTTGTTGCCCAAATCACGGCCTGGGCCGAAGAGCTGGCCCAGGGCCAGTGCCCGGCACCGGTGCGCGAGCAGCTTTACAAAATCCTGTTCAAGCCCGACAAAAACAGCCCCGAATACAAGGCCGTGGTCGAGGCGTCGCGGAGCGCCCACAAGGCGCCGCTGGACCTGCTGCAGCAAGCCGGCGCGATTGCCTCGCCCTACCAGTTCCACTGGAAACGTTTCCTGTTCGAGAACTTCCCCAAAGGCACGGCTTTCCCCGCGGTGCAGGCACCGGCGATCAAGGACGAGTTGCCGTTGGCCAAGGTGCAGGCGTTTTCGATCGACGACTCCAGCACCACCGAAATCGACGATGCGCTGTCGGTCCAAGGCCTGGGCAGCGGCACGGTCATACTGGGCATCCATATTGCCGCGCCCGGCCTGGCCGTGTTGCCGGGCAGCCCGATTGATGCGCTGGGGCGTGCGCGCCTGTCCACCGTCTACATGCCGGGTTACAAGCTGACCATGTTGCCCGACGAGGTGGTGCAAACTTACACCCTGCAGGAAGGGCGCAACTGCCCGGCCCTGTCGCTGTATGTGACCTTCGACGAAACCACCCTGGCCATCCAGGACACCCAGACCAAGCTGGAGCTGGTGCCGATAAGCAGCAACCTGCGCCACGACAAACTGGACGGGGTGTTCACCGAAGCCTTTTTTGAAGCCGCGGCCGCCAGCGCGCCGCCGGCCGACGTGGCCTGGGGTGTGGAGTTGAGCTTTTTGCACCGCCTGGCCAAACACCTCAAGGCTTTGCGTGAAGTGGTGCGCGGCAAGCCAGAAAACTTCAACCGGCCCGACTACAACTTCAGCCTGGACAACCCCTCGGGCCAAGAGCCCGAGGGCAACGAAAAGGTGAGTATCAGCATCCGCCAACGCGGTGCACCGCTGGACCTGATCGTGGCCGAAGCCATGATCCTGGCCAACAGCACCTGGGGCGAATGGCTGGCCGAACACGGCGTGCCCGGCATTTACCGCAGCCAGGCCAGCATGGCGCCCGGCGTGAAAGTGCGCATGGGCACCAAGTCGCTGCCGCACGCCGGCCTGGGCGTCAAAAGCTACGCGTGGAGCACCTCACCGCTACGCCGCTACACCGACCTGGTCAACCAATGGCAAATCATCGCCTGCACCAAACATGGCCGCACGGCCGCGCTGGCCGCACCGTTCAAACCCAAGGATGCGGAACTGTTTTCCATCATCTCGGGCTTTGACGGCGCCTACAGCGCTTACAACGGTTTCCAGGCCGGCATCGAACGTTACTGGACGCTCAAATACCTCCAGCAAAACGGCATCACCGAACTCACCGCCACCTCCTTCAAGGACAACCTGGTGCGTGCCGACGACCTGCCGCTGGTGCTGCCGGCCATGGGCGCGCAAGGCCTGCCGCGCGGCGCCAAGGTACGCATCCGGCTCGGCGAGATCGACGAGATCACACTCGACGTGTCGGGCACCGTGATCGAGCGCCTCGATACCGTGGTGGATGAAGCCGCCGCCGAGCAGGTCGACGAAGAAGACAACGACTCGGAACTCGCCGCCGGCCCGATTTCGATCGCCGTCGATCTGAACGAGCCCGATGCAGCGACAGCAGTCGGCCAGGCGGCTTAACAGATAATCCCCTTCTGTGAAGTCACTCAGCACCCTGCAAATCGCCCTGGGCGTGTCGATCGCCCTGCATGTGGTCGTGCTGACCGTGCGTTTTGTCGACCCGGAACGTTTCAACCGCGTTTTCCTGGACACGCCGCTGGAAGTGATTCTGGTCAATGCCAAGTCCAAGGAACGCCCGGACAAGGCCAAAGCCATCGCCCAAGCCTCGCTGGCCGGTGGTGGCGAGGCTGAAAAAGGCCGGGCCACCAGCCCGCTGCCGCCCTCGGCGCTGACCGACCTGGGTGATGCCAGCGAAGACGCGCAGCGCAAGATAGACGCCATGCAGGAGCAGCAAACCCTGCTGCTGGCGCAGATTAAAAAAGAACTGGCCTCCATGCCGCCACCCGATCCCAAAGTGACGGCGCGGGATGCGGCCCAGGCCGAGCGCGAGGAAAAACGCAAACAGCTGATCAAGATACTGGCCGAGATCGAGCGGCGTATCAACGAAGAAAACGCCAGGCCAAAAAAGCGCTACATCAGCCCGGCGACCCGCGAAGAGGTCTATGCGGTGTATTACGACGAGTTGCGGCGCAAAATCGAAGAAAAAGGCACGGTCAACTTCCCCGAGATGGCCGGCAAAAAACTGTATGGCGAACTGACCATGGTGCTGACGATTAATTTTGACGGGCGCGTGCTCTCCACCGAGGTGGTCGAGACCTCAGGCAACCTGACGCTGGACCGGCGCTCGCAAAACATTGCCCGCAGCACCGGCCCTTTCGGCCGCTTCAGCCAGGCCATGCGCCGCGAAGCCGAACAAATCGTGGTGGTCTCGCGCTTCAAGTTCACGCGCGACGAAACCCTGGAAACCAAGCTCACCGAGCGTCACTAGGCGGTTATGGATCACTACTGCGTCCTCGGCAACCCGGTTGAACACAGCAAGTCGCCGGCCATCCACGCGCGTTTTGCCGCGCTGACCGGCCAGGTCATGGATTACAGCAAACAGCTGGCACCGCTGGACGGCTTTTCCGCCACGCTGCAGCAATGGATGAACGGCGGCGGACGTGGCTGCAACGTGACCGTGCCTTTCAAGTTCGAGGCCTTCCAGCGGGCCAACACCGCCAGCGAACGCGCGCAACTGGCGCAGGCCGCCAACACCCTGAAGTTTGATGCGCAGGGCCACGTGGAAGCCGACAACACCGACGGCATCGGCCTGGTCAACGACATCCAGCACAACGCCGGCCTCAGCCTGGCCGGGCGCGACCTGCTGCTGATAGGCGCCGGCGGCGCCGCGGCCGGTGTGTTGGGTCCGCTGCTGGCCGCCGGGCCGCGCCGTCTGGTGGTGGTCAACCGCACACCGGGTAAAGCGATTGACTTGGTGGCGCGCCACGCCAGCCATCCGGCAATGCAGCACTTGCTACAAAAAACAGAGCTGCTTGCGCAGGAGCAGCAAGGTCTGGAGGCTGATTTTGATGTGATCATCAACGCCACCGCGAGCAGCCTGGGCGGCGGCGCCATTCCGGTGCATGCCCGCGTGCTCAAGCCGGGCGCACTCGCCTACGACATGATGTACGGCGCTGCGGCGCAAGGCTTTGCCGATTGGGCACGGGAACATGGCGCGGTTCCGCGCGACGGGCTGGGCATGTTGGTGGAGCAAGCGGCGGAGTCCTTTTTGTTCTGGCGCGGCGTGCGCCCGCCTTCGGCCCAGGTGCTTCAGGAATTGCGCCAGGCCTTGTCATGAAAGCCTTGCTGCGCTGGGTGCTCCTGGTGCTGCTCGCCGGCCTGGCCCTGCAGCTGTATTTTGTCGGCCGCATCGCCTTGATGGCGGTGGTCGATCCGCAGTCCACGGCCTTTCAGCGCTCCGAGATTTACCGCCTGGCGGTCGAACAAGGTTCGCTGAAATGGCGCCAGCAATGGGTGCCCTATAACGCACTGTCCGACAACCTCAAACGTGCGGTGATCGCGTCCGAAGACGCCACCTTTGTCGAACATGAAGGGGTGGATGTCGAGGCCCTGGAAAAAGCCTGGGAGAAAAACACCAAGGCCGAGCAGCGCGCCGAAAAATCCGCCAGCAAGCTGATCAGCAAGGCCGCGCCCGCAGGCGCCGCCAAGCCGCCCAAGATTGTGGGCGGCTCCACCATCACGCAGCAACTGGCGAAAAACCTGTTCCTCTCCGGCGAACGCACCCTGATGCGCAAGGGCCAGGAACTGCTGCTGACCCTGATGCTGGAAGCCCTGCTGAGCAAACAACGCATCCTGGAGATTTACCTCAACAGCATCGAATGGGGCGAAGGTGTGTTTGGCGCAGAAGCCGCGGCCCAGCACTATTACAAAAAGCCCGCCGCCAAGTTAAGCGCCTACGAAGCCGCACGCCTGGCCGTCATGTTGCCGCGCCCCAAATATTTCGAAACCCGGCCCGGCTCCAGCTACCTGGCCTCACGCGCGTCGACGATTGTTGCGCGCATGGGCGGCGTGGAGCTGCCCTGATCAGCGCCGGTCAAAAACCGGCGTGCGTCGCGCGGCCATGGCCGCAATGCCCTCGCGAAAGTCGACGCTTCGGAACTGCTCCCGCTGGATAACCAGTTCACGCTGGTTCGCCGCATACACCTCGTCAGCCAGGCCCTGGCGCAACGCTGCCCGCGTGGACTCCACAGCCAGGGGCGCCGATGCAGCAATCTCTTGCGCCAGAGCGAGTGCCTGGGCACGCACCCCGGCTTCGTCCGCCAGAACATCGGCCAGCCCTATCCGGACCGCCTCCTCGCCGCCGATACGCCGGCCGGTGTAGAAAAGCAACGCCGCCTGCTGCCGCCCCACCAGTTGCGCCAGGGTCAGGCTCAGGCCGAACCCGGGGTGAAAACCCAGGCGGTTGAAGTTGGCGCTGAAACGGGCCTCTGGACAGGTCACCCGGAAGTCGGCAGCCAGCGCCAGCCCCAGGCCAGCCCCCACCGCCGCGCCGTGGACGGCCGCCACCACCGGTTTGCTGCCGCGAAACAGCCGCATTGCCTGCACATAAAAAGCCGAAGGATCGCGATCTTCCTTGGCACCGGCAGAATTGAAGTCCGCACCAGCGCAGAAGGCGCGGCCCTCCGAGGCGAGCACGATGCAGCGGCAATCGGGTTCGCGGTCGAGTTGCTCGAAGGCATCGGCCAGGAGGCCCATGAAACGGGCATCCACATGGTTGTGCGGGCCGCGACGAATCTCGACCAGGGCCACATGGCCGTCGCGCTCGATACGTAGTTCGTCGGGCGCGGTCATTGCTGGCGTACTGAGGGTCATTGCGGCTCCATTCTGGCAATCGCCACATAGTTCTTCCACTTGGCGCGCTCTTCCTTGTCGAAGGTTGCCAATTGCGACAAGCTCATCTTTTTGGGAGAAAAACCAAACCCTTCCAGCCTTGCCCGCATGGGATCGGTGGTGATCGCCTCGTTGATCAGGTCATTCAGCAATTGCAGCGTGGTCGCCGGTGTACCCGCCGGCACCGCAATCCCCAGAAAGCCCGAGACGCCGTAGGAAGGGTAGGTTTCGGAAATCAAGGGTACCGAGGGATATTTCACCAAACGCTTGGCCGACTGGGCCGCCAGCGCTCGCAATTGGCCGGAGCTCACAAAGCTGTCACCGGCCACACTGTCAACAAAGATCACGTCAATCTGGCCTGCGATCAATTCCGTCATGGCGGTATTGACCTGTTTGTAGGGAATCGCCGTCAGCTCTATCCCCGCGACTTGGCCCAGCAGGGCCCCCGGCACTTGGGACGACGCATTGAAATAACCGTAGTTCAACTTGCCAGGTGCCGCTTTTGCCGCCTGGACGAAGTCGGCCAGGGTCTTGTAAGGGGCATTCGGCTTCACCAGCATGTAGGAAGACGAGCCGCCAAAATGCCCCACCAGCGTGAAGTCCCGCTCGGGGTCATAAGGCAATTTCTTGTAAAGGCTGGGGTTGGCCGAATGGGTGGACGTGGTGGCCAGCAGCACCACCGATCCGTCGGACGGGCTTTTCCGGACCGCTTCGACGCCCACAATGCCGTTGGCCCCCGGCCGGTTGTCCACCATGGCCGGCCTACCGGTCTTCTTGGTGATGAACTCGGCGAGCATGCGCGCCGTGATGTCGCCGGATCCACCCGGGCCAAAGGGCACGATGATTTGCAGGGGCTTGTCGCCCACGATCTGGGCCATGCCCGTTAACGCCGACGAACCGAGCGGCAGGGCTGCAAGCACTTGAACAAATTGACGCCGTTGCATGTGTGTCTCCTTGGTGGTTGCCGCTCGTCAGGAGCGGGCGGGTCGAATGGATGCGTTGTGTTCGCCGATCTCAGGCGCACGGTGCCGGATCGCAGGCCGTACCCCGTTGAACGAAACGGGGAGCCCGACCAGTTGCAGGTCGATCTCCGGTACGTCCTGAAAGATGCCGATGGCCTGGGTCTGGGGCTGATCGATCACCTGCTGGAAATCATGGATGGGCGCACAGGGAATGCCGACGGCTTCCAGCAAATCGATCCAGTGGTTCATGGGGCGGGTCGCCAGGATGGCCTGGATGGCCGGCACGATGTCGCTCTTGTGCTCAACGCGCAGCGCATTGCTGGCGTAACGTGGGTCGGACGCCCATTCCGGATGACCCAGGGCCTTGACCAACTTGGCGAACAAGCGGTCGTTGGCGGCGGCGATCACGACTTCCCCGTCACTTGCCTGAAATGCCTGAAAAACCACCACCCGCGGATTACCACTGCGGTGGCGCTCCGGCTGCTGGCCGGTCGCCTTGAACCCAGCCATCATCACCTGCAACCATCCCATCGCGGTTTCAAAAAGCGAGGTATCAACAACACAACCGGTGCCCGTCGCCTGGCGCTGGAACAGGGCCGCCAGACAACCCAGCGCCGCCCAGATGCCGGTGCCCAGGTCCAGCACCTGCATCCCGACACGGGAAGACGGGCCATCTTCCGCGCCATTGACGCTGAACATGCCGGCGAAGGCCTGGATCATCGGCTCGTAGCCTGGATGCAGATGCATGGGCCCCTTGTGGCCAAACGCCCACAACGAACAATAAATCAGCCGCGGGTTGGCGGCGCACAAGGCCGTCGGGCCCAGCCCCAGGTCCTCCAGGACGCCCGGCCGAAGGTTCTGGATCAGGACATCCGCCTCCCCGATATAGGACTTGAGCCAGGCCACCGATTCGGCGTCTTTGAGATCGAGGGCAAGACTCCGCTTGCCATGGTTCATGGCCTGGAAGGTGGTTGCCGTACCGCGCCAGAACGGCGGGCCCCAGCCACGCGCATCGTCACCCCCCTCGGGGCGTTCGATCTTGACCACGTCCGCACCCAGGGAGGAAAGAATTTCACTCGCATAAGGCCCGGCGATGTTCTGTCCAATCTCGACGACCTTGATACCTTTCAAAGGCAGTGCATTGTTAGGAAAAGTTTGCATCTTCAACGTCCTGTGAATTTCGGTGCGCGTTTTTCGACAAAATGCGCGACGCCTTCCCGAAGGTCTTCGGTCCCGCGGCAAAGCGCCATTTCGGCATCCGCGAGCTGGGTGGCCTCGGCCAGTGTCTGGTGGCGGGCCGCCAGCAGCTGCGCCTTCATCACGCGAACGGAACGGGGCGAGGACAAATTGGCCAGGTCAGCAGCACGCTGATGCACCGCCTCGGCGAAGTCTTCCGCCGGCAGCAGCTTGACCAGGCCCATCTGCGCCGCCTCCTCCGCCTGAACGGCGCGCCCGGACAACAAAAGGTCTGACGCATGCATGGGCCCGATGAGTCTGGGGAGCATCCATGCGATGCCGTGTTCGGCAACAAGGCCCCGGCGCGCATACGGTGTGGTTAGTTTCGCCCCGGCAGCCATGTAGCGTAAATCGCAATAAAGCGCGATACAAACACCCACCCCTGCAATCGCGCCATTGATGCCCGCAATGATGGGTTTGTGAACCCCCAGCAGGTAGCCGTAGCGTTGCTCCAGATCCTTGTGGCTCAACACGTGCTCGCTTGACGCTGTTTGAGGAGCACCCTCGGCACTGGCCGAAAGACGGCTCATGTCGGCACCGGCACAGAAAGCGCGGCCGGCACCGGTCAACACGATGCTGCGCACCCCGTCATCCGCAGAGGCCTGAGCGACGGCTTCGCGCAACTCCTTTTCCAGCGTGGGGGTCCACGCATTCAGGCGCTCGGCGCGGTTGAAAGTGATGGTGGCAACGCGATCACGCACGCCATAAACAAGCTCTTCGAATTGCATATGTAGGCAGGCCACGGAGGCGGCCCTTGTCTCCTTTGTAGAAACCGAGTATTGCTTTGGGGTGTTTCTTCTGCAAGACTACAATTTCGCTTAATGAAATTATCAGAATGCCAAAGAAAGCCATCACCACGCCCGTTTCGACACGCCGTACCACCCGGGAAACAGGCCGTTTCACCCGCGCGACACCCGGCAGCCAGTCGCTCGAACGCGGCCTTCAACTGCTTCGGGTTTTCCGTCCAGGGGTGGCGGTCCTGAGCAATGCACAACTGGCGTATCGAACGGGCCTTCCCCGGCCGACGGTCAGCCGGCTGACACGCTCACTCGTCGATGCCGGGTTTCTTGCGTATGACGTCGAACAAGCTGGCTACCGATTGACGGCGGTCTGCCTGAGCCTCGCCCTGACGTTCCGGAGCGAACAACGTGCCCTCGATCTGGCCCTGCCGCTGATGCGCAGCGTCGCCGAAGGCCAAAGAATCAATGTAGGCCTGGCACTTGCCGATCAGGGCGAGATGGTCTACCTCGACTCGGTCCGGCAAAGCCGCCTTGGCGTGTTCCGCCGCATCGTGCCCGGCTCACGCATCCCCATGGAGCTGACTTCCTTGGGGCACGCCTACCTGGCCGCCATGGACGACATCGAACGGCGCGCACTGCTGGAGCGCCTGGCGGCCGACCACGGCCGGGCATGGCCCGCGCTGCTGCTGCAGATTCAGCGCGCGATCACAGACGTGAACAAACTCGGCTATTGCCACGCAACGTGGCAAGTGGGCATGGTAGCCATTGCGGCACCTGTCACGACGCCCGAAGGCAAGGTGCATGCGGTAAACATCAGCTTTCCGCTCGATGAGGATAATCGCATGGCTCAGGTCAAGACCTATTCAGCACTGCTGCTGGAATTGGTTGACAAGATCCACACCACCTGGCGCCATGAACTGGTGAGCGCGGCCGAGTAAGCATGCGCCCACCGTCAGGCGGCACAACTTCGCTTGTATCATCGCCCCATGCTAGCCAAGTTGATGAGTCTGTTCCTGTTGGCCCTGATCCGCGTACTGACAGGCGCACAGGCCCGTTGGCAGGGTTGCCCGCCCAAGGCCGAACAGCGCATTTATTTTGCCAACCACCAAAGCCATGCCGACCTGGTGCTGATCTGGGCCGCCCTGCCCAGCGAGTTGCGCAGCATCACGCGCCCCATCGCGGCCAAGGACTACTGGACCAAAACACCGTTCAAGCAATGGCTCACCACGGCGGTGTTCAACGCGATTTACGTGGACCGCACCAAAACCACGGACCAAGACCCGCTGGAGCCGTTGATCGATGCGCTGGACAGCGGTGACTCCATCATCCTGTTTCCCGAAGGCACACGCGGCAACCAGGAAGAGCCGCAAGCTTTCAAGTCGGGCTTGTACAACCTCGCGCAAAAATTCCCGCAGGTCGTGCTGGTACCTGCCTGGATCAACAATGTGCAACGTGTGATGCCCAAGGGTGAAGTGGTGCCCGTGCCTATCTTGTGTTCGGTCACCTTCGGCGCGCCGCTGGCCCTGCAAGCCGGCGAAGACCGAGGTAGCTTCCTGGCCCGCGCTCGGCAAGCCGTGATCGCGCTGAAAGACAGTTGATGAACAGTTTTTTACGCAACCTGAGCCCCACGCACCAGGTCGGCTTGCTGTTTGTCATGGTCTTCGGCCTCTTGATCATCGCCGGCAGCGCAGCTCTCATCATGTCGCTGCGTGACGACGGCGAAGACGAGATACGCACCCAGGACATCAAGGAGCTCAGCAGCCTGCTCAACACCTCATGGGCGATGTGTACCGTGTTCTGGCTGGGCTGGGCCTCTGGAGAGACCGTGGCGACGCTGCTGTTTGCGCTGGTGGCCTTTTTTGCCCTGCGTGAATTCATCACCTTGTCCCCCACACGCCACGGTGACCACCGCAGCCTGGTGCTGGCTTTTTTTGTGGTGTTGCCGGTGCAGTTCTGGCTGGTCATCACCAAACGTTTTGACCTGGTGACGGTGTTTATCCCGGTCTATGTCTTCCTGGCGATTCCTGTGGTCAGCGCCCTGGCCAACGACCCGCAGCGTTTTCTGGAGCGCAACGCCAAGCTGCAGTGGGGCATCATGGTCTGCGTCTACGGCATCAGCCATGTGCCGGCCCTGTTGCTGCTGAGCTTTCCAAACTACAGCGGTAAAAACGCTTTCCTGGTTTTTTTCCTGGTGTTTGTGGTGCAGACCGGCATGCTGGTGCAACACCTGGTCAACCGCCGATGGCCGCGCCCACCGACCGCACCCCAGGTCAGCCGAAGTTTCAACTGGACCAGCTGGCTGATCGGTATTGCGACGGGTGCTTTTGTCGGCGGGCTGATGTCGGCGCTGACGCCCTTCAAGCCGGCGCAGGCCGTGGCCATGGCGTTGATCGCCTGTGTGGCCGGCTCGCTCGGCCACCTGGTGATGAAGGCGCTCAAGCGCGACCGCGGCATCACCAACTGGGGCAGCGAAGGAAAATCGGTCACAGGCGCCAGCGGCCTGCTGGACCGGGTCGACGCCTTATGTTTTGCCGCCCCCGTGTTTTTTCACTCGGTTCGATGGTATTTTGGCCTCTAGCCCATATGGTACGGGCGCAAGAAGCTATCAAAAGAAGAGCGAATGAGAATTCTCGGCATTGACCCCGGCCTGCAGATCACCGGCTTCGGCGTGATCGATGTGGAGGGCCACGCGCTGACTTACGTGGCCAGCGGAACCATCAAGACCACCCAGTTGGCGAAAGGCAACCTGCCGGCGCGGCTCAAGGTGTTGTTTGACGGTATTTGTGAAATCAGCGCCCGCTACAGCCCCGACTGCTCGGCCTGCGAGATCGTGTTTGTCAACGTCAACCCGCAAGCCACGCTGCTGCTGGGCCAGGCGCGCGGCGCCTGCCTCACGGCGCTGGTGTCTTGCCAATTGGAAGTGGGCGAATACACGGCGCTGCAGATGAAAAAAGCCGTGGCCGGTTATGGCAAAGCCGGCAAGCCCGAGGTGCAGGAGATGGTCAAACGCCTGCTGAAGCTACCATCCCTGCCCGGCAAGGACGCCGCCGATGCGCTGGCCCTGGCCATCACCCACGCCCATGTGGGCGGCTCGGCTGCGATTCTGGCGCGTGCCGCAACGCTGCAGCGCAAACCAACGGCGTCGTTCAAGGATGGCCGCCACTACTGAGCCCTCCCACGCTCAGGCCCTGGACAAGCTGGCGTTCAACATGCGGTCAAGACGTTGAGGATATGAATACGTCTTGTGACATTGATATCAAAAAATACCCTGCCTGCCGCTGTTTAAAAAGCCCACGGCTGACCACAATGACCCGTCTGTACATCCCCCAAGGAGTTCATCATGGTACGTGTCGCATTGGCGGTTCGCCTTGAGGCCAAGCCCGGAAAAGAAGCTGAAGTTGCCGCTTTCCTGGAAAGTGCACTACCGCTGGCCAACCAGGAAGCCGGCACACCGGTCTGGTTTGCGCTGAAGTTCGGCCCCTCCTCTTTCGGGATTTTTGACGCCTTTGCCGACAACGCAGGGCGTCAGGAGCACTTAGGCGGCCAGATCGCGGCCGCACTGATGGCCAGGGCACCAGAACTGCTGGCCAAGGCGCCGGTCATCGAACAGGTTGACGTGCTGGCAGCAAAACTGCCAGGCTGAGGCGAATCGGCGCCAACCGCCACGGCCTCAGGCCAGGTTCTCAAGAATGAGGACGGCAAAAAAACCGAATGCGGCGATCAGCGTCCATTTGAGGATGGTCAGGCCATACCGTTTGAAGCGGGCCTGCCCTGTTCCTGCATAAAACATGAAAGACACCACGGCACTGAGCAGCAAAAGAAGAATGGCCCAGCGAAATAAAAGCATTGTTTGTGTTCCTTGTACGCGCGCTTCAGGCACAAAGCCCGACACCCTCGCCCTTCGCGCTGCCTCTTACCAGGCCCGCGCCAGCGTCGCAAAACCTTGTGGCGCCTGTTTCTCGTCGTCAAAGGTGACGATTTCATACGCGTCCGGATGTGACAGCAACTCGCGCAGCAGCTTGTTGTTCAGCGCATGGCCGGAACGGAAGGCGCTGTAGGCGGCCAGCAGCGGTTTGCCAAGCAAATACAGGTCGCCCATGGCATCGAGAATTTTGTGTTTGACGAACTCGTCGTTGTAACGCAGGCCGTCTGTGTTGAGCACCTTGTAGTCGTCCATCACGATGGCGTTGTCCAGGCCGCCACCCAAGGCCAGCCCGTTGGCGCGCATCATCTCCACGTCCTTGGTGAAACCGAAGGTGCGCGCACGCGCAATGTCGCGGCTGTAGGAGCCCGTGCCCTGGTCAAACTCGACACGTTGGCCGGTGGAGTCCACCGCCGGATGGTCAAAGTCGATCTCGAACCCCAGCTTGTAGCCGTTGTAAGGCGACAGGCGCGCCCATTTTTCAGTCGGCCCCTGGCCCTCACGCACCTCGACGGTCTTCAGGACACGAACAAACTTTTTCGGGGCGTCCTGCAACTGGATACCAACCGATTGCAACAGGAACACAAAGGAAGAGGCAGAGCCGTCGAGGATGGGCACCTCTTCGGCCGTGATGTCGATGATCAGGTTGTCTATGCCCAGGCCGGCACAAGCCGACATCAGGTGTTCCACCGTGTGCACCTTGGCCTGGCCGCTGGAAATGGTCGAGGCCAGGCGTGTATCCGTGACCGCCTGCGCAGAGATGGCGATGTCCACCGGCTGGGGCAAATCCACGCGCCTGAAAACGATGCCGGTATCCGGCGCCGCCGGCCGCAAGGTCAGTTCCACGCGTTGGCCGCTGTGCAGGCCCACGCCGACGGCCTTGGTGATGGATTTGATGGTTCTTTGTTGGAGCACAGTTAGATTTTACTTTCGTAAGCCTGACTGTGCATGCCAGGATTTTTATCGCCGCGGTTGATATTGCCTATCTGCGGCGTTTTCTTCGCGGCTGGCAGGGCGCACCGCGACTGCCCACAGGCAACCGCGGTGCAAGGGACTCGAATCAGTCCGCCTGCTTGCGCAGGAAGGCCGGGATTTCGAAATCATCCATGCCACCGGACGCCAACGCATCCACCTTGGCCGCCGCCTGTGTACGGTTGGTGCGCCAGACGCTGGGGACCGACATGTTGCCGTAGTCGGGCTGGGCCGAACCCATGCCGCCGCTCACCACATGGGCGCTGCCCACACTGCCGCCACCGCCGACGGCCATGTTCAGCACCGGCATGTTGTCGGTGCCTGTGCGCAGAACTTGCAGCGGTGGTGCATGACGGCGCACGCCCTGACGGCTCAGACCGGTGGCCACCACCGTGACGCGAATGTCTTCGCCCAGCTCGTCGTCGTAGGCCGTGCCGTAGATCACATGGGCATCGGGCGATGCGTAGGCACGGATGGTGTTCATCGCCAGCTTGGACTCATTGAGCTTGAGCGAACCCTTGGCCGCGCTGATCAGCACCAGCACACCTTTGGCGCCCGACAGGTCAATGCCTTCCAGCAGTGGGCAAGCCACCGCCTGCTCGGCCGCGATACGCGCACGGTCAGGGCCGCTGGCCCGCGCCGTGCCCATCATGGCCTTGCCGGGCTCACCCATCACGGTGCGCACGTCTTCAAAGTCGACGTTCACGTGGCCGGGCACATTGATGATTTCGGCAATGCCGCCGACCGCGTTTTTCAGCACGTCGTTGGCATGCGCAAAAGCTTCGTCCTGCGTGACGTCGTCGCCCAGCACTTCGAGCAGCTTTTCGTTGAGCACCACGATCAGCGAATCGACATTGGCTTCCAGCTCGGCCAGGCCCAGGTCGGCATTGGTCATGCGGCGGCCACCTTCAAACTCGAAAGGTTTGGTCACCACACCGACGGTGAGAATGCCCATCTCCTTGGCGATACGTGCGATCACGGGAGCGGCGCCGGTGCCGGTGCCGCCGCCCATGCCGGCCGTGATAAACAGCATGTGTGCGCCGGCGATGGCGGCACGGATGTCGTCCACCGCCATTTCGGCCGCGTCACGGCCTTTTTCCGGTTTGCTGCCCGCACCCAGGCCGCTGCCACCCAGCTGGATCTGTTTGTGCGCGCTGCCGCGGCTCAGAGCCTGTGCATCGGTATTGGCACAAATGAACTCAACGCCCTGGACGCTGCGTTCAATCATGTGTTCCACCGCATTGCCGCCGCCACCACCGACGCCGATCACCTTGATTTGCGTGCCCTGGTTGAATTCTTCGATTTCAATCATTTCGATGCTCATGTGAGCCTCCTATCAATAAACTAATTGCAGTTGCCAAAATTGTTTTTAATGTTCTTTGGAAAAAAGCCTGTCATGCAGGGGGATCAGCGCCCCCCGTGTGCCGACAACGCGAGGCCCGATGGATAAAAGCTGGAAATCTTTTCATCAGAAATTCCCCACAAAAAAGTCTTTGATCCGACCAAATGCGTTGTGAACGCTGCCTGCTTTTTGCGCGACGCGGTGCCCGCGCATACGCGCCAGCCTGGCCTCCTCGAGCAAACCCATCACGGTGGCGGCACGCGGCTGAGCCACCATGTCCGACAGCGCACTTGAATAACGGGGAATACCGCGGCGCACCGGCTTGAGGAAGATGTCCTCGCCCAGCTCGACCATGCCCGGCATGACGGCACTGCCGCCGGTGATCACGATGCCGGAGGACAAGACCTCTTCGTAACCCGACTCGCGAATCACCTGCTGCACCAGCGAAAAAATCTCTTCGATGCGCGGTTCGATCACGCCGGCCAGCGCCTGCTTGCTCAACATGCGCGGACCGCGGTCACCCAGGCCCGGAACTTCGACCTGCGTATCCGGGTCGGCCAGCAACTGTTTCGCAAAGCCGCTTTCGACCTTGATGTCTTCCGCGTCCTTGGTTGGGGTGCGCAAGGCCATGGCGATGTCGCTGGTGATCAGGTCGCCGGCAATCGGGATCACGGCCGTGTGACGAATCGCACCGCCGGTAAAAATCGCCACGTCCGTGGTACCTGCGCCTATGTCGATCAGCGCGACACCCAGCTCCTGCTCGTCACGGCTGAGGATGGACAGGCTGGAGGCGAGTGGATTGAGCATCAGCTGATCCACTTCCAGGCCGCAGCGCCGTACACACTTGATGATGTTTTCCGCCGCACTTTGCGCACCGGTCACGATGTGCACCTTGGCTTCCAACCGGATACCGCTCATGCCGATGGGTTCGCGCACGTCCTGGCCGTCGATCACAAACTCCTGCGGCTCGACCAGCAGCAAACGCTGGTCGGTGGAAATATTGATGGCCTTGGCGGTCTCGATGACACGGGCCACGTCGGCCTGTGTGACTTCCTTGTCCTTGACCGCCACCATGCCGCTGGAGTTGATGCCGCGGATATGGCTGCCGGTGATACCGGTGTAGACACGGGCGATCTTGCAGTCGGCCATCAGCTCGGCTTCCTTGAGCGCCTGCTGGATGCTTTGCACCGTCGCATCGATGTTGACCACCACGCCACGCTTGAGGCCATTGCTGTACGCAATGCCCAGGCCGGCCAGCTTGAGTTCGCCGCCAGGCAAGACCTCGGCCACCACCGCCATGACCTTGCTGGTCCCGATGTCCAACCCCACCACCAGATCTTTGTATTCTTTGGCCATATCTTTACCTTTTTGCTTGTCTTTTTTCTTTGTCACCCAGCACTGTGGTGGTGACACCGCGCAGCTTGATGGCATAACCGTTGCCGTAACGCAAATCTGCTGATTCCAGATTTCTGCCGAATTTGCTGGACACCTGCGTCAAGGTGGCGGCAAACCGTTCTGCACGGCTTTGAATCTCTTCCAAAGAACCATGGCCCAGTTCAAGCGTCGCGCCATCGTCGAGGCGGGCACGCCAGCTGCCGCGGCTGGTCAGTTCCAGGTGCTCCAGCCTGGCGTCTATTTTTTCGAACACCGGGGCCAGTCGGCGGTAAGCGTCCAGCACCTGGCCGGCCTGGCCGGCGGGGCCGTACAGCAGCGGCAAATCGTCGGATTCGACGTCGCCCTGGTTGGCCTCAAACACTTCGCCGAAACTGTTGACCATGTGGGCATCACCCTCCTGGCCCCAGTAGGCGATGGCCTGGTGTTCCTGCAAGACCACCCGCAGGCGGTTCGGAAACTCGCGCTGCACCACGGCCTTGCGCACCCAGGGCACGGTCTCGAAGGCCGATTGGGCTTTGGCCAAATCCAGGGTGAAAAAATTGCCGGACAACTTGGGCACCACATTGGCACGCAAGGTGACCGCGTTGTTGTGATCCACGTCCCCGCGCACCTTGATGCTTGTCAGCCTGAACAGGTTTTGCTGCATCAGCCACGACGCCAGCAAGACCGCTGCCATACCCGCAAACGCCAGCCCGAGCAGCAAGGCTGCCGCATTCATCAGCTTGACGTCCATGGGCATGGCCTGGTTCACGCAGCGCCTTCCGGTGTAGGGTTGTGGTCCAGGCTGGCCGTACGCAGCACTTCAAGGCACAGGTCTTCATACGCGATGCCGACGGCACGCGCCGACATGGGCACCAGCGAATGGCTGGTCATGCCGGGAGAGGTGTTGATTTCCAGCAGGTAAGGCTGGCGGGTCTTCGCGTCGATCATCACGTCGAGGCGGCCCCAGCCGCGGCAGCCCAAGACGCGGTAAGCCTGGAGCACCATGGCCTGGATCGCGGTTTCTTCGCCAGCCGGCAGGCCGCAAGGCACCAGGTATTGCGTGGTGTTGGTGAAATATTTGTTCTGGTAATCGTAATTGCCCTCAGGCGCCACGATACGAATCACCGGCAAGGCCCGTGCGTTGTCGCCTGTGCCCAGCACCGGGCAGGTCACCTCGTCACCGCTGATGAACTGCTCACACAACACGTCAGCATCAAGTTGCGCAGCCTGCTCCACCGCGTCGGTCATGCCGGAATAACCCTCCACCTTCACCACACCGATAGAGGAACCTTCGCGCGCCGGCTTGACGATCAGCGGCAAACCCAGCTCGTCGGGCACGGCGATAACCTGCTGGCGATCAAAAGCGCCGCGGCGCAGCAGGATGTATTTCGGGGTCGCTAGGCCATCGGCCAGCCAGATGCGTTTGGTCGTGACCTTGTCAATCGAGATGCTGGAGGCCATCACACCGGAACCGGTGTAAGGAATACCCATCAACTCCAGTGCGCCCTGGATCGTGCCGTCTTCGCCAAAACGACCGTGCAGGGCGATGAAGCAGCGCTCAAATTTTTCGCGCTTGAGATCGCCAATGTCTCGCTCTGCAGGGTCAAACGCATGGGCATCCACGCCGCGTGAACGTAACGCCTCCAGCACACCCTGACCCGACATCAAGGATATCTCGCGCTCGGCCGAGCGGCCACCCATCAGTACGGCGACTTTGCCAAATTCGGATGTCATCTGGCTCACAGCCCTTTTCCTTCTTTTGTTGTTGAATGTTCTTTTGCTTTTAACAGCTCAAGCACCTTGCCGGGCACCTGGCCCATGGTGCCTGCGCCCATACACATCACCACGTCGCCATCCAGCGCGTTGTCGATAATCGCCTGCGGCATGGCCTCGATGTCGTCGACAAACACCGGCTCCACCTTGCCGGCCACACGTAATGCACGGGTCAGCGAACGGCCGTCGGCCGCCACAATCGGCGCTTCACCGGCGGCGTAGACCTCGGACAGCAACACGCTGTCGGCCTGGCCAATGACCTTGACGAAATCCTCGAAACAATCCCGCGTGCGGGTGTAACGATGCGGCTGAAAGGCCAGCACCAGACGCCGGCCCGGAAAAGCGCCACGCGCCGCCGCCAGGGTGGCGGCCATCTCGACCGGGTGGTGGCCGTAGTCATCAATCACCGTGAAGCTGCCGCCTGCCGGTGCGGCGACATCGCCGTAATGCTGGAAGCGCCGGCCCACACCCTTGAATTCGGCCAGGGCCTTCAGCACGGCGGCGTCGGGCACATTCAGTTCCACCGCCACCGCAATCGCCGACAGCGCATTCAGCACGTTGTGCAGGCCGGGCAGGTTCAGCACCACCGCCAGGTCGGGCAAGGTCACGCCGTTGCGCCGCTGTACCGTGAAGTGCATCTGGCCGCCCACCGCCTTCACGTCGATGGCGCGTACCTGTGCGTCTTCGTTAAAGCCATAGCTGGTGATGGGGCAGGACATTTGCGGCACGATGTCGCGCACTGCGGCGTCGTCTGTGCACAAAATCGCCGTGCCGTAAAACGGCATGCGGTGCAGAAAATCAATAAACGCCGCCTTGAGCCGGTTGAAGTCGTGGCCGTAGGTCTCCATGTGGTCGGCATCGATGTTGGTGACCACCGCCATCACCGGCAACAGGTTGAGGAAGGAGGCGTCCGATTCGTCGGCCTCGACCACGATGTAGTCGCCCGAGCCCAGCTTGGCATTGGCGCCGGCGCTGTTCAGCCGACCGCCGATCACAAAAGTCGGGTCCAGCCCGCCTTCGGCCAACACGCTGGCAACCAGGCTGGTGGTGGTGGTTTTGCCGTGGGTGCCGGCAATCGCGATGCCTTGTTTCAGACGCATCAACTCGGCCAGCATCAGCGCACGCGGTACCACTGGAATGCGTTTTTCGCGGGCGGCCAGCACCTCCGGGTTGTCGGCCTGCACGGCCGTTGACGTGACCACCGCATCCACGCTGGCCAGGTTGGCGGCCGCATGGCCAACAAAGGTCTGGATGCCCAGGCCGGCCAGGCGTTGCAAGGTCGCGCTGTCGGACAAATCGGAACCGGAGATCACGTAGCCCAAGTTGTGCAGCACCTCGGCAATGCCGGACATGCCGGAGCCGCCCAGGCCAATGAAGTGAATATGTTTGATCGCGTGTTTCATGTCGCGAGCTCCTCGCAAGCAGCCACCACTTCGGTGGTGGCATTGATTTTTTGCATCTTTTTGGCCTCTAGCGCCCGCTGCATAAGCGCAGGTCGCTCTGTTTTTTGTAGCATCTCTACCAGAAAGGCCGGTGTCAAGTCGGCTTGCTGGACCAGCCAGCCACCGCCAGCCGCCACCAGGAAGGCCGCATTGCTGGTCTGGTGGTCGTCCACCGCAGCCGGAAAAGGCACAAACAAGGCGGCAGCGCCGACAGCGGCAATTTCAGTCACGGTGCTGGCGCCTGCGCGGCAAATCACCAGGTCGGCCTCGGCGAAAGCCTGGGCTGTGTCGTCAATAAATGGGATGAGTTCAGCCTCCACCCCAGCGGCGCGGTAGTTCTCGCGCAACTCGTCGATCTGCCGGGCACCGCTTTGATGCACGACGCTGGGGCGCTGCGCCTGCGGAATCAGGGCCAGCGCCTGCGGCACGATGCGGTTCAAGGCCTGGGCACCCAGGCTGCCGCCTACCACCAGCAACTTCAAAGGCCCACTCCGACCGGCAAACCGGACGGCGGGATCGGGTTGCTGTGTGAAGGCCGGGCGCAAGGGGTTGCCTATCCACTGCGCGTTTTTCAACACGTTGGGGAACGCCGTGAAGACCCGGTCGGCGACGCCGGCCAGTACCTTGTTGACCATGCCCGCCACCGAGTTCTGCTCATGCAAGACCAGCGGTTTGCCCAGCAACACACTCATCATGCCGGCCGGGAAGGCAATGTAGCCACCCAGGCCCACCACCACATCGGGCTTGACGCGGCGCACCACCACAATGCTCTGCCAGAAAGCTTTGAGCAAGCGCATCGGCAGCAGCGCCAAGGTAACGAGCCCTTTGCCGCGCACACCGGAAAAGTCGATGCTCTCAAAAACAAAGCCGCGCGGTGGCACCAGCTGGCTTTCCATGCTGGGGCGATCCGCCGTGCCCGTGCCACCCAGCCAGTGCACACGCCAGCCGCGCTCACGCAGGGCTTCTGCCACGGCCAGACCTGGGAAGATGTGGCCACCGGTACCGCCGGCCATGATGAGGGCACATTTGCTCATGCGCGGCCTCCGCGCATTAAAAGCCTGTTTTCATAATCAATCCGCAGCACCACGGCCAGTGAAATCAGGTTCATCAAAATCGCCGAGCCGCCATAACTCATGAGAGGAAGCGTCAAACCTTTGGTCGGCAAAGCGCCCAGGTTCACACCCATGTTGATAAAAGCCTGGAAACCAATCCAGATGCCCACGCCTTGCGCGACCAGGCCGGCAAACAAACGATCCAGCGCAATCGACTGGCGGCCGATATGCATGATGCGGCGTGTCATCCAGACAAACGCACCGATCACACACAAAACACCCAGCAGACCGAATTCTTCGCCAATCACCGCCAGCAAAAAGTCGGTATGGGCTTCCGGCAGCCAGTGCAGTTTTTCGATGCTGCCGCCCAGCCCCACGCCAAAAATTTCGCCGCGCCCAAAAGCAATCAGCGAGTGCGACAACTGGTAACCCTTGCCCATCGAATATTTGTCGCTCCAGGGATCCAGGTAGGCAAAAATCCGCTCGCGACGCCAGTCGCTGAGCATCACCATCAGCGCAAAAGCAATCACCACCACCGTGGCAATGACGAAGAACATGCGGGCATTGACACCGCCCAGGAAAAGAATGCCCATCGCGATCACCGAGATAACCATGAAGGCGCCCATGTCGGGCTCGGCCAGCAACAAAAGGCCGACGACACCAATGGCCACCGCCATCGGCATGACGGCACGAAAGAAGCGCTCCTTGACTTCCATCTTGCGCACCATGTAGTCGGCGGCATACAGCAACACCGCAAACTTGGCCAATTCCGAGGGCTGGAAGTTCATGAAGCCCAGGGAAATCCAGCGGCGTGCGCCGTTGACCCCTTTGCCAATGAAGGGAATCAGCACCAGCATCAGCAGCAACAAGGAGGCAATAAACAGCCAGGGCGCCAGTTTTTCCCAGGTCGCAATCGGCACCTGGAAAGTCAGCAAGGCAACGGCAAACGCCACGCCCAGAGACAAGGCATGGCGCAGCAAGAAATGGGTGTGGGCATAACGCGCGAACTTGGGGTTGTCAGGCATGGCCACCGAGGCGGAATACACCATGACCAGGCCCCACACCAGCAGGGCCACGGTGACCCATATCAGCGACTGGTCAACACCCGACAGGCGCACCGGCGCCGATGCCGAACGTGATGCGCCCTGGCCGCCCAGCCGCACCGGCAGGCTGTCGGAGGCCGCTCCGCCCAGGCCGGAAAACCAGCCAGCCAGACGCCCGCTCAGGGTGCTCATGCCATGTCTCCCGCGTCGAGCGCCAGGGCATCGACCGCCTGGCAAAACACCTGGGCCCGGTGTTCGTAATTGTCAAACATGTCAAAACTGGCACAGGCCGGCGACATCAGCACAGCATCGCCGGTTTGCGCATGATGGGCCGCCATCGCGACGGCGGCCTCCATGGAAGCGGCATCCAGCAGGGGCACACCGGTCGCTTCGAGCGCGGCACGAAGGGCAGGCGCGTCGCGCCCAATCAGGATGACCGCGCGTGCATGCTGGCGCACCGGCTCGGCCAGCGGAGAAAAGTCCTGTCCCTTGCCGTCACCGCCGGCAATCAGCACCAGCTTGCGTTCGGCGCCCAAGCCAACCAGCGCGGCCACCGTGGCGCCCACGTTGGTGCCTTTGCTGTCGTCGAAATATTCGACATCGCGGATCACCGCGACAGAGGCCACACGGTGCGGCTCGCCGGTGTATTCACGCAAGCCATGCAACATGGCGGCCATGCCGCAGCCTGCAGCGCCGGCCAGCGCCAAGGCGGCCAGCGCGTTGGTGGCATTGTGGCGACCGTGGATGCGCAAGGCCTCCACCGGCATCAGGCGCTGTACATGCAACTCAATTTCTTCGCCCTTGCGGCGCTTGATGGTTTCATCGGCCTCGGCCGCACGTACCAGCCAGGCCATGCCATTGACGGTCTCAATGCCGTAGTCGCCGGGACGCTGCGGGGCATCGCTGCCAAAGGTCATATAGGCACGGCCGCGTGGCTGCTTGCCCCGGACCAGCGGCAGCGGCGCCGGCATGGCGGCCATCACCAACGGATCGTCACGGTTGAGCAGCATGAGACCGTGGCCGTAGACCCGGGCCTTTGCGGCAGCGTAAGTGGCCAGGCTGCCGTGCCAATCCAGATGGTCTTGCGTCACATTCAGCACCGTGGCCACGGTCGGCTCGAAGTTGCTGACGCCGTCGAGCTGAAAGCTTGATAACTCCAGCACCCACACCTCCGGCAAGGCGTGAAACACGGTCACAGCTGGCGGTGCAGATGGCAGGATAACAGCGGTTTCATCGTCAGCAGGCGCTACCAGTGCGCTCAGCGCGTCTTCAGCGAGTTCGGCTGTCGAGCCCTCACTCTCGTGATCGGGATCTTGTTCATGGACAGAGGCGCTGTCAGCGTCTTCGCCTGCGGACTGTTCGTCCAGGGGAGGCTGCGCTGACATGTCAGCGGCATCGACAGGTTCGTTCGACGGCACTGGCTCAGCGTCAGAAACAGCTTCCGGTTCTGGTTCCTGGTCCAGCTTTTCAGCCAGCGTGTCCAGCAAGGTCGGGCCAATGTTTCCGGCCACAGCCACCGACTTGCCGGCGCGCTGCACCAGTTGGCCAGCCAGCGAGGTGACCGTTGTTTTGCCGTTGGTACCGGTGATACCTATCACCTGGGGCGCGTAGCCACGCGTTTCCTTCAGGTCCGCCAAGGCCTGCGCAAACAGGCTGAGTTCGTTGCCGCAGGGCAGACCCTGGGCTTGCGCGGCCTCTATCACAGGCGCCACAGCCGCTGGCGTCAGGCCAGGGCTCTTGAGCACCATGCGGATGTCGCTGCCCAGCACCAGGTCGGCCACCATCTCGCTGGTAACAAACCGCGCGGAAGGCACAGTTTCGCGCAAGGCCTGAAGTTGGGGCGGCGCGGCACGGGTATCGACCACCGTCACCTGAGCGCCGCAACGCGCGCACCAGCGCGCCAGCGCCAGGCCGGACAAGCCCAGCCCCAGGATCAGTACATGTTGTTGCGCCAGGTGTTTCATCTCAGCTTGAGGGTTGACAGGCCGATCAGGCACAGCAGCATGGTGATGATCCAGAAGCGCACCACAACCTGGGTTTCCTTCCAGCCATTTTTTTCAAAATGATGGTGCAAGGGCGCCATCTTGAAAAGGCGCCGGCCTGCGCCGTAACGGGCGCGGGTGTATTTGAAATACATCACCTGCAGCATCACCGAGAGGGCTTCCACGACAAAAATGCCGCCCATGATGGCCAACACGATTTCCTGACGCACGATGACTGCGATCGTGCCCAGCGCAGCACCCAGGGCCAAGGCGCCCACGTCGCCCATAAACACCTGCGCGGGGTGGGTGTTGAACCACAAAAAGGCAAGACCGGCGCCCGCCATGGCCGAGCAGAAAATCAGCAACTCGCCCGAACCGGGAATATGCGGGAAAAACAGGTACTTGGAATACACGGCGCTGCCGGTCACGTAGGCAAACACTCCCAACGCCGAGCCCACCATCACCACCGGCATGATGGCCAACCCATCCAGGCCGTCGGTCAGGTTCACGGCATTGCTGGAACCGACGATCACCAGGTAAGTCATCAGAACAAAGCCGAACACGCCCAGCGGATAACTGACTTCCTTGAAGAAAGGTAATTGCAGACCGGCTTTGGGCGGCAGGTTCACGTCAAACCCCGATTGCACCCAGCTGAAGAACAGCTCCAGCACCCGCATGTTGGAACTCTCCGAAATGCTGAACACCAGGTACAAAGCGGCCAGCAGGCCAATGACCGACTGCCACAGGTATTTTTCCCGCGAGCGCATGCCTTCGGGGTCTTTGTGCACGACTTTGCGCCAGTCATCGGCCCAGCCAATGGCGCCAAATCCCAGCGTGACAATCAGCACAATCCAGACAAAACGGTTGCTCAGGTCAAACCACAACAAGGTTGAAATACCAATGGCCAGAAGAATCAACACACCGCCCATGGTGGGTGTGCCGCTTTTGCTCAAATGGGTTTGCATCGCGTATTCGCGTATGGGTTGACCGATCTTGAGATGGATCAAGCGGCGAATCACAAACGGTCCCGCCAGCAAACCAATCAGCAAGGCGGTCAGCGCCGCCATGACGGCGCGAAACGTCAGGTACTGGAACACCCGGAGATAGCCAAAATCCGGCGACATGGTTTGCAGCCATTGGGCCAGGCTAAGCAGCATTTATTTTCTCCTGATTTTTTTCTTGTGCACGCTCGGTGATCGCCTGGACCACACGTTCCATCTTCATGAAGCGCGAGCCCTTGACCAGCACGCTGGCCACCTCCGGCAGGACCGCGCTGACCGCCGCCTGCAAGGCGGCCAGGTCGTCGCCAAAGTGTTGCCCGCGGCCAAATGCCTGCGCTGTGCCGGCCGACTGCACACCCAGGGTGAACAGCTGCTCAATGCCGCGTTCGCGGGCATAAACACCGGCCTCGGCGTGGAAGGCTGGCCCCTGGTCGCCCACCTCGCCCATGTCACCCATCACCAGCAGGCGGGGTCCTGGCAACTCGGCCAACACATCAATAGCTGCATGTACGGAATCCGGGTTGGCGTTGTAACTGTCGTCAATCAACGTGATCGCCTTGCCGGTTATTTGCAGTTGCAAGGCCCGCGATCGGCCTTTGACCGGGGAAAAAGACGACAAACCCGCAGCAATCGTGGCCAGCGGCACACCGGCGGCCAGGGCACAAGCTGTCGCGGCCAAAGCGTTTTTGACGTTGTGGCGACCGGCGATCTGCAAGGAGAAATCCAGCGCGCCACTAGGCGTGTTGGCCTTCACCTGCCAGGCGCCACCGGTCCAGTGGAAGGTCGCCGTCACATCGGCCGCACCTTCTTCCGCAAAAGTCAGTACGCGGCGTGCGCCCGCCAAAGCTTTCCAGATTGGCGTGTACAACTCATCGGCCGGAAAAACCGCCACACCCGAGGCCGGCAGTGCGTCGATCACGGCGCCATTTTCGTGGGCCACCGCTTCCACGGTGGCCATGAACTCCAGGTGTTCGCGCTGTGCATTGTTGACCAGGGCCACCGTGGCCTGGGTCAATCCAGCCAGATAAGCGATCTCACCGGGGTGGTTCATGCCCAGCTCGACCACGCCGACCTGGTGGCTGGCACGCAAACGCAACAGGGTCAAGGGCACGCCAATGTCGTTGTTGAGATTGCCTTCAGTCGCAAAAGCGGCTTCTTGCTTCCACGCACGCAGGATGGCGGCGACCATTTGTGTCACCGTGGTCTTGCCATTGCTGCCTGTGACGGCGATCAGCGGCAAGACAAATTGCGAACGCCAGCCCGCGGCCAACTGACCCAGCGCCAAGCGGGAATCGTCCACCAGCAAACCAGGCATTTCGGCTGACAGGCCTTGCTGCGCCAAAGCCGCTACTGCGCCCTGGCTGTACGCCTGGGCCAGGAAATCATGCGCGTCAAAACGCTCGCCTTTGAGCGCCACAAACAAGTCGCCAGGCAGCAGGCTGCGCGTGTCCGTGTGTACACGCTTGAACTGCAGCGTGCCGTCGCCGACCAACTGGGCCGAAGGCAAGCAGCGCAGGGCTTGTTGCAAGCTCATCATGCCGCGGCTCCCTGATTCAGCGCCACTTCGGCCTGAGCCTTGTCGGAGAACGGCCGCTTGACACCCGCGATCTCCTGGTAGTTTTCATGCCCCTTGCCGGCGATCAAAATCACATCGCCAGCCTGCGCCTGGCCGATCGCATGTGCAATCGCCACGGCGCGGTCCGCCTGGATGTAAACGCCTGTCGGATTACCGAAGCCGGCCACGATCTGGCGGATGATGAGGTCCGGATTTTCGCTGCGCGGATTATCACTGGTCACCACCACGTGGTCCGCGTGTTTCTCCGCAACAGCGGCCATCAAGGGTCGTTTGCCCGCATCGCGTTCACCGCCACAGCCAAAAACACACCACAGTTTGCCGGCTTGGCCGAGCAGGGGTTTGAGCGCGCCCAGCGTCTTGTCGAGTGCATCGGGCGTGTGGGCATAGTCCACCACCACCAGGGGTCGGTCCGGCACCGCCATCACATCCATGCGTCCGGGCACCGGCAACAAGTTGGCGCAGGCCTCAAGCACAGAGGGCAAGGGCAGGCCGAGGGCGCGCAAGGCCGCCATCACGCCCAGCAAATTCGACACGTTGTACTGCCCGACCAGGCCGGTCGAGATGCGTTGACGCACTTCGCCTTCCACCACATCAAAACTCAAGATGCCCAGGCCATGGTGGATGGCTTGGGCCTGCAAACGTGCAGGCCCGGCACAGGACACGGTCCAGACATCGAGCGCCGAATCACGCAGCGACAAGGCCAACTCAGCCCCTTTGGCATCATCGATATTGAGCACCGCGGCCTTCAAACCCGACCAGCCAAACAACTTGGCTTTGGCGGCCCAGTAGGACTGCATGCTGAGGTGGTAGTCGAGATGGTCCTGCGTGAGGTTGGTAAAAATGGCCACCCGTATATCGGTGGCGTCCAGGCGGTGTTCCGCAATACCAATCGAAGAAGCCTCCAGCGCACAGGCAGAGAAACCGTCATCCACCCAGCGCCTGAGCTGCTGCTGCAACAAGACTGGATCGGGGGTTGTCAGGCCGTTGAAGACCATGGCCTCCGGCTGGCCAACCCCCAGGGTGCCGACCACGCCGCAAGGCCGACCCAGCTTGCCCAACGCCTGGGCCAGCCACCAGGCCGTCGAGGTTTTGCCATTGGTACCGGTCACCGCCAGCACGTCGAGCTGTTGGCTGGGATGGTCAAAATAAGCCGCCGCAATCGGTGCCGTGGCGATTTTCAAGCCAGGGTAGGTGGCGACCCGGCTGTCGGCAAAACCATAAGCATCGGCACCGTCCTGCTCCACCAGACAAGCCTGCGCGCCGGCAGCCAGCACCTCGGCCACATACTTGCGCCCGTCGGTGGCCGCCCCCGGCCAGGCAATAAAACCATCGCCGGCACCAACCTTGCGGCTGTCGGTCGACAGGTTGCCCGTGACGCGTTGGCGCAACCAGTGTGCGGCCTGCTCGGGGGTGTGCAGCCGCTCCATCAAAACGACTCCTCGACCGGGTTGGTGACGATTTGCGGCTTGACGCTCATGTCGGGCTGCACGCCCATCATGCGCAAGGTCTGCTGCACCACTTCACTGAAAACAGGCGCCGCGGCGAGGCCGCCGTAATATTTGCCATCGCTGGGCTCGTCAATCATCACTGCCACGATGATGCGCGGCTTCTCGATAGGCGCCATGCCGGTGAACCAGGCGCGATATTTGTTGCTGGCATAACCTTTGCCAACCTGCTTATGTGCGGTTCCCGATTTGCCGCCGACCGAATAACCAATGGTCTGCGCGAGCTGTCCGGTACCGCCCGGGGCGGCGGCCATCTGAAGCATTTTGCGCACGGCGTGTGCGTTCTCGGCGGAAAACACCTTGATGCCGACAGCGGGCTCACTGCTCTTGAGCATGGTGACCGGGATGATCTGCCCATCGTGTGCGAAGGACGTGTAGGAGTGCGCCATCTGGAACAGCGAGGCCGACAGCCCGTAGCCGTAAGCCATGGTGGCCTGCTCGACCGGCCGCCAGTTTTTCCAGGGACGCAGCCGACCCGTCACCGCGCCGGGAAACTGGATCTGCGGCTTCTGGCCGTAACCAAGCGCGGTGTAGGTGTCCCACATTTCGTGCGGACTCATCTTCTGCGCGATCTTGAGCGCGCCTACGTTGCTTGACTTTTGAATCACACCCTCCACCGTCAGCGTGCCGTAGTTATGGGTGTCACTGATGGTGAAGCCACCTATGCTGAAACGGCCGGGTCCGGTTTCGATCAGGGTCTGCGGCTTGATGCGGCCGGCTTCGAGGGCCATCGCCACCGTGATCGGTTTCATGGTCGAACCAGGCTCGAAGGTGTCGGTCATGGCACGGTTGCGCAACTGCTCACCGGTCAGGTTTTGCCGTTTGTTGGGCACGTAACTCGGATAGTTAGCCAGCGCCAGCACTTCGCCAGTGATCGAGTCGAGCACCACCACGCTGCCGGCTTTGGCCTTGCGCTCAATCACCGCATCACGCAGCTTCTGGTAGGCAAAAAACTGCACCTTGCTGTCCAGGCTGAGCTGGATGTCCTTGCCGTCCTGCGGGGGCACCTGCTCACCCACGTCTTCAACCACGCGGCCGAGCCGATCTTTGATCACCCGACGCGAACCCGCCTTACCGCCCAGGTCCTTGTCGAAGGCCAACTCTATGCCCTCCTGGCCGTGGTCTTCCACATTGGTGAATCCCACTACATGGGCCGCCGTCTCGCCTTCGGGGTACTGGCGCTTGTATTCCTTGCGCTGGTAAATGCCCTTGATGCCCAAGGCGTGGATTTTTTGTGCGATGGGCTCGTCGACCTGCCGCTTGATCCAGACAAAGGTCTTGTCCTCGTCAGCCAGTTTCTTGTTCAGATCGGCAGGCGCCATCTCCAGCAACTTGGCCAGCTCGGCGAGTTGCGCCTTGGTCGCGTCCACGTCTTCCGGAATGGCCCAGATGCTGGGCGCTGGCACGCTGGAGGCCAAAAGTATCCCGTTGCGGTCCAGGATGCGACCACGGTTGGCCGGCAACTCCAGGGTGCGGGCAAAACGCACCTGGCCTTGCCGCTGGAAAAAAGCATTGCCAAACACCTGGACGTAGGCGGCACGGCCGGCCAAACCGGCAAAGGCCAGCGCAATGCCGGCCACGATCAGCTTGCTGCGCCAGACCGGTGTTTTGCTGGCCAGCAGCGGGCTGGAGGAGTAAAGAACGCTTTTACTCACGCGCGCCCTCCGCCACGGCTTCATTCTTGTAATTCACGTACTGCGTGATGGCCGGCGTGGCCGTGCGCATCTGCAGGCGCTCCTTGGAAATTTTCTCCACCCGTAGCGGCGTGGCCTGGGCACGTTTCTCGACCTGCAGGCGATCCTTGTCGGATTCAAGCTTGCGGCTGAGTGCCGCTGTTTTTTCGAGCTCAACGTACAGACGGCGCGACTCGTACTGGGTACGCACCAGATACAACGCGCTGAACAGCACGGCGATGAGGAGCACCAGGTTCAGTCGAGTCACGGGGAAGCCCCCGGATAACGCTGGGAAACCACCTGAACCGGCACCTCGGTCCGTTCGGCGACCCGCATGACGGCGCTGCGCGAACGCGGGTTGGCGGCCACTTCTTCGGCGCTTGGCTTGACACGCTCCAACGCCTTGAGGCGCATGGCCTTGGGCGCTGCAAAAGGTGCTCGGCGGTCATACACCTCGCGCGAATGTTCGGCAATGAACTGCTTGACGATGCGATCTTCCAGGGAATGGAAACTGATCACCACCAAACGCCCTCCCGGTTGCAGGACTTTGAGCGACGCCTCTAACGCCTGTTGCAGCTCTTCAAGCTCGGCGTTGATGAAAATCCGAAAAGCCTGAAAGGTACGCGTTGCAGGGTCCTTGCCCGGCTCGCGGGTTTTGACCGCGCCAGCCACGACTTCGGCCAGCTCAGCTGTGGTTCTGAAAGCGCCTCCCTCTTGCCTACGACGATCAATCGCCTTTGCAATCTGCCCAGCAAACCGTTCTTCGCCATAGTCACGAATGACCTCCGTTATGGTGTCGACCTCGGCATCGGCCAACCACTCGGCCACACTTTGGCCACGCGTGGTATCCATGCGCATGTCCAGCGGACCGTCGCCACGAAATGAAAAACCGCGCGCCGGGTTGTCGATCTGCGGCGAGCTGATGCCCAGATCCATCAGGATGCCGGTCGCGCTGGCTGCCGGCAACTCGCCCAGTTGGCTGAAACCTTCGTGGCGAATCACAAAGCGGGGGTCGGCCAGGGTGTTGGCCTCGGCAATGGCTTCGAGGTCCTTGTCGAAGGCTGTGAGACGGCCCTGGGCCGACAGGCGGGAAAGAATCAGGCGAGAGTGACCGCCACGCCCAAAGGTCGCGTCGATGTAGTGTCCGTCCGGCTTGATGTGAAGCGCTTCGATGGCTTCGTTCAACAAGACGGTGCGATGTGTCCATGTATCTTGCACCGTCGTCTTTCAGAATGAAAAATCTCTAAACACATCGGGCATCTCGCCCTTCATCTGCTCGGCCTCTTGGGCCGCGTAGGTCGCTGCATCCCACAGCTCAAAATAGCTGCCCATGCCGAGCAGCACCGTGTCCTTGCTGAGACCCGCGGCTGCACGCAGCTCGGGCGCCACCAGCACGCGGCCGGACGCATCCATATCGACGTCCATGGCATTACCGAGAAAAATCCGCTTCCACCACTGTGCCTGCATGGGCAGCGAGGCGATGCGCTCGCGAAATTTCTCCCACTCGTTGCGAGGGAATACCATCAGGCAGCCGTGCGGGTGTTTGGTGATGGTCAGTTGGCTGGCCGCAGTGGCGCTGAGCACGTCACGATGCCGGGTCGGCACAGAAAGCCGACCTTTGGTATCGAGAGCTACAGAAGACGCGCCTTGAAACACTGCGATAAACCTTTAAGGACTACTTTTCACCACTAAATTGCACTTTTTCCCACTTTATCAGGAAAGTTTTGTCATGCAAGGGCTTTGCAACAAATTTTTTCAATGAAATCAAGTACTTAGAAAGCTATTTCAAAGCATTTCAATGTTAAAAGACGTTGTAGATTAAGCACTTAGCCTGCTTAATGAAAGTGTTGCCTTAAGCCATTTGCATTGCAAAAGCAGTCAGCTCGCCGTTGACGCAGGCGGGACGGGGGAAAGCAGGGAATTCTCTGGGATTCAAGGCGCGACAGCAGCAAGCTAGCCCAGCTGGAGATTAAATGAGGCAGATGCGCTAGGGGCAGCCTTCGTGGAGACAGGCAATACCTTCACAACGAGGCATGTTGCCCCAGGCTGATCGAGTTTAAAGAAGTTAGGGAGGGCGAATCGGCAGGCATCGACATTTAATCGATGCGCGTCAACACCCTGGCGTGTTCCGTGATGCCAATCACATTGAAAAATGCGGCCACCAGGCGATGCACCTCGGTGAACTGCACGGCCCGGTGCTCTGCTTCGCGGGCCGAGACCCAATTGAGCAAGGTGCCTGCGGCAGAAAAATCAACACGGATCAATTTGGCGCAGGAGATAACCATGATGTCCGCACCCATCAGCTTGGCCTCCAGCTTGTCCAGCACCTCGATGGCATCCCCCTGGATCTGACCGGCCAGCTCCACCGCGAACAGATTGGTCATTTGCGAATTGCCGTCCATCTGGGTGTCGCCCTCCATCCCGCTGAGGCTGGACGGTGCGGAGTCGCGGTAGACATCGCCAATGATGATGTGCCCGGTGACCGCATCGCCATGAAGGTCCAGTGACTTGTATTCGCAGCGTGCACTGTCCCAGGCCGGCGGCGACACCTCGTAGGTCACGCAGAAATCGAGTGCCGTCAATTCAAACGCGTCGGGCTGGTGCGCCACCCGCAAAGCCTCCATGCGCAACTGCCACCACGCCTGGGGCGTATCGCGCACACCGGAGGGCGTTGCGTCCAGCAGCACCTGCTGCAACTGCGACTCACCGATGAAACGCAGCTGCACAGGCTGCGCGGACCAGCCGCCAAACACCTTGCACAGGGGCTCGACGGCATTGGCATCGATCGATTTCAGGTTGTGCCAGTCCAGACGCCACGGCATGGGCGCACGGGTCAAGGCGGCACTCAGCGCCGCGACAGTCTGGATGCCCAGGACAGAAGGACAGATCCAGTCGGCCGCAGGACCATTGCCCGGGCTCTGGCCGGCCGGCCGGGACAACTGCTGCATCATGTCCGGCATGGAAAACCACTGCGGCGCAGAACGGTCAAAACGGCCCACAAACTCAATCGCCAGGTTTTCGAATTTTTCCTGCTGGCCGGTCGCGCGGTACAAATCGAACAGCGCCAGCCAGGTGTCCGCATGCTGCGCCCGGCTGCCCTGCGGCCCCAGCGTGTCAAGCAGACCAGACTCTGCGCCTGCGTCATCACCATTGGCAAAACGGATGGACGCTTCTTCCAGCTCGGGGTCATGCGCCACTTCGGCGCCATCCACCACGGAAAATTTGGAGGCTGAAAACCCCGAAGAAATGCTGTCCAGGGAAATGGCGGGCATGCCCAGGCTGGCCAGGGGCTTGGCGACTTCGGCCGGCTTGATGGCCGGCAGGTCCGGCAAAGGACTCAGTGGCGGATTCAGTGGTGCAGCAGGCGCGACCTGCACCGTCCTCACCTTGGACAGCGCCGCCGTCAACTCGCTAGGCGCTGTAGGCGCATAGTTGGTCGGCAAGGCGTTGTCCAGCAGCGGCACATGCGCACTGCGGGATGTAGGAAGGGATGAGGAAACCGAACTGATGGAAGAGCTGGCGCCATGTTTGGTTTTCCACCATTGCATGGACATCTGGGCTTCAATTTCGTCGATTTTCTTCAGGGTCACGGCACGGTCGTCCGGCTTGGACGGCATGCTGCTCTGAAAGAAGGACGGCCTGCCTGCCGGATCCTGCCCGGTCAGGGCTTCACGTTTGCGCATTTTCCGCAACATGTCGAATTCACGCTTGCGCACGAAGTCATTGCGGCGTTTGCGCTCAATCATTTCCTTGAGCAATTGTTTGCTCAAGGCATCTTCACGATCGGCCCCTTTGCTATCGAGATCCGACCAGTTCGTCGCTGGATTGCGAACGAATTTCACGACTTTTGAAAGCAAGCCTGGTGTGGTGTCTTCTTTGGCCATGAGTGAAGCGTCAGAACGGGTGGTGAAAAGAATCAGTCACCAAACATTTTTTGCTTGAGTTCGCGGCGCTGCTGCGCTTCCAGCGACAGATTGGCCGTGGGACGGGCAATCAAACGCCCCACCCCGATGGCTTCGCCGGTTTCGTCACAGTAACCGTAGTCGCCGGAGTCGATGCGTGCAATCGACTGCTCGATTTTCTTGAGCAGCTTGCGCTCACGATCGCGGGTCCGCAACTCAAGCGCGTGTTCTTCCTCGATGGTCGCGCGGTCTGCCGGATCCGGCACCACCACGGTGTCTTCACGCAGATGTTCGGTGGTTTCACCGGCGCTGTTGTGGATGTCCTGCTTCAGAAGCGACAGCTTGTGACGGAAAAACGCCAGCTGCTTTTCGTTCATGTATTCCGAATCAGGCATGGCCTTGACTTCTTCGTCGGTCAAGGCTTCGGCCGGCGTGGTCTTCCAGTTGTTGGCGAGCTTGGGATCTTTTTTGGCCGCCACGTGGGGAGGCGGCGCGATCACACGTTCGGCAATGGTCGAGTAGCTGGCTTTGGCGGCATCCGGTGAATGGGTGGGCACCATGGGCGCCGGCGGCGGGGCAAACGACGAACTTCTCAGGGAAGCCCGGCGTCCCGGCTTGAGCGCCGGGGTCTGAAGCGGCGCTGGCGCTGCGGCGATGGTTACAGGGCTGGGCGCCGCTTTGCCGGCAGCCGGGGTGTTGCTCGTTTTGATGATGACTTCTTTAGATTTTGCGGTGGCCTTGCCTGCCGCAGCCGGTTTCAGGACGACTGGTTTGGCGACAGGCTTGGCGGCTTTTGCCGCGGGTTTAACAACAGGTCGGGTCGATTTATCAACTTTTAAAGGTTGAGCGACCGGACGACTTTTAGCCGCTTGGGGGGGCGCCAGTTTTTTGGCGGCAGGCGGGGCTTTTTTAGCGGGTGCGGACTTGGCGACGGGTTTGGCCTGTGGTTTTGCCACCGGCTTGACCGCCACCTTCACTTTGGCTTTTGCTACAGGCGACGCCGGCTTTTTAACAGCAGGTTTTGAGGCCGCGGGCTTGGCCACGGCTTTCACCATGGTTTTGGCTTTGCTGGCGGATTTTCCAGCGGCTTTGACCGGTAGCTTGGACTTCTTGGCTTGAGCTTTCACTTCGTGTCTCCTCGGGAGGCCGCTTCGGGATGGCCCTTATGCTGGCCCCGGACTGGGCCGATTTTCGTCGGCCCCGCCTTGTCTTTTACCTGATAGCCTGGTTTGTCTGCCGCCGTCCCTGCAGTTTCAAGGCCAGTACTTACCCTGACTTTTCCTCCCTGACGTCCTGATGGGGACGTCCTGGGATTGGAGTCGGCGCGCGATTGTAGCGGCACACCGGGGTGCGGTGACGCTCGCAGGTCTAAACGTTGGAGAATGGAGACAAACATAGGACCCTCCCGCCTTTCAAAGGCAATGTGCGGACAGCCTACCTCAAACCAGGCACTGCTCCAGACCCTGGAGAAAAATATCTTTCGGCAAATCGATGCCAATAAACACCATCTTGCTGTTTTTTATCTCGCCCTCGGCCCAGGCCGGCCCCAGATCGCTGCCCATCAATTGGTGCACGCCCTGGAAAATCACTTTGCGCTCGGTGCCTTCCATGTTCAACACCCCTTTGTAGCGCAACATGCGCGGGCCGTAAATGTTGACGACGGCGCCCAGGAAGTCCTCCAGCTTGGCCGGGTCAAAAGCACGCTCGGAGCGAAACACAAAGCTCTTGACGTCGTCATCGTGGTGATGGTGATGGCCTTGCTCAGGCGCATGCGACGGGTGGTCACAGTGCTCGCCATGTTCATGGTCGTGCCCGGCGTGGTCATGTTCGTCGGCCTTGAGGAAGTCCGGGTCGATGTCGAGCTTGGCGTTGAGGTTGAAACCGCGCAGGTCAAACACCTCGGCCAGCGCCACCTCGCCGAAATGCACGGTTTTTTGCGGCGCGCGCGGGTTCATATGGGTCAGGCGGTGCATCAGCGCCTTGACGTCGTCCTCGGCCACCAGGTCCGACTTGCTGATGAAAATCTGGTCGGCAAACCCAACCTGGCGACGCGCCTCCTGGCGGTCGTTGAGCTGGCCTTCCGCGTGTTTGGCGTCCACCAGGGTCAAAATCGAGTCCAGCAGGTATTGCTCGGCGATTTCTTCGTCCATGAAAAAGGTCTGCGCCACCGGGCCGGGGTCGGCCAGGCCCGTGGTTTCAATCACCACACGGTCGAAGTCCAGCAGACCCTTGCGTTTTTTCTCGGCCAGCAACTGCAAGGTGTCGCGCAGGTCTTCACGGATGGAGCAGCAGATGCAACCGTTGTTCATCTGGATGATGTTTTCCTGGGTGTCGTTGACCAGGATCTCGTTGTCGATGTTTTCTTCACCGAACTCGTTCTCGATCACGGCAATTTTCTGGCCATGGGCCTCGGTCAGGATACGCTTGAGCAGCGTGGTTTTGCCGGAACCCAGAAAGCCGGTCAGGATGGTTACGGGAATCAAACTCATGGTGTCTGCCTCAAGAAAAACAGGTGAAAAAACCGCCGTGGCGCCTTGCCAAAGGTGGGGAGTTTAGCGGTCAAGTCAAGGCCCTGATGCGAAGACATGAATAGGCGCCCCTGACATCCGGCACTTTACAGGCGCTGTCAAGCCCGGCGGCGCTGCCAGCACTCTCGTCGCTCCTGTTTTTATAGCTGCTTGCGCCCGCCCCTTCTGGGCTACAGGCCTTTTTTTCTTAATAAATTCACTTCCTGAGCAAGACCAGGCCCTTCAGGTACTCCCCTTCCGGGAAAGTCACGGTCATCGGGTGGTCCGGGGCACCGCCCAGACGTTCGGTGATAAAGGCATCCACGCCCGCATCCATACCCGCCGAGGCCACAATTTTGTGGAACAAATCAGCGCTGATGCCGCCCGAACACGAACACGTGAACAAGACGCCGCCCGGCGCCAGGATGGACAGGGCGATGCGATTGATGTCCTTGTAGGCACGGGCGGCACGTTCGGCATGGGCCACCGTCGGCGCAAACTTGGGCGGGTCGAGCACGATGGCGTCGAAGGTTTTGCCTTCGGCCAGAAACCGGCGCAGCGACGCATTAACGTCGGCGTCCAGCATGGTGGTTCGGTCTGCATCAAAACCATTGAGCGCCACGTTTTCTTTGGCCCGCTCTATCGCCGGGCCGGAGGAATCAATCGAGGTCACGTGCGCCGCGCCGCCGGCCAGCGCCGCCACCGTGAAACCACCGGTGTAGCAATAACAGTTGAGCACCCGCTGAAATTTCAGGCGACGTGTGTAGTCGGCAAACTTGCGACGGCTGTCGCGCTGGTCCAGGTAAAAACCGGTTTTGTGGCCTTCTGCCACATCCAGGCTCAGTTGCCAGTCGTGTTCGGTGAGTGTGATGGCTGTACCCCCCGAGCCGGCCAGCCAGCCGGTCGCTTCGGGCAAACCTTCGAGTGAACGCACGCTGGCGTCGGAGCGCTCATACAAGCGTGTGAGCCCGGTTTGCGCCAACAAGGCCTCGACAATCACGCTTTTCCAGCGCTCGGTGCCGCAGCTGGAAAACTGCGCCACCAGGGTGTCGGCATAACGGTCTACCACCAGGCCGGGCAAGCCATCAGACTCCCCGTGGATCAGGCGCAGGCCATTGCTTTGTATGTCAAACAAGCCCCTGGCCTTGATGGCTTGAGCGATACGCGCTGAAAAAAATGAAGCGTCGATACGTTCCGCCTCGTCAAAACTCCAGACCCGGGCGCGGATTTTGGAGCTGGGGCTGAACGCGGCCCAGCCAAGAAACCGGCCGTCATGCGCTTCGACGCGCACGGTTTCACCGGCGTCGGCGCCGCCTTTGGCAATCGCCCCATCAAAAATCCAGGGGTGGCGGCGCAGCAAGGAGCGCTCCTTGCCTTCTCTTAAGCTTATTGATTTCATGGCCCTATTGTCGCGGCTGGCGCTCCGCCAGTGGTCACAGCCAGGAATTTTGCGACAATAAGTTGATGATTTTTAGCCACTTTTCAGCACATCTTGCAAACATCAGGGCCTGGCTGGTGTCGCCCCGCAGCTTGCTGACCGGCTTCTGCCTGGGCTTGGTGCTGGGCCTGCTGAGCCCGACGGCCCAGTCCCGCCAGGTGCTGGAGTTCGACGCGAAAACCCAGCCCGTGGCCCTGGCGGACTGGGGCGATTACTGGATCGATACGCAGGCCACGCTGACAGCCGAACAGGTCGCCAGCAAGCCGCAACGGGACTGGCAACCCACCTTGCTCAAGGGCATTTACCCGCTGCAGCCCGGGCAGGCGTTATGGATTCGTTTTACCGTGCCGCCGGCGCCCGACGCGGAACGCTGGCTGCTTGAAATCCCCTACCCGGCGCTGGACCGGGCCTCGCTCTACAGCCTGGACCGCGCCGACCTGTGGCGCGAGCAACGTGCCGGCGACCTGACGGCGGTCGACCAGTGGCCGACGCCGCATCGCCACCCGCTGCTGACCGTCGAATTCAATGCCGAGGAGCCGACGCAATACATGTTGCGCCTGGAAAACGTCCAGGGTTTTAGCGCGCCCATCCGTTTTGTCAGCTCCGGCCATGTCTTGCGCGGCGAGCAGCAGGTGTCGCTGTTTCTCGGGGTTTATTTCGGCCTGGCCTTGCTGGGCTGCGCCGTGGGTCTGGCCGGCGCGCTCTGGCTGCGCGACCGGGCTTATCTGTATTACGCCCTCTGCGCCACCTTGATCGGCCTGACACAGGCCGCCATCACCGGCGTCGCGGCCCTGCACCTGTGGCCGGACGCGCCGGGCTGGGCCGACCGCTCGCTGGTGGTGTTGGGCACCTGGATGCTGATGGCGCTGTTGCTGCTGAATGCCTCCCTGGTGTCGCTGGCTCAGCGCTCCCGCTTTCTCCACCACCTGGTCTGGGCCGCCGTGCTGGCCGGCGCCGCCTTGTCGGTGGCGCTGCTGATCACCGACAGCGAATTGCGCATCCCGCTGGTCGTGCCTTACCTGGTGCTGGCGCAGTTGCTGATGCTGGGGGTCAACCTCTGGGCCTGGCGCCGCGGCGATCGTTTTGGCGGCTGGCTGCTGCTTTGCAGCCTGCCGTTTGTCCTCAGCCTGGCACTGGCCATAGGTCGTTACCTGCAATGGCTGCCGCTGAGTGTGCTGACCGAACAGGCCGCCCTGGCCTGCATGGCGCTGCAAATGCCCGCCATGCTGGTCGTGCTGATGGTGCGCAGCCAGCAGCAGCGTGAAAACAAGCGCCGCATCCAGGGCTTGGACCGGGTGGACCCGTCCACCGGCCTGATCAACGACTCGGTGTTTGCCGAACGTATGGAACGCATGATTGCGCGCTCGGGCCGATTCAAACACCAGGGCGCGGTGCTGATGATCGACCTGGTCAACACCGAACAAATCCAGCGCGACTTTGGCCGCAAGGCCGCCCAGGACTTGCCGCTGCGTGTGGCCGAACGCCTCTTGTCGACGGCTCGCGACATCGACAGCGCGGCGCGCCTGTCGGAGCAGCGTTTTGGCATGCTGGTGGAAGGCCCGTTTTCGGCCGAAGAGGCCGCCTCCCTGGGGCCGCGCATCGTCGCGCGTTGCCTGATGCCTTACCAAGGCCTGCCGGTGGATTGTGTGGCCCAGGTGCGTGTGGCCTATGCGCTGGTGCCGCGTCAGGGGCCTAACGCCGAGATCGTGCTGGGCCGGCTGGCGCAGCGCCTGGCCGGCACACCGGCCGCGAGCAAACGCGCGGTGTTCATGGTGCCGGACTACCTGGCTACAGCCTGAACGCAGGGGCAGCCGTCCCTGCGCCAGTCCCTCAGCCTTTACGCTTGTCCGTCGGCTTGCCACGGTCCAGCGTTGCGCGCGGATGGGCGGCATCGTAAACCTTGGCCAGGTGCTGAAAATCAAGCCGGGTGTAAACCTGCGTGGTGCTGATGTTGGCGTGGCCCAGCAACTCCTGCACCGCACGCAAATCGCCGCTGGACTGCAACACATGGCTGGCAAACGAATGCCGCAACATGTGCGGATGCACCGGTGTGGCCAGCCCGGCCTGCAGCGACCGCTGTTTCAGGCGCACACGGATGTGCTGTGGCGTCAGGCGTGTGCCGCGCTGGCCTATGAACAAGGCCGCATCGTCCCTGGCCCAGGCGCTGCGCAACGCCAGCCAGGCCTGCAGCGCCTGCAGCGCCTTGCTGCCCACCGGCACGCTGCGCCGCTTGGAACCCTTGCCGAGTACATGCGCCTCGGCCGCCTGCACATCGATCCAGCCACGCGCCCGCGGGCCGGCGACGGCATCCAGGCCGATCAGCTCGCCGATACGCAGGCCGCAGCCGTACAACAATTCGGTGATACAGCTGTCCCGCGCCTGCAAGGCCGGGTCATCGGATGCCTCATCGCCCTGGTAGGCCGCCAGTTGCACCGCCTCGTCCACACTCAGCGCCTTGGGCAGCGGCTTGGCGGCTTTGGGCGCGCGCAAGTCCTGCACCGGGTTGCTGGCCACCAGGCCTTCACGCCCCAGCCAGGTGTAAAAGCCGCGCCAGCCCGACAAGATCAGGGCGATGCCGCGGCCACTGCGGCCGCCGCTGTGCATTTGCGCCACCCAGCGCCGCATGTGTTGGTTTTGTACGCCAGTCAGTACCACGCCGGCCTGCAGGCAATGCGCCTGCAGCTTGTGCAAGTCCAGCGCATACAGCTCGACCGTGCGCGGGGCCAGGCGTTTTTCGACACGCACATGTTCAAGGTAACGCTCGACCAGCGGGTCGGTGTCGGGCACCGGTCCGGGTGGGGCGTGCTCGGCCATGGCGGCGGTGAAACCTAGCTGGCCTGGGGCCGCAGGCGCGACAAGGCGGCGCCGGCGAGTTCACCAATACGTTCCAGGAAATCCGTGCCCATGCTGCTGCTGAAACGTTCGGGATCGGGCGAGGCCAGCACCAGCATGCCAAACGCCTGCGGCGACTTGCCGGGACGCAAGGGAATCAGCGCCACCGACATCGCCTGCGCCGGCTCGGGCAGCCAGTTGACGGCCTCGAAGCCGGAGTTGACGCCGCAATAAGGCGTGCTCAGCGAGGAGGCAAAGGTTTGCGTGTCTTCGCTGACACCGGTGGAAAAGTTTTCGTCAGAAAAAATGCCATTGACGTGCCAGACCTTGATCGCCGCCTGCGGCACCGAAAACTCCGCCTTGAGTTCATTCACGATGGTGTCCGGCAAATCACGCGCATGGGCGGTCAGCAGCAGGTTCAGCGTGCATTGCTGCAGCTTGTCGGCAATGCCCACGTTTTCCTGGCCGTAACGGATCATCTCGACGATCTTGCCTTCCAGGCCCTTGATCTTGTCGCGCAACATGCCGGCCTGGCGCTCTTGCAGGCTCACCGCCCGGCCGCCATGGCCGCTGGAGAGCTGAACCGTGGCCAGCAGCTCCGCATGGCGTTCAAAAAAATCGGGCGTGTTGGCCAGGAAGTTGGCAATGTCTTCTTCGGTGATCGGGTTCTGGATGGAGTGTTCGCTTGGATTCATGTTGTTGTGGTTTCCAGTAAATCAGGTGCGTCGGTTCGGGCAAGTCTACAAATGGTCGGGGACGTTGATCTCGGCTTCAAACACGGTGGTGGCCGGCCCGGTCATCAAGACCGGTGCGGCGCTGGCGTCCAGCCCGCCCTGCCACTCGATGGTCAAGGTGCCGCCACGTGTCCACACGTCGACTCGCGCGTCCAGCAGGCCCAAGCGTATGCCAGCGACCACCGCCGCGCAAGCCCCGCTGCCGCAGGCCAGGGTTTCACCGGCGCCGCGTTCATAAACCCGCAGGCGGATCTGGCTGCGCGACACCACCTGCATGAAACCGGCGTTCACGCGGCGCGGGAAACGTGCGTGGTTTTCTATCAGCGGCCCGACTTCAAGCACGGGCGCGGTGTCCACATCGTCCACCAGTTGCACCGCATGCGGATTGCCCATGGACAGAACCGCTACAAAAACAGGAGCTGCTTGCGCCCGCCCCTCAAGGGCTAGAGGCCATTTATGCCATGAATGAACGGCTTGGGGCGTCAAACCGGCGTCGTCAAAAGGCACACGCGGCAAATCGAAGATGGGCGCGCCCATGTCCACCGTGACGCGGCCGTCAGGCTGCAGACGTGGCTCGATCACACCACTCAGGGTTTTGACACGCACCTTGTCTTTCGTGGTCAGGCCCTGCTCGCGCACAAAACGCACAAAACAACGCGCGCCATTGCCGCATTGTTCGACCTCGCCGCCGTCGGCGTTGTGGATCACGTATTCAAAGTCGATGCCGGGATCGCTCGCCGGCCGCACCGACAGAATCTGGTCCGCACCCACACCGAAGTGGCGGTCGGCCAGAAAACGGTACTGACCGGGCGTGAGGTTCAGGCGTTTCCGGGTCTCGTCGAGCATCACAAAATCGTTGCCCGCGCCCTGCATTTTGGTAAATCGGATTAGCATCTGGGCATTATCCGCTGAGGCCTCACCTCGCCGCCCTCCTCTTCACCCTAACTCACCCGAGAAAGACAATTCATGCGTATCGCCGACTGGAGCCCCGCCCTCAAGACCCAACCGCAGGACCTGGTGGACGCCATCCTGAAACGCCGCGGCGGCACGCTGATCAACCTGGACAAGGCCCTGCTCTGGAGCGAGCCCCTGGCACGCGCCTGGAACGTCTACCTGGGCGCGGTGCGCACCGGCCTGCCGACCAGCCGCAAGCTGCGCGAACTGGGTATTTGCACGGTGGCCCTGCTGACCGGCGCCACCTACGAATACAAACACCATGCGCCCGACTTCCTGGTCGCAGGCGGCACCCAGGCCGAGCTGGATGCGCTGGATGAGCTGGTGAAAAACGATGCACGGCAAGCCGCCACCCACCCGGCGCTGGGCGCCGTCGAGCAACTTGTGATTCAGTACGCCGCGCAGATGACGCTGGACGTGAAGGTCAGCGACGCGGTCTTCGAGGCGCTGCGCCAGCACTTCGACACCACCGAACTGGTGGAACTGACCAGCGCCATCGCCACCTACAACATGGTCGCGCGGTTTCTGGTCGCGTTGGGCGTGTCGCCCGAGGAACAGGCATAGACAAATAACGCGCAGTAAAGGCGGGGGTCTTAAATCTCCCAGATCATCCATCGGCCCTGAAAGGCCGAAAATGAAACACATGCCAACATTGCTCCGTTTACCTGTGCCCAAGGGCCTCAAGCTCATTCCAGCGCTGCTGGCCGTTTTGGCGCTGACAGCGTGCACTGTCGCACCCGTGCGGGAATCAGGCGCGCCCGCCACCGTCACGGTGGCGACCCGTCCTGCACCCGCCGCCGCCGTCGAGCCGGACACCGGCCAGCGATTTGCGCGCTGGGTCAGCGAATTCAGCGCCACTGCCCGCGCGGCCGGCATCAGTGATGAAACGCTGCGGCTCGCCTTCGACGACATCCATTTCATTCCGCGCGTCACCGAGCTCGACAGCGCACAACCCGAGTTCACCCGCGCCGTCTGGGACTACCTCGACAGCGCGGTGTCGGCACAGCGCATCGTCCGTGGTCAGGACAAACTGTTGCAATCGCGGCCCGCAGTCGATGCCGCTGCAGCGCGCTACGGTGTGCCGGCAGAAATTCTGGCGGCGATCTGGGGCATGGAGAGCAACTACGGCAGCCATGTCGGCAACATCCCGACCATCGACGCCCTGGCAACGCTTGGTTTCGAAGGCCGGCGCGAGGCCTGGGCGCGCACCCAGCTGATCGCCGCACTGAAGATCCTGCAGAACGGGGACATTGACCGCGCGCAGATGATCGGGTCGTGGGCCGGCGCCATGGGCCAGACGCAATTCCTGCCCTCTAACTTTCTGGCCTATGCGGTCGATGCCGACGGCGACGGCCGACGCGACATCTGGGGCAGCCTGCCCGACGTGATGGCCTCGACCGCCAACTTCCTGGCACGCTCCGGCTGGCAGGCCGGCCAGCCCTGGGGCATGGAAGTACGTTTGCCGCCGGGCTTCGATTACGCGCTCGCCGATGCGGCCACGCGGCAGCCGGCCTCGGCCTGGTCGGAGCTGGGCGTGCGCTCTGTGGACGGCGCGCCCTTGCCCGCGCTGCATGACAGCGCCATCCTGCTGCCGGCCGGCGCGCGCGGGCCGGCTTTCATCGTCGGTGCCAACTTCCGCACCATCCTGCGCTACAACAACTCAACCAGTTATGCACTCGCCGTCGGCCTGCTGTCGCAGGCACTGGCCGGCGGCCCGGTGGTGCAGGCATCCTGGCCGCGTGAGATGCAGCCGCTGTCCCGCAGCCAGTTGCTGGCGCTGCAGACGGCGCTGAATGCGCGCGGCTTCGACAGCGGCACGCCCGACGGCATGATGGGCCCAGCCACGCAAAGCGGTATTCGCCGTTATCAGGGCAGCGTGGGGCTGCCGGCGGATGGGTATCCAACGCTGGAGTTGCTGCAGCGGCTGCAGTGAGGGTGCGGGCCTCTGGCCTTGCCAAGTCACGTCGCAGGTTGCAAAAGATGAACCCGGCTCATCGCACCACTGACCACCAGGGCCTGGGGAGACAAAAACCACGCGTCGGACTTCCTGATTGCGGGGCATCCAGGCCGAGCTGGATGCACTGGATGATCTGATGAAAGACGATGCGCGGCAAACCGCCACCCACCCGGCGCTGGGCGCCGTCGAGCAACTGGTGATTCAGTACGCCGCGCAGATGACGCTGGACGTCAAGGTCAGCGACGAGGTTTTCGAGGCGCTGCGCCAGCACTTCGACATCACCGAATTGGTGTAGCTGACAAGCGCCATCGCCACCTACAACATGGTCGCGCGTTTTCTGGTGGCGCAGGGCGTGTCGCCGGAAGCGTAGAGGCATCCATGCAGAAACACGATTGCCCGGATATCCAGCGGACATTGGGTCAATGGCGAACGCATCAACCTGTTTTGGGACCGGTACTTGTCTATTCAGTGCCCAGAGCAGTGGTAGCAGACTATGAAAGCAGTCATCCCTTGTCGGAGCTGACCAGAACACAACCCACGCGGCGGAGCCGCAGCCTGCAGTTGTGTTTCCGTGTCGAGCAACCTGTTATTCAGCTTCATCTATGCCTTTCGATCTTAGTGAAGCTTCCAACTCTGCCCCAGTGAAAATCTCACCGGTCTGAAGGTGAGTTATTCGGACCGTCTTTGCGAAAGCGTAGTTGCGCACTTCCCCAATGTCGAAGTTCCAAGCCTCGAAGAAGCCTTTAATGGAAGACAGGCCGGCAATTGCTATCCGTATGTCGTACGTTTCGCCCTCCTCTGCGTCTACCCAAGTGGACAAGTAATCCAAGCAGTAGTTAGCGGAGCCAACGGTCATAACTCGACCGTCCTCCAAGATGTGGCGCATGCGACCGTCGCTCATCGACTCAGACTTAACTGGCTTCCCATTCGGCCACGCTCTGCCCTGGTTCAAACCGACTGAGATCGTAACCGTCAGTTCGCTGGCCATCTAGGTGTCTGCTGCCTAACGTTTGACTTAAGCGAACTGCAGAAGGCAGGTCCGCTTGAATGATGGGATGGACTCCCCCGTTTGTTTGCGCGACAGTGGCGCTCTGGTCGTCATGGGCATGGGGATCAGGTCTTTCAAACGTAAGGAGTCCGACATGAATGCTACTACCGTTGCCGTCGATCTCGCAAAATCCGTTTTTCAACTGGCCGTGGCCGATGAACACTGGCGCATCCTTGAAACGCATCGCCTCACTCGCGCCCAGTTC
>NZ_JAWQLX010000014.1:0-124237 GCF_033446725.1 Polaromonas potterensis | reverse complement strand
CGATGCTTGGCAGCAAGCTCGAAACGCCCTTCAGCGAACCATCGAGTGGAAATTCACTCGGCAGGATGCAGATACAAAGCTTGGGCGATACTATGTTTCGAAACTTGCGTGTTGATGTACTAGTGCCACAAGCCGCTCCGCTCGGTTAATGTGTCTTCAACAGATGGAGACATCACCATGAAATCCCTCACCGGCCTGGACGCAACCTTTCTTTACCTCGAGACCCCCGAGATGCCCATGCATGTGGGTTCGCTCAACCTGTGTGAGCTGCCGGCGGGTTTCAAGGGCAGTTTTCACAAAGCCGTCAAGAACCACATCGCCAGCCGTCTGCACCTGGCGCCGGTGTTCAGCCGCAAGCTGGTGTTCATGCCATTTGACCTGGGCCACCCGCTGTGGGTCGAAGCCGACGCGGTGGACCTCGACTTTCATGTGCGGCGTGTGCCCTGCTCGGCCCAGAAACCCATGAGCCTGGCGCAGGCGCACACCATGGTGGCCACCTTGCACAGCGAGCTGATAGACCGCGCTTACCCGCTCTGGGAGTTTTATGTGTTTGACGCGATCAAGCTGCCCTCGGGTCAGCGGGTCGGCGGCTTTTTCTCGAAGATTCACCATGCCGCGCTGGATGGCAAAGGCGGCGTGATGCTGGCCAACGCCATCCTGGACCTCGGGCCGCAGCCGCGCGAAGTGCCGCCGCCCGACCCGGCGCGGCGCGGCAAAACCGCAGCCGACCTCAAGGTGGGCAAGATGATTGGTTCTGTGTTTTCCAACTCGCTGGCGCAGGTCGCCAAGCTGGCCAAGTCGCTGCCAGCGGCGGCCAGCACTCTGGGCAGCACACTGGCCAGACAGTCCCTGCAAGACTCGGGCAATGGCCGCGCCAAGATGCCCATGAAACTGGCGCCCAAAAGCCCGTTCAACACCGCCGTGACGCAGGGCCGAGTGTTTGTGGCGGCGACGGTGCCGCTGGCCGAATGCAAGGCCATGGGCAAGGCCGTGGGCGGCAGCTTCAACGACGTGGCCTTGTGGATTTGTTCCACCGCGCTGCGCAGCTACCTGGCCGGGCACGGCGGCGTGCCGACCAAGTCCCTGGTCGCGGCCATGCCGGTGTCCTTGCGCGAAGCCGGCGCCAGCGATGCGACCGAACTCGGCAACCAGGTCAGCATGAGCCTGGTGGAGCTGGGCAGCCACCTGGCCCACCCGCTCAAACGATTGAACGCCATCATGGCCTCAACGGCCAAGGTCAAAGCCTCGATGCAAAGCCTCAAGGGCTTGCTGCCGACCGACTACCCTTCCCTGCTCGCGCCCTGGCTGGTCGGCGGCGCGGCCAAGGCGGCGCTCAATGTGTACGGCAAAACCGGGCTGGCCAGCCGCCTGCCCATGGTCGCCAATCTGGCGATTTCCAACGTGCCCGGGCCGCCCGTGCCCTTGTACCTGGCCGGCGCCAAAATTCTGACCTTTCACCCGCTGTCCATCGTGATCCACGGGCTGGCGCTGAACATCACCATCCAGACTTATGCCGGCCATGTGGACTTCGGTGTCATTGCCGGAAAAACCGCCTTGCCGCAGGCGCAGGAGTTGGCGCTAGCGATTGAAGAAGCCTTCCGGCAAGCACAAACCTTGCTGGGACCAGAGGCCCCGGCCCAGGCCGCCCCGGTCAAGGTGCCCAAAAAACCTGTCGTTTCCAAGACGCCTTTAGGGAAGTCTCCCTCTGTAAAACGCGCCAGCCGCCCCAAGCTTGCTTCTACCCAGAACAAAGACAACACATCCAATGCTTCCAACCATGGCACCACCCGCACCCCCGCAGTCAAAACCAAAACAAAACCAAAAACAGGACCTGCACGACGGCCCGCCGCCTAACGTCTGGCTGCTGGCACTGGAGCTGCGCGCCTTCTGGGAAGCCGGCGCCTTGTTGCCCACCTGGCCGGTGCTGTCCAAGGCGCCGCGTGGTGACGGCCACCACGTGGTGGTGTTTCCCGGCCTGTCGTCCAACGACGGTTCAACCATGCCGCTGCGCCGCTACCTCGACTCCCTGGGTTACCAGACCAGCGGCTGGGAACAAGGTTTTAACTTCGGCCCGCGCGCCGGCGTGCTGGACGCCGCCAGGGCGCAGCTCACACGTGCTTTCAAGGACAGCGGGCGCAAGGTCAGCCTGATCGGCTGGAGCCTGGGCGGCGTGTATGCGCGCGAACTCGCCAAAGAATTGCCACACATGGTGCGCAGCGTGATCACCCTGGGCACGCCGTTTGCCGGCTCACACCGATCCACCAACGCCTGGCGCATTTACGAGCTGGCCAGCGGCCGCAAGGTCGCGCGCGAGGCCGAGAACTACGACCTGCCCAGCGCACCGCCGGTGCCGACCAGCAGCCTTTATTCGCGCAGCGACGGCATCGTGGCCTGGCAAGGCAGCATCCAGCAGCCCTCACCAGACAACCCACGCACCGAAAACATCGAGGTGATTGCCAGCCACATCGGTCTGGGCCTGAACCCCAGCGCCTGGTGGGCTGTGGCCGACCGGCTGGCGCAAGCCGAAGGTCAGTGGCGGCCGTTTGAGCGCAAGGGCACGTTTTTGCACGGGCTGATTTACCCGGACCCGGCACGCGCGGCTTAGGGCCAGAAGGCCGCAATACAAAAGCGTCTGTCACGCGAGCTTCAGACGCTTCTTTTTTGATAGCTGCTTGCGACCGACGGATAAGGGCCAGAGGCCTAAAACGCTTAAGAAATCAGGTGTTTTCAGGCTGCAGGCCTGTAACCAGCCCTGGCGCCCATCAGGCGCGGACCTCGGCCTCGGCAAAAAAACGGTAACCCGCGTTGCGCGCGGTATTGACTGGCAATTCCACGCCGGTCGCCTCTTCGGCCTTGCGGCGCAGGCGCCGCATCTGGGTGTCCAGCCGGCGCTGGTCATACAGCATGAAATCCTCGCCCAGGGCATGAACAATGTCCTGGCGGCTGATGATTTTCCCCGGCTCCGCCATCAAGGTGTGCAGCACCGTCACATCTTGCTGGGACAAGGCAATCGCCTGAAAACCCGGCGGCAGCAGGCGGCGCGGCCCCAGCTCCAGCACCCACAGCCCCTTGGTTTCGGGCTCGCCCAGGCGCCGTTGCAGCGCGGCCAAGGTGGCGGCCAGTTCGTCCAGGTCCGCGGTTTTGGTCAGGTAATAGTCCGCACCGTCGCCCAGCCCGGCCACTTTGTCGGGTGTGGTGCGGCGGGCCGTCAGCACGACGATGCCAATCCGGTGGCCTTGTTCGCGCAACTGGCGTATCAGCGCCATGCCATCGCCGTCGGGCAAGGTCAGGTCGATGAGCGCGATGCGATGCAGGGCCGGGTCGTACATCTGGTGAAACTCGGCCAGGCTGGCGGCGGCATCGACCTGGTAACCGATGTCCGTCAAAAATTCGGCAAGTTCCTCTCTCAGGACAATCTCGTCTTCAAGCAACATGAGGTTTTGCATCGCGTGAGGATAGCCGATGCCATCGGGCACTTGTCTGAGCGTTTCTGAGCAAACGTACGACGGCCATAACCCGCCCTGCGGCGTGCTACGCTCTCGGCCGCCATGAAACGTCTACGCCTTGTCCTGTTTGTCATCACCCTCCTGCTTCCCCTGTCGGCCCTTGCGCAATCCGCACTGAGCCTGCAGTCGGACACGCGTCAACTGCTGGGCAGCGGCCACATGAGCTTGCTGCGCGACGCGGGTGGCCACATGACGGCCGACGAGGCGATGACCTCAACACGTTGGCAAGCCTTGCCGGGCACGGTCAGCGCCGGCTACACCACGGATGCCCTCTGGCTGCGGCTGGCGGTGGGGCGCCATCCGGACGCACCACGGGAATGGATGCTGCGTTTCACCAACGCCTTGCTGGACGATGTCAGGCTGTATCGGCCGGACGGCGCCCAAGGCTGGTCGGAACAGACCGCCGGCGAAAACCTCGGGCGCGCCAACTGGCCCGTGAAGGCCCGCAACGTCGTCTTTCGGACCCGCATGGAGGCGCCCGGGCGCGAGATCTGGCTGGTCCGCCTGCAAGGCAAAAATGCGATGGCCACCGACCTGGAGCTCTGGCCACACGCCGCCTTCGACGATTCTTCGCGGAAAGAGTATTTTTATTACGGCCTGTATTTCGGCTGTTTTTTACTGCTTATCGTGGTGCATGCCTTTTTCTGGCGCATGACCCGGGAAGCACAAAGCGGCTGGTATTTGCTGTACATCCTGAACACCACCTTGACGGAGTTGATGACCACCGCCATTCCCCAGCAGTTGCTGGATCTGCCGGTCGGGCTGTCCGATCCCTTGCTGGGTTTGTCGATCTGCGCCAGTCTGGCGGTGGGCACGCATTTTTCGCTGCAGCAACTGGGCCTGTCGGCCTTGTGGCCCAGGTTCAACCGGGCCGTGTTGATCAACGCCGACCTGGTCAGCCTGGTCAGCGCCGGCTTGATCCTGAGCGGACATTTCGCCTCCGGCGTCATCCTGGTCCAACTGGTGGCCATGACCCACATCGTGGTGATCATGAGCCTGGCGACCTGGATGGCCGTGCATGGCCACCAGGCGGCACGTTTTTTCCTGCTGGCCTTCGGCATTTTCTATATGGGCGCAGTGATCAGCTTCCTGCGTAATCTGGAGGTGATGCCCTCCAACTTCTGGACCCATCATGCAGCGACGATGGGCGCGCTGCTGCACATGGTCTTGATGAGCGTGCGCCTGAACCTGCGTTACGACGGTTTGCGGCGCGACAAGGAACTGGCGCAGGCCGAAACGGTACGCGCGGTGCGGGACTTGAACGACAACCTGGAAGCGCAGGTCGCCAGGCGCACCGCCGCCCTGCAGGATGAGATCGCGCAGCGGGTGCAGCTTGAGCAGGAGTTGCGCCAGGCGCTGGAAGTGGAGCGCCGGATCAAGGACGAGCAGCAAGACTTCCTGGCCATGGTGTCGCATGAATTCAGAACACCACTGGCCATCATCACGACCACTGCGCAACAAATTGCCAAAAACCTGAACGCCGCACGCGAGAGAACGCTGGCGCGGTGCCAGAACCTGCGCGACGCGGCCCACCGCATGGCGGCGCTGGTCGATGAATACCTGAGCGCGGACCGCATGGACACCAACGCCACGGCCTTCAAGCCCACGCCCTGTGATCCGCGCCGCTTGATCGATGATGCGCTGGCCGAGTGGCCGAGCGGACGGATCAACACCTCGCTGCAGGCGCTGCCGCCGCAATTCGTGTGCGACAAGGGCTTGTTGCAAGTGGCCTTGCGCAACCTGCTGAACAATGCCCAGCGCCACGCCACAGGCGGGCAAGCCATTCACCTGAGCGCCGCCACGCGGGATGATGGCGCGCTCTGCCTGTCCGTCAGCAATCCAGGTACGCCGATTCCCGAGGACGAAATCCCGCGCCTGTTCCAGAAATATTTTCGCGGCCGTTCCGCCCAGCACCAGCCCGGCGCCGGACTGGGCCTGTACCTGGTGCAGCGCATCGCCGGCATGCATGGCGGTGAAGTGCGGCTGGCCCATGACGCGACATCGGGCACGGTGACGTTTTCTTTGCTGCTTCCCGCCAATCTGAACGCTGTGGCCGGTGCACCGCCGATGACGACGCTGAACAGCGCGGCCTGATCCAGCAAGCGTGGCCGGAAACGGCGGCGCCTTATCGGCCGCAATGCCGGTTCGGACGGCGGGACTCCTGCCACAGACGTGTCCCGCACGAAGGCCTGGCTCATTCCCAATACCCCCTCCACTTGATCGGGTATCGCTCAGATTTGCTCAATTCTGCGCAGCCATTTCTCGCTAACCTCCTCGGTGAACAAATCTTCACCCCGTTTGAACTGCCGTTTGCGCAGAGAGATACATCGAGCATGAACAAAGTACACCGCATCACCTGGAGCAAGGCACGCTCCGCCTTTATCGTGACCCATGAAAACGCATCCAGCGGGGGCAAGCCCGCCACCACTTGCAGCGCCGTCGGCGCAGCCCTGCTCATGCTGCTGCTGAATGCCACGCCGGCGCTGGCCGCCAATGTCTGCGGCGCGGGCCCCAATGTCATCAACACGGCCCACGCATCTGGCGACAATTGCACGCTCAGCAACAACGGTGGCAGCGTGACCGTCGGCAGCACCGGTTCGCTCGCGACCGCAGGTTCTGCCGCGATCACCGCCAGTGGTGCCGTCGGCGGCATCACCATCAACCAGGGAGGCAGCGTCAACGCCACCTCCACCAACGTCGGCATTCATGTAAATGGTGCGACGCTCTCGGGCGACATCACGATCAAAGGCAACCTCACCTCTGTCGCTGATGGCGGCCAGTTGTTCAACGGTGCACTCTATGCGTCCAACTCGACGATCAACGGCTCCCTGGTCAATGACGGCGGTCAAGTCGGCAACGTCTTGTATCTGATCGGTAGCAAAGTAAACAGCATCCAGAACATCAATGGCGGGGTCATCAGCGTCTCCGGCAATCAGGTCCGCGGAATTGCTATCGGCGACTCCACCGTAGCCAACGGCATACTGAATGGTGCGGGCAGCAGCATCACGACCTCAGGTTATGACGCGATCTACTTTGGCGGAGGCACCATCAGCGCTGGCGGGATCGTCAACCGGGGCATGCTCACCAATGGCGGTGTGTTCGTTGGAGGCAACGCGGTCGTCAACGGCGACATCCTTAATGCCGGCACCATCAAGGACCTCGTGAGTGGCCCCGGCTTGTATATGAGCCAAGGCACGCTTAACGGCAACCTCCGCAACGAGGGCTCCATCAGCAATTCCCCAACTGGCATGGTGGTCGCCCAAGGCACGCTTACCGGCGACATTATCAACAAGGGGACTATACAAGCGAACAATACGGGCATCGGGGTGAATACCAATGCCAAGGTGAACGGCAAGATTGTCAACAGCGGCTCTATCAATGGCACATCCCTGGGCATTTCCCTCTCTGTGGGGCAGGTTGCTGGCGGCATCCACAACACCGGTACGATCTCGGGAAAAGATCGCGGTGTGGTCTTGTTTGGCGCCGGAACATCGCTGACGGCAGGGGGCGATGGCCGGGCGATTTATAACAGCAGCAGCGGCAGCATCACGGCCGGCAACAATGGCAATACCAACGAAACCGCCATCCATGCCGCTAGCGATACGGTGATCACCGGCGATATCGTCAACGAAGGCACGATAGGCGGCAGCAAGATCGGTATTCGCGTGGATGGCGGCGGCCAGGTCAACGGCGACATTAACAACAGCGGAAACATCAACGGCACCAAATACGCGGTGCAGATCGCGGACAATTCAAGCTTGAGCGGTATCGTTGCCAGGGGCAGTGCGGCCCGCTTCATTGGCGATGTCTATGCCCGCAAGACCGATTTCACGGTGGCAACGGGCGCCTCCTTTGCCAATGACAACGCGTTCAACGTCCAGGGTTTCGTGGTCAGCACTGGAGCGGTGTTCACCATGAAGGCCGGAACCAGCACCTCCGGCATGGCCAATGGCATCACCGTTGGCAGCAGTGGTTTCAGCAATGCCGGCACTGTCATCGTCGATACCGGTACGCTCAATGCGGTGCACGGCGACTACACGCAAGCCAGTACCGGTTCTCTGAGCATCGGTACCATCGCCGGTAGCCATACGAAGCTGACCATTGATGGCACGGCGACCAATGCCGGTCGCATCGAGTTGGCCAGAAGTGGCGATCTTCACGCAGGCAGCCTCAACAACAATGGCACATTGGCACTGGCCGGTGGCAATACCATCAGCACCACCAGCGGATTCAGCAATGCCGGCACCCTGACACTCGACGCCACGGTGCGAGCGGCTGTCACCGGCAACTATGCACAGACCAGTGGCGGTCTGTTCAACGCAGGCAACAACAGCCGACTGGATGTCAGCGGCGCCGTCACGAATGCCGGCAAGGTGGCACTGGGCGCAGGTGCCACATTCGGCGCCGCCAGCATGGGCAACAGCGGTACCATGACGCTGGCCGATGGTGCCAGCATCACCACCACCACAGGCTTCAGCAACAGCGGCACGCTCAGCCTGGGCAGCAGCGTGAGCGCAGCCATCAGCGGCAACTACACCCAGACCAGCACCGGCGTCTTCCGTATCGGTGTCAACGACGACACCACTTACGCCAAGCTGGCCGTGAACGGCACCGTCAACCTGGCCAGCAACGCCAGGATCGAGGTGGACGTGACCAGGAAGGATCAAGTCTTCAACACCAAGCGCCTGCAAAACGTGCTGACCGCCACCACGCTCAACAGCGATGGCACCTTTGCCGTCACCGACAACTCGCTGCTGTTCGACTTCGGTGCGGTGAAAGACGGCCATGCCGTGCACCTGACGCTGGCTGCCGCCGCAGCCAAGGGCGGCCCTTCGGTGCTGGGCAGCGTCACGGACACCGGTAATAAACCTGGCGTGGGCGCTGCTGGTGTACTCGATCAAATCATCGGCGCCAACCCATCGGGGGCTATTGGCAACCTGTTTGTCGGTCTGACCAGCAAGGAGGCTGTGTCGCAGGCCGTGACACAGACCCTGCCCCTGCTCACGGGCGGCTCCATGGCGGCGGCCAGCGACTCCCTCTCCGGCATCAACCGCGTGGTGCAGGCGCGTATCGAAGCCAACCGCGGCTTGTCCTCGGGTGATCTGGCTTTGAGTGACAGGCATCTCTGGTTCAAACCTTTCGGCTCCTGGGCCAGGCAGAATGACCGCGATGGTATTTCGGGCTTCAAGGCCAACACCTCGGGCTTTGTGGCAGGTGCCGATGCCGCTGTGAGCGAACGCAGCCGGCTGGGTCTGGGCTTTGCTTATGCCAATGCACGGGTCAATGGCAATTCCAGCATCGCGCCGCAGCAGGTGGATGTGGATGTGTACCAGTTGCTCGGTTATGGCAGCTACAGCCTGAATGATCGGACCGAGCTGAACTTCCAGGCCGATATCGGCCAGAACAGCAACCAGGGCAGCCGCAGCCTGGCCTTCACCTCAAGCACGGCGCGGGCCAGCTACAAGAGCCTGACCACCCATGTCGGTGTGGGCATTGGCCATATCTTGCCTTTGGGCACGACCACGGCGTTCACACCTTCCCTGCGTCTGGACTACAGCCGGATCAAGGACAAGGCTTATGCCGAAAGCGGCGCTGGGGCCTTGAACCTGAATGTGGCGGGCCGCAGTGCTGAGCAGATGCTCCTGGCCGTGGATGGCAAGCTGACCCACAACCTGGATTCGCAAACCTCGGTGACGGCCAATCTGGGCGCGGCTTACGACATGCTGAGCAAGAAGGCGTCCATCGTCGCGGCCTTTGCCGGTGCACCCAACGCGGCCTTTACGACCTATGGCATGGACGCCACGCCCTGGAGCGTGCGTGCGGGTCTGGGCCTGGTCAAGAAACTCGCCGGCGGCATGGAGATCGCTGCGCGTTATGACGTCGAGGGCCGCAAGGCTTTCATCAACCAGACCGCTTCGGTCAAGTTGCGCTGGGCTTTCTAAGCTGCTTGGGCTTTCGCCCTTGTAGTGCCCACACACACACACAAACGCCGGCCTCTCTTGCGAGAGGCCGGCGTTTTGCTTTGAATGTTATTCGCTACCCTATTGATAGCTGCGTGCGCCCGTCAGATAAGGGCTAGAGGCCTAAAACGCTTAAGAAATCAAGCATTTCAGGATTGAAGGCTTTACTTCTTGTAGTTGGCAATGCCGTCCATGATTTCCTTGTGGGCGGCCTCTGGACCTTCCCAGCCGTTGACCTTGACCCACTTGCCTTCTTCCAGGTCTTTGTAGTGCTCGAAGAAATGCGAGATGGTTTTCAGGCGCAGCGGGTTCATGTCTTCCGGCTTTTGCCACTGGGTGTAGAGCGAGCACTTCTTGTCGATGGGCACGGCCAGCACTTTGCCGTCTTCGCCGGCTTCGTCGGTCATCTTCAGGATGCCGATCGCGCGGCAGGTCACCACAACACCGGGGATCAGGGGCACGGGCGTGATCACCAGCACGTCCACCGGGTCGCCGTCGCCGCTGATGGTTTTGGGCACATAACCGTAGTTGGTCGGGTAATGCATGGACGTGCTCATGAAGCGGTCCACAAAAATCGCGCCGGATTCCTTGTCCACTTCGTACTTCACGGGGTCGGCATTCATCGGGATTTCGATGATCACGTTGAAAGAGTCGGGCACGTTGTTGCCGGGGGAAACTTTATCGAGAGACATGGTGGCTTTGGGTTGGATTAATAAAAAAGAGGCAAGGAGCCGGTCGGTATTTACCCTCATTTTACTGATTCAGGGCTGACGTCTCGTCAACTTGTCACATTTTGGCGTTAAATTTCAAAGGTTGGCCAATCGTCTCTACGTGAGCAACGAGGAAGCAACGCAGCGGGGGCACCGCTAGCGTGGCACCCCCTCCAAGCGAAAAACAACGTAGGAGATTTCTATGACAGGCAACTCAGCGCTTATTCTTGCGCTCGTCTGCGGACTGGTCGCCGTGGCTTACGGCATCTGGGCCCGCAGCTGGATTCTTTCCCAGGACGCTGGCAATGCGCGAATGCAGGAAATCGCAGCCGCGATTCAAACCGGCGCGGCCGCCTACCTGGCGCGCCAGTACAAAACCATTGCCATCGTCGGTGTCGTGCTGGCGATTCTGATCGGTATTTTTCTGGACGTACCTAGCGCCATCGGTTTTGTCGTGGGCGCGGTGCTTTCCGGCGCCTGCGGCTTCATCGGCATGAATGTCTCGGTGCGCGCCAATGTGCGCACCGCGCAAGCCGCCACCAAAGGCATTGGCCCCGCGCTCGACGTCGCCTTCCGCGGTGGCGCCATCACCGGCATGCTGGTGGTGGGCCTGGGCCTGCTGGGCGTCACGGCCTTTTACTGGTTTCTGGTCGGCAACGGCAACTACACACCCGATGTGAAGCTGGCCAACCTGCTGAATCCGCTGATCGGTTTTGCCTTCGGCTCCTCGCTGATCTCCATCTTCGCCCGTCTGGGCGGCGGTATTTTCACCAAGGGTGCGGACGTCGGCGCCGACCTGGTGGGCAAGGTCGAGGCCGGTATTCCGGAAGATGACCCGCGCAACCCAGCCGTGATTGCCGACAACGTCGGTGACAACGTGGGCGACTGCGCTGGCATGGCCGCCGATTTGTTTGAAACCTACGCCGTGACCCTGATCGCCACCATGGTGCTGGGTGCCCTGCTGGTGACCAATGCCGGCACCAGCGCCGTGGTCTACCCGCTGGCCCTGGGCGCGGTGTCCATCATCGCGTCCATCATCGGCTGCTTTTTTGTCAAGGCCTCGCCCGGCATGACCAACGTGATGCCGGCGCTGTACAAAGGCCTGGCGGTCGCTGGCGGCCTGTCGCTGATTGCCTTCTACTTTGTCACCACCTGGCTGATGCCCGACAACGCCATCAAGGCCGTCGGCAGCCAGATGGCGCTGTTCGGCGCCTGTGCCGTGGGCCTGGTACTGACCGGCGCGCTGGTCTGGATCACCGAGTACTACACCGGCACGCAATACAAACCGGTGCAGCACATTGCACAGGCATCGACCACCGGCCACGGCACCAACATCATTGCCGGCCTGGGCGTGTCCATGCGTTCCACCGCCTGGCCGGTGATTTGTGTCTGTATCGCGATCTGGGTGGCCTACCACCTGGCCGGCCTTTACGGTATTGCGATTGCCGCGACCTCCATGCTGAGCATGGCCGGCATCGTGGTCGCGCTCGACGCTTACGGCCCCATCACCGACAACGCCGGCGGCATTGCCGAAATGGCCGACATGCCGGCCAGCGTGCGGGCCATCACCGATCCGCTGGACGCGGTGGGCAACACCACCAAGGCGGTGACCAAAGGCTACGCCATCGGTTCGGCCGGTCTGGCCGCGCTGGTGCTGTTTGCCGACTACACCCACAAACTTGAAGCCTACGGCAAAGCCATCAGTTTTGATCTCTCCGACCCGATGGTGATCATCGGCCTCTTCATAGGCGGCCTGATTCCCTACCTGTTCGGCGCCATGGCGATGGAGGCCGTGGGCCGCGCCGCTGGTGCGGTGGTGGTGGAAGTGCGGCGCCAGTTCCGGGACATCCCCGGCATCATGGAAGGCACGGCCAAGCCGGAATACGGCCGCGCGGTCGACATGCTGACCACCGCCGCCATCAAGGAAATGATGATCCCTTCGCTGCTGCCCGTGGTGGTGCCGATTCTGGTCGGCCTACTGCTCGGCCCCGCGGCCCTGGGCGGCCTGCTGATGGGCACCATCGTCACCGGCCTGTTTGTGGCGATCTCCATGTGTACCGGCGGCGGCGCCTGGGACAACGCCAAGAAATACATCGAAGATGGCCACCACGGCGGCAAAGGCTCCGAAACCCACAAGGCGGCGGTCACCGGCGACACCGTGGGCGACCCCTACAAGGACACGGCCGGCCCGGCCATCAACCCGCTGATCAAGATCATCAACATCGTGGCGCTGCTGATCGTGCCGCTGATGATGAAGTTCCACGGTGGCAACGCCAATGCGGCGCCGGTCATCCCTGTGGTCATACCGGCGGTGGTCGTGACACCGATATCGGCCGTGGAGGTCATTGTGACCACGCCCGTCATGCCAGCACCGGCGCCTGCCAGCAAATAAGCGCAGGGCCCTCATCACCAAAAAGCCCGGCTCGCCGGGCTTTTTTTATGGATGCAAGGCTGCGCTCAACGCGGCGCCGCCAGCACGGCGCGCACCAGGGCACTCGAAGGCTGCGCCAGATCCGCCAGGTCTGCGGTGCGGTTGTTTTCAATCGCCTGCAACACCAGTTCATTGATCCCACCGACCACGGCCATCGCCAGGGTGGCCGTTTGTGCGCTGTCTTGCGCTGTGTGCGGGTGACCAGCGTTGACCACCTGCACCACAAAGTCAGCCAGTTCCTGGTTCATGCGGCGGCGCACCTGCAGGCCCTCGGGGCCCAGGCTGAGGATTTCGATGAACAGCGTACGCAACAAGGCCGGGTTGCTGGCCAGGCAGGCCAGGTAGGCGCTCATCGCATGCTCGACCTGGGTTTTCCAGTCGCGGCTGGGGTCGATGGCGTCTTTCAGCACCTTCAGCGCGCCGTGGCTGGCCGCCACATAAAGTGCAATCAAACAGTCTTTCTTGCTGGCAAAACATTCGTAAAACGTGCGCTTGGACACGCCCGCTTCACGCACGATGTCGGCCACCGTGGTATCGGCGTAACTTCTGGCGGCCACGCTATGCGCCATGCCTTCGATCAGGCGCGAGCGGTGGGCCGTGGCGGGTTCTTGGGAAGTCATCTGGTCAGAAGGCATGTGTCAACACTGCAGGATTTTTTGGTACTTGACAGTACCACAGCGCAACCCTATAGTCACCTCGATTGGTACCCGCCGGTACCAACCTGTTTTCGAAAGAAACCCATGAGCGAACTTGTTGTGCGCCGCCTGCTGATCGACCTTGAAACGCCTTTGCCACGCCACTGGTGCGCCGGCGACGCTTTTCGCACGGCCTTCTTCAACGCCTTGTCCATGAGTTTCCCGGTGGGCGAGCAGTTTTTCATCGATGCGGTGCGCAACGGACTCAAGGCCTTGCCCGCAGAACGGCAAGCACCCTACCAGGCCGAAGTCCAGGGTTTCATCGGCCAGGAAGCGACACACCGCCGGATTCACAGCCTGTTCAACCAGCACCTGGAAACACAAGGCCTGGTGAACGACTGGGCGCCGCGCGCCGAACGCAATATGCAGCTGCTGGCCGGCACCAACCCGCGCCACGCGTTGGCCCTCACCGCGGCCAACGAACATTTCACCGCGATTTTTGCCGAATGGCTGCTGCGCAACCCCGACTTGCTGGAGCCCTGCGAGCCGCGCCTGAAAACCATGTGGTTGTGGCATTGCGCCGAGGAGTCCGAGCACAAATCCACCGCCTTCGATGTGTATGCCGCGCTGGACGGCAGCCACGCCTGGCGCATTAAATGGTTCCGTCGCATCACCATCGTCTTCCTGAGCGACACCCTGCGCCAGACCGTCAACAACCTCCGCCGCGACGGCAGCTTGTGGCAGTGGACCACCTGGAAAAGCGCCGCCGGTTTTTTGTTCAGTCAGCGCGGCCTGGTCCGCCAGACCTTCCGGCCCTGGCGCGCCTACCTGCGACAGGACTTTCACCCGAACCAGCAGGCCAGCGAGTTGTCCGAACGCTGGCTGGCCGACAACGCGCCGCTTTACACGGTCGTGAGCAGGCCAGGCCAAGCCACCTGAATTGCCATCATTTCGATAGCAGTCGTCTCCCGCGGATAAAGGACTGGAGCGCGATCAGGCCGCGTCTTGACGAAAATATGCCGCCGGGAAAGCAAGGTCAGCACTGCGCGAGTGGGCCTATGCTTTGCCGGCGCTTTATGCCTTGCGCCAGCGCGCAACCCTGCATGCAGCGCTTGCCGGGTTCGCGGCCATCAGCCATGGTATGTTCGTGTGTCTGCACGTGGCCTTTTTGACGCCGCGCCAGACAGCACCTTTTTATTGAATCCAGGCAAGGCCCCATGACCTCACCCTCCTCCTTGCTGGCCGCAGCGTTTTGCCTTGCAGGCTGTGCCGGTGTCCTGGCCCAAGTGCGGGCTCCGCAAGCGGTCCCGCCTCAGGTTCAGGTGCAAGCCATGAGTTTTGAAACCGCCTGGGACCGTCTCAAGACCGGCTCCGACCAGATGGCCGCCGCTCAGGCCGCGATTGACAGCAAGGACTTGCAGGAACGTGGCCTCAAGGGCCTGGGCGGGCCGGTGGTCAGCCTCTCGGCCGTGGCTTATGCCTACAACGCCAACCTGAACGTCAACCTCGACCCCATCAACCAGCAGCTCGCACAAGCCAGCCAGCGCCTGCCGATTCCCTTGCAGAATCTGCCCATCCCGCTGCCGGTGCCGCAGTTCCCCTCCAACTACACCTTCAACCGGCATGACACCGGCACCACCCGATCCATCTCGGCGGTCTGGCCGATTTATGCGGGCGGTGCCAGCGATGCGGTGCGCGGCGTCGTGACAGCGCAGGGTAACGAAGCGCGCGCCGATGCCGACAAGACCGGCCACGAACTCGCCACTCAACTGGTGCAACGTTATTTCGGCGCGCAGCTGGCGGCCAAGGCCGCGGCGTTGCGGCAGGCTGCACTGGACGACATTCGCCAGCATGACGCGGCCACCGCCAAAATGTTGGCGGCCGGCGTGATCTCGCGCATCGAACGCCTGCAAGCGCAAGCCGCTTACGAAGAAGCCAAACGCAATGCCCTCAAGGCGCAGGACGATGCCGAAATGACGGCAATTGCGCTGGCCCGCACGGTCAAGTCCAATACCCCTGTCAAGCCCGACACGCCGCTGTTTGTCCTGACCCAAGCCGTCGAACCATTGCCACATTTCCTGGACCAGGCTTTGCAGCGCCATCCGGGCCTGGCCAAGGTGAACGCCAAAAAGATGCAGGCCGAGCAACTGCACCACGGCCAGGAGGCGCTTCGCAAACCCCAGGTGTTTGCCTTCGGACAGCGCGAGCTGAAAACCGGCAACGCCGACTGGATAGGCGGCATCGGCGTGCGCTGGACCTTGTTTGACGCGATGGACCGCGACGCGCTGGCCGCTTCCTCGAACAAACAGATCGAGCAGGCCGAACGCACCGGTCTGCAGGCGCGCAGCGACATCAGCCTGCTGGTCGAAAAAAACTGGCGCGCGCTGGAGCAGGCGCGCCGGCAGTTCCTGGCCACCGAGCCCGGCGTGACCCTGGCCCACGAGGTCTTGCGCCTGCGCACCGCGGCCTTGCGTGAAGGCACGGGCACCGCGCTGGAACTGATAGACGCCGAAGTCAACCAGACCAAGGTCGAAACCGAACGCGCGCAAGTGGCTTACGAGTATGTGATGGCGCTGGCCAGCCTGCTCGAGAGCTGCGGTCTGTCCGATGAATTCAGCAGCTACATCCGCCGCGCCGACGTGAAAGTGTATTGACCATGAACCGACAACTTGTCTTCAAGGCCGCAGCGGCCATCGTGGTGGTCGGGCTCTTGGGCTTTGGCCTGTGGCGCGCCTCCCAGCCGCCGCCCGAAGTCTTCCAGGGGCAGATGGAAGCCCGCGAGACCGACATCGCGCCCAAGGTCACGGCACGTATCTCCCAGGTGCTGGTCAAGGAAGGCCAGCAGGTGGCCGTGGGAACCCTGCTGATACGCACCGACAGCCCCGAAGTTGCGGCAAAACTGGCGCAGGCCACCGCCGCGCAGCAAGCCGCCCAGGCCGTGGCGGACAAGGCGCAGAACGGCGCCCGACCGCAGGAAGTGGAAATGGCCAGACTGCAGTGGCAGCGCGCCCAGGCGGCGGCCGACCTGGCCCAGATCTCCTTCAAACGGGTGGACGGCTTGGCCCGGGATGGCCTGGTTGCTGCGCAAAAACGCGACGAAGCCGAAGCCAACTTCAAAGCCTCGCGCGACCAGGCCCTGACGGCCCAGGCCCAGTACGACATGGCGCGCACCGGCGCCCGGCCGGAAGACAAGGCCGCCGCCAACGCGCAAGCGCGCCAGGTGGCCGGTGTCGTCGCCGAGGTGGAGGCCGCCAAGGCCGAGACCGAACTCAAAAGCCCGGTGGCCGGTGAAGTGGCCAAGGTGCTGGCCCAGGTCGGCGAGTTGTCGCCGCAAGGTGTGGCCGTGGTGTCGGTGGTGGACTTGAAAGACCAATGGGTGGTGCTGAATGTGCGCGAAGACCGTTTGCAGCGTTTTGCCATGGGCGCCGAGTTTGATGCGCAGTTGCCGGCGCTGGACAACAAGGCCGTGCGTTTCAAGGTGTTTTACAGCGCCGTGTTGCCCGACTTCGCCACCTGGCGCGCCACCCGCGCCGGCCAGGGTTTTGATGCGCGCACCTTTGAAATCCGGGCCAAGCCCGTCGCGCCGATTGAAGGCGCACGCCCCGGCATGAGTGTGCTGGTCCAGTAACACCGCCGCGTCTGGACATATCAACATGGGCTTCGCACAAGCGCTCATGACCAGTGCGCGCCGCGAACTCGCCTGGCTGCGTCGCAGCCCCTGGGATCTGGCCATGATCTCCTGGGTGCCGTTGCTGGCCGTGGCCCTGCTGTGGTGGATCTTTTCGGCGGGCCTGCCCAACCGTTTGCCGATAGGCCTCATGGACGAGGACCATTCGGCGCTGTCACGCCAGCTCACCCGTTTTCTGGACGCCACGCCCGGGCTGCAAGTCGCCGGCCGTTACAACAACAGCGCCCAGGCCGAGCAGGCTTTGCGCAGCGCAGCGGTCTATGCGGTGGTCAGCATTCCGCCCGGATTTGCCCGCAGCATCAAGCAGGGCCGCGCGGCGCAGGTGACCTTGCTGCACAACGCGCAACTCGGCACCCATTCCGGCCTGATCCAGCGTGATGTACGCACTGTCGTCGCCACCTTGTCGGCCGGTGTGGAGATGGCGGCGCGCAACAAACGCGGCGAACCGGCGCAAGCGGTGCGGGTGTCCATGGAACCGATCCGCACCGGCATGTTGACCTTGTTCAACACCTCGCTCAACTACGAACAATTCCTGGCGGCGGCGCTGATCCCCGCGCTGCTGCACATCCTGGCCATGACCGCAGGCGCCTGGACCGTGGGCCGCGAGTTGCGTGATGGTTCGCTGTGGCGCTGGCTGGGCGTGTTGCCGCGCTGGCCGCAGGCCGGTGGCGCCCTGCTCGGCAAACTGCTGCCCGCCTGGCTGGGCTTGTCGCTGGTGGCAAGCGCCGCCTTGTTGTGGCTGACCTGGGGCCGCGGCTGGTACCCGGCGGGCTCGCTGGCCTGGGTCTGGCTGGCGGAGCTTGTGATGCTGGCGCTGTCCATGGCCCTGGGTGTGGCCGCTGCGGCGGTCACACGTTCCCTGCGTGTGGCGCTCTCGGCCACCGGCTTTATCACGGCGCCGGCCTTTGCCTTCAGCGGTGTTGGGTTTCCGCTGGTGGCCATGCCGGTGCTGGCGCGCGCCTGGGCCGAGGTCTTGCCCTACACCCACTACATCCGGCTGCAGATGGAACAGTTGCAGATGGGCGCGCCGCTACGTTACAGCCTGCCCACCGTCGTGATCATGCTGCTGGCCAGCGGTGGCTTGCTGGCCCTGAGTGTGCCGCTGCTGCAACAAGCCTGCCGCCAGCCGCATCTGTGGGGGAAACGCTGATGCGCCGCCTGGGCGGTGATTTTCTGCAGGCCTGGGGCGCCACCCTGCGCGGCATCCTGGGCGATGCCGGTATCCTGCTGATCCTGGTCGGGGCGCCGGTGCTGTATGGCTTTTTCTACCCCTGGCCTTACATGACGCAGGCCGTCACGCGGGTGCCGGTCGCCGTGGTGGACCACGACCGTACCAGCCTGTCGCGCCAGATCACACGTTTTGCCCAGGCCGACCCGCGCATCGATGTGCGCCTGGTCACCCACGACGAGGGCCAGGCCCAGCAAGCCTTGTGGCGCGGCGAGATCGAAGGTTATGCGGTGATTCCGCCCGACCTCAAACGCAATGTGTTGCGCGGCGCCCCGGCCACTATCGCAGTGGAAGCCAATGGCGCTTACGCGCTGCTCAACAAGGCCGTGCTTTATGGTTTTGCCGAAGCCATAGGCACGGTGTCGGCCGGGATTGAAATCCGCAAGCTGCAGGCCAGCGGGCAAAGCGCGCCGCAAGCCATGGCCAGCCGCAGCCCGGTCAATCTGCAGATGGTGGCGCTGTTCAACCCCACCGAAGGTTATGGCAGCTACGTGGTGCCGGCCGTGGCCTTGCTGATCCTGCAGCAGACTCTGCTCATGGGCGTGGCCATGTGTGTCGGCACCTGGGTCGAAGCCGGCCGACACCGCGCCGGCGTGGGCGTCTGGAGCGGGCGCCTGCTGGCTTTCAGCACGGTGGGCTGGCTCAGTGGCCTGTTCTACTTCGGCTGGATCTTTCTGGTGCAGGACTTCCCGCGTGGTGGCAACCCGCTGGGGGCGCTGGCCCTGCTGGCGATTTATGTGCCGGCCATCTGCGCGCTGGGTGCCCTGCTGGGATTGTGCTTGCGCAAGCGCGAGCGGGCCTTGCAGGTCTTGTTGTTCACCGCCTTGCCATTGGCGTTTTTGTCGGGCTTTTCCTGGCCGGTGGAAGCCCTGCCCGAGGCCTTGCAGACGCTGCGCTGGCTGTTTCCCAGCACGGCGGGTATCCAGGCCTCGCTGCGGCTCAACCAGATGGGCGCGCCCCTGGCCGACGTGGCGGGTTGCCTGACCGTGTTGCTGGCGCTGGCCACGCTGGCCAGCCTGGGGGTGCTGCGTCTGGCACGCCCGGGGAAACCCTGATTCGCTATGGATTCCATAGCTGATTGCGCCCACTCCTATTGGTCTAGAGGCCTATTTCATCAATAAATATCGAATCCCGGGTATGCCAGCGGTTTGAAGCAAAATCACAGGCATGCAACTCAATTACATCGCCAACGCATCGGTCCGCTCTTCGTCCGGGAAAACCATTCCCGTCATCGACCCGTCCGACGGCCAGCCTTTCGACGAGATCCAGCGCAGCAACGCCCAGGACATCGACCAGGCCGTGCAAGCCGCGCATGATTGCCTGGACACCGTCTGGTGCAAACTCAGCGCTGCCGAACGCGGCCGGCTGCTGATGCGCCTGTCGCACAAGGTGGCCGAACATGCCGACGAGCTGGCCATGATCGAGCAGCGCGACTGCGGCAAACCGACCAAACAAGCCAAGGCCGACGCCGCCGCGCTGGTGCGTTATTTTGAGTTTTACGCCGGTGCCTGCGACAAGTTACACGGCGAGACCCTGCCCTACCAGGACGGCTACAGCGTCTTCACCTGGCGCGAGCCACATGGCGTGACCGGCCACATCATTCCGTGGAACTACCCGATGCAAATTTTCGGCCGCAGCGTCGGCGGCGCGCTGGCCGCCGGCAACGTCTGTGTCGTCAAACCGGCCGAAGACGCCTGCCTGTCGCTGATTCGTGTGGCGCAACTGGCGGCCGAGGTCGGTTTTCCGGCCGGTGCGATCAACATCGTCACCGGTTACGGCCATGAAGTCGGCGACGCCCTGGCCCGCCACAAAGGCATCCACCACATCAGCTTCACCGGCAGCCCGACCATAGGCACCCTGATCCAGCAGGTGGCGGCCGAACGGCATTGCCCGGTCACGCTGGAACTCGGCGGCAAAAGCCCGCAAATCGTTTTTGCCGACGCCGACCTCGACGCCGCTATTCCGGCCATCGTCAACGCCATCGTGCAAAACGCCGGCCAGACCTGTTCAGCCGGCTCGCGCCTGCTGGTGGACCAACACATTTACGAACCCCTGCTCGAACGTCTGGGCCAAGCCTTCACGCAGCTGCGCGTCGGCCCCGCCAGCATGGACCTGGACGTGGGCCCGCTGATCCGGCAAAGCCAGCAACAACGCGTCTGGGACTTTTTAAGCGACGCGCAAGTCGCCGACATCCCCATGGTCGCGCAAGGCCATATCGTTGACGAGGCACCCGACACCGGTTTTTACCAGGCGCCCACCCTGCTGCGCGACGTACCGGTGATGCACCGCCTGGCGCAGGAAGAAGTGTTCGGCCCGGTGCTGTGCGCCATGAGTTTCAGCAACGAAGACCACGCCGTCGAACTCGCCAACGCCACGCAGTTCGGCCTGGTCGCCGGCATCTGGACCCGCGACGGCGGCCGCCAGCTGCGCATGGCCAAACGCGTGCAGAGCGGCCAGGTTTTCATCAACAACTACGGCGCCGGCGGCGGTGTGGAACTGCCCTTTGGCGGCGTGAAGTCGTCGGGTTACGGGCGCGAAAAAGGGTTTGAAGCGCTGTTCGGGTTCACGACGCTGAAGACCGTGGCGATCCGGCACGGCTGAACCCGGCCAGCCCGAAAACCTCAAGCCAAACAAGGCTGCGGCCCTTTCACCACGGGCGCAAGCAGCTCTCAAATCAATAGCAAATCAGGAGCCATCCATGCGCGTCAAAAACAAATCCATCATCGTCACCGGCTCAGGCGGCGGCATCGGCGAAGGCATTGCCAAGCGGCTGGCGGCTGAAGGCGCCCAGGTCATCGTCAACGACATCAACGCCGCGCTGGGCGAAAAAGTCGTGGCCGAGATTGTCCAGGCCGGCGGCACCGCGTCCTTCTTCGCGGCCGACGTGACCAAAACTGCCGAGATGAAAGCGCTGGTAGCGGCGGCCGTGCAGCGTTACGGCAAGCTTGATGTGATGGTCAACAACGCCGGCTGGACCCACCTGAACCAGCCTGCACTGGAAACCACCGAAGAAGAATTCGACCGCTGTTACGCCATCAACGTGAAAAGCATTTACCTCTCGACCATTCACGCCACGCCGGTTTTCCGCGCGCAGGGCGGCGGCAGCTTCATCAACATTGCCTCGACCGCCGGCGTGCGCCCGCGGCCCGGCCTGAGCTGGTACAACGGCTCCAAGGGCGCGGTCATCACGACCTCGAAATCGCTGGCCGCCGAACTGGGCCCGGACAACATCCGAGTCAACTGCATCAACCCGGTGTTCAACCCCGACACCGCGCTGTCCACCCAGTTTGCCGGCGGTACGGTCACCGGCCCCGAAGGTGAAGCACGCCGCGCCAAGTTTCTGGCCAGCATTCCGCTCGGGCGTTTTTCGACGGCGCTGGACGTGGCCAACGCCGCGCTGTACCTGGCCAGCGACGAAGCCGCGTTTATCAGCGGCGTGTGTATCGAGGTGGATGGCGGGCGCTGCGTGTAGTTTTAGTACGCACCCCAGACGTCCATGGCCTGCCACTCCAGCGGCAAACGGACATCCACGCCTTCTTTCACTCCGCGTTCGCGTAAAAAATCCATGGAGCGCTCAAACTGGTCTAGCGGCGGCGGCATGGGTTTCATGGGCTGGTCGGAGGGCAGCCAGAAGTCATCCCAGTGGATGGGAATGACCCGTTTCGCCTTCACCGTGGCCACCACCTCGCGCCAGTAGGCATCGCGGTAGTCGTCGCCGCGTGGACCGAGCGAGCCTATGCCCAGCAGCACCACATCGGCCTGTACGCCTTGGAGCGCGCCCGGCTCAAAACCGGCACTGCCATTGATCAGCAGGGACTTGCCATCGTGTTGCACCAGCACGGCGTAACTTTGCCCTTCCTTGTAGTCGCTGGCGCGCACCGGCGGCTTGAGCGGCTGCTCGATCTGGCCACCGGTAAAACCCGTGGGCGCATGGCGGCTGGGAAACAGCGTCACGGTGAAACGGCCAAACCTCATGGGCTCGCCCAGTTTGGCCACACGAATCTGCGCTTCCGGCAGGCCCCCGCCCCGCCCCACGTTGGCCGTCGATTCCGACCCCAGCAGCAACGCACCGGTGCGTCTGGCCACCTCGGGTGCGTCCATGGCGTGGTCGTAATGGGAATGCACGGGGATCACAGCCACCAGCTTGCCCGTGCGCTCGGGGATGCCGGCGCGCTGCAGCCCGCGCGTGATGCCGTCCAGATCCGGCGCCACCTTGCCCAGAAAGGTCTGAAGCTTGTCGGGCCGCGAGAAAAAACCATCGGTCAAAATGGCCGTCTCCCCGTCGTCCAGCAAGACCGTGGCCACGCCTAAAAAACTCACTTTCAGGGCCGAAGGCGGCGGCGGTTTTTGTTTCCACGCCAGCGGCGCATAGGGCGCCAGGGCCGGATGCTGCTGCAGCAACGAGGCCAGCACACCCGCGGCGAGCAGGAGGAAAACAGCCAAAACGGCCAAACTTCGTTTGAACAATCGCATGGAGGCCCTGCTAAAAAGGGGATGGACATGGCGCCGGGACGGAGCGACCATGCTACCCGATCCACCCCTGCGGCAGCGCTGGTGACGCCCCCGGGAACCACCCAGCGCCCTGCCGTACCAGAGGTCTTCGCCAATGGAGTAAATTCCGTACAAGGTAAATCCATGGCTGACAAAATTATTCCTCTGGCGGACATCCGCTACGCGGCACGTATGCCGCACATTCCTGACCAGCTGTCCGCACCCAGCGGGCTGCTGCGCGACACCCTGGCCAGGCCTCTGCACGACCTGCGCATCAGCGTGACCGACCGCTGCAATTTCCGCTGCAGTTATTGCATGCCCAGCGAGGTCTTCAACAAGGACTATGCCTTTTTGCCACAAAGCTCGCTGCTGAGTTTTGAAGAAATCACGCGGCTGGCGAAAATTTTTGTCGCACACGGTGTCGAAAAAATCCGGCTAACCGGCGGTGAACCCTTGCTGCGCAAGCACCTGGAGGTGCTGATCGAGATGCTGGCCAAGCTGCAGACACCGTCCGGCAAAGCGCTGGACATCACGCTGACGACCAATGCCTCGCTGCTGGCCAAAAAAGCGCAGGCCCTGAAAGACGCCGGCCTGCAACGTGTCACGGTCAGCCTGGATGGGCTGGACGATGCGGTGTTCAGGCGCATGAACGATGTGGACTTCCCGGTGGCCGACGTGCTCAAGGGCATCGAGATGGCGAACAAGGTCGGTCTGGCGCCTATCAAGGTCAACATGGTGGTCAAGCGCGGCACCAACGATGCCGAGATTCTTCCCATGGCCAGGCACTTCCGCAACTCGGGCGTGGTGCTGCGTTTTATCGAATACATGGACGTGGGTGCCACCAACGGTTGGCGCATGGACGAGGTCTTGCCCTCGGCCCAGGTGATAGAACGCCTGCAGGCCGAATTTCCGTTGCAGGCCATCGATGCCAACTACCTCGGCGAAACCGCCGAACGCTGGCGTTATAGCGATGGTGGCGGCGAGATCGGCGTCATCAGCAGCGTGACCAAGGCTTTTTGCGGCGACTGCAATCGGGCCCGGCTGTCGACCGAAGGCAAGCTGTTTTTGTGCCTGTTCGCCAGCCAGGGCCACGACTTGCGCGCCTTGCTGCGCAACGGGGACTATTCGGACGAACAAATCTCCGGAGCCGTCGCCCACATCTGGCAGGGCCGTGGCGACCGTTATTCAGAATTGCGCGCGGCCTTGCCGCCGGACCGCAGCGTCCCCGGCACTGAAGGGGCAAAGCGCGTAGAGATGAGTTACATAGGCGGCTAGGCCGAAAAAAACATGATAGACACCATAGACGGCGCAGAAATCACCGGTGTGATCCTCGCAGGCGGGCGCGGCTCGCGCATGGGCGGCGTGGACAAAGGCCTGCAGAATTTCAACGGCGTGCCCTTGGCCCTGCACACCCTGCTGCGGCTGCAGCCGCAGGTCGGCGAGGTGATGATCAACGCCAACCGCAACCTGGCGGCCTATGAAGCCTTTGGTGTGCCGGTCTGGCCCGACGCAGCCGGCCTGGGCGAATTCTCGGGCCCTTTGGCCGGCTTTATCACCGGGCTGGAGCGTTGCGAAACCCCTTACCTGCTGACCGTGCCCTGCGACACGCCGCTGTTCAGCGAAGCGCTGGTGGCCCGGTTGGCGCAAGCCCTGGTGACCGAGCAGGCTGACTTTGCCGTGGTGGCCGCACCCGAAGAAGATGGCCAGTTGCGCGCGCAGCCGGTGTTTTGTCTGATGCACACCCACATGCTGGAAAGCCTCGCGGCCTTCACCGCCGGCGGCGGGCGCAAGATCGACGCGTGGACCGCGCAGCACAAAACCGTGCTGGTGCCCTTCAACCTGCCGGGCGACGATGCCAGTGCGTTTTTCAACGCCAACACGCTGACGGAGCTACACCGGCTGGAAGCCCTCAGGCCGTGAAAAGTATTGCCGAGATCGCTGCCGAGTTGCAGGGTTACGACCCACAGGCCTTGTCCGCGGCCGACGTGTCGCGCTTTTTATCGCTGCTGGTGGCACCGGTGCAGGACCGCCTGGACCTGCCGCTGTTTGACGCGCTGGGCCGTGTGCTGGCGGCCGATGTGGTCTCGCCTTTTGATGTGCCGCCGCATGACAACTCGGCCATGGACGGTTACGCCTTCGACGGGGCGCCGCTGGCCAGCGGAACCGCGCTGACCCTGAAGGTGGTCGGCACGGCCCTGGCCGGCAAAGCCTGGCAAGGCACGGTCGGCGCCGGCGAATGCGTGAAGATCATGACCGGCGCCATCATGCCGCAAGGCCTGGACACCGTGGTGCCACAGGAGTTTGTCAGCGTGTTGGGCGACCACATCACGATTCCCGCCCAACTGCTGAGCGCTGGCGACAACCGCCGGCTGCGCGGCGAAGATTTAAAAAACGGCCGGCCGGCGCTCCTAAAAGGTGAGCTTCTCACGCCCGCCCGTCTTGGGCTAGTGGCCTCTTTGGGTCTCAAAACCGTGAACACCTGGCGGCCGCTGCGGGTCGCCTACTTTTCCACCGGGGATGAAATCCTGTCGCTGGGCGAGCCGCCGCGTGAAGGCGCAGTCTACGACAGCAACCGCTACACGGTGTTCGGCATGCTCAAACGCCTGGGCTGCGAGGTGATAGATCTCGGCGTGGTGCGCGACGACCCGGCCCTGCTGGAAGCCGCGTTCACCAGCGCCGCCGCGCAGGTCGACGCCATCATCACCTCGGGCGGCGTCAGTGTGGGCGAGGCCGATTTCACCAAAGGCATGATGAAAAAGCTAGGCGACGTGGCCTTCTGGCGTGTCGCCATGCGCCCCGGCCGCCCCATGGCTGTGGGCCGAATTCCTCAAACCAAATCGACCTCCAGCCCAATACCCACGGGCGCAAGCAGCTACGAAACCCATAGCAACTCGAACGGGGCTATCCTGTTCGGGTTACCGGGGAACCCGGTGGCGGTGATGGTGACTTTTCTGGCTTTTGTGCGGCCGGCGCTGCTGCAGATGATGGGCAGCACGGCCGCCACGCCACCGCTGCTCAAGGCCCGCAGCCTCGAAGCCATACGCAAAAAACCGGGCCGCACCGAGTACCAGCGCGGCACGGTCAGCAGCGCGGCCGACGGCACGCTGCAGGTCCAGACCACTGGCAACCAGGGCTCGGGTGTGCTCAGCTCCATGGCCGAGGCCAATGGCCTGATCGTGCTGCACCATGTCCAGGGCAATGTGGCGCCTGGCGATGCCGTCGACGTGATGATGTTTGACGGCGTGATCTAGCGCTGGCGGCGCTGCTCCGGCGCCGCTAACACCTTGCGGCAAACTGCTGGTTCTTTATCGGGAGAACTGAAATGACCTCTGCATGGAAATGGCTGCTTCCCTTGTTTGTGGTTCAGGGGCTGGCAGCCTGCGGCAACCTGTCACCACAGGCTGAGCAAGCCCCCCAGACTGAACCGCTGTCCGCCTACCACTGGCAGTTGCGCCAGGCCCTGGACGCACAAGGTGTGGTGCAAACCGGCTGGGGCATGGTACGGCTCGACTTCAACAAGGGGCGCATGCAGGTCGGCGGGCTGTGTAATGCCCTGTCGGCCTCGTACACCCTCGATGGCCAGCAGATCACGATGGGCCACGCGATGGGCACCCTGATGGCCTGCCCTGACGCAGCCCTCATGGCGCTGGAAACACGCGTGGCCCAACGCCTGCCCGAGATCCGGCGCTGGTCGCTGCAAACCCCGACCGGAAATGCGACAAACCCGCAGTTGACGCTGGGCTTTAGCGACGGCGGGCGTTGGGTGCTGGACGGCACAGCCACCGCGGAAACACGTTATGGCTCTGCGGCTGAACAGGTCTTTCTGGAGGTCGCGCCAGAACGCGTGCCCTGCGCCCATCCGCTCATGCCCAACTACCAGTGCCTGAAAGTGCGTACCCTCAGCTACAACGCGCAAGGCCTCAAACAAAGCACCGGCCCGTGGGAGAACTTTTACGGTGAAATCGAGGGCTACACCCACCAAGCCGGCGTGCGCAACGTGCTGCGCCTCAAGCGCTACACCCGCACCCAGGTTCCGGCCGATGCCTCGAAATACGTGTATGTGCTCGACATGAGGGTCGAAAGCGAGCGCGTGCGTTAAGGGCCACAACAGTCCGGCAGCGCGCCGGACTTATGCCCACGCCCTGTGGGCTGAGCTGTGGACAAGACATGGGACAAGTCCCAAAACCCACGCCCTTGTTGGGCTGGCGGAGCATGCTTATTATTTAAGCAGCTACGCCTGCGGCACCATTCAAAGAGTTGATACCCCCCAAACAAGCGGCATCAGCGCTTTCCCCCAAACGTCCCGGGCGACCTTTACTTGGCGATCAACTCCGGCTCGCCGTGATGCGCCTCCGGCGCCTCCTTGGCCTCGGCCTTGTTGGCACCCGGGATTTTGCTACGGGCAAACAGCGAATACATGGTGGGCACCACAAACACCGTGAGCAAGGTGCCCAGCGACATGCCGCCCACAATCACCCAGCCGATTTGCTGGCGGCTTTCGGCGCCGGCGCCGTGGGACAAGGCCAGCGGCAAGGCACCCAGCACCATGGCGCCTGTGGTCATCATGATGGGACGTAGGCGCTGCGACGAGGCTTTTACCAGCGCGTCGATCATCTCCATGCCCTGCCCACGCAGCTGGTTGGTGAACTCGACAATCAGGATGCCGTGTTTGGTGATCAGCCCCACCAGCGTGATCAGGCCGATCTGCGAATACACATTGAGCGAGCCGCCCGACCACTTGAGCGCCAGCAAGGCGCCAATCATGGACAGCGGCACCGACAACATGATCACCAGCGGATCAATAAAACTTTCAAACTGCGCCGACAGCACCAGGAAAATAAACACCAGCGCCAGCACAAACACAATCGCCAGCGCGCCCTGTGAATTTTTGAACTCGCGCGAAGTGCCGTTCAGGTCGGTGCTGTAACCGGTCTTGAGCACCTTGGCTGCCGTCTGGTCCATGAACTTGAGCGCTTCGCCCAGGGAGTAGTCGGCCGACAGGCTGGCCGTGATGGAAACCGAGCGACGCTGGCCGAAGTGGTTCAGCTCGCGCGGCGAGACACTTTCATGCACCTTGACCAGGGCCGACAGCGGGATCACCGTGTCGTTGCGGCCGCGCACGTAGATGCGGTCAATGTCTTCCGGCGTCGTGCGGCCATTGGCCTGGGTTTGCACAATCACGTCGTATTGCTCGGCGTCGCGCTTGTAACGTGTCACATTGCGCCCGCCCAGCAAGGTCTCGATGGCCTTGGCCACGACTTCGACACTGACGCCGAGGTCGGCCGCCTTGTCGCGCTCGACCTCGATGCGCAGTTCGGGTTTGTTCAGGCGTAAATCCACATCGGGCGAGACGATGCCGGGGTTTTTGGCGATCTCGTCCAGCATCTGGCGCACCACGGCGTTCAGGTTCTGGTAGCTGTCCGAGGTCTGGATCACGAAGTTGAGCGGCCTATCGCGAAAGCCCTGACCCAGTGAAGGCGGCGTGATCGTGAAAACGCTCACCCCCGGCAAGGCATTGAACTTGGGCTGCAACTCGCGCGCCATCTCCATCGTGGAACGTTTGCGATCATCCCAGTCCACAGTGCGGTAAACCACGCTGGCCTGCGCCACGGTCGGGTTGCCGACGTTGGCGAAAATCCGGTCGAACTCCGGGAAGGGCTGGCCCATTTTTTCCAGCGCCTGCGCATAACGGTTGGTGTAGTCCATGGTCGCGCCATCGGGCGCATTGACGTTGGCCAGGATCACGCCACGGTCTTCCATGGGCGACAGCTCCTGCTTCATGGTCGGAAACACCAGTGCAATTGCGATCGCGCTGAGCAGCATCACGCCGACAACGATCCAGCGCGCCTGCAAGATCGCCCCCCTAACCCGCTGACCTACGCTACGCCCACCAGCCGGCGGCTGATACCGCGTGGTGACCACCCAGCGCAACACCGCGCCGTAACGATCGGAGATGGCCGTCAGTAAGCGCTCCATGAAGCGGTCAAAACGATTCGGCTTGGGGTTGTGCTTGAGCAATTGCGTGCAGAGCATGGGGGTTAGCGTCAGCGCCACAAAACCCGAGACCACCACCGCGCCGGCCAGGGCCAGCGCAAACTCAACAAACAAACGGCCGGTACGCCCCGGCGTGAAAGCCAGCGGCGCGTACACCGCCACCAAGGTGGCGGTCATGGTGATGATCGCAAAACCGATCTCACGCGCACCCTTGATACCGGCAGAAAACGGATCCATACCTTCTTCAATGTGGCGAAAAATGTTCTCCAGCATCACGATGGCATCGTCCACCACCAGGCCAATGGCCAGCACCAGCGCCAGCAAGGTCAAGGTGTTGATGGTGAAACCGGCCAGCGCCATCAGCGCAAACGTGCCGATCAGGCTCACGGGAATAGTGACAATGGGAATGATGGAGGCACGCATGGTGCGCAAAAACACAAAAATCACCAGCGCCACCAGCACAATCGCTTCGATGATGGTGCGGTAGACGTTTTTGACCGAGCGGTCGATGAAAACCGAGTTGTCGTTGGCGATGTCCACCAGCATGTCTTGCGGCAGATCGGCTTTCAGCTTGGGAATGGCTTCCTGCACACCTTTGGACAGGTCCAGCGGGTTGGCGGTTGCCTGGCGGATCACGCCGACCGCCACGGCGGAGCGGCCATTGAGCCGGACCGAGGTGCGTTCGTCCGCCGCCCCTTCCTCGACCCGGGCCACATCGCGCACCTTGACGGAAAATCCGTTGACGGTTTTGACCACGATCTCGCCGAACTGGGCTGGCCGGATCAGATCGGTCTGCGAGGTCACGCTGAATTCACGCTGCTGCGATTCAATCCGCCCGGCCGGCAGTTCCAGGTTGCTGCGGCGAATCGCATCTTCCACGTCTTGTGTGGTCAAGCGGTAAGAGGCCAGCTTGTCGGTGTCCAGCCAGACCCGCATGGCGTATTTGCGCTCGCCGTAAATCCGCACATCGGCCACACCGGTCACGGTTTGCAAACGCGGCTTGACGATGCGGTTGACCAGATCGGTGATCTGCAGCGGTGTCATCGATTCGCTGGAAAAGGCCAGCTGGATGACCGGGAAGGCGTCGGCCTCGACCTTGGCAATCACCGGTTCTTCAATGGCCTGCGGCAGCCGGTTGCGCACCCGCGAGGTGCGGTCGCGCACCTCGGCGGCGGCGGAGTCGGCGTCTTTTTCGAGGCGGAAACGCACGCTGATCTGCGCCTGGTCGGCGCGGCTGATGGAGGTGATGACATCCACACCGTCAATACCGGCAATGGAGTCTTCCAGCGGTTTGGTCACCTGCGACTCGATCACCTCGGCCGACGCCCCTGCATAACGCACGCTGACGGTGACAACCGGCTCGTCGATCTTCGGGTATTCGCGGACCGCCAGGCGGTTGAAACTCACTGCACCGATCAGCACGATCAGCAGTGACAGCACGGTGGCAAATACCGGGCGGCGTATGGAAACTTCAGCGAGTTGCATAAAAACCTGTGACGTGAATCAGCTTGAAACTCAGGCGGGATTACGCGCTGTAGTCGCGGCCGGGCTGCGTTCGGGCGTACCGGCGCCACGCCCAGTCTTGTCCACGGCGGGGGCCTGGGAAATCACCACACCGCAGGGGTTGGCGCCGGACAAGGCGGGCTCGGCCGGGGCCGCCGCGTTGGCGGATCCGTTGCCGGCGGCTTTGGCCGGACTGGCCGGCCGTGCACTGGACAGGTCCACCACTGTGACCAAGGTGCCGTCGCGCTGCACACGCTGCTGGCCGGTCGCAACGATGAGGTCGTCGGCCTCCAGCCCCTGGAGGATTTCCACCTTGCCCGGGGTACGCAGGCCCACCTTGACTTCGACACGCTGGGACTTGCGGGTCTGCCCGTTCGGGCCTTCCAGCAGCTTGATGACAAACTGCTTGCCGCCCTGCGGAACAATGGCTTCTTCAGGAATCACGCGGGCGTTGTCGCGCACCCCAAACACCGTGTTGACGCGGGCAAACATGCCGGGACGCAACTGCAGCTGGCGGTTGTCGATACAGCCGCGGATGCCGACCGAACGCCCATTGGCGTCGATCAGCGGATCGATCGCCTGGATTTGCGCGCTGTAGCTGCGGCCCGGCAGCGCATCGATGTCGAGCACCGCCGTCTGGTCGCGCCTGACCTTGCTGTGAAAACGTTCGGGCAGCCTGAAATCGACATAAATGGCTTCGATGTCCTCGATGTTGACGATGTCGGCGCCGTCTTTCAGGTAGTCCCCGACGTTGACCAAGCGAATACCGGCAATGCCGTCAAACGGGGCGACAATTTTCAGGCGGGCGGCCGTGGCCTTGGCCAGTGACAGCTTGGCTTCGGCCACCTGCAGGTTGGCGGCACTTTCATCGAGGGAACGCTGGCTGACAAAGTTTTGCGCCACCAGCTCCTCGTTGCGTTTCTGGTTGGCCCGGGCAATCGACAGTTCGGCCTGGCTTTGCTGGACCTGTGCCAGTTGCAGCTGGTCGTCAAACTGCACCAGCACCTGCCCCTTGCGCACCCGCTGGCCATCGGTGAAATTAAGCTGGGTGATACGGCCGCTGACCTCGGGACGCAAGACCACGCCCCGGCGCGAACGCAAACTGCCCACGGCCTGCGCGTCATCGACCAAACGGGCCAATTCCACCCGGGCGGCTTCCACTGTCACCGGTTTGCCATTGGCGGCATCGCTGGCGGCGATTTTGGTCGGCCCGGCAGCCGACGAAGAAACATCCCCAGCCCCGGCTGGGGTCTTGGGCTTCTGGTACCACCAGGCGGCGCCTGATGCAGCCGCGATACCTGCTACCGCGACCACCGTGTAAATTGCTTTTGATGCCATGGGGAGGAGAAACTTGTAATGGAAAAGATACAAACATTCCAATGTAGCAGGACACCATGGCTTGCGCAGCTTTTGCGCGTGCTGTCAACGGACTTGCGCGTCAGCTTTACAACGCCTTTACCAAACACTGGTCCGGCGCTGGCGGGGGGATGCTAGGTGTGCTTACAGTGTAATTTTTGCAGCATTCGCAGGCAAGCGCGCCACCGCGCCGACATACCGGCTCAAGCCGGCCTGCAGAAGCGGCTCAGCGTCTGGACAAAGCCACGGCCACACCCTTGTTGGCCAGGACATCGGCGCGTTCGTTGCCAGGGTCGCCGTCATGGCCACGCACCCAGCGCCAGTCGATCTTGTGGCCGCTGCCGCTGACCAGGGCATCGAGTTTTTGCCAGAGATCAACGTTTTTAACCGGCTCTTTGGACGCCGTACGCCAGCCCCTGGCCTTCCAGCCCTTGATCCATTCGGTCATGCCCTTGAGCACGTATTGGCTGTCGACATACAAGGTCACCTGGCAGGGGCGTTTCAGCGCGGCCAGGGCCTCAATCACGGCCGTCATCTCCATGCGGTTGTTGGTCGTGTCCAGTTCGCCGCCGAAGAGTTCCTTGACACTGTCGCCGGTGGTCATCAGGGCGCCCCAGCCACCCGGGCCGGGGTTGCCTTTGCAGGCGCCGTCGGTGTAAATCACCACATGTTGTGCTGCGGTTTGCGAAAGTTCGGTCATGCGTTGCGAAAGTCCAAGGTTGTGCTTATCGAATAAATCATCAAAAAGAGTCGGGGCGGCGCAATTGGTTGGCCACGGCCGCCGGCGCATTCGCCGTGGCCTTGTTGGTCTTCCAGTTCGGCTCCAGCAGGCGCATGCCGCGCACACGTTTGACCGCCACCAGAAAATACAAGGCACCAAAAATAGGCCACCAGCGTTCACCCGGCTTGTCCATCCAGGCAAAACGCTCCAGCGAGACCGGGCTGCTGACGGCCGGGCGGTAACAGCCGAACTGGCCGGATTCGACCTCAAAATCCAGCAGACGTAGCCAGTCGCGCAAGCGCCAGTAACCAATAAACTCGCCGGCTTCCGGCAAAAACAGCTCGCCATACCCAAGGCGCCGGTAAAAATGCGCACGCCGCTGGCGCAAGCCCCACAAGCTGGCGGGGTTCAGGCCGCTGATGACCACCCGGCCTTCAGGCACCAACACCCGCGCAACCTCGCGCAGGGTGGCATGCGGGTCGCGGCTGAGTTCCAGCGTGTGCGGCAAGACCACCAGGTCCAGGCTGTTTTCGGGAAAAGGCAAGGCAGCCGGATCGGTCAGCAAGGCCACACGCGGGGAACTTGCAACCGGTGCCGAGGTCGCAACAGGGCTCGTGCCGGGAAGATAAACATCGCGACGGGACCCGGTGTCGACGCCTGGCAGCGCCAGCCACTGGTGCGGCATGCGGTTGCTGCGCAAGGCGTCCAGTTCAGGCAGGCCCAGTTGCAGCGCGTGGTAGCCAAACATGTCCGCCACCGCGAGATCGAATCGCTCACGCTCCCACGCCAGCAAATACTCGCCGGGAGGGGTTCTGAACCAGTCAGTGAAACCTATAATTTGTGACCCCATCGAGACCGCCGCATGACCTTAATTCCCATCCCCGCGTTTAACGACAATTACCTCTGGCTGTTGCACGACGGCCGGCGCGCCCTGGTTGTCGATCCGGGCGATGCCCAGCCCGTGTTGCGCGTACTGCAGGAGAACGGGCTGCAATTAGAGTCGATTCTAGTCACGCACCACCATGCCGACCACACCGGCGGTGTCGATGAACTGCGTGAGGCGACTGGTGCCAAGGTGGTGGGCCCGGCCCGCGAGTCCATTCCAGAGCCCTTCCAGCGCCTCCAGGACGGCGACACCGTGCGGGCCCTGGACCTGAATTTCCAGGTGATTGACGTGCCTGGCCATACCGCCGGGCATATTGCGTACTATCTTGCCCCCACGCTTTCTGCTTCGCGTGATGCGCTGCCCCCCGAGGGGGCTCATCCGGCTTGGGGCGGCCCGGCGCCGGATGGCCTCGCCCTGGACAGCCGGCCTTTGCTGTTTTGCGGTGATACGCTGTTTTCAGGCGGTTGCGGGCGCCTGTTTGAAGGCACGCCGGCACAAATGCTGGCTTCGCTGGACCGGCTGGCGGCCCTGCCCGGCAACACCCGCGTTTGCTGCACCCACGAATACACCCTGAGCAACCTGCGTTTTGCGCTGGCGGTGGAACCTGACAACATCGAGCTGATTGGTTACCATGCACGCTGCGCCAGCTTGCGGGACCAGGGTCAGCCGACTTTGCCCACGACTGTGGCGCAGGAGTTGTTGATCAACCCCTTTTTGCGTACCCGACAAGCCACGGTCATGGCTGCAGCCCGACGTTTTGATCCGGCGGCCCATGACGACAACACCGTATTTGCCGCCATCAGGCAGTGGAAGAACCAATTCAAATGACAAGCCCACAGCCCGCTTTATCAAATCTCCTCTCCTTCTTTGTTCCCTCTCTTTCCCGCCACACGCGGACGCTAAAAACCCTGTTGTTAGGCCTGGGTCTGGCCGTGCTCGCCGGTTGCGCCAGCACCGGCAGCGCGCCCGGCATGCCCGGCGACCCGGTGTTGAGCACGACCCCGGCTGCCACACCTGCGGCCAAACCCCTGTACCCGAACGGTCCGCTGTCGCCGATTGACCGCGCTCAGGCCGCATCCGGCGCGGTGGCCCAACTGCAGGCGCCGGCCGATTTGTGGGAACGTATACGCCGTGGCTTTGCCATGCCCAACCTCGAAAACGAACTGGTCAGCGACCGCGAGCAGTGGTACGCCACCCGACCGGACTACATGCAGCGCATGACCGAACGTTCCAGCAAATACCTGTTCCACATCGTTGAAGAGCTGGAGCGGCGCAACATGCCGACCGAGCTGGCCTTGCTGCCATACATCGAAAGCGCTTTCAACCCGCAAGCCGTCTCCAGCGCCAAGGCCGCCGGCATGTGGCAGTTCATGCCGGCCACCGGCAAATATTTCGACCTCAAGCAAAACGCCTTCCGCGACGACCGCCGCGATGTGCTGGCCTCAACCCGCGCCGCGCTGGACTACCTGCAAAAACTCTATGGCATGTTCGGCGACTGGCACCTGGCGCTGGCCGCCTACAACTGGGGCGAAGGCAGCGTGGGCCGCGCCATCGCCAAGAACCAGAAACTGGGCCTGGGCACCAGCTACAACGACTTGCGCATGCCCGATGAAACACGGCTGTACGTGCCCAAGCTGCAGGCAGTCAAAAACATCGTGGCCAACCCGCAGAACTTCCGCGCCGAGTTGCCGCTGATTGAAAACCACCCTTACTTCCAGCAAGTACAGATCACACGCGACATCGACGTGGCGCTGGCCGCCCGGCTGGCCGATGTGGAAATCAGCAACTTCAAGGCGCTCAACCCCTCGGCGCACCGGCCGGTGATCATTGCCGCCGGCACACCGCACATCCTGCTGCCCTGGGACAACGCCAAGATATTCCAGCGCAACTTCGAGGCTTACACCCAGGGCCAATACGCCAGCTGGACGGCCTGGACCGCCCCCACCACCCTCAGCGTCGGCGACGCCGCCCGGCGTGTCGGTATGAGTGAAGCCGACTTGCGCGGCATCAACAGCATCCCGCCGCGCATGCTGATCAAGGCCGGCTCCACCCTGCTGGTGCCACGCACGGCCTCAACAAACAACGACGTGACCAGCCATGTGGCCGACAACGCCCAGATGGCCTTCGCCCCGGAAATTGTCACGCGCCGCAGCACCGTCAAGGCGCGCAAAGGCGAAACCGTGGCCAGCATCGCCCACCGTTACGGCCTGAGCGCCGCCAGCGTGGCCGAATGGAACAAGGTGGGCGCCCACGCCGGATTCAAACTGGGCCACCCGGTGGTGGTGTTTCTGCCGGTCAAAATGGGCGGCGCCAGGAAAACATCTGTTCCCGCGCACGGCGCCATCAAGGCCGTCAAGCGCAACCCGGGCAAAGCCGTGGTCAAGAGCAAAAAACGCTAAGCAGCCAAAGTCACAAGAAAAACAAGGCTCCAGCCCTTAGCCCACAAGCACAAGCAGCTATTAAAACAATAGCGACTGAGAGCCCTGCCTGCCAGCCCCTGAGCCCCTGCGCTGATGTTTCACCCCACAGACAAGCAGGCCGCACCCGTCCCGCTCTGGGGGCCAGGCATTTTTGACAAGTTGTCGGCGCCGCAGTTTGAGGCGCTGTGTGTGAAGCCCTGTTGGCCGAGGCCGGTTTTGAAACCCGCTGTCAGTCCCACGGCGCAGCCGGCGGTGTGACGCTCTGGCGCTACTCGCGCCACGCGCACGACAGACCAGCCGCAGGCATTGCTGGCGCTGGCGGGTGGTGGCGGCGACTGAGGCATCTCGCGCTCCGCGTCTCGCCTGCGGGCCATCCAGGCCCTCGGCTCGCCAGCCGCTACGCTGGTCGATCCCGCTGCGCGGGGCCCTCGCCCTTCGCTTCGCGTCTTACACCCGCAACCAGCCCGTTCCGAACAGGCCAATCACGCCGACGATGATGAGGTAAATCGCCACGATGAAATTGAGCAGCTTGGGCATGAGCAAAATCAGGATGCCGGCGATCAGGGCCGCGACAGGGCCAATGTGGGCAGTCAGAGACATGAATATTCCTTGAAGTGGTCAAAAAGTCCCGGCAGCACACAGGCGCCGTCGGGACCGGGGATAGGCATTCCATTTAACGGCAAGTCGGGCCAGCGTTTGTAGGACGGAGCGAGCAGGCCAGCCCTGCGCACGCAAGACTCAAGCAGCCAGCACCAGGTCCGCCAAAAAAGCCGGCAGCGGCCGCCCCTGCGACAGCAGGTATTGCGCCATCGCACCGGCCACCTGCCGCACGGCTGGCCGATGCGAGAGCCGCTCACGCCAGGCCAGCAGGCGCGGCGTGTCATCCCCCATCACCGCCCCCATACGCTCGCCAAACAGCTGCGCCATGTAAAACGCCATGTCGACAAACGAATACGGGCCGGCCAGGTAATCACGGTCCACAAGCAGCGCATCCATGGCCACGTAATATGCAGCCGAGGCCTCGCGCGCTGCGATGGCCAGCGGGTCTTGCGGCCGGTCCTGCAACCCCATCAGGCGAACGATGGGCGGGAAATACACCTCGTCGGATTGATGCTCCAGCAGGCGTGCGCGGGCTTTGGCAGCCAGGCCGGCCGGCCACAGCGGCGGCGCCGGCTGCAACTCTTCCAGGTACTCAAAAATCTGGGTCGAATCGAACAGTTCGAGATCGCCATGGACCAGCACCGGCACCTGCTGCTTGGGGTTGATGCGCAGCACCTCCGGGTGTTTGGGCTGGTACAGGCGCTGCATCTCGAAAGGCACCATGACCAACTCGACGTCCAGTCCTTTTTCCAGCGCGGCAATTTGCACCTTGGCGCCGAACATGCTCAGCGGGCCGGAATACAGGCGCAGCGATTCACGGGCATTTGTCATCACAACTTCTCGGTCTCACCGGTGCGCGGCTGCCATTTCATCAGGCGTTTTTCCAGCCGCCCCACAATGCCGTCCAGCACCAGGGCAAAGGCAGTGAGCACCACGATGCCGGCAAACACCGTGTTCACATCAAACGTGCCCTCGGCCTGCAAAATCAGATAACCCACACCGCGCGCCGAACCCAGGTACTCGCCGACCACCGCGCCGACAAAGGCCAGGCCGACCGAGGTGTGCAGGCTGGAAAACACCCAACTGGTCGCGCTGGGCAGGTAGACGGTGCGCAACAACTGGCGCTGGTTGGCACCCAACATGCGGGCATTGGCCAGCACCACCGGACTGACTTCCTTGACGCCCTGATAGACATTGAAAAACACGATGAAAAACACCAGCGTCACCGCCAGCGCCACCTTGCTCCAGATGCCCAGGCCGAACCACATCGCAAAAATCGGCGCCAGGATCACACGCGGCATCGAGTTGGCGGCCTTGATGTAAGGGTCCATGATGGCGCTGGCCATGGGCGCCAGCGCCAGCCACAGGCCGCAGGCCAGGCCCAGCACCGTGCCTATGCCAAAGGCCAGCACCGTCTCCAGCAGGGTGGTGCCCAGGTGTAAATAAATGTCCGCATTGCCCGGCAAGCCATCGGCAAACAGCAGGCTGGGGCCAAAGCCGAAAGGCATGAACCAGGACCAGACCCGACCGGCGACCTGGACCGGTTCACCGAGGAAAAAAGCCAGTTGCTGGTCGCGCGAGGCCAGTTGCCACAGGCCCAGGAAAGCCAGCAGCAGGCCGACCTGCCAGTAGCGAAGGTTTTTATCGGAGGGTTTAAACAAGGTCCACATTTTTTCTGTCATTGCGGGCCTGACCCGCAATCCATGTTGGCGCGCAGATAGATCCCGGATCGGGTCTGCCTCTGACTTGATCCGGGGTCCGGGATGACTGCATACTTTTGAGCCGTCTTCATGCTGCTCTCTTCAACTGTTGCGCATAACCTTTGAGCACCTCATCGCGCAACACGTCCCAAATCTGGGTGTGCAGTTCGATGAAACGTGGCTGGGTGCGTACCTCGGCGACGTTGCGCGGACGCGGCAGGTCGATGTCGAACTCGCCCATCGGGCAGGTGGCCGGCCCGGCCGACAAGACCACCACGCGGTCACTCATGGCGATGGCTTCATCCAGGTCATGGGTGATAAAAATGACCGCTTTTTTCTTCGCGGCCCAGAGGTCCAGCACCTCGTTTTCCATCAGTTGCCGGGTCTGGATGTCCAGCGCCGAAAAAGGCTCGTCCATCAGGATGATGTCCGGGTCCAGCGCCAGCACCTGCGCCAGCGCCGTGCGTTTGCGCATGCCGCCGGACAGTTGGTGCGGGTAACGGTCGCCGAAGTCGCTCAGGCCCACCCGGTCCAGCCAGGCCTGCGCCTGCCGCCGGGCTTCGGGGTCGGGCACGCCGCGGTATTGCAGGCCGACCATCACGTTGTCGATGGCGCTGCGCCAGGGCATCAACGCTTCGGTCTGGAACATGTAGCCGGCGCGGGTGTTGATGCCGGCCAGCGGCTCGCCAAAAACCTTGACCGTGCCGGAAGACGGCGCCAGCAGGCCTGCACCGATGTTGAGCAAGGTGGACTTGCCACAGCCGGTCGGGCCGACCACCGAGACAAACTCGCCGGCACGTATACGCAGCGTGGTGTCCCCGACGGCGGTATAACCCGGCCCCGCATCCTCCCGCGCCCGGAAGGTACAGGTGATATTGAGCAGTTCAATCGCGTATTCGGCGGCGTGATCCTGGGAGGTTTGCGGCATAGATAAAGAGTGGCCGCGAACCAGGTCGGGCTTAAGAAAGGGTCAGGAAAGCAAGCGCGCCATTTTCCGACGGGCCGCCCCTGGGAAAATGAGCCCCCTTGGGGGGAAGCGAAGTACGCGAAGCGACGAGCGTGGGGGCAACATTGCTCAGGCTTTGAACTTGTCCTTCGCGCGTCGGGCGAATTCGTTGGTGTAGGTTTTACTCAGGTCGATCTTGTCGGCCTTGATGCTGGCATCGAAACTGGCCAGCGCCTTGAGCGCCGTCCTCGCGCCGTCCTCGGGAATCAGGCCGTCCACGGCAATCGCCTCGCGCACCTTGTTGAAAGACGCGAGGTACAAGCCGCGGTCGCCGAGCAGGTAGTTTTCGGGCACGGTCTTGATGATGTCGCTGGGGCCGGCGGTTTGCAGCCACTTCAGGCCGTGCACGATGGCATTGGTCAAGGCCTGGCAGGTGTTGGGATTTTTCTGGATGAAGTCCATGGGCGCATACAGGCAGGCCGCCGGCATGGGGCCGCCAAACACATCAATCGTGCCCTTGAGTGTGCGTGTGTCGGAGATGATTTTTACATCGCCTTTTTGCTCCAGCATGGTCATCACCGGATCGGTGTTGCTCATCGCGTCGATCTGGCCAGAACGCAAAGCCGCCAGCGCGCCGGCGGCGGTGCCGACACCGATAAAACTCACATCGCTGGGCTTGAGCCCGGCACGCGAGAGCACCAAGTTGGCCATCATGTTGGTGGACGAGCCGGGCGCGGAGACGCCGATTTTTTTGCCCTTCAGATCGGCCACCGACTTGTAGTTGGGCATGTTTTTGGTGGACACACCAAAGGCAATCTGCGGCGCCCTGCCCTGCAGCACAAAGGCCTGGAACATCTGGTTTTTGGACTGCAGGTTGATGGTGTGTTCGTAGGCGCCCGAGACCACGTCGGCCGAGCCGCCCACCGCGGCCTGCAGCGCACGGGCGCCGCCGGCAAAGTCGCTGATCTCGACTTCCAGGCCTTCGGCCTTGAAGTAGCCGAGCTGCTCGGTGATGGTCAGCGGCAGGTAATAAAACGCTGCCTTGCCGCCAACGGCGAGCGCGATTTTTGTCTTCTCAAGCTTGCCCTGGGCGCGCAAGGCCGGGAAGGCCAGGCTGGCCGCACCGAAGGCGGTAGCGCCGGCGAAGCTTCTGCGGGTGAGGGAGAAAGGAGTGTTCATGCGGGTTCTCTCTGTGCAATTTATGGCTTGGAGGAAGCATAAACAGCGACAAAAAAAAACGCATCGGTATCATCCCGTGCGGGTTTGTACGGAACGTTAAGGACTCTCTGCCTAACTCGCGCCGCGCGCTGCGGGGCTTTTGCGGGATGAGCCATGAGGCGCAAAACCCAAGGCAAGGCTGAACGCCTTGCCTGGTTTTGTAACGAAATGGATCGCCCGCAAAACCACGCCCCTTCGGGTTCGGACCAAAACGGGCGCTTTCCTCACCAAACCCCTTGCGTGTGCTTCAGCACACGCTGCACGGTGTTGGCGAGCAAATCATCCCGTTGTGGATCCGAACGCGCATAGCGGGAGTTAGGCAGAGAGCCCTTGGTTACCAGACGTTACCGATAGCCGAGAAACAGAATGCCGATGTTGACCAGCAAGGCCAGGGCCCAGAGCGCGCTGCGGGTTTTGGCCATGTCGGCCACGTACATGATGACGTAGGCAATGCGCAGCACCACAAACACAAACGCAAAAACATCCAGCCTCACCTGGAGCGCCTGCAACTGGTGCGCAATGATCACCGCTGCAAAGAAAAACGGCAGCGCTTCAAAGGTGTTGGCTTGCGCACTGTTGGCACGCGCGCGCCAGTCGGTTTGCTTGGCCAGCCAGGCGCGCGGGTGGTGGTTGTCATAACCCCCCTGACGCGGAGAGACACTGAACATGCCCCACTTGGCCAGGGCCGCACAGCCAATCGGCAACAAGGCGGCGACCAGCAAACACCAGTAGGCCACGGTGAAATGCGCATAGTTCATGAATCAAGTGCCTTTCTGGCTTGTAGTCTTTGAAGGACGGTCGCTGACAGCTATAAAAAGTATAGCGAATATGACTCAGCCGGCAGAGAGCCTTAACGGCGATCCACCAGCGCGTGGGCAATCGTGCCCAGGTCGACGTACTCCAGCTCGCTGCCCACAGGCACGCCACGCGCCAGGCGCGTCACCTGCACGCCGCGGCTTTTCAACGCCTGCGTGATCACATGCGCCGTGGCCTCGCCTTCGGCCGTGAAGTTGGTCGCCAGAATCACTTCCTGCACCTCTCGGGCATCGGCACCCGCCGGCTCACCCTGCGCATCTTTGGGCACCACGCGGTCGAACAATTTTTTCAGGCCAATGTCGTGCGGGCCTATGCCGTCGAGCGGGCTGAGTTTGCCCATCAGCACAAAATACAGGCCGCGGTAGGCCCGCGTGCGCTCCAGCGCAGCCTGGTCGGCCGGGGTTTCGACCACACACAACTTGCTGCGGTCGCGCTCGGGGTTGGCGCAGGTGATACACACGTCCAGCTCGGTCAAGGTATTGCACAAGGCGCAATGTTTGACGCTGTGGACCGCGTGCTCCAGCGCACGCGCAATCTGCAAGGCGCCCTGCGTGTCGTGCTGCAACAAATGAAACGCCATGCGCGCCGCCGACTTGGCGCCCACGCCGGGCAGGCGCTTCAGCGCTTGGGTCAAGCCCTCAAGGGCATTGGAGTCAGCCATGGTGGCTAAGGTGCAAGCGTATGCACGGACACACCCAGCCGGGGCCGCGGAACCGGCTTCGCCGGGCCGCAGGCGCAGCGCCCCCTCGGGGGGCAGAGAGCTACGCGCAGCGAGCGAACGTGGGGGCTCACAGATTTAGAACGGGAACTTCATGCCGCCGGGCAGGCCGGGCATACCTGCCGTGAGTTTGCCCATTTTTTCCTGGCTCAGTTCTTCGGCCTTGCGCACGGCGGCGTTGAAGGCGGCTGCCACCAGGTCTTCCAGCATGTCCTTGTCTTCACCCAGCAGGCTGGGGTCGATCTCGACACGTTTGACGTCGTGTTTGCAAGTCATCGTGACTTTGACCAGGCCGGCGCCGGACTCGGCCGTCACCTCGATGAAAGCCAGTTCGTCCTGCGCTTTTTTCAGGTTGTCCTGCATGCTCTGGGCCTGTTTCATGAGGCCGGCGAGTTGTCCTTTGTTGAACATGTTTTTTCCTTTGAATCTAAATGGCTAAATCAATGCGCCCACAGGGCTTCGATCATATCGGCTTGGCAGCGGCGGGCTTCACCGGCTTGATGCTGCCCGGCACAATTTTGGCACCCCAGTCGCGCATCATGTCTTGCACAAAAGGGTCGTTGAGAATGATGGCTTCGGCCTCGCGTTGCCGCGCCTGCTGCGCAGCCGCGTTGCGCCTAGCCGGTGAATCACCCACCGGGCCGACTTCAACCACCAGCTTGATGGCCGCGTTGTCAGGCACGGCGGCTTGCAGGGCGAGTTGGAGTTTTTCGCGCGAGGCGGTATGGGTCAGCGACTCACGCTCGACGCGCAGGGTCCAGACACCGTCCAGTTGGGAACGCAGCTCGGACTGCAAGGCCAGTTCACGCGTCAGCGCCGCAATCATGTCGTCAGCGACCATCCGGTTGACCAGCGCGGTCCAGTCGTCACCCAGCGGACTGGCTTCAAACGTGGCCACGGCAGGCGCGGGTTCGGACACGCGAACAGGTGCCGGGGCGGGTGCAACCACGGCCCCAGCCAATTCCTCGTCCATGTCCCAGGGCGGCGGCATCGAATCTTCATCCGCTACAAAATCAATAGCTGGTGGCGCTTGATCCTCCTGGGCTGGAGGCCTGTTTTCTTCAAATCTTTCGGGCACCGCAGCCACCAGCTGGACCGGTGCGGGGGCTGGCGCAGACACCGGTGCGGGCGCAGGGATCGGTGCCGGCACAGGGGTCGGTGCGACTGGGCGTACGACCGGGGCCGGTGCCCGGTCAGGCTGTGGCTTTTTTGGGAGCTCGACGGCGCTCCCCGGTGCCGTTGCCGCGCCAGCACCCGCGGGCTTGAAAGCCAGCAGGCGCAGCAGCACCATGGTCAGCGCCGCGTAGTCGTCAGGCGCCAAGCCCAGTTCAGCGCGGCCATGCAGGCACAGGCTGTAGAGCAATTGGGTTTCATCAGCCGGCAGGGTTTGCGCCAGACGCGCCGTGGCGGCCACCTCGGGGTCGGACTCGTCGTCGCCCGCACCTATGCCCGGCACCGCTTGCAGCACGGCCATGCGTTGCAGCACGGTGGCCATTTCTTCGAGGGTGGAGGCGGCGCTCAGCCCATTGAGGCGCAAGACCTCGGAGGTTTCGACCACACTTTTGCCGTCGCCACGCGCCAGCGCATCCAGCAACTGAAACACATAACTGCGGTCCACACTGCCCAACATCTGGCGCACGCTGGCTTCCTGCAACTGGCCGGAGCCAAAAGCAATCGCCTGGTCGGTCAGCGACAGCGCATCCCGCATGGAGCCACGCGCCGCGCGCGCCAGCAAGCGCAATGCCTGTGGCTCGGAGGCCACGGTTTCGGCCTGCAACACCTGGGTCAAATGTTCCAGAATGGTTTCGGGCGCCATGGGCCGCAGATTGAACTGCAGGCAGCGCGACAACACGGTGGCCGGCACTTTCTGCGGGTCGGTCGTGGCCAGCACAAACTTCAGGTACTCGGGCGGCTCTTCCAGCGTCTTGAGCATGGCGTTGAAGGCCGTGTTCGTCAGCATGTGCACCTCGTCGATCATGAAGACCTTGAAGCGCCCCACCACTGGCTTGTAAACCGCCTGCTCCAGCAGTTGCGCGATCTCGTCAACGCCGCGGTTCGAGGCCGCGTCCAGCTCGGTGTAATCGACAAAACGGCCGCTGTCGATGTCGGTGCAGGCCTGGCATACGCCACAAGGCGTGGCTGTGATGCCGCCCTGCCCGTCCGTGCCCAGGCAGTTGAGCGACTTGGCCAGAATGCGCGAAATGGTGGTCTTGCCGACACCTCGCGTCCCGGTGAACATATAGGCATGGTGCAGGCGCTGCGTGCGCAGCGCATTGCCCAGCGCTTGCACCACATGCGACTGCCCGACCATTTCAGAGAAGTTTCTGGGGCGGTATTTGCGGGCGAGCACGAGATAGGACATGAGGGGATTCTAAAGCGCTGCCTTGAGGGTTTTTTGGCCCCCCGGTCTTTAAGCCTGCCGCCCTGCCCTTACAATAGTCAGTGACGGGCCTTCCCGCATGGTAAAGCGGCCAACCGGGTCAGATGGGGAACCAAGCAGCCCTAACTGTGGAGCCAGTGCCGGGGTCAAGGCTCGTCACCTTATTCATATTAAACCGAGTATCCATGCGGGTTTCAAGCCTAGAGCGGCTTCCCGCTGCGGTTTTGTATCACTTGAGTGTGTCACTTCATTAAATCTATGAAGGAAAAAGACATGGCTCAAGTCGAAGGGTTGAACCTCCGAGGCTCCCGCTGGTACATCCGAATCCTGATCCCAAACGATCTGAAGGTGGCCTACGGGACTTCCCGTATTAACCTCGCTTTGGACACCAGCGAACGCCACGAGGCAACCCTTCTGGCAACCATCAAGCGGGCCGAATGGCTGGCCGACTTCGAGACCAAGCGCCGCGAATTAAAACCCACTCAAATTGATTCGGTCCCCCAAGAGTTAGCCGCATTGCTGTCTGAGCGGGTCCGCGCCACCGTATTAGCTGAGGATGACCGTTTACGCTCCGACTTGCCTCTCCTTGCTGAGATGGTTCACATTCGCCGCGAGCTTGATCGCAGGGCCAAGAATCCATTAATCATCCCCCAATGGGAACCTACCGAGACCCGTGAGGATGACCTCTCTGGGCTGACGCCTGAAGAGGCTGCAGAACTGTCCGAACTCAATGCCTATCTAGACGGTAATGCGGCGGTGGCCCTGGCGGGCCGAAACCTTGCCTCCGTGCTGCCTATCGTCCAAGCTGAGGCAAACAAGCTGGGTATATCCCTTGATGCCCGAACTCCTGGCGCGCGGGAGGCGCTTCTCCAGTGTCTCAAGGCGTACCGCACAGCGCACCATGAGAGGACCCAGCGAGACGCCGGGGAAATCATAGATACGCCTGTAGTCCTAACCACGTTGCCCGCCACCGCCAAGCCAAGAACATTACGGGGCGTGTATGAGCGCTGGCAGGTATCAGGCGACTCCACACGGTCCAAAGACTCTATAGCGGCGTATGGACGGGCACTAAAGCAATTTGAAAGCCGGTATCCCGACATGGCACTAGAGGGCGTCACAAGGGAAATGGGCGACAACTACCGCACTTGGTTCAAACAGCACCGCCGTTGTCAAGACAACAACAACCGCGTAAGCGTACCTCGCCCAGTTCTTGCCTTCAGAAATCTTGAAGGGCAAGATGCACACGAAAGCGTAGATGAAAAGCGACCCGAGGAAGTTTCCTGACGACATTGCTCCTGTTTGTCGGTCGATGACAGCGATGACTACAGACAGGGCAATCGTTACCCAGATTGCGAGTACGGCGTAACGGATTGGGGCGCTTTTTTTCATGAGGATGAGTGTAAAAGACAGACTCATCATTTCCTATGCAGGCTTACGAGCTGACCTCTTCAATCGCCGTCGTTGTATTCAGTGCATGCTGCGCAATCTGCGCCGACGCCAGCGCCAGGGTGGCCAGCGGGTAGGTGCCGCTGATGATGCCGCGGTAGGCGATCTCGGCGCCCACGGGGTCCTGGCTCAGGCCTTCGGTGGCGGCGGTGATGCAGGCTTCGATGCTGTCCAGGCCGACGTCGCCAAACAGGTCTTCACCTTCGTAGGTGACACGGTATTCGTACTGGTCTTGTTCCATCGGGTCAATGTGGAAGCGGACGATCATGGTTATCTCTTTTCTTGAAGGCTGCTGCACAAGGGCAGCGGGGAAACGAATCAAACAAATAAAGTGAACAAGCCGCTACCAAATCAGTAGCTGCTTGCGACCGCCCTGATTGGGCTAGAGGCCAAAATGGCTTAAAGCGCCCTGCCCGGCCACACGGCCGCTGGCAAAACAGGCGCTCAACAGGTAGCCGCCTGTGGGCGCTTCCCAGTCCAGCATTTCACCGGCACAAAACACCGGCTGCGCCGTGTCCTTGAGTGTGGTGAGCCGCAGTTGCGCATCCATGGTTTCAAACATCACACCGCCGGCGGTGCTGATGGCTTCGTCGATGGGCCTGGCGGCGATCACACGCACCGGCAAGGCCTTGAGGGCGTGGGCCAGTTGCACCGGGCTGTTCATGGCCTCCTTGCCCAGCAGCTCGTGCAACATGGCGGCCTTGATGCCGTCAATGCTGAGCCGGCTTTTCAGGTGGCTGGACAACGATCGTGAGCCGCGCGGATGGCGCACCTCGACCAGCACCTGTTCGGGCGTTTTGTCGGGCAGCAGGTCCAGGTAAAACGTGGCGCTGCCGTGCGCGGCGATTTCGTCGCGCAGCAGGTTGGACACGGCGTAAACCAGGCTGCCTTCCACACCCGTGGCGGTGGCGACAAACTCGCCTTTGCGGTGGAAGCTCCGGCCTTGCGAGTCGGTGAACTGGATGGCGACCGACTTGAAGGGCTGGCCGGCAAAGCGGCTGGAGAAATGTTCGGTCCAGCCGGCCTGGGGGGCCGGGCTTTGGCCGGTGATTTCTTTCAAGAACTCGCGCCGCGTTTCGCCCTCCGCCGTTTCGCGCGGCAAGGCCGCGACGTCAAAACCGCAGTTGGACGGCCGCAGCGGCGCCATGGCCACGCCACGTTGTGCCAGCAAGGGCACCCAGGCGCCGTCCGAACCCAAGCGCGCCCAGCTGCCACCACCCAGCGCCAGCACCACGGCGTCGGCCTGCGTTTTCACTTCGCCGGCGGGGCCGGCAAAGGTCAGCGCACCGTCCTCGGCCCAGCCCAGCCAGCGGTGGCGCATGGAGAACTTCACACCGGCCAGGCGCAGGCGCTGCAGCCAGGCGCGCAGCAGCGGCGCGGCTTTCATGTCTTTGGGAAACACGCGGCCCGAGCTGCCGATAAAGGTTTCCACGCCCAGGGCTTCGGCCCAGGCGCGCAAGTCGGTGGGGCCAAACGCGGCCAGCAGCGGCTGCAGTTGTGCACTGCGTTCGCCATAACGGCTGAGAAAAGGCTCAGGCGCCTCGGAGTGGGTCAGGTTCAGCCCGCCCTTGCCGGCCAGCAAAAACTTGCGACCCACCGAAGGCATGGCATCAAAGACCTCGACCTGCACGGCGGCGCCAGCGCTGGACAGCACCTCGGCGGCCATCAGGCCGGCGGGGCCGCCGCCTATCACGGCAATGCGGCGCACCCGGCCGGCGGTGGACAAAGAGGTGCGGGAGGCGGAGTCAGTGAGATCGTTCAAGAAAGTTTCCGGAAATGGCGCGGGAGGCGGGGACAAAAATAGGCGGTGAGGGGCACAGCAGTCGCTATTTATTTTATAGCTGCTTGCGCTCGACCACCATGGGCTAGAGGCCTAAAAGGCTTGAGAAATCGATCCATGGCGACAGGCGGCGCTTTAGCGTGAGGGCCAGGGCGAATTATGCAGGCAGGCCGACCCGCCGCCCCTCAGGGCACTTCCAGCACCGCCCCTTGTGGGGTCAAAAACGCCGCCTTGACGGTTTGCCCCGCGTACAGCGCCTGCACCGCCGCGCGGTAAGTTTGCATCTTGCCCACCCGTTCCGGCAGCTCTTGCGGCGCGGCGTTCGATTTGTAGTCCAGCACCCACCAGTGGCCTTCGTGACCGGCGTCCTTGCGCTGCACCAGCCGGTCCAGGCGCCAGGTATCACCTTCGTAAAACAGCTCGACTTCGTTGCCCTGCCAGGCGATGACTTGGGCATCCCAGGCCCAGGCGCCCGCGCCGCTCAGGATGCGCTGCGCCCGCTCTGCCGCGGTCTGGCCCTGGGCCGGGCTCAGGCGGAACTCGCGCATCACCGCGCGCACCCGCGGCTCCGAGCTGCCGCCCCACTCCAGCAGCCGGTGCATGGCCTTGCCCAGGCGGGCACTCAGCGTGTCGTCATCCACTTTGGTTTCCGTCGCTACCTGCACAGGCAACACCGGGGCCACAGGCAGTTCCGGCAAATGATCCAGCGCGTGGGCCAAGTCGCCCGCCAGTTCTTGCGCCGGCGGTACCGGCACCTCGTCCACCAACCCGACCAGGCGCTGCCACCAACTGTGGGTGGTTTCGCGGTGCGGCGTGATGGACGACATCATCAAGGTGCGCCGGGCGCGGGTCAGCGCCACATACAGGGCATTGAGTTCCTCGCGCCGGCGTGCGGTCTGCTCGGCAGCCAGGGCTTCCAGCGCACAGGCCGGCGGCCGGCTTTCGCTGACCAAAAACACAAACTTGTGCGGCGCGACGGCCTCGCCGGGCCAGTCCACCAGCACACCCATGCTGTCGGCGTTGCGCTCCAGCGTGTCGGTGTCCAGCAGCAAGACGGCTTCGGCCTCCAGGCCTTTGGCGCCGTGAATGGTCAACAGGCGCACGGCCTCGCTGCTGACCGTGGCGGGCGCCTGCAGGCCGCCGGCTTTGAGGGCGCGCACAAAAGCATACGGCGTGGCGTAACGCCCGCCGTCAAGCTGCAGCGCCACCGCCAGCAGCGCGCGCAGATTGGCCAGCACGCTGGCGCGTTGCGCGGCCGGCGCGGCGGCGGCAAAACGCGCGAGCACGTCGCCATGGTGGTAAATGGCCTGCAGCGCATCGTGCGGCGGCAGGCGGTCCAGCCAGCCTTTGTACCGCATCAAAACAGGTGCCAGCCCTTGTAGCGCGGGCGCAAGATGCTCTGATTTTTGCAGCACATCAAACCAGGAGCCGCCCAGCGCTGTGCGCTGCAGCGCGATCTGCACCAGCGCGTCGTCGTCCAGGCCGAACAGCGGCGAGCGCAAGGCGCGCGCCAGCGACAAATCGTGCTGCGGCGAGACCAGCACATCCAGCAGCGCCACGATATCCAGCACCTCGCAGCAATCAATCAGCGCGGTTTTTTCGCCGACCAGCGCCGGAATATGCAAAGCCCGCAACTCCTCCTGCAGCGGCAGCAAGCCCGCGCGTTTGCGCGACAGCACCATGATGTCGGACGGTTGCAGACCGCCGGCCACCTGTGCCGAAATCCAGGCCGCGGCCTGGCGCGCTTCCAGCGTGCGCAGGGTTTCTTCGGGAATCTCGCGCGGTGTGCTCAAGCTGTCGCGCCAGGCCTGGCCCGGCGCTTCGCCTTCGACTTCTTTGGCGCGGGGAATCGGTGGCAGGCGGCCCGCCGATCCGGGTTCAGGCGACTCGGTGGTGTGGTCCCGGAAGCCGTCGTAACCGTCGTTATCCCGCGCGGCGCCCATGACCTCGTTGACGGTGGCAATCACCCGCTGCGCATTGCGCCGTGTGTGGTCGCAGCTAAGCAGCTCGCCGTTCAGGCCGTCGGGGTCGGCCACAAAGGCCTGCGCGGCCTTGAACACCTGCGGCTCGGCACGCCGGAAGCGGTAAATACTCTGCTTCGGGTCGCCGACGATAAACACGCTGGGCCGGCTGCCCGCGCCGCCATAAGCGCTGAGCCAGGACCACAGCGCCTGCCACTGCAGCGGGTTGGTGTCCTGGAATTCATCGATCAGCAAATGCCGGATCCGTGCGTCCAGCCGCTCCTGCACCCAGCCCGACAAGACCTCGTCACCCAGCAGCGCCAGCGCAGCACGTTCGATGTCGTTCATGTCGACCCAGCCGCGTTCGTGTTTGAGCGCGGTGAACTCGGCGATCAGCAGACGCGTCAGCCGCGCCAGACGCTGCTGGTACAACCAGGCATCGTGCTGCTGGCGCGCGGCCAACACACGCAACACCAGGTCTTGCGCAATACGGACTTGCTCGATGCCGACGATCTTGTCGCCGAACTTGCGCGGCGTGCCCTTGTCGGTCAGCAACGCGGCAAACGCCGCCTGCAGGTTGCCGGCGGTCAGCGCCTGCTCCAGCTCCACCCCTTTGGCAGAGAACGTCGGCGCGCTGGCGCGGCCCAGGGCCACGGCGGCATCGCGCAGGGTTTGCCGGTGAAAGCGGTTGGTGCTGAGCAATTCTTCAGGTTCGTCCAGCCCGCCGAACTCGGTGAACTGCGCCGTGAAATGCTGGACCGAGGCATCGACCACGCCGGCGGCATCGGCCAGGGCGAACTCGGTGCGTTTGTCCAGCGCGGCCTGCAAGGCCTTGTCGGCCTGGAAACGCCCATAGGCCAGCACCACGGCTTCAAAGTCGGCCTTCAGTTCCGGCTGCGCCACCAGCGCCGCATAAAAGCGCCGCCAGACCAGGGCCTTGGCCGGCGCATCGTCTTCCAGCAGTTCGTAATTGAGCGGCAAGCCTTGCTGCTGCAACAGCGCAATCGGCGCGCTGCGGAGCAAGGCTGCAAACCAGCTGTGAAAGGTGCGTATCTGCACCGCGCGGCCGGTCGTGAGAATGCCTTGGTATAAATTTGATAGCTGCTCGCGCCCGTCAGACGGGGGCTGCGGGCCTTTTTCATACAAAAAACCGCGCATCGCGAGTTCCCGCGCCAGGGTCGCGTCGTCGGCATGGGCGAACTGCTCCAGCCAGTCGTAGAGACGCTCACGCATCTCGCCGGCCGCACGTTTGGTAAAAGTGATCGCCAGGATTTCATGCGGCTGCGCACCGTCCAGCAAGGCCCGCACGATACGCGAGACCAGCATCCAGGTTTTGCCGGCGCCGGCGCAGGCTTCCACCGCCACGCTGCGACGCGGGTCGCAGGCGATGGCGTAAAAAGCCGGGGCGGAAACGGTTTTGCCGTTGTGTTCGTAGGCCGCAACAGACGGCACAGTAGGCACGAGCGTCAAAGGACACTCCTTTCCAGCCAGTCCGAGACGCGGAACCGGCTTTGCCGGGCCGCAGGCGGGGTGGCCCCCTCGGGGGGCAGCGCACTACGCGAAGCGAGAAACGTGGGGGTCATCATGTATTCCAGAAATCCTTGCGGCACAGGCCGCGTGCTGCACAGTAGTCGCAGGCTTTGCCTTCGCCCAGGGCCGGCAGCGGCGTGCCGTCGGCGATACGCGCCATGTCGCTCAGGATGCTTTCCAGCAACTCGTCGCGCAGGGCCACGATGTCGGGCTGCTCGTAGGTGCGTGTGGCTTCTTTTTCGCCAAGGTTCACATACGCCGCCGACAAGGTGTCGTCGCAAAGCAGCCCGGCGTAAAAAGCCAGTTGGGTGTCTTCCTGCGGCTGTTTGAGGCGATCGGCGGTGGTGGCGCGGTTTTCGGTTTTGTAATCGATCACCAGACGGCTGCCATCAGCCAGACGGTCGATGCGGTCCAGGTTGCCGATCAAGGTCAAGGCGCCCAGCGGCACCTCGCGGGACACCTCGGCCGCCTCAAACACCGCACCTTCGGCCTCGTGGCCTGTCAGCCAGTCCAGGTAACCTTCACGCACCCGTGGCCAGCTGGCGGCAAAAGGCAAGAACTCGCTGTCACTCAGACCCAGTGCCTTGGCGGCTTCGTCAGCCGCACTATTGATCATAGCTACCCGCGCTTGCAGATCGGGGGTGGGCGCGGCTTTTAAGGCCTCATGAAAAATCTTGAGCAAGCTGTGCAGCCAGTTGCCGAAATCACGCTTGCCGAGTTCGGTGTCCAGCTCGTCGGCCTCTTGCACCTTCAACTGGCGCAGGGCAAAAAAACGATACGGGCAACGCCGCAAGTCTTCGTACGCGCTGGCCGACAGGCGCTGGATCGGCAGCGCTGCACCGGTCGGCATCGGTCGCTGCGTGGGATGGATGTCCAGTTGCCGCAACACACGTGGATCGGGCGCCAGCGCGGGTGCGTGTTGCAACACAAGCTCCTGCACAAAACCGCTGGGCATCAAACGTTCGCCGTTTTGGCTTTCGCGCCAGAGCACATCCAGATGCGGAAAACGCAAGGCGTGTTGCCAGGCGGCGCGTTGGGCGGCGGCCTCGGCCTCGCGCGAGGGCAGGCCCAGCAGTTCGCGCTGGGCCGGGGTCCACTGGCCGGCGGGTTCGGGCGAGACCGGCAGGTGCAACTCGTCGCAGCCGGGCAGCACCACGGCTTGCAGGGTACGGCCCAGCAACTGGCTCAGCGGCAAGATCACCACCTGCGCCTGGTCCGGATGCACCGGCATGTATTTGGCCGCCTCCAAGGCCTGGTTGACCCAGGTGCTGAACTCGGCCAGGCTCATGCGCCCTTCGGCATCGTCAAACTCGGTTTCCGCGCCCTCGTGCAGGCGCAAGGCGTCCATCACGGCCTGACCGGCCACGTCCAGCACCAGGACCTCCCACTGCCCGGCCTGCTGCAGGGCCGCGCGCAAGTCACGCAGCCAGACCGCCAGCGGCCTTGCGCGCTGCAAGGGCTCGCGCAGTTCCTGCCAGCGAACCACGAGAGCGCTGCTGGCCAGCAGCGAGGCGTAGATGCCGCGCCATTCACGCACACCGGCGCGGCGTAATTCTTTCTCGGCGGCCATGACGGTGCTCGCCTCAAAGGCCGGGGCGTTTTTCAGCCAGTCCAGCACGGCGTCGGTGCTGGCGTTCCAGGTCAAGGCGCGCAACAAGCCCATCAAGGTGGCCGCCGCGCGGGTGGTGGAGAGTTTCCAGCCGGTTTCGTCACGCAGCGCAATGCCGCGCTCCGCCAGCATGGCGCGCACGCGGCGGGTCTGCTCGCGATCCTGCGCAATCAGCGCGACCGGGCTGCGGCCCTGCGCCAGATGCGCCATCACGCAGGCGGCGGCGCGTTGCGCCTCGGCTTCAAAATCAGGTGCGGCATGTAAGGCCGGCAGATGCGGCTCGCCGGGCAGGTTCAGGGCAATCGCCACGGCGCGCTCGCCAAAATGGGTTTTCAGCGCCTCGGTCACCGGCTCGGCCTGGAAGCCTTCCAGCACCACCAGCAGGTCTACCGGCCCACTCGCCTGCTCCGTAAACAGCACGTCCGAGGGGTAGCTGGAATGGGTCACCCAGGTCAGCGCGATCTGGCCCAGCGCGGCTTCCAACTGCAGCAGCGACGAGTCCATGCCGGCGCCCAGAGAAGTACTCATCTGCGCCCCCCAGGCCAGGCGCTGCTCGGGCGGCACAGCCGCAGCCAGCTTGGCCAGCGATGCGGCGGCCTCGACCAGGCGGGCCGCGAAAGCATCCTTGTGCGCGCCCAGACCGGCCCGCGTCAACAATGAGGCGGCTGTCAACACGTCGCGCGCCACGTCCTGGCGCCAGTCGCCGTCGGCCGGCTCGAAGCCTCCCAAGCTGGTGGCCCAGTTCATGGTCGACTCGAAACGCGGCACAAAGTGGGTGCCGCTGGCCGCACTGGCCCAGGCGGTTTTGGCCTCTTGAATCAGTTGTACATAAGGCAACAACACCACGGTGCGCGCCGGATGGACACCACGCTCCTGCAGCAAGGCAGCCAGTTGCTTCATCACTTGTTGCCAGCTGGGCTCGCTGGGGCCTGGCGCTGCGGCCATGCTCTTGACTATCACGCTCATAGGGAGGATTTGGGGTTTGGGGAACGGCGGGGGGACTTGGTTTCTGCCACAATGCCTGCAACTTTAGCTTCTATCCTAGAAATTTCCTGAACCCTTTCCCAAAGGACATGCCATGGCCAGCGACCTGATCAAACATACCACCGATGCCACCTTTGAAGCCGACGTGCTGCAAGCTTCCAAACCTGTGCTGGTGGACTACTGGGCCGAATGGTGCGGCCCTTGCAAAATGATTGCGCCTATTCTTGACGAAGTTGCCACCGGCTATGAAGGCAAGCTGCAAATCGCCAAGATGAATGTCGACGAAAACCGCGACATCCCCGCCAAGTTCGGCATCCGCGGCATCCCGACCCTGATGTTGTTCAAGGACGGTCAACTGGCCGCCACCAAGGTCGGCGCCATGAGCAAAGCCCAGCTGACCGCCTTCATCGACCAGCAACTGGCCTAAGCCATGCCCGGCGTCGCGAAAGAAGCTGTCCCCACGCAGCTTCTTCGCGCGTCCTCCCCTCCGGGGCAAATCGGCAGTGCCTGTGACCAGGCCCCCAAGGCCCTGATGAAGCCTCCCATTTTCCTGTCATAATGCCCTTGTTCGCTGACTGGCTGCTGCCGGTTGGTTCGAGTTCCCGGTTTGTGAAGCCCTTCTAGCTTTCCTTTCAAACCTCCCCCGTTTTTTAAATGACTCCGCGAGGAGTTCACTTCACGCAAGGTTTCCCCATGCATTTAAACGAACTCAAGGCGCAGCACGTGTCTGAAGTCCTCAAGCAAGCCGAAGCCCTTGAGATCGAAAATCCTGGCCGCATGCGCAAACAGGAATTGATGTTTGCCATCATCAAGAAGCGTTCCAAAACCGGGGAAACCATCGTCGCTGACGGCGTGCTCGAAGTGTTGCCTGACGGCTTCGGCTTTCTGCGCGCACCGGACTCCAGCTACACGGCCAGCACGGACGACATCTACATCAGTCCGAGCCAGATCCGCCGCTTCAACCTGCACACCGGCGACATGATCGAAGGCGAAGTGCGCACCCCGAAAGACGGCGAGCGCTACTTTGCACTGAACAAGCTGGACAAGGTCAACGACGGCGCGCCTGAAGCCAACAAGCACAAGGTGATGTTCGAAAACTTGACACCGCTGTTCCCGCGCGAGCAGTTCAAGCTCGAACGCGACATCAAGGGTGAAGAAAACCTGACCAGCCGCATCATAGACATCATCGCCCCCATCGGCAAAGGCCAGCGCGCCCTGCTGGTGGCGCCGCCCAAGTCCGGCAAGACCGTGATGATGCAGCACATCGCCCACGCGATCACCGCCAACTACCCCGAAGTGGTCATGATGGTGCTGCTGGTGGATGAGCGCCCTGAAGAAGTGACCGAAATGCAGCGCAGCGTGCGCGGTGAAGTGATTTCGTCGACTTTTGACGAGCCCGCCGCCCGCCACGTGCATGTGGCCGAAATGGTGATCGAACGCGCCAAGCGTCTGGTCGAACTCGGCAAAGACGTGGTCATTTTGCTGGACTCCATCACCCGCCTGGCCCGTGCCTACAACAACGTCTTGCCTTCATCCGGCAAGGTGTTGACCGGCGGTGTCGATGCCAACGCCTTGCAGCGCCCCAAACGTTTCTTCGGTGCAGCCCGCAAGATCGAGGAAGGCGGTAGCCTGACCATCATCGGCACCGCGCTGGTTGATACCGGCAGCCGCATGGACGAGGTGATTTTTGAAGAATTCAAAGGCACCGGCAACTGCGAAATCCACCTGGACCGCCGTTTGTACGAAAAACGCGTGTTCCCGGCGATTCATTTGAACCGCAGCGGCACCCGCAAGGAAGAGCTGCTGCTGGCCCCGGAAATCCTGCAAAAGTCGCGAATTCTGCGTCAATTCATGTACAACATGGACGAAATCGAGTCCATGGAGCTGATGCTCAAGAACATGAAAGCAACCAAGAACAACCACGAGTTCTTCGACATGATGCGTAGAGGCGGCTAGAACATAGCCCCCACGTTCGCTCACTAGCGTGTAGCTCTCTGCCCCCCGAGGGGGCTAATTTTCCTAGGGGCGGCCCGTCGGAAAATTGCCCATTTGGGCTGGAAGCTTGGAGCCTCAAATCCGGGCTATAATTTAAGGCTTCATGGAAAGTGCCCGGAACTGGTTTGGGTGGCTGCCATAACGAACAAGGAAAAGATCATGAAAGACGGCATTCACCCCAACTACCGCGAAGTTTGTTTCCTGGACATGTCCAACAACTTCAAGTTTGTGACACGCTCCTGCGCCAACACCAAGGAAATGGTGAAAATGGAAGACGGTCGCGAGTTGCCCCTGTACAAGCTCGATACGTCCAGCGAATCGCACCCCTTCTACACCGGCACACAAAAATCCGTGGACAACATGGGTGGTCGCGTTGAGAAGTTCCGCAACCGTTTTGGCAAAACTACCGCCAAAACTGCCGCGACTGAAACCGCTGCTGCTGAAGCCCCCGCTGCCGAGTAAGCTGCGACCTTCGTCCAGCTCACAGAAAAAGCAGCCTGAATGTCAGGCTGCTTTTTTTTGCCCCAAAATCGGGCATTCCTTGTTTGACCCCGAGCACCCTTGAACAAACCTTCGCCAGCCATCATTGCCCAGTCTGCGGTGCGCCGCCTGCCCCGGCTTGCCCTGCTGCTGTTTTGTGTGGCCTATGTGCTGCCCGGCTTCCTGGGTCGTGGCCCCTGGAAAACCGCCGACATCGCGGCCTTTGGCACCATGCGCGAACTTGCTGCCGGCAACACCAGTTGGCTGCATCCCCAACTGCTGGGGCAATCGGGCGAATTTGAAGCGCTGGCGCCTTATTGGTTGGGCGCCCTGGCGATCAAGCTCCTGCCCTTTTTTGATTCTGCCTTTGCGGCACGGATTCCCTTTGGCCTGCTGCTGGCGCTGACCCTGTTGGCCACTTGGTATGCGATTTATTACCTGGCCCGCAGTCCGCAGGCCCAGCCGGTGGCTTTTGCCTTTGGCGGCGAAGCCAGCCCCATCGACTACGCCAGAGCCATTGCCGACGCCGGCCTCTTGGCCCTGATTGCCAGCCTGGGCCTGGCCCAGCTCTCGCATGAAACCACGCCGGCCCTGGCCCAACTCGGCTTCACGGCGCTGGTGTTTTATGCCATGGCCGCCAGCGCCTACCGCAGCGCCTCCCAAATCATTGGCCCCGCCCTGGGCCTGGCGCTCGGGCTGGCCGGGCTGGCTTTGAGCGGTGCGCCCACCGTGGCGGTCCTGCTGGGCGCCGGCAGCACCCTGATCGCGCTGAACAGCCGGAAAGATGTCCTGCCTGAAGACAAGCCCGCCCATGCCTGGCGCTGGGCGCTGCTGGCCGGTACGCTGACCGTGGCCGTGGCCCTCCTGTCTTACGGGCTGGATCTGTGGCGCTGGCGTATAGACATGGCCGGCCTGAGTACGCCCGCAGACATCAAGGAATGGCGCAGCCTGGGGCGCTTGCTGATCTGGTTCACCTGGCCCACCTGGCCGCTGGCGGCCTGGACCTTGTGGCGCTGGCGCCGGCAACTGAGCAGCCGGCATGTGGCTTTGCCGCTGTGGTTTGCCATCGTGGCCATCGCCGCCACCCTGACCACCACCGCCTCCGACCGTAGCCTGCTGCTGAGCCTGCCGCCGCTGGCGGCCCTCGCGGCCTTTGCGCTGCCCACACTCAAACGCAGCGTCGCTTCGCTGATCGACTGGTTCACCCTGCTCTTTTTCACCGGCTGCGCCACCGTCATCTGGGTGATCTGGATCGCCATGCAGACCGGCATCCCCAAACAACCAGCGGCCAATGTCGCCAAGCTGGCGCCGGGCTTTGAACCGAGCTTTTCCTGGCTGGCGTTTCTGGCGGCGGTCGGGGCCACCCTGGTCTGGGCCTGGCTGGTCAAATGGCGCGCTGGCCGTCAGCGCACCGCGGTCTGGAAATCCATGGTGCTGCCGGCCGGCGGCGCGACCTTGTGCTGGCTGCTACTCATGACGCTGTGGCTGCCCCTGCTGGACTATGCCCGTAGCTATGCGCCACTGTCACGCCAGGTCGCCGCGCGGGTCGATCCGCAAGCCTGCGTCGAGGTGTATGGCCTGAACAGCGGCCAGGTGGCGGCCTTTCAATACCATGGCAATCTTCAGTTGCGTCAGGCCGGCCCCAAAGCGACCTGTCCCTACCTGGTGGTGGATGCCGACGCACAAGACACGGTGAGCAACGTCGTCGACATGCCCGAATGGGCTTACCTGGCCACCTTGCGCCGGCCCACCGACAAAGGCGAAAACGTCGCGCTGTACAAACGTGTCAGCGTGGCAACGCCCGATCAAGCGACAGCCTCCACGGCTGCGCCGGCTCGCCGCCGGCCGTGAGCGAACTCAAAGTCATCCTCAGGCACGCCGGCACGGTGTTGGTCGGCCAACTGGCCGTCATGGCTTTTGGCGTAGCTGACACGGTCATTGCCGGCCGCTACAGTGACCAGGCCCTGGCAGCGCTGTCCGTGGGCTCGGCGATCTACGTCAGCGTTTATGTTGGCCTGATCGGCATCGTGCAGGCCTTGCTGCCCATCTGGGCCGAACTCCACGGTGCGCGCCAGCCGGCGGCCCTGGGGCAATCGCTGCGACAAAGCCTGTACCTGTGCATTTTTCTCACGGTGGCCGGCATGGCTGCCTTGCTGTTCCCCGGTCCGCTGCTGCGCTGGGCAGAGGTTCCCGAGGCCATGCGGGGCGAGGTGCAGGCTTACCTGGCGGTACTGGCCGTGGCACTGATGCCCTCGCTGCTGTTTCGCGTGTACAGCACCTTCAACCAGTCCTTAGGCCGGCCCCTGCTGGTGACTTGGCTGCAACTGGGGGCCTTGCTCCTCAAGCTGCCCCTGTCGGTCTGGCTGGTAGCCGGCGGCGCCGGCGTGGCGCCCATGGGCGTGGTGGGCTGCGCCTGGGCCACCCTGGTGGTCAACTACGGCTTGCTGCTGCTGGCCGTGATCATGCTGCGCACCCAGGGCCTGTACCGGCCCTATCAACTATGGGCCGCCATGGAAGCGCCCGACTGGCGCCAGATCGGCGCCTTCGCTCGCCTGGGCGTTCCGGGTGGCATGGCCTACCTGGTCGAGGTCACCTCGTTTACCTTGATGGCGCTGTTCATCGCCCGACTGGGCACGGTGGCCACGGCCAGCCACCAGATCGCGGCCAGTGTCACAGCTGTGTTGTACATGGTGCCGCTGTCCATGGCCCTGGCCTGCAGCGCCCGGGTGTCGTTCTGGATAGGTGCCGAGCGCCCGGACCAGGCCCGGCGTGTCGTCTGGATAGGTTTCAGGTTGACAGCCCTTATTGCACTTGCGCTTTCAGCTACTCTTTTAATAGCAAATGAAGTCATCGCCAGTCTTTACTCCCGCAACCCGGCCATCGTGGCCCTGGGCTCTGGCCTGCTGCTGTGGGTGGCGGCCTACCACCTGGCCGATGCCATTCAGGCCCTGTGCGCCTTCTTGCTGCGTTGCTACCGTATCACCCTGACGCCGCTGCTGCTCTACAGCGTGCTGCTCTGGGGCGTGGGTCTGTTGGGGGGTTATACGCTGGCCTATGAGGGATGGGGCGCCTGGCCGGCCACCCAGTCGGCCAGCAGTTTCTGGGCCGTCAGCACCGTGGCCCTGGGCGCGGTCGCCCTGTGTTTTGCAGGATTGCTCTGGCACGCGGTCAGGCGCAGCTTGACGGCAGCGCCTAGGTCTGGCTCGGCCGCACCCGCGTCAGCGGAAAAATAATCGCAAACCGCGAGCCGTGACCCGGCTGGCTTTCAATCTGTAACTCGGCGCCATGGCGCTGGGTCACATGTTTGACAATCGCCAGGCCCAGCCCGGTGCCGCCGGTCTCACGCGAGCGGCTGCGATCAATGCGGTAAAACCGTTCGGTCAGGCGCGGGATATGTTCCGCGGCAATGCCGGGTCCGCTGTCTTGCACCTGGAACCGGCCGCGTCCATCGTCCAGCAGCGCCCAGCTGACCAGCACCTGCCCGCCTTGGGGGGTGTAACGCACGGCATTGGTCACCAGGTTGGACATCGCGCTGAGCAGTTCGTTGTGCGCGCCTGCCAGCTCGCAAGGTGGCCCGGCCTCGAACACCAGCCGGTGACCCTCGGCGGTCAGCAAGGCCGACAACACACGCGCCTCCTGCTCACATTGCGCCAACAAGGCGGCGGTGCTGACCCAGCCGCTGGTATCCGGCAGAGGGCTGCCTTCCAGGCGGGACAAGGTGAGCAAGTCGTTGACCAATGTTTGCATACGCAGCGACTGCTGCGCCATCAGGCCCAGGTAACGTGTGCGTTCGGGCTCCTGCAGCGGCAGGGTTTGCAGCGTTTCGATAAACCCCGACAACACGGTCAGCGGTGTGCGGATTTCATGCGACACATTGGCCACAAAGTCGCGGCGCATGGCTTCGGCCAGCTCCAGCGCCGTGATGTCGCGCGACAACAGCAATTTGCGCTCGTTGCCGTAAGCATGCAGGTGCACCGACAGCTTGACCGGCCGCGCCGGTGTGGAGGAGCCGCCGGGAATCACCACATCAGCGTAAAAATCACCGGAGGACAGGTAGGCGGTAAACGCCGGATCACGCACCAGGTTGGCAATGTGCTGCATCACGTCACGTTTGGCATCAAAACCAAAATGCTGGGCCGCCGTCTGGTTGCACCATTCGATGCGGCCTTCTGCATCCAGCAGCACCACGCCGTTCGGTGATGCCTGCATCGCCAACAAAAATTCGTTCAGGCGGGCCTGGCTGTCTTGGTACTGGCGATCACGGTTTCTCAGCAGGCGGCGGACGCGGTCCGCCAACTCGCCCCAGACACCACCCAGGCTAGGCGCGTCGCCGGCCGGCACACCGGGCAGATCGGCATTTTGTTCGCTGCGTAACCACGTCAACAGACGCGCCATCTTCAGGGTGTCTTGCAGCAACCAGACCGCGGCGGCAAGCAAGAGCCCGGTCGTCAAACCGTCTTTGCCGGCCAGCCACCAGCCACCGCCCGCGCCCAGCAACAGGCAGGCGACAAAAATCATCCAGCGATTGATCATGTCCGGGACGCTGACAAAGCGGGGGCCTGCGCGGTCAAGCGGTAACCCGCACCACGTACCGTTTCCACCATGGCGCCGGCCGCGCCCAGCGCTTCGCGCAGGCGCTTGACGTGAACATCAACGGTGCGTTCCTCGATGAACACATGGTCACCCCAGACCTTGTCGAGCAAGGTGCTGCGGCTGTGCACCCGCTCGGCATGTTTCATCAGGTAGTGCAAGAGCTTGAACTCGGTCGGACCCAGCTTGAGTTCCTGGCTCTGGTAGGAAATGCGGTGGGTGCCGGCATCCAGCAGCAACTCGCCGACGGTCACGCTGTCGTTGACCGATTCCGGCGCGCGCCGACGCAGCACCGCACGAATGCGGGCCAGCAGTTCCTGTGTGGAAAACGGCTTGGTGATGTAGTCGTCGGCACCAGCGTCCAGGCCTGCCACCTTGTCCGGCTCGTCGCCCCGAGCTGTCAGCATCAGGATAGGAATGGCCTTGGTGCGCGCTTCCTTGCGCAGGTGACGCGCCAGGGCCAGACCGCTTTGCCCGGGCAACATCCAGTCGAGCAGGATGGCATCGGGCAACACGGCATCCAGCTCACGCTGCGCGGCGACACTGTCGCCGGCAATCACCGGCAAAAAACCGCCATGCGTCAGGTTGATGGCAATCAGTTCGGCGATCGCTGGTTCGTCTTCGACGATCAATATACGTGGCTGGTGTTTCATGGAGACTTACTTGACTGCTGACTCGATCTGGTCCATCGGGCTATGCCGGACATCGGCCCCCTTGACGATGTAGATGATGAATTCGGCGATGTTTTTCGCGTGATCACCGACCCGCTCAATCGCCTTGGCCACAAACAGCAAGTCCAGGCTGGGGGAAATGGTGCGCGGGTCTTCCATCATGTAGGTGATGAGCTTGCGCACAAAACCGTCGAACTCCTGATCGATCAGGTCGTCCTCTTTGAGGATGGACACGGCGGTTGCGGTGTCCAGGCGGGCAAACGCATCGAGCGCCTTGCGCAGCAAACCCGACGCCAGTTCGGCCGCGACTTTCAGCTCGGACGAGGGCAAGGTGCGGGACGCGCCGCTTTCAATGATGGACTTGACCATGCGGGCGATTTTTTCGGCCTCGTCGCCGACGCGCTCAAGGTTGGCCGTGGTTTTCGAAATCGCGATCAGCAGCCGCAGGTCGCGTGCGGTTGGCTGGCGGCGCGCAATGATGGACGAGAGCTCGCGGTCAATGTCGATTTCCATGGCATTGACCCGGGCTTCGGTCTCAATCACCTGGTTGGCGGTTTCCGCGCTGAACTGCGACAACGCATGAATCGCCAGGCGGATCTGGGACTCGACGAGGCCGCCCAGCTCCATCACACGTGAAGACACGGCATTGAGTTCGCTGTCGAACTGGGTGGATAAATGTTTGTCTGGCATGGTGTGCTCCCGATCAGCCGAAACGGCCGGTAATGTAATCTTCGGTTTCCTTGCGCTTGGGCTTGAAGAAAAGCTCCTCGGTGGCGCCAAACTCGATCAGGTCGCCCAGGTACATATAGGCGGTGTAATCGCTGCAACGCGCGGCCTGCTGCATGTTGTGCGTCACGATGACCACGGTGTAGTCTTTCTTCAGCTCGGCAATCAGCTCTTCAATCTTGGCGGTCGACAAGGGGTCCAGCGCCGAGCAGGGTTCGTCGAGCAGCAGCACTTCAGGCTTGATCGCAATGCCGCGCGCAATACACAGACGTTGCTGCTGGCCGCCGGACAGGCTGGCGCCGTTCTGGTTGAGCTTGTCCTTGACCTCGTTCCACAAGGCCGCTTTGCCCAGCGCCCATTCGACACGTTCATCCATGTCGCTGGCGCTCAGACTTTCAAAGAGCTTCACACCGTAAGCGATGTTGTCGTAAATCGACATCGGGAACGGCGTGGGCTTCTGAAACACCATGCCGATACGTGCGCGTATCAGCGACACATCTTCCTTGGACGTGATCATGTTCTCGCCGCCCATCATGACCTGGCCTTCGGCGCGCTGGTCTGGATACAGCTCGTACATGCGGTTGAAGGTACGCAGCAAGGTGGACTTTCCGCAGCCCGAAGGGCCGATGAAAGCCGTGACCTTTTTCTCCGGAATGTCCAGGCTGACATTCTTGATCGCGTGAAACTTGCCGTAGTAAAAATTCAGGTTGCGAACCGACATCTTGATCGCTTCGTTACGCGCCACGGTGGATGTGAGCATCTTGGGTATTCCTCAGTTTTTGTTTCTGAACATCAGGCGGGCCAGGATGTTCAAGGCCAGCACGCTCAGCGTGATCAACAACACACCGGCCCAGGCCAGTTTTTGCCAGTTTTCAAATGGGCTCATTGCGAATTTGAAAATGGTCACCGGCAGGCTGGCCATGGGCTGGCTCAGGTCGCTGGTCCAGAACTGGTTGGACAGCGCCGTGAACAACAGCGGCGCGGTTTCTCCGGCCACCCGCGCCACCGCCAGCAACACCCCGGTCACCACACCCGCCTGGGCCGCACGCAAGGTGATGCCCATGACCACTTTCCACTTGGGGCTGCCCAGGGCGTAGGCGGCTTCACGCAAGGCGTTGGGCACCAGCCTGAGCATGTTGTCGGTGGTACGGATCACGACCGGAATGATCAGCAGCGCCAGCGCAACAATGCCCGCCCAGCCGGAAAAACTTTTGACTTGGGCGACGACCAGTGCATACACAAACAGGCCAACCACGATGGACGGCGCCGACAACAAGATGTCGTTGACAAAACTTGTCAGTTTGCCCAGGCGGCTATGCGCGCCGTATTCGGCCAGGTAAATGCCGGCCAGCACACCAATAGGTGTGCCCAGCAAGGTCGCCAGCAAAACCATGGTGAGGGAGCCAAAGATGGCGTTGGCCAGCCCGCCGGTTTCGGCATTCGGCGGCGGTGTCATCTCGGTGAACAAGGCCAGGCTCAGACCGCCCAGGCCCAGGCGAAAGGTTTCAAACAGAATCCAGGCCAGCCAGAACAGGCCAAAAGCCATGGCGCCCATCGACAAGGTGATGGCGACCAGGTTCAGCGTTTTGCGCCTGCGGAATTTAGCCTGCCGGGCTTGTTGCGCGGCATTCAGCGGGGTGGTGCTCATGTACGGGCTCCTTCGCCTTTTTGCAGGCGCGACAGCAGCAGCTTGGACAGCGCCAGCACCACAAAGGTGATGAAAAACAGCACCAGGCCGAGGTAAATCAGCGCCGCCTGGTGCAGGCCTTCGGTGGCCTCGGCAAACTCGTTGGCCAGGGCCGAAGTGATGCTGTTGGCCGCCTGGAACAGCGACAAGGAATCCAGCTGGTTGAAGTTGCCGATCACAAAAGTCACGGCCATGGTTTCGCCCAGCGCCCGGCCCAGGCCGAGCATGATGCCGCCTATCACACCGGCCTTGGTGTAAGGCAGCACCACCTTGAACACCACTTCCCAGGTCGTGGCGCCCAGCGCATACGCCGACTCCTTGAGCATGGGCGGCGTCACTTCAAACACATCACGCATCACCGAGGCGATGAAGGGAATGATCATGATGGCCAGGATGATGCCGGCCGCCAGGATGCCGATACCCACAGGCGGGCCGGAAAACAGCGCGCCCAGGTAGGGCACATCGCCAAACGCGGCTTGCAGCGGCGCCTGCACATACTGGGCCAGGATGGGGCCAAACACCAGCAAGCCCCACATGCCGTAAACGATGGACGGCACCGCCGCCAGCAGCTCGATGGCCACGCCCAGGGGGCGTTTGAGCCAGCGCGGCGAGAGTTCGGTCAAAAACAGGGCGATGCCAAAACTGACGGGCACGGCGATCACCAGCGCCACCAGCGAGGTCATCAAGGTGCCGTAAATCATCACCAGGCCGCCGTATTTGTTCTGGACCGGGTCCCATTCGGAGGTCCAGAGAAAACTCAGCCCGTACTCCTTGATCGCTGGCCAGGCGCCCAGGATCAGCGACAGGATGATGGCGGCCAGAAGCAGCAAGGTGACGATGGCCGCGAGCCGGGCCGCCCACTCAAAAACCAGGTCGGCCGTGCGGCTGGATCGACGCTGGGTGGGGGTCGGCGGGACGGACATGGTTGTCTCTCTGCTGCTGTATGAACTTGCAGGAAGTGTAGCTGCCACGGGTAGGCTCCTGGACGTGGAAAAAAGGCGAAACGGCATCAGCCGCTTCGCCTGTGCAGGCTGGGTTTACTTGGTGGCGACCGCTTTGCCGGCGCCGTCGGTGATCTTGCTCCAGGACTGGCGGATCACGGCTTTGACCGAATCAGGCATGGGCACATAGTCAAGATCGTCGGCCATCTTGTCGCCACTGCTGAAGGCCCAGTCAAAGAACTTCAGCGACTGGGTGGCTTGCGCCGGTTTGTCCTGCTTGGCGTGCATCAGGATGAAGGTCGCGCCGGTGATGGGCCACGACTCTTTGCCGGGCTGCTCGGTCAGGATTTGGTAGAAAGACTTGGCCCAGTCGGCACCGGCGGCGGCGGCCTTGAAGGCCGTGTCGCTAGGCTGAACGTAGTTGCCGGCGGCGTTGCGCAGGGTCACATGGGTTTGTTTGTTCTGCTTGGCGTAGGCGTATTCCACGTAACCGATGGAGTTGGGCAGGCGCTGCACAAAAGCTGAAACTCCCTCGTTGCCCTTGCCACCGGCGCCGGTCGGCCAGTTCACGGCCGTGCCTTCGCCAACCTTGGCTTTCCACTCGGGATTGGTCTTGGACAGGTAGTTGGTGAAGATGAAGCTGGTGCCGGAACCATCGGCGCGGCGCACCACGGCAATGGCGGCATCCGGCAGCGGCACGCCCGGGTTCAGGGCGGTCACGGCAGCGTCATTCCACTTGGTGATCTTGCCCAGGTAGATGTCGCCCAGCACGGCGCCCGTCAATTTGATCTGGCCGGCAGCAATGCCCTTGATGTTGACCACAGGCACCACGCCACCGATCACGGTGGGGAACTGCAACAAGCCGTCCTTGGCCAGTTCGGCATCGGTCAGCGGTGCATCGGAAGCGCCGAAGTCAACGGTCTTGCCGCGAATCTGGCGCAAGCCGGCGCCTGAGCCCACGGACTGGTAATTGATACGTGCGCCAGTGGCCTTGTTATAGGCGTCAGCCCACTTGGCGTAAATCGGTGCAGGAAAGGAGGCGCCGGCACCAGTCACATCCTGGGCGCTGGCGACAGCGCTGAAAGACAGGGCCGTCAAGGCCACCACAGCCGCCATCGTCGCTTTGAAAATCAGCTTCATTCGTACACCTCTTGAGTTAATGAAAGATGTAAGAACTGTAGGAAGCTTGTGTGACAACGGTATGACAGTACTGATTTCCCTGCTTCTCCACCCGGTTTGACCGTGCCGGCTGGCGCGCCAGGGGTTGCGAGCGTCACGGTTTTGTCACGAATACTCCCTATTCTCGGGCTGTTTCTTAACCCGGAGTCACCCTCATGTTTCAACGTCGTGTTTTGTTTGTCGCGGCTGTCGCCGTCCTTGTGTCCGCCTGTGCCACCGTCCCCGCTCCCGTGTCGGTCGCTGACACCCTGACGGCCACACCGTCGCTGAGCACCTTCAACGGCCTGGTCGTGAAAGCCGGCCTGGCCCCGACCCTCCAAGGCAGCGGCCCGTTCACCGTGTTTGCGCCTAACAACGAGGCCTTCAAGGCCGTGCCGCAAAAAAACATGGATGCGCTGGCCAAAGACCCGGTGCTGCTCAAAGAGATGCTGACCTACCACGTGTTGCCCGTCAAACTGCTGGCCGCCAACGTCAAAACCGGCCCCGTCAAAACCATGAACGGCGCCAGCCTGGCGCTGGGCAAAGCCGGCGAGTTTGTGACTGTGGAAGAAGCCATGCTGCAAACCGCGGACCTGGCCGCCAGCAACGGCGTGATCCACAGCGTGGACCGCGTGATGTTGCCGCCGAAAAAGCAGTAAGCCACGAAGGGCCGGCGACAGCAGCCAGCCTTTTTTGCAAAAGCCTTAAGCCTTTTAGGGCTTTAGCCCATATACAACGGGCGCAGACAGCTATCACATTCATAGCAAACAACACCGTCGTGGCACGGCCACGGGAGAACCCCATGCCTTTTCAGACCCCCACCTTCAGCCGCCGCCAGGCCTTGCAAGGCGCAGCAGGGCTGGTCGCTGGAGCAGCCCTGCCCGCCTGGGCCCAACCCGGCAAGGCCGCCACGAACGCGCGCAGCCTTGTGGTGGCGCAGGTGGTGGACTATTCGCTAGCGCAGCAAGACGTGTCCAAAGACTTCCTGATCGGGTCGCGCGCGGCCTGGCAGGACATCAATTCACGCGGTGGCCTACGCGGCCGCCAGGTCCAGCACCTGGCGCTGGAAACCGACGGCACGGCGGCCAGCCTGCGCAGCGCCCTCGCCCGCATCCGGGACAACAGCGCCTGCGTGGTGTTGTCCGGCAGCGTGGGCGACCAGATGGCCAGCCAGGTCGTGGCTCAACTCAAGCAGGACGGCCTGGGCCTGGCCCACGTCGCGCCTTGGCTGCAAAACGCCAGCCTGGACATCGATCAGCAAACCTTTCCGATTTTTGCAGCGCGCCAGGAGCAAATTGCCCACGCCCTGAAAACGCTGTCCGTGATGGGCTTGCAGGAGTTGGGCGCGGTCTATGCCTCGCCCCAGGATTACACGGCTTATCACGGCGAGGTGGCGCGTATTGCCAGCGGCATGAAACTCGGCCTGCAGGTATTTCGCGGTGCCGACAATCTCCGGGCCCTGGGGCAACAATTGACACCCCGCACGCCGGCCGTGTTGCTGTTTATAGGTGGCACGCCGGAACTGGCCGAGTTCACGCAGGGGCTGGAAAAACAGGCGCGCCAGCGTTACATCGTGGCGCTGGCCGACGTCAATCTGCAGACCATGCAGCAAATGGGCGCCGCCCGCAACACCCCGGTCATCGCCACCCAGCCGGTGCCCATGGTCAACGCCAGCCTGCCCGTGGTGCGGGCCTACCGCGAAACCCTGGCCCGCCTGTTTGACGAGCCGCCCACATCCCTGAGCCTGGCCGGTTATATCGCCGCCCGCTACACCCACGACGTGCTGGCCGACATCGACGGCGCCTTGACACGCCAGAACGTGCTGACGGCTTTTCAGCGCCGCAACAACCTCGACGTTGGCGGCTTCCGGGTCCAGTTCAACCCCCAGCGCCGAAGCAGCACCTATGTCACACAAAGCATGCTGACGGTGGACGGCCGCTTGATCGGATAAAACCAGGATGCGGGTGCCGCGCGAATGCTATGCTGAGCCCCCACACAGACACTCGCACATGCAAAACGGAACCCGCCTCGCTGCGGTGGACCTCGGGTCCAACAGCTTTCGCCTCGAAATAGGCCGCCTCGATCACGGCCGGATACTCCGCACCGAATACCTCAAGGAAACCGTGCGCCAGGGCAATGGCCTGGATGGCGACGGCAACCTCACACCCGAGGCCATGCAGCGCGGCTGGGACTGCCTGGCGCGTTTCGGTGAACGTCTGGCCGGCTTCAAAAAACGCGAAATACGCGCAGTCGCCACCCAGACCTTGCGCGAAGCGCGCAACCGCGACGAATTTTTGATCCCCGCCCACCAGGTGCTGGGTTTTCCCATCGACGTGATTTCCGGCCGCGAAGAAGCCCGCCTGATTTACCAGGGTGTGGCCCACATGCTGCCGCAGTCTGACGAACAACGTCTGGTCGTCGACATCGGTGGCCGCTCCACCGAAATGATTCTGGGCAAAGGCCTGGATGCCTTGACCATGGAGTCCTACCAGGTCGGCAGCGTGGCCTGGTCCATGCAATATTTCCCCAACGGCCAGTTCAACGCCTCGGCTTTCGAGGCCGCCGAGGTCGCCGCCAAAGCCGTGCTGGACGAAGCCGTCAGCCTCTACCACCCCAGCCGTTGGGACGTGGCTTATGGCTCGTCGGGCACGGTGGGTGCCGTCTGCGAGGTCTTGAGCGCCGCGGGCTGGCCGCCAGGCCTGGTCACGCAGGGCGGACTGGACTGGTTGCTGGACCGACTGCTTAAAGCCCAAAGTGCCGATCGTCTCAAGCTGGACGGCATGAAGGAGGACAGACGCGCCGTGATTGGCGGTGGTGTCAGCGTGTTGCGGGCCACGTTTGAACTCCTGGGCATCACACAAATGCAGGCGGCTCAGGGCGCCTTACGCCACGGCGTGTTGTACGACCTGCTAGACCGCGAACAGGACACGACCGACCTGCGTTCCACCACGGTGCAACGCCTGGCCGTTAAATTCGACGTTGATGCCGCGCAGGCGCAACGCGTGAGCAAGGTAGCCCGAAGCCTGTTCCAGCAGGCCGGCAGCGTTGTGCCGCCGGCCGAGCTGGCGCGTTTTCAGCGCAAGCTCGACTGGGCCGCCCAGTTGCATGAAATCGGCAGCCATATTTCACACAGCGATTACCACAAACATGGCGCTTACATCCTGGACAATGCCGACGCCCCCGGTTTTGCCCTGCCCGAACTGCACAGCCTGAGCCTGCTGGTGCTGGGCCACCGCGGCAAGCTGCGCAAGCTGGAAGCCGACTTCAACGACGAGGTGTTTGTGCAGCAACTGCTGTGCCTGCGGCTGGCCGTGATCCTCTGCCATGCACGGCGTGACCCCGACACCAAGGGCATGCTGCTTGAACGCGACATAGACCGCCAGCGTTTTGTCCTGCGCTGTCGCACCGGCTGGGCCGGCACCTACCCGCAGTCGGCCCACCTGCTGCGTGAAGAAATGCTGGCCTGGCAGAAAACGCCCTGGACACTGGTGCTGGCCGGGATTTAAAAAACGCTGCGCGCTCGGCGCGCGTGATTTGACGGATCTGGCGCAAACGGCATAAACTGTATAAACCGTTTCCCTCCAAAGGCAAGACTCATGGCAACTGCGAAAAAATCCGTGGCACCGCTGAAAAAAGCCGGCACGGCTTCCCCAAAAACAGCGCGCAAACAAGCCCTCACCCGCCCCGCCCCCAAGCCGCTTGTGGCCAAGAAAGCAGTCGCCCAACCGGCCCCCACACCCAAACCGGAAAAACCCGTCAAAGCCAAAAAGCCCAAGCTGGTACGCGACAGCTTCACCATTCCCAAAAACGAATACGGGGTGCTGGACGAACTCAAACAACGTGCAAGCGCACTGGCCCGCCCCGTGAAGAAAAGCGAGCTGCTCCGGGCCGGCATCAAGGCCCTGGCGGCCATGAATGATGTCGCTTTTCTGGTGACGCTGGCCGAGGTGCCGGCCATCAAGACCGGCCGGCCGTCAGCGGTTTAGGGCCTGACAGCGAGGCGGCTCTTGCCCTACTGCTTCTCAGGCATAGCTGAGGAATGGTGGCTGGTAATCAACCACGCCGAGCCATTCCAGCGGTAGGTATAGCTGTAACGTCCGCTGACTGTTGCCCCGGTCTTGGCAAACGTGAAGGTGTAAAGCCCCGCATCCACCGCGCTGTTGCAACCGAGCTCAATGGTTCTCAAGTCAATCTTGCCCGAGGGTCGGCTTTCCAAAAAGTACTTGAAGTAATCCTCTTTTTCCTCTGGTGTGAGACGTGGCTTGTTGGACACCGTGGGCAAAAGAATGGACCGCTCTGCGTAGTTGGCGACCACCTGACGCGGGTTTCCTGTTTGCAAGGACTGATTCCATCGATCGAACAGTGACGCAATTTCCGCATCGGACGTTGCCTTGCAGTTCTCTGTGCGTGCGCCTTGCACATTGGCATTGCTCTGCGCAACCTGGTGGGAGGCACAACCGGCGAGGGTTGCGGCAACAAAAACCAAACAGAAGGACGTGAGTTTCATCAAAAGCTCCTTGGAGTGCGTGGACAAAGAGGCATGACCTGGAAGCTGAGCGAGCCCTCAAGCCTCATAACGCGGTTTACTGCGCAGCGTCCGCTTGACTGGAGGCTCAGGCCAAATGGGCGGTTTGTAACACATGGCGACGGGTGGCGAGCTGGGCCACGGTCATGATCACGGGCAACAACAGCTCTGGAATCAGGTAGCCGAGCCAGACAGCCGCAGGCTCCGGCAAGCCCACTTGACTGATGGACACAAGCCGTCCGATGCCGGCGAGCAAGACCCCCAAGGCGAGCAGAAAAATCAGCGCGCCCTGACGACGAATGGTCAGCGCAGCCCAAAGGTTGATGATGCCGGTGGAGAAGTAGACACCGGCCATGAATCGGTGGACGTTGTCCAGCCGCGGCGTGGTATCGGGCTGACCCAGGTACATCTGCAATACACCACCGGACATGGCGATGGCCGCCACCAGGAACAGGCAAACCTGAACAATACGCTGACTGAGAGGCAGCGTGGTGCTTGGATTCATGTGACGCTCTCCTTCTGCACAAGTGCGCCAGATGAGAAGCAAGCTAGCCTCGTTCCGGCTTCGAAGTCAGGCCATGGATGCCGCCAAACCGGCGGCATCTATTGGTGACTGCGATTGAATCCGAACACTAAAACATCCGGCCTTTGGCTTGTCTATTGGGGTTCAGTGCAATATTTTGTAAATTCATGCATGAACACATACACCCATGCTGCAGACGTCACAGCGCGTCGTCGCGACCTGTGTTGACCAGTGGTCGTTCAGAGGACTTCAGGTGACTGCACTGTGACCACCACGGTCTGCGCGCCGCCTTCGCGCTCCCGGTGACGCAGCCACCAGAGCGCGCCTTTTTTCACCGGGCAATCGCTGTCTTTCAGGCCCAGCAACTGGGCAATCGTCTGTCCCAGCGTGGGCTGGTGGCCGATGATCAGGATGGGCAGTTTGTTCGTCGGCCATAACACCAGTTCCAGCAATTGCGACGGCGGTGCATCGGGACCGAGTTCCGCACGAATTTTGTATTTGCGCCCCAGCGCCAGCGCGGTTTGTTCGCAGCGGCGCGCCGGGCTCACCAGGATGCGGGCACGCTCCGGCAGTTGCCGGTCCAGCCAGCCGGCCACGCGGGCCGCCTGTTTTTCACCGCGCGGCGTCAGGGAGCGTTCCAGGTCGCTGCGGCCGTGATCCTCACCCGGCGGCCAGTCTTCAGCCTCTGCGTGACGCCACAGGATCAGGTCCATCACGAAAGCTCCGTGCCGGCGTTGCTGTTCGAATAACGCGCCATCAGCGCGGCCTGGGCGCCGTGTGCCTCGCCTGGCGCCAAGGCATGGACACGCAGGTAGGTACCGTCGGGCTGCAGGTCCCAGGCGTCCAGGTCGTCATGCAGGTAGGCCACCAGGCACTCGTCGATGATGCGCTGGCGAATCAGCGGATCGGTCACGGACCAGGCAAGCTCGACCCGCCTGAGCATGTTGCGGTTCATCCAGTCGGCGCTGGACAGATACAAGGTTTCGTCCTCCTCGCAGCGGAAATAAAACACGCGCGAGTGTTCAAGAAAGCGGCCGATGATGGAGCGCACCCGGATGTTGTCAGTGACCCCCGGCACCTGGGCCGGCAACATGCAGGCGCCGCGCACTACCAGGTCAATTTTCACGCCGCGCTGCCCCGCCTTGACCAGCGCCAGCATCAGGTCTTCGTCGGTCAGCGCATTCATTTTGGCGACGATGCGGGATTCTTTGCCAAGCGCGGCCGCCTCGCCCAGCGCATCGATTTTTTCGATCAGCTTTTTCTGCAGCTGAAACGGCGCCAGCCACAGACGATTCAGCTTGGGCAGTTTGCTCTGGCTGGCCAGATGCACAAACACGTTGTCGATGTCGGCCGTCAAGGCCGGATCGGCGCTGAGGTAGCTGATGTCGGTGTACAGGCGCGCCGTCTTGGGGTTGTAGTTGCCGGTGGACAGGTGCGCATACCGTTTCAGGTGCTGGCCTTCACGCCGTGTCACCACCAGCATTTTGGCGTGGGTCTTGAGACCCACCACGCCATACACCACCTGCGCACCTATGGACTCCAGCATCTCGGCCCAGTTGATATTGGCTTCCTCGTCAAAGCGGGCTTTCAGCTCCAGCACCACCATGACTTCCTTGCCGCGCCGCACCGCTTCACGCAGCAAAACCATCAGTTCGGAATCCGTGCCGGTGCGGTAAATGGTTTGTTTGATGGCCAATACCTGCGGGTCGTTCACCGCTTCGCGCAGGAAATCGAGCACGCCGTCAAAACTCTCAAAAGGCTGGTGGATGGACACATCACCACGCTTGAGCCGTTCAAAAAATGACTCGCCAGGCACCAGTTGTGTCGGGTAACAAGCTTTGTGGGCCGGAAACAGCAGGCGCGGGTCATTGATCAGGTCCACCAGCTGCGTCAGTCGGACCAGGTTGACCGGGCCGTGCACGCGGTAGAGCGCGGCTTCCGGCAGGTTGAACTGGCTCAGCAAAAAATCGGACAGATGTTTCGAGCAGCCGGCCGAGACCTCCAGCCGCACCGCCTGCCCGTAATGCCGCTGCTCCAGGCCCAGGCGCAAGGCCGTGCGCAGGTTTTTCACATCGTCTTCGTCGACGGCCAGGTCGGAATGCCGCGTCACGCGAAACTGGGAGAACTGCCCGACCTCACGCCCGGGAAACAGCTCGCTCAGGTGGGCGCGGATCACGCTGGACAAGGACACAAAACAGGTGAATTTTCCCGAGACCTTGTCCGGCATGCGTATCAGCCGCGGCAAGACACGCGGCACCTTGACGATGGCGATGTCGTTTTCGCGGCCAAAGGCATCACTCCCGCCCAGCCGGACGATAAAGTTGAGCGACTTGTTGGCCACCTGCGGAAACGGGTGCGACGGATCCAGCCCGACCGGAATCAGCAGCGGCCTGACCTCACGCTCAAAGTAGGCGTGAACCCACTGCCTTTGCGCCGCATTACGGTCACCATGCGAAATCATCTTGATGCCCTGCTTTTCAAACAGCGGCATCAACTCGTCGTTGTACAGCGTGTATTGGCGCGCCACCATGTCGTGGGCGGCGGCGGCCAGCGCCTGAAAAGACGCCGTGCTGTACACCCCTTTTTGTTCTTTGGCCTGGGCCGCCGTCAAATGCAGCGCGGCGCGGACCTCAAAAAATTCGTCCAGATTGGAAGAAACAATACACAAAAAGCGCAAACGCTCCAGCAGCGGCACGTCTGCCCGCTTGGCCCAGTCCAGCACACGCTCGTTAAAGGCAAGAATGCTGTGGTCGCGGTCCAGAAACTGGACAGCAGCGGGAACAACAGGCGATGGAGGCGCGGAAGATGGGGACATGCGGACCTGTGATCTTTTTGTAATCCAATTGACTTGTTTAGGGCCTGTTCACACTATTTTTACGAGATGCGTTGCGAGTCAAAAAGGCCCTGAGCAAGGCGCAAAACGCCGGCGGGGTAAGCCCCCCGACAAGGCTTTGCAACGCCGCGCAGGGCCTTTTTGATCGCAACCCGAAGGGAACGGGGTGAAATCACCGCCACTCGGCGTTGCACGCCTAGCCCAGACGCCCAGTCTGGGCGTCGTCGCGCGCCTTGATTGGCACTGTTTTCACCCCGTTCGCATTCGTAAAAATAGTGTGAACAGGCCCTAGTGTTGCCCCCTTAGATGACAACAATATGACAAGCGCGCGACAAACCCCCTTTGGCTAAAGGGCCTCCGCCGTCACCGGTTTGTCATCCCGTTTCGGCTGGCTGGGCACCAGATTCCCTTCAAACAGCTGTGCCGCATGCGCCCAACTGAACGCCAGCGCACGGGCGCGGGCCTCATGCCGCGGAACCGCCAGCGCCCCCTCGAATGCCAGTTTCAGATCGGCATGCAGGACGCCGCCGTGCACACGGCCATCGGGCGTGCCAAGCACCTCCAGCGGGCCATCGACCGGAAAAGCCGCGACCGGCGTGCCACTGGCCATGGCCTCCAGCATCACCAGGCCAAAAGTTTCGGATCGGCTCGGAAAAACAAACACATCGGCCGCCGCATAAACGCTGGCCAGTTCGTCCCGGGGCAAGACCCCAAGCCAGCGCACCTGCGGGTAACGCGCCTTCAACGAGGTTTCCAGCGGCCCGACGCCACAAACCACCTTGCTGCCCGGCAGATCCAACTGCAAAAAGGCTTCAATGTTTTTCTCGTACGACACCCGGCCCACAAACAGGGATACAGGCCGGACCAGCGCCCCGGCTGGCGGGTAAAGACCGGGCTGCGCTTCATAAGCAAAAAGCCGCGTGTCCACGCCATGGGTCCAGCTGCGCAGGTGGCGAAAACCCCGCTGCTGCAACATGTTTAACACCCCGTGGGTCGGCACCATCACGCCCGACGAGGCTTTGTGAAAATGGCGGAACAAGGCGTAACCCCAGGAAAGCGGGATTTTCAAGGCCGCGTTCAGGATTTCCGGAAACTTGGTGTGAAACGCGCTGGTAAAACGCAAACCCCGCTGGCGGCAATAACTGCGGGCGGCCCAGCCCAGCGGGCCTTCGGTGGCCACATGAATCGCATCGGGCTGCAGGCTGTCCAGCTTTTCGGTCAGCAAAACCTTGGGGCGAATCGCCAAGTCTATGCTGGCATAACCCGGGCAAGGCCGGGTCTTGAACAGGCCGGGGTGAATCACTTCGACCTGGTGGCCTAGCTTTTCCAGTTCACGCACCAGCTCCACCAGGGTGGTCACCACGCCGTTGACCTGCGGCTGCCAGGCATCGGTGATCAGTGCGAGTTTCATGCTTGTACGCCACCCCCACGGTTGCTCACTTCGTGTAGCGCCCTGCCCCCCGAGGGGGCCGCTGCGCCTGCGGCCTGGCCAAGCCAGTTCCGCGGCCCTGGCTTGAACAGAGGGGAGTCCTCAACGCTGCCCACGTTCTCCAGCGGCTCCCTGCTACGGTGCTCGTTAGAGGGCGCCCAATGCAGCAACTCCAGCGTGCCATCAAAGTGTTCAACCAGCGCGGTGCGGCTTTCCACCCAGTCGCCGTCGTTGCAATACAAGGTGCCATTGATCTCGCGCATCTCGGCGCGGTGGATGTGGCCGCAGACCACGCCCTGGTGGCCGCGGCGGCGAGCTTCGCTGGCGACGGCGACTTCAAAATCCGTGACGTAGTTCAGTGCGCTTTTGACTTTTTGCTTGAGGTAGGCGGACAGTGACCAGTAAGGCAGGCCCATGCGCGCACGCAGGCTGTTCAGGTAACGGTTGAGTTTGAGCGTGAACTCATAGAGGTTGTCACCCACATAGGCCAGCCACTTGGCGCATTGCACCACCGCATCAAAATAGTCGCCATGCACCACCCACAGCTTGCGGCCATCGGCCGTGGTGTGCACCGCTTCTTCAAGCACTTCGATGCCGCCGAACTGGTGGCCTATAAATTCACGCGCAAACTCATCATGGTTGCCCGGCACATACACAATGCGGCAACCTTTGCGGGCACGCCGCAGCAGCTTTTGCACCACGTCGTTGTGCGACTGCGGCCAATACCATTTGCGCCGCAACTGCCAGCCATCCACGATGTCGCCGACCAGATACAGGTAATCGCTGGGATGGGCTTTCAGAAAATCCAGCAGCGCGGCAGCCTGGCAACCCGGTGTGCCCAGGTGCAGGTCGGAGATAAAAATGCTGCGGTAACGTTTGCGCAGCGCCAGGTCTTCGTCATCATCGCCGTCGTCCGGCATGAAGCCTTGGTTCAGCGGGCCGAGTTTGTCAAAGAGGGTACGCATCAGTCCCCCTTGCCCGCGAAGTGTTTGCGAAAACGCGGCGGCAAGTCGGCGATACGCATCATCATGGGCAGATCGGCGGAGTTGAAGTCCGGGTCCCAGGCCGGCGCACCCAACACCTTGGCACCCAGGCGCAGATAACCCTTGATCAGCGCCGGCGGCTCCACATCCAGCGAATCATCAAGCTGCTCGACCGGCAGCGGCAGGCGCGGCGTCACATGGAAGTCAATCGGCGCCAGATGGGTTTGCCGGACCTGGCGCCAGATGCTGGCCGCCGCCTGGCCGCTGGACGCACCCGTGTGTTGCATAGGGATGCTGGCACAACCAATCATGGTGTCGAGCTGGTTGCGCGCCATGAACTCGGCCAGCGCGCCCCACAAGGCCAGGATCACCCCCCCGTGGCGATGCTCGGCATGCACACAGCTGCGGCCCAGCTCGACCATGCGCGGGCGCAAAAAACGCAGGCGCGTCAGGTCAAATTCGGTGTCGCTGTAGGTGCTGCCGGCGCGTTTGGCCTGGGTCGGCGTCAACACGCGGTACGTGCCTATGACCTCCTGGCTGGCTTCGTCGCGCACCAGCAGGTGTTCGCAATAGTCGTCGAACAGGTCGATGTCATGACCGGGCACTGTGTTGGGCAGCCTGGCGCCCATCTCAAGCGCGAAGACCTGGTACCTCAGGCGTTGCGCCTGCCGGACCTCGTCCTGGTGCCTGGCCCAGCTGACCTGGATTTTCCCCAGGACAGGCCCTTGAACAGCGGCTGGACCGACAACATGAGAGCTTTGATGAACCAACCCCCGAGAGAACTGGGGCGAAGCGACGGGCGACAGTGCAAAGGTTGGATTGGGCAGTTCTTTCATGATGACTCCTGGTTGTCTTCTCGCAAATTGAGGTTCAAAAAAAGCTGTAAAAAAGCCCCTGGGCAGGGGCTGATGATTCAAAAAACTAGGTGCCAACTGCACCGCCATCCTTGCGCCGGATGACCACGGTGGCCGAACGCGGCCGTCCGCCGGCGGGGCCGTCGGGCCATTGGCTCACCGCTTTCGGCTGGGCCGGGTCGCTGCGCTCGCTGGCGGGTTCGCCGGGGTGCTGGATGTTGATGAACACCGCGCGGCGGTCCGGCGTGAAGGTCACACCCGTGATTTCGCAACCGGCTGGTCCGGTCAGGAACCGCTTGGTCTCGCCGGTGTTCGGGTCGGCGCACAACATCATGTTGTTGCCCATGCTGGCGTAGGCCCCTTTGTGCAATGTCGAGGTCGACACGTCGGTCTGTATCCAGAGCAGGCCGCTGGCGTCGAACTGCAAACCGTCCGGGCTGCCATACATGTCGCCCTTGATGGTGCCGCGGTACTCGGCCTTGCCGGCGTTGGGATCGCCGGCCAGCGCAAAGTGCATCCAGCGGAACTCGGTTGCGCTGGCGTCGCCGTCGGGGGTGCCGCCTGCAAGGCCCTGCCCCTTGCCTTCGCGCCAGCGAATGATGTGGCCCATGATGTTGTCCTTACGTGGGTTGGCCGCATCCGGGCCGGTGCCGCCCTGGCCACGCGCGCTGTTGTTGGTCAGGGTCACAAACACCTCGCCGGTGTTGGGATGCACCGCCACCCACTCGGGTCTGTCCATCTTCGTGGCGCCCACGGCATCGGCCGCCTGGCGGCACTTGACCAGCACCTCGGCCTGGCCGGCAAAGCCGTTGGCAGCAGTCAGACCGTCTTCGCCATGTACCAGCGGCAACCAGCGACCATAACCCTGGGCGTCAAAACGCGCCACGTACAAGGTGCCGTGGTCCAGCAAGTCCTTGTTCGCGCGGTAGCCGCCGGGTTTGACCTTGTCGCGGCTGACAAATTTGTAGATGTATTCAAAACGTTCGTCGTCGCCCATGTAGACCACGGCACGGCCGTCGCGCGTCAAGGTGCTGGTGGCGCCTTCGTGTTTCAGGCGGCCCAGTGCCGTGCGTTTGATCGGGGTTTGCGTCGGGTCCTGCGGATCAATCTCCACCACCCAGCCAAAACGGTGCGGCTCATTAGGCGTTTTCACGGCGTCGAAACGCGTATCAAACTCGTGCCAGCGGTAGCCAAAACCTTGCGGCCGCATGCCGTAGCGCAACTCGTCCGGATTGGGCTTGGCCTGCGCCGAGAAATAACCGTTCCAGTTTTCCTCGCAGGTCAAAAATGTGCCCCAAGGCGTCTGCCCTGCCGCGCAATTGTTCAGGGTGCCCAGGGGCCGCAGGCCACTCGGGTCGGCAGCGGTTTTCAGCAAGGCATGGCCGGCCGCCGGGCCGCTGAACACCATCGGTGTGGCAGCCGTGATGCGGCGCGCATAACGCGAGTTGGGCATCACCCGCCAGACGCCGCCACGCTCCAGCACTTCCACCACGCTGACGCCGTGGGCGGCCTGTGATTTGTGTACTTTTTCTGGCGTCCAGGTTTTCATGCCGTCGCTGTGCAGCAGCCCGTCGTCGGTGTATTCGTGGTTGATGGCCAACAGGCCGTGGCGCGGGTTTTTGTCGAGCGGGAAATACTCCATGCCGTCGTGGTGCATGCCGGCCTGCAACAACTGCTCCTGCCAGTTGTTCGACGCGTCGGCGCTGAAGGCCGGTGCGGCCGCGCCGGCAATCCCGGTCGCATCACCCCAGCGGTACAAGACCTGGGCTTCGTATTCAGGCGGGACCACCAGCGTGTCGGCAACAGACACCGGCACACTGCTAAAACCCAGCGGCCGGCCTTTGGCGGTACTTGCCGCGTTGGCGCTCAAGGTGTGCGAACCCATCAGCAGCGCCACCGCGGCTGTCGTGCAGCGCAGCACATGGCGGCGCTCGCCGTCTATCTCGTGAATAGACGGATTGGGCGCCGTATTGACGCCGTTTTCCGGCTCGTAAACCTTGCCAAACCCTTGACCCATGAATCACTCTCCATCGTGTTTTTGATTGATGACGTGATTCTGAAAGCCGGGGGTGACGTGTTCATGTCGGTTTGATGGCAGTTTGATGACAGCCCGCTGGGGGATGCTTTTTTGCTACTAAATGAATAGCGTCTTGCGCCCTCTGGTATTGGGCTAGAAACCTAAAAGGCTTAAGAAACCCTTCTATCCGTGTTTGACGGCATCAAGCAGCTGCTTCGGCTTGTCAGCAACAGCAGATCCCACGTATCGGCTGCGGAGGCCCGATCTCACCGCTCTATTCACGCGGCTATGATTGATTTCAAGTTCAACGCCCACAACAAACTCACGGGCCCCGCGCAAAGGAGACTATGGTGGATGTAGACATTTCCCTCAGTGAGACGATCAGCGAAGAAGAGGTGCTGAAGCTCTACCGAGCCAATGCGTGGTCATCCGCTGAAAAGCCCGCTCAGTTGATGGCGGCGTTGAGAGGTTCGCACGCCCTCGTCACGGCGCGTGTTTCGGGAGAGCTTGTTGGACTTGGCAACGCCATTTCCGATGGTCACCTCGTCGTCTACTTTCCCCACCTGTTGGTCCTCCCGGGCCTTCACGGACATGGCATTGGCAGAAAAATGATGCAAGCCTTTCTGGAGAGGTACGGAAGCTTTCACCAACTGATGCTGACCGCCGACGGGCGTGCGGTCGAGTTCTACAAGCAACTCGGCTTCGAGCGCGCGGGCCAAACAGAGCCGATGTGGATATATGCGGGCACCGAGCATTGACCTGCTGCCGGTCATACACGAGCCTTCAACGGCACATTCCATTGCAATGACCTCCATGCGTGAAACCCAACTCGACCTCAGCCATCGTCTCGTTGCGATGGTGCGTGAGTCGGCCCGGTTGATGGACGCACTGTCGGCGGTCCGCGAACTCAAGCTCCATTCATGGTGCATCGGCGCCGGGGCCGTCCGAACCCTGGTTTGGGACACCTTGCATGGGTTTCAAGCGCCCTCGCCACTGGAAGACATAGACGTCGTGTACTTCGACGCATCGGCGGTGAACACCCAGAACGATACAGATTTCGAAAGAAAACTTTCCCTGTGTATGCCGGGGATTCGTTGGGAGGTCACCAATCAGGCTTCGGTGCATCAGTGGTTCAAGGCGCACCTAGGCCAGGCGGTCAAACCACTCCAGTCGCTGGAAGAAGGTGTTTCAACCTGGCCGGAATACGCGACTTGTGTGGGGGTCATGCTGGGCCCTGACGACGCGATACGCGTCGTGGCTCCGCATGGACTCGATGATTTGTTCAATCTCCGGGTGCGACACAATCCGCTCCGTGCAAGCGTTGAAACCTACCGCCAGCGAGTGTCGGCGAAGCGGTTCAAGGAACGATGGCCAAAGGTCTGAGTGGTTCCGGCCTGAGACAGGCGCCATCCGAACGTTCGCGGCATCGAGCCCATCGCAATTTGATAAGCTCGACGCATGACCCCACACAGCATCCTAGAGGACTTGTGGCGAGCCGCCCAATTGCCGCCCGAGGCCCTGGCTTTCACGGATCTTTCTGGCGCAGACCCTGTATTCCCCTCCTCCTTTCGCGTTGGCGCTGCGGCACAAAGCACGATTGCCGCCGCTGCTTTGGCCGCGTGTGAAGTCGGTCACCAGCGTGGCGCTGCCCGTCAGCGCGTGGCTGTCGAGATGGCACACGCGGCCGTCGAGTGCACAGGCTGGTTCAGCATCGACGGCCAGACGCCGGAAGTTTGGGATGTATTTTCTGGCCTGTACCGATGCGCCGATGGCCATGTCAGGATCCACACCAACTTTGCGCACCATCGCGAGGGTGCCCTGCGTTTGCTGGGGCTGAACCCGGCGACCGCACAACGCCGTGACGCCGAAAAGGCTTTGCTTGGCTGGCGTGCGCGCGACTTTGAAGAAGCCACTGCGAAACAACATCTGGTGGCGACCGCCTTGCGCAGTTTTGATGAATGGGATGCCACCCCGCAGGGACTGGCCTTGCGCACCCAGCCGCTCTTTACCATCGAGCGCATCGGCGACCCCAAGGATGCAACACCCCTCACCTTGCCGCCGCTGCGCGATGACGCGTTGCCACTGAGCGGCGTGCGCGTTCTCGACTTGACGCGCATTCTTGCGGGACCTGTCGGTGGTCGCGCACTGGCGGCTTATGGCGCCGATGTGATGCTGATCAACTCACCAAACTTGCCCAACATCGATGCCATCGCGGACACCAGCCGCGGAAAACTATCCGCCCATGCGGATTTGCATACCGCCCAGGGCCGCGCAGCTTTAGAGCAGCTACTCGGCGATGCGCATGTCTTTGTGCAAGGTTATCGACCCGGGGGACTACAGGCCCTGGGCTATGGCAGCGAAGAAATAGCGCGATTGCGTCCAGGCATCGTCTATGTCTCGCTGTCAGCGTATGGCACGCAAGGTCCGTGGGCTGAACGGCGTGGCTTTGACTCGCTGGTGCAAACGGCCATGGGTTTCAACCATGCGGAGGGACAGGCGGCCGGAGATGGTGTCCCACGACCTATGCCCATGCAGATTCTGGATGAAGCAACGGGCTACCTGATAGCGTTTGGTGCGGCGGCAGCGCTGTGGCGCCAGCAACGCGAGGGCGGCAGTTGGCATGTGCAAGTCTCGTTGGCTCAAACAGGGCAATGGCTGCGCAATCTCGGACGCGTGCCCGGCGGCTTGGCCGCGGCGAGACCCCCTATGGCCCCCTATCTTGAGGTTTCCCCCTCCGGATTCGGTACGTTGTGCGCCGTGCGCCACAGTGCCCAACTTGCACGCACGCCTGCCAAATGGGCGCGGCCCTCGATGCCGCCTGGCAGCAGCGCGCCCGCGTGGCCTTAGCCTAGGCCAGCACCCCGAGCCTGCGTCGAACTCGGATTGCAGTTGCTCAGATTTGCACAGTCAAGTACACGCCTTCTCGCCCGACCACCGGTTCACGGGTCGGCATAAAAATCGTGCAGTTGTCGCAGGGTGAGCGGATTTCGTTGCCCGCGTCGACCGCGATCAGTTCGCCCTTGTTGAAGATCTCAAAACCGATCACAGGCCTTGTGAACGCGAAACTCTCGGACTTCACCATGTGTACCTCCAGTAGCCGGAACCGGCGCGCGGCTTCAGGTGCAGGGGCGTCTGGCGCCGCATCGATCAGCCCCAGGTGCGCCAGAAAACGCAGCGACACATCGGTGGCCAGGTCAGCGGCCGACTGGCTGAAATGCTGGCCGCACTCCACCACCAGCGCGCCGCCATCGACACCCGCCTCACCGTGACGACCGTAGCCGTTGACACCCGTGCCGGGTGCACAGCCCACGGGCATGACGAGGTGCACCAGCGGGTTGCCGACCGCCTGCGCCAAACGGCCATTGCGATCGAACTCGGGATAGACCCAGAAAGGTTGCACGGGCGCGCGCGTGGAGTGAATGTCCAGCACGTAGTCGGCCGCGTCCAGCACAGGCCGCAGTTCGCGCGCGCGGCGCAGCTCGGGGCTTTGCTCCGGGCCGTCGAGCATTTCCTTGGACCAGATGCGGTTCAGGTTGTGCACGAGTTGGCGGTTGTCGTAAGGCCGGTTGATATCGAAGGCGTTGTAGGCCTCGACATGGGCGAAGCTCACGGTGAGCGTGCCTATCTTCGGTCGTATACCTGTATCCAGCAAGTGTGTGGCCGCCACCATGCCGCAAATTTCGTTGCCATGTGTCAGCGCGTTGACCAGCACATGCGGCCCAGGCCGACCCGATGCGAAGCGGTGCACGTAATCGATGCCGATGTTGCCTTGCCGGTAAGCCGAGATGTCACGCGGCAGCACCTCGAGTGGCGCGGTGTCGGGGGCGAACGATGTTGGCGTCATGCGCTTATTCGCCGCGTATGCCGGCGCGTTTGACCATCTCGCCGTAGAGCGCGAGCCGCTCCGACATCATCGCGGTGAACTGCGCGGGCGATTGCACTTCGGGCGGCAGCGAACCGCGCGACAGCAATGCCTCGACCATGACCGGCTGGTCGGCCACTGAACGCACAGCCTTGTGCAAGGCGGCGATCACCTCGGGCGGCGTTTTTGCGGGCGCGGCCAGGCCGATCCACGAGGTGGTGTTAAGCACCGGATAACCCAGTTCCGCGAAGGTCGGCACATCGGGCAGCGCCGCGACACGGGTCGGAGAGGCCACGGCCAGCGCGCGCAGCTTGCCGGACTGGACGTGCGGCAGGAAAGGCGCGAGATTGTCGAGGCCGAACTGCACCTCGTTCCCGATCAAGGCGGTGACCAGCGGACCGCCGCCACGGTAGGGCACGTGGATGGCATTGAGCTGCAGCAACGACTTCATCAACTCGACATTGAGCTGCCCCATGCTGCCCGGTCCCGCGCTGCAGAAGTTGAGCTCGCCGGGACGCGCCTTCACCAGCGCGACAAACTCCTTGAAGGTCTTCGCGGGCACGGCCGGGTTCACCAGCAACACGTTGATGGAACGGGCGAGCTGGCTGATCGAGAGGAAATCTTTGATCGGGTCGTAGCCCGGGTTGGCTTGCGTCAGCGGGTTGGCCAGATGCGAACTCTGCGAGGACACGACGAGTGTGTAACCGTCGGGCTTGGCGCGTGCGACCTGCGCGCTAGCAATCGATCCCCCGGCACCGCCGCGGTTGTCGATAACCACCGCCGTACCCAGCGCCTTGGACAGCGGCTCGGCGTAGAGCCGTGCAATCAGGTCGACCGAGCCACCGGCCGGGAAAGGTACCACCAGCGTGATCGGCCGCGAAGGGTAAGTCTGGGCTTGCGCGGCCAGGGGCAACAAGGCCGTCAATCCGGCGCCGAGAATTTCGCGTCGCCGAAGCGTGGGAACTGCATTGGTGGGGCTCATGGGAGTGTCCTTGTGCGTAGAGAGCTTGCAAAGCCGGATCGGCATAATGCATGGATTATTGCAAAAATTATTTTCCATGCAATATTTTCGGCAGAAATGAGATCCCTCCAGACACCACATGCAGAAGGTCTTGCGAGCATGAATCTGAACCAACGCATCTCGACTTACGGCAAGAAGCTCACCAAGAGCGAGCAACGCCTGATTGAGGAGTTGCAGGCACATCATCCGCAAGGCCTGCTCGCCTCGGCCACAAGCCTTGCCAAAAAAGTGGGCACCAGCGCGTCCACCGTGGTCCGCTTGCTCGCCAAGCTGGGTTATGAAAGTTACGCCGAAGCGCAGATGGAAGCCCGCGCTGAGGTGACCGCCCTGCTGGCCTCGCCCGCCACGCGTGCTGACGCCGTGATCAACGACGACAGCTCCATCCGGTCCTGCCTGGCCAACGCGCTGCTGCACGACCAGCACAACCTCAGCGCCACTTTCGCGTCGCTCGACGTGGCGGCCTTCGAAGCTGCGGTGCGACTGCTCACGCAGCGCAAGGTGCGTGTGCATGTGCTCGGGCAAAGGCACGGCGCCGCGATGGCCAGCCACCTGGCGCTGCATCTGAACCTGTGCCTGCCCGACGTGCGTCTCATGGCGTCGGCTAGCCCGCTGCTGCTCGAAGACCAGTTGCTCTGGATCGACGAACACGATGTGTTGCTCACCCCCACCTTCAGGCGCCATTCACTCGCTATCACGCGCGCGGCCAAGTACTTTCGTGACAAGGGAGCGAAGGTGATCGTGATCACCGACGGACCGACAGCACCCGCGGCGGCATCGGCCAACCACCTGCTGCTGGTGCGCACCTCCAGCGCATCGCCCTTTGATTCGTACACGGCGGCGCTCTCGGTGTGTAATGCGCTGATCACGGCCGTGGCGCAGCGCCGCAAGAAGGAAATGGGCGCCGCGCTCGAACGCGGCGAAGCCCTCTGGGAACGGCACTGGAACGACGCGGCCCCTCCAGCGCGCAAGTCCTCCTCAGCCCGCTGACTTGTTGCACCTTGACCGGCGTCGTGCGGTCAGCGACTTTGCCCGTCTACGAAGCCCGATGGAAGCAACGCCAAGGTCCGCTTTCGGAGACGGAAAGGCCCGCAATGGGCGGTAGATTCAACCGGACAACGGGTTGCGCTTGGGCACCCGCAATGCAGCGAGGCTGCCGATCGTCAGTGTCGGCTTGCCGTCGGCTATGAAGTGCTCTATGCCGGCAGCGTGCGGCGGCAAGGCAGCAACGCTCAATGGCAGCTCGTAGATGAGCGCATCGTCGATCACAAGCCGCCAGGATTGTCCTTTCCCAAGGCCGTGAGCCCTGCCCTCGGCAGGGCTCACGGCTTACTAGATGCTTTTGGACCGGTTCGGTTTGACCCGTGGCGGTGGCGAGGGCCAGCGTCTGCTGGTCATCGGTGGCGCAGGCGGTATGGCGTCTACCCCCTATGATGGCCACCATGCAGGAGCTCTTCGATTCGCGGCGTGTGCACTACTTTCAGCAGGTCGTTGCCAGCGGCTCGGTGCGCGCCGCCGCGGAGCAGCTCGGCATCGAGCCCTCGGCCGTGAGCCGCGCCGTTGCGCTGCTGGAGAAGGAATGCGGGATGACCCTGCTGGAGCGCCGCGGCCGCGGCGTCGTACCCACGGATGCAGGCCGGCTACTCGCCACCTACGCGCGGCGGCAGCTTGATGTGCAGGCGACCTTCTACGCCGAGGTCGATAGCCTGCGCAATGCTAACCGCGGCCACATCGATCTGGTGCTTGGAGAGGGCATGCTGGATCTCTTCTTCGATCCGCTCATCGCAGAGTATGTGCGCGGCCATCCGCAGGTCACATTGACGCTGAACGTCGCCAGCACCGCCGACAGCATCGACCTCATCCTCGAAGACAAGGTGGAAATCGGGATCGTCTTCCAGCCGCCACATGACGTCCGTCTGCGATCGCACCACAGCACGGCGTCGGCACCGATCCAGGCGATCGTGCATCGCTCCCATCCGCTGGCCTGCATAGATCGACCACTGCAACTCAGCGATCTGCTGGACTACCCTGGCGCGGCGATGCTCGACACCTTCGGAGTGCGCCAGCACATACAGGCCGCAGAGATCAGCGAGCAGGTGCAATTGCGCAACGTACTGACCACCAGCTCCTTCAAGGTGCTGTGGCAGTTCGCCGATGCCGGCCTGGGCTATGCACTGACCACGGCCAGCGCCCCCTTCACCTCGCGCATCCACATGCCAGACGTGGTGGCACTGCCCATGGTCAATCCGATCCTCAACCGCGGAAGCATGCATGTGATGACCCGGGTGGGCCGGCATCTGTCGCCGGCGGTCCAGTCGTTGCTTGACCATTTCATCAAGAGAATTCCCGTGCGGCGCTAGATGCCAACCGAACGGGGTACGCATGGTCCGTTGCTTTTTCGGCAACGATTCAGCGCAATGTGTGGCCTTGATAGTGCTGGGACCCCTGTAGAGAATTCGGCATATGCCTACATTGACACACCCGACCGCACAAGAATTGCTGACAGACATCCGGAGAATCGCGCCGGAACTGGTGGATATCCGACGCGAGATCCACGCGCACCCGGAACTTGCCTTCGAGGAGGTGCAGACCAGCAATCTGGTTGCCGCAAAGCTCGCCGAATGGGGATATCAGGTCGAGCGCGGCATCGGTGGCACCGGGCTGGTCGGGCAGTTGCGCCGAGGCAACGGTGTACAGCGCCTGGGCCTGCGCGCCGACATGGATGCACTGCCCATCGTTGAGCGAACCGGCCTGCCCTACAGCAGCACCGTGCACGGAAAGATGCACGCCTGTGGCCACGACGGCCATACCGCCATCCTGCTGTGCGCCGCGAAATACCTGGCTGAACATGGCCGTTTCAACGGCACGCTGAATCTCATCTTTCAGCCGGCCGAGGAGAACGAAGGCGGCGCCTTGCGCATGGTGGACGAAGGTCTTTTCGATCGCTACCCCTGCGACAGCATCTACGCGCTGCACAACGCCCCGGGTCTGCCGGTCGGCCATATGGCGATGAGCGCGGGGGCCGCCATGGCGTCCTTTGACCGAATCACGGTCGAATTGACAGGCGTGAGCGCCCACGGGGCCATGCCGCACCATGGCGTCGACCCGATGCAGTGTGCCGCGAGCATTGTGCTGGGCCTGCAAAGCCTGGTGTCGCGGGAAATCGATGCGCAGCGCGCCGCGGTCATCACGGTGGGCTCCGTCCAGTGCGGAGAGGTGTACAACATCGTGCCCGAACGCGCCGTGCTCAAGATCGGGGTGCGCACGCTGGAGCCCAAGGTACGCGAGCAGATTGAGCGCCGTATCAAGGCCTTCGTGCAGGCCCAGGCCGAAAGCTACGGCCTGGGCTGCAGCATTGAGTACGTGCACAAGTACCCAGTGCTGGTCAACCCCGCAGACCACACGGAGTTCGCCCGTCAAGTCGCCATTGACCTGCTTGGCGCCGACAAGGTGTCGGAACGCCAGCCGACCATGGGCAGCGAAGACTTCGCCTACATGCTGCAAGCCGTGCCGGGCGCCTATGTGCGGCTGGGTAACGGCGTGGGCGAAGACGGAGGCTGCATGGTGCACAACCCAGGCTACGACTTCAACGACGATGCCCTGCCCACGGGCGCGGCCTTTTGGGTCAGGCTGGTGCATGCCCGCCTGCTCTGATCGGCTGAGTGGACCCGCGAACAGAGCAAAAAGAGTGAATTGCAAGGAGACAAAAACGATGTACAGCCTCTCGAGACGATCCCTCATCGCGACCGCAGCCGCGGTGGCAGCCACCCCTGCCAGCTGGGCCCAGTCGGGGCCCTATCCGAACCGGCCGCTGTCGCTGGTCGTCCCGTATCCAGCTGGCGGCCCCAGCGATGCGGCCGCGCGCATCTTTGCCGAGGCGATCGGCAAGGACCTGAAGCAGCCGGTCATCGTCGAGAACATCGGCGGCGGCACAGGGGTGATCGGCGCCAACAAGGTGCTCGGTGCGGCGCCCGATGGCTACACCTTCTTCCACGGTTCGGTGAACGAAGTGATCCTGGCTCCGCTGCTCAACGAGGCGGCGAAATACAAGTCGACCGACTTCAAGTTCGCGCAGCCCACGACGGAAGCCACCATCGTCCTGCTCGTGCGCAATGGGCTCAACATCAATACGCTCGATGAATTCATCGCCTATGCGCAAAAAAACAAGGACAAACCGCTGAGCTTCGCGACGGTGGGCATCGACTCGCTCTACCACCTCATGGGCGAGGCGATGGCCAAACGAACGGGGGCGAACTTCCTGCACGTGCCTTACAAGGGGTCCGCGCCCGCGCTGCAGGACCTGGCCGGCGGGCAGGTGGACTTTGCCATCCTTGCCTACCAGGTCAGCATGGATGGCATGGCCCAGCAGGGGCGCCTGAAGCTGTTGACCAGCTTCTCCAAAAACCTGCCGCCCACGCTCAAGCACATTCCGAAGATCGACGCCAGCAAGCAACTGCCGGATTTCGAGCACACGATCGGCGGCGGCTACCTGGTGCGCAAGGACACGCCTGGCGCGCTCGTCGACCGTCTGCGCGTGGCGGTGGGCCATGCTCTCCAGCAAGCCGACGTGCGCGCGCGGCTGGAAGCGGAAGGCCGCACGGTGTTGCTGCCACTCGCCACACAAGCGCAAGCGGATGCCTACTTGGTGGCCCAGGTCAATCGCTACATACAGCTGTTGAAGGACGTCGGCCGCCAGCCTGTACGCTGAGGGTGTGGTAAGCCAACCGCCTGCACCGGCAGGCTGCGGGCGGAAGGCCTAGGCCGCCGCTTCGGCGGTGTGAGGCTGCGGCCCCAGGCCCGTACAGCACCAATGCGGCGGCCAGTGCCCCGTCGGCGCCCTCGGCCAGCCACGCCCGCACAAAGCCAGTACCTCGGTTTTCTGGATCAACCAGCTTTTCACCCGGCCTTTGAGCACCGGGGTTTTGCTTGGCGAGCTCAGGCTTTTTCCATGCACCACCCGCACGCAGCTCAAGCATTCCCATGCGGGTGATCCCAGCAGCCTTTTGCCGCTGCTTATTGCAGCAGCATGACTGGCTGGTACTGGCTAGGTGCGGTTGCAGCAGTCATCGAAATTGGCGCCACATTGCTGACACCAACCTGCTGATACCAACGTCGGGTATGGAGCGAGCAGCGTGAATAACCCTATGTCAGTTGTCGGTCTTAAACGAACTACCCCAATGCAGCGGATGCCGCCGGTCGCAGTTCTCGCTTGCAGGCCGGCTTGCAGTCTTTTGTAGCCTGTCGCGGTAGACCCTTTGATCGTCAGCAAAGCCGCGTTTGCTGCCGGTCGCCACCGGCCGCTTTCTGGGCTTTGAATTTCAAAGTTTGGCCGACTCGTCAGCAGGCATTCGCTACGAAAGATCTGTTTGGATGGCTGGATAAACCTTGCCAGAACGCGACCCAGGGGACCTCTGCAGTTTCGTTGATGCACGACGGGCTATTGCCGAAAAAATGCTTCGCCCAGTCACACCTTCCGAGCGAGGATCCGTTCAGAGCATTCAATAAAACTACGCAGGGTCGGCAAGTAATAAGCTGGATTCCAGACCAGCATGGCCGGTGCCAGCACTTGTTCACCGCTAATCCTCATGAATTTCACGCCGTGAACACGCGAGCGAGCCAGCGTGCGGGGCACCAGAGAAACACCCAGGCCATTGGCGACCATGGCCACAATCGTCAACCATTGACGGGCCGCATGCGCAATTTGGGGGTGTATGCCGGCGCGAGAGAAGATGGCGATCACGTTGTCATGGTTGGCAGGCGCCACATCCCGGGAAAACATCACAAACCGTTCATCGGCCAGTTGTCTCAGATCGACCGTCGCGCCCTGTGCTTTGGGATGATCCTCGGGCAAGCAGAGCACAAATTCATCTTCACCCATGGGCATCGATGCCAATTGGGGCGGAACCGTAGCGGCATTCACAAACCCGGCATGGATCTGGCCGCGCAGTAACTCATTCAACTGGTCGGCACTGGACATTTCCCTCAGCACCACATCCACGTCTGGCATTTCCGCATTGAACTGTCTCACGATGGTCGGCACTTCCCGGTAGACCAGCGAACCGGTCATGCCAATCTCCAGTCGCCCCCGCATCCCCCTGGCGACGATTTTCGCCACATTCGAAGCCCGCGCCACTTGTTCCAAAATCTGGCGCGCCTCCTCCAGGAAGGCCTCTCCGGCCTGGGTCAGCTCGACATGTTTGCTATCGCGAATCAAGAGTTGCACCTCCAACTCCTGTTCCAGCGACTTGATGGCGCTGCTCAGTGGCGGCTGCGTGATCGCAAGCTTGTTTGCGGCCCGTCCGAAATGCAATTCTTCAGCCAGTACGACAAAGTAACGAAGAAAGTGAAGCTTCATGGGTGGAGCGTGTGGGTTAGGCCGAGAGCCAATTATCTTTCAATGATTCTCAAAAAGAATTGCTCCAACCAAAAATAGGATTGGACACGAATGATTGAAGTGGGGAGGATGTGACCGCATCACTGACTGGACGGTGCCAAATGACATTCACAAACGGAGACGCTTCATGACAATCCTTCCTCGCGCCCTTACCCTGGCGGCTAGCTTGCTTGCGGCTTCGGCAGCCTTGAGTCAAATCTACCCCTCTGCGCCCGTCACGCTGGTCGTGCCATTTGCAGCCGGCAGTGGTACGGATGCGGTGGCACGCATTGTTGCAAGAAAGCTCGGCGAGCGACTCAAACAACCCGTTCTGATCGACAACAGGGCTGGTGCCAACGCCCAGATTGGCGCCCTGTTCGTGGCCAAGGCCAAGCCCGACGGCTACACCTTGCTGATGACGACCAATACATCACACTCGGCCAATCCCAGCCTGGTCCTGAATCTCAAGTACGACCCGATCAAGGATTTCACACCTGTCACCCGCATTGGTGAACTTCCCTTTGCCCTGGTGGTCAACAAAAACGATCCCGGAAAGTCGCTCAAAGACTGGATCGATCAAGCCAAACTCAACCCCGGAAAATTTTCTTACGCCACGCCGAACAGCACCTCCCTGGTGGCCTCTGAAACCATCAAGCGGATTGCGGGCCTGGATGTCGTTGCGATTCCCTACAAATCGAGCCCCCAGGCCCTCACCGATCTGATCGGTGGGTCAGTCCAGATGTACGTCGTGGATCTGGGTTCTGGCATGGGCATGATTAATGCGGGAAGCGTACGGGTTCTGGGCGTCACGACAAAAGAGCCGCTGAAAGCGATACCAGGGGCAGTTCCCATCGCCAAAGTGGTCCCCGGCTTTGACTTGACATCCTGGAACGGCATCTTCGGACCGGCGGGCACGCCCAAGCCTGTGGTGGACAAGCTGAACATGGAGCTGCAAGAGGTGCTGGCCGACAAGGACGTACAGAAAGCACTGAGCCAGCTTGGCTTTGAGACCTGGCCGACCAAGACGCCGGAAGAGTTTGCCAAATACGTGGCGGACCAGCTCGCGCACTGGAGCACCCTCATCAAGCAAGCCGGCATTCGCCCGGAATAAACATGAGCGCTCCGTATTCAGCCTCCACCTCCGGTCCGCTGGCAGGTGTGAAGATTCTCGACCTGACCTCTGTTGTCATGGGGCCTTTTGCGACCCAGATTCTTGCGCAATTGGGCGCCGAGGTGATCAAGGTGGAGACCCCGGAAGGCGACAACATGCGCCACGTCGGCCCGATGGCCCATGCCGGCATGGGACATATCTTCCTGCATGCCAACGCCGGCAAGAGAAGTATCGTCCTGGATCTCAAACATCCGGAAGGCCTGGAGGCCGCCTTGAAAATGGCAGAGGGTTGCGACGTGTTTATCAGCAACGTGCGGCCACAGGCTTTGGCCCGCTTGGGGCTGGACTACGAGGCGATACGTCTGCGCAACCCCCGCATCATCCATGTGAGTTGTTGTGGGTTTGATCAAGACGGTCCAGATGCCGCCCGGCCGGCTTACGACGATCTGATTCAGGGTGCAACAGGTGTGCCGTGGCTGATGGAGCAATATGGGACGCCCGAGCCCGCCTATGCCCCGACCACGCTGGCAGATCGCGTGACGGGCCTGCACACCGTTTACGCCGTCACGGCGGCACTGTATGCCCGTAGCCAGTCGGGCGTGGGTCAGTCCGTGGTGGTGCCTATGTTTGAAGCCATGGCCCAGTTCATCCTGGGTGATCACATGGCCGGCCTGACTTTCGAGCCGCCGCTTGGGAAGCCCGGCTACGCACGCCTGCTGACGCCACACCGCAAGCCTTATGTCACCAGCGATGGCATGTTGTGTGTCCTGATCTACAACGACAAGCACTGGAAAAGTTTCTTTGACGCCATAGGCGAGTCCGATGGCCTGGGCCGCGATCCGCGTTTTGTGACACACAGCGCACGTGCGGCCCATATTGACGAGGTTTATGCGGAAGTCGCCCGCATCCTCCGCAGCCGCAGCACCGCGCAATGGCGCACCTTGCTGGATGCGGCCGACGTGCCCAACATGCCGATGAACAGTCCGGAAGACCTGTTGGTCAATCCACAACTGCGCGCCACGGGCTTTGTGCGTGACAGCGTTCATCCGACGGAAGGGCCGATGCACACACTCGCGCACCCAACGAAGTGGTCGGCCACGCCGCCTGCGCGCAGCTTTTCGCCCGCGCCAAGATTGGGTGAACACACCCGACAAGTCCTGGCAGAAGCGGGTTACACCCCAGAACGCATCAACACCTTGATCGAACAGGGTGCTTGCCGAACTTCCATCTGAAAGGAATAACAACATGCAACCAAGTTACCTGGTTCGTACTAAAGATGTGCCGGCTTATCAGCCGGCCAACCACCATCACACCAGCAATCAACGACTGATTGGCCCCGAGACCGTCGGGGCCCAGCAGATGGAGGTCTTGCTGGGAACGCTGCATAAAGGGGGTGGGGCTTTGCCCCATGCCCACCCTGGCATTGAACAAGCCTGCTACCTGCTGGAAGGCACAGCGCATGTCGAGGTGGCCGGCCAGTCGTTTGAGATGGCGCCAGGCGACACCTGTTTCTTCCCTGCCGACCAAATGCATGTCTTCACGGTCACCAGTGACAGCCCCGTGAAGCTGCTCGTGATCTACAGCCCACCCTACGGCGAATCGCCCGACAAAGTGATTCGCCCCGACAACGCCATTTCGAACGGAGCCTCACGATGAACTTTGCACGGACCCCTGATCAAGAACAAATCCGCGATGCCATTGAGCGTGTTTGTGCGCCATTCGATGCTGACTACTGGCTGCGCAAGGACCAGGAAGGCGGCTTCCCTGATGATTTTCACCGCGCGCTGGCGGATTCGGGCTGGCTGGGCATCGCCATGCCCGAGGCCTATGGCGGTGCAGGCCTGGGCATCAGTGAAGCGGCGCTCATGATGCACACGATTTCCGCGACCGGCGCAGGTTTGTCTGGCGCCTCTGCGGTGCACATGAATATTTTTGGCCTGCACCCCGTCGTGGTGTTCGGCACCGATGCGCAAAAGCAGCGCTGGTTGCCGCCGCTGATTGCGGGCACGGACCGGGCCTGCTTCGCGGTAACCGAACCCAATACCGGGCTGAACACCTTGAAGCTCAAGACGCGTGCGGTACGTGACGGCGATCACTATGTCGCGCATGGGCAGAAGGTCTGGATCAGCACGGCCCAAGTGGCCAACAAGATCTTGCTGCTGGCGCGCACCACACCTATCGAAGATTGCAAGGGCACCGAAGGTTTGAGCCTGTTTTACACCGATATGGATCGCAGCAAGGTTGAAGTCCGGGAAATTGAAAAACTGGGCCGCAAGTGCGTGGACTCCAACCAGGTCTTCATTGACGGTCTGCGTATTCCCGTGGAAGACCGTGTGGGAGAAGAAGGCAAAGGCTTCAGCTACATCCTGCACGGCCTGAACCCGGAGCGCATCCTGATCGCCAGCGAAGCCGTGGGTTTGGGGCGTGCGGCCTTAAAACGCGCAGCGGGTTATGCCAATGAGCGCGAAGTGTTTGGTCGCCCGATTGGTCAAAACCAAGGCATCCAGCACCCTCTGGCCAAATCCTGGATGGAGCTGGAAGCTGCTGACTTGATGGTCCAGAAGGCCGCGTGGCTGTATGACCAGCATTTGCCATGCGCCGCCGAGGCCAACAGCGCGAAGTATCTAGCCGCAGAAGCCTGTTACCACGCTTGCGAAAACGCCATCTTCACCCATGGTGGCATGGGTTACGCCAAGGAATACCACGTGGAGCGCTATCTGCGTGAGTCCTGGATTCCCCGCCTGGCCCCCGTGAGCCCTCAACTGATCCTGTGTTTTATCGCCGAAAAAGTACTGGGCTTGCCCAAGTCTTATTGAGCTGCGGGTGACAGAAGCGCATAGCCAGTCGCTACAAATTCAATAGCTACTTACGCCCAAACCTAAAGGGCTAGAGGCCTGTTTGGCGTATAAAACTCACAAACCCCGCTGATTCACCCGCCTGGCCAGCGCCTGCGCACTCTCCTTGCGCTCGCTGTACCGGTCCACCAGATAAGGCGACACGTCCCGCGTCAGCAAGGTGAACTTGAGCAGTTCTTCCATCACGTCCACCACGCGGTCGTAATAGCTTGATGCCTTCATGCGCCCGGCCTCGTCAAACTCCAGAAAAGCCTTGGCGACCGAGGACTGGTTGGGAATGGTCAACATGCGCATCCAGCGGCCCAGGACGCGCAACTGGTTGACGGCGTTGAAAGACTGCGAGCCGCCGCTGACCTGCATCAGCGCCAGGGTTTTGCCCTGGGTCGGCCGCACGGCGCCGTCGGCCAGCGGAATCCAGTCGATCTGCGACTTCATGATGCCGGTCAGGGACCCGTGACGCTCGGGCGAGGTCCAGACCATGCCTTCGGCCCACTGCGCCAGTTGCCGCAACTCCTGCACCTTGGGGTGGTTGTCGGGCGCGTCGTCGGGCAGCGGTAGGCCGCGCGGGTCAAAGGTACGGGTCTCGGCGCCCATGGCCTGCAGCAGCCGTGAGGCTTCTTCGCTGAGCAGCCGGCTGTAGGAACGTTCACGCACCGAGCCGTACAACAACAAGATACGTGGCGCATGCGCCGAAGGCCGGTCGGACTGCAGAGCGCTGACTGACGGCGGCGCAAGCAGCGCCGATTCAAGATTGGGAAGATCAGCGCCCAGCAACACGCTCGCCCTTGTCGTTGATCACCGGCTCGCCGTCTTCCTTGGTGAAAGCGCCCTGCTGCGGGCTGGGCAGAATGTCCAGCACCAACTCGGAAGGACGGCACAGGCGCGTGCCCAGCGGCGTCACCACCATCGGCCGGTTGATCAAGATGGGATGGGCCAGCATGGCGTCCAGCAAGGCCTCGTCGCTGAGCGCGGGCTGGTCCAGTTGCAGCTCTGTGTAGAGTTTTTCCTTGCTGCGTATCAGTTCGCGCACCGGGATGCCCATTTGTGCGATCAGCGCCTGCAAGGTCTCCCGGGTCGGCGGTGTCAGCAGGTATTCGATGACCTCGGGCTCGGCGCCGCTGTTGCGGATCAGGGCCAGCGTGTTGCGCGAGGTGCTGCAACGCGGGTTGTGATAAATCGTGATGCTGGACATGTGGCGGTACTCCTTGTGCCTGCCCCGCCTGTCGATCCAACAGGAAGTGGAAGGGATTGTTTTGATTCAATAATTCAATTATATTTGAATCATGAAATCAAAATCGCCAACCCCAGCCTTCGCACCGCGGGACGAAAGTGTTGCCGTCAAGGCCCTGGCGGCGCTGGCGCAAGCACAACGTCTGCGTACCTTCCGTGCGCTGGTGATGGCCGGGCCCGATGGGCTGACGCCGGGCAACATCGCCGAACAACTCGGTGTGGCGCCCAGCGCCTTGTCTTTCCACCTCAAGGAATTGGCGCATGCCGGCCTGGTCAGCAGCGAGCCACGCGGCCGCAACCTGATTTACCGCGCCAATTTTGCGCAGATGAATGCGCTGCTGGCTTATTTGACCGAGCATTGTTGTGAAGGCGGCAGCTGCGAAATCAGCCCCACAAACACCGCTTGCCTGAGCGCTTCATGAGCGCCGCCGCTGCGCGGCTGGCCGGTCACGCCCAACCTCACCCACTGCCACGCCAACTCCTGGCGGAGTTCGTCGGCACCGCCGCCCTGCTCTGCGCGGTTATTGGCTCCGGCATCATGGCCGAACGGCTGGCTGGCGGCAACCTGGCGCTGGCGCTGCTGGCCAATACCCTGGCCACGGTGTTTGCGCTCTACGTGCTGATTGAGGTGCTGGGCCCGGTCAGCGGCGCCCACTTCAACCCGCTGGTGACCCTGGTCATGTGGTCGAAAGGCCCTCCAGCCCAGACCGGGCGGACACAAACAGCTCTATTTTTCATAGCAGCCCAGGGCTTGGGTGCGGTGGCCGGGGCCTGGCTGGCGCATGCCATGTTTGACCTGGGGGTGCTGCAGTTCAGCCACCACCTGCGCGGCGGCTGGGGCCAGTGGCTGGCGGAAGCCGTGGCCACGGCCGGGCTGATCCTCGTGGTGTTGCGTGCGCCGCCGAGCAAAGCGGCCGCGCTGGTGGCCTGCTACATAGGCGCGGCCTACTGGTTCACTGCCAGCACCTCGTTTGCCAACCCGGCGGCGGTGTTGGGACGCATGTTGTCGGACAGTTTTGCCGGCATTGCGCCCGCCAGCGCACCAGGCTTTATGCTCGCCGAATTCATAGGCGCGTGGGCCGGTGTGTTGCTCAGCCGCGGGCTGGGCCAGACTGCGACCGACAAGACCTAGACCGTTAGCAACTGCGTGGCCGCCTGCTGCATGGCCTCCAGATAACGCGCCTTCATGTCTTCAGCGGCGGTGTAGCGCGGGTTCACCGTCACGCTCAGGGCCATGAGTTCGTTGTAACCCGCCATCCGGACAGGGATGGCAATGGCCACCAGGTCCATCTCTATCTCCTGGTTGACGATGGCAAAACCATCCTTGCGTATGTTTTTCAAAATGGTTCGCAAGGCCCGCTTGTCCGTCACGGTAAACGACGTCAGGGGCTGAAACTGCGTGGCGGCCAGGTAGATACTGAACTCCTTGGCCGGCATGTGGGCCAACAATACCCGTCCCAGTGAAGTGCAATGCGCGGGCAGGCGGCTGCCCATCCCCAGGGAGCGCTGCATCAGGCGCCGGCTCTGCGAACGCACTAGGTAGACCACATCCCCCTGGTTCAGAATCGCCAATGAACAATTGGTGTGAATTTTCTCGCTCAGCTGATCCAGCACGGGTTGTGCCCGCGTGATCAGGTCGGCCGACGAAAAATAGGCATGGCCCAGGCTGAGGACTTCGGCGTTCAGTGCATATTTCTTGCCCACGCCCCCCACCAAGCCCAACTTCCCCAGCGTGTAGACACAGCGCCGCACGACCGCGCGGTCCAGGCTCGTCTTGAGGGCGATCTCCGACAGAGAGGCCGGCGTCTTGCGCTCGGAGAACGCAAGCAACACCTGCATGCCTCTGGCAAGGGACAGCATGAAGTCTGGGTCGCCCTTGTGGGCGGCGGCAATGTGCTGGATTTCTTCGAACTGGGGCATGGCGAGGGGCAGTAGGTACTGAATTGGGCGATATTCGCACAAAAGTCGTGATCCGGGTGTCCCGGGCTGGACCGGCGTGGGGAGAATCAGATCGTCTATTACACGAGGAGACAGACATGAAACCGGTCCAACCATTCCACAGTGCCATCCGTCGTCAGGGCGTTCGCCTGGCCCTCGCTTGCGTCGCCGCAACGGCTTTGGGTTTACCCACCGTCAGCGCGGCACAGGACACCAAAGCTGATGCAAACTGGCCTGAAAAGCCCCTCACCTTTGTGCTGGGTTATCCGGCAGGTGGCATCAATGACGCGATTGCCAGAAAACTGGCGGTCGAGCTGGCGCTGGTTCTCAAAGTGCCCGTGATCGTGGACAACCGGGCCGGTGCCAACGGATCCATCGCCGCCAACATGGTCGCCAAGTCGCGTCCGGACGGCTACACGGTGATGTTTGGCGCGATCGGCCAGGTCAGCGTCAACCAGTTTCTGTTGCAAAAGATGCCCTATGCGCCGGGTGACCTGATCCCCGTGGCCAAGGTCGCCGATGGCGCCAATGTGTTGGTGGTCAACGCCCAGAAGGCACAGACTTATTCAAGCGTCGCCCGTCTGGTGGAAGAGGCCAAGAAGCGCCCGGGCCAGCTGAACTACGGCTCCTTCGGTCCGGGTTCCTCCTCGCATCTGTCGGCAGAACTGTTTGCCAAACAGGCCGGCATCAAGGTGGTCCATGTGCCTTACAAAGGCAGCGCGCCCGCCATGATGGACCTGCTGGGAGGTAACCTCGACTTCATGTTCGACAGCATCAACACGGCGCTGCCCCACATCAAGTCCGGAAAAGTTGTACCTCTGGGCGTGACCACGGCGGTTCGTTCGGCGGCTTTGCCGCAGGTTCCCACCTTTGTGGAAAGCGGTTTGCCGGAGTTCACGGTCGCGTCATGGTTCGGCATCCACCTGCCCAAGGCGACGCCGCCGGAAATCGTGCGCAAGCTCAATGCCGCCGTTCGTACCGTTCAGGCCAAGCCGGAATTTGTCGAATTCTTCAAGCAGCAAAACATCGACATCACGCCCAGCACACCCCAGCAATACCGCGACTTCATTGCGTCGGAAGATCGCCGCTGGGGAAGCCTGATCAACGAACTGGGCATCAAGGCAGACTGATCCGCGGTCGGCGCAGCAAGCGCCGTCACGCAGCAGACACTGTGCAAGCACCAGCCGCTTGCACAGGCCACGGAGGCGGGGCAGCCGCAGCGCCAACCAGGCCGCCCGCCCCTTCGCACCTTTGACGCCAGGGCCAGCCCTGCCGGGCGGCCTCTTGCCGGCCCATCCATTTTTCCAACCAGGACACCACAAGCCATGTTTAAAAACGTAGACAGGATTCTCGTTGCCGTCAACGACCTTGATGAGGCAGAAAACAACTACCGCAATGTGCTGGGCGCAACGGTGATCGGCGATTTTGAGAGCACACATCTCAACGCACGCATACGCCGCATGGCCCTCGGCGCGAGCGAAGTGGAGCTCTGCAAGCCACTGGGGACTGGGCAGGTGGAGACCCATCTGAGCCAGTTCGGCCAGGGGCTTTTCCGCGGTGGCGTGACCACCGGCGATCTCGCTAGCTGCCAGCGCGGGCTGACGGCGCAGGGCACCCGCCTCGTCCAGGCCGATGGCCGCCTCTACCCCGAGAGCGACGATCTTTATGGGCTGCCGCTCGTGGTTAGCGCTGCGCCCGCGCAAGCCCCCGTCCGGGGAGGCGGTCCGGTCGAGTTTCTGTATGAACTGACGATGGTCTTGCGCTCCGACTGGCACAAGGTAGCGGAGCACTACGCGACACGTCTGGGACTGCCGCGCGAACACATGGTGGACATCACCTTCCAGCGTTTTGGTTATGAGGGCACGCTCATGCTATTCGATCCGAAATGCCTGGATCGCATCGAACTGTCCGAAGCGCACGACCCGGCCTTTGCCATGGGGCGGTTCTCCGCCAAACGAGGCGACGCGCTCTACATGTGTTACGTGGAGACCGATGACCTGGCGGACGTGATTGCCCGGCTGGAGCGCCACCAGCACAAATGGACACGCAGAACCACCACACCCACGGAAAGGGATGGCCTCTGGATCCACCCCAGCGCCCTCAATGGCGTGCTGATGGGGGTTTCCCGCACGTCGCTGGCCTGGGGCTGGTCTGGCCAGCCAGGACGCGTGCAAGCCCTGGAGGAAGAAAAATCATGACATTGACTTACGACCAGCAATACATAGGCCGCACCTGGCGTACATCGCTGGCCACGGCCTTCGTCGATGTGCAAAACCCTAACACGGGCAAGCCCCTCGCCCGGGTGACGTGCGGACACACACAGGATGCGGCGCTGGCGGTGGATGCCGCCCATGACGCGTTTCCGGCCTGGTTTGACACCCCGTTGGAACAGCGCACCGACCTTCTCCGCAAGTTCGGCGCGGCACTGGCCCGCCGCAAGGACAGCCTGGCCCAGGCCATGGCGAGCGAGATCGGGACACCCCTGAAGATCGCGCACATCGTGCAGGTGGATGCACCGATTCGCAATATCCAGCACTTCATCCAGTCCATCGCTTCGCTGGCCTGGGAGCAGCAGGTCGGCAACTCCCTGATCGTGCGAGAGCCCTTCGGCGTGGTGGCCTGCATCACGCCCTGGAACTTCCCCCTGCACCAGATTGTGCTCAAGGTGGTCCCCGCCCTGCTGGCCGGCAACACGGTGGTGCTCAAGCCCAGCGAACTGACGCCGCTCACCACACAACTGATCAGCGAAGCGCTGGACGAATCGGACTTTCCGGCGGGTGTGGTCAACGTGGTCAACGGGCTGGGCGCCGAAGTCGGCGCCTTCCTGGCGGCCGCGGAGCGCGTCGACATGGTCAGCTTCACCGGCTCGACCGAAGCCGGCCGCGCCGTCTCCGCGCTGGCGGCGGCCACCGTCAAGAAGGTCACCACCGAATTGGGCGGCAAGTCCCCGGCGCTGGTCCTGCCCAGCGGCGATCTGGCGCGCGCCGTGAAAGCCACGCTGGGCTCCTGCATGCTCAACAACGGCCAGACCTGCAGTGCCCATACCCGCCTGCTGGTGCCCGAGGACCAGCAGGCGCAAGTGGATGAGCTCCTGAAGCTGGAGATGGCCAAATTGACTTTGGGCGAGAGCCTGGCTGACGGCACGCGGGTCGGACCACTCATCTCCCGCCAGCAGCAAGACCGCGTCAAGGCCTTGATCGCCGAAGGTATCGCGCAAGGCGCCCAAGCGATCCATGCGCCGGCTTCCGCCCCGGCCGACGGCTTTTTTGTCAGTCCGCAGGCTTTCTGGGTGGAGCCAGGCAATGTGCTGGCACGCAACGAGGTCTTCGGACCGGTGCTGAGTGTCATGACCTACCGCGATGTGGACGAGGCCGTGCGCATCGCCAACGACACGGTGTTCGGACTCGCCGCTGCGGTGTGGGGCGAGCCGCAAGAGGCCTTGCAGGTCGCGCGGCGCATCCGGGCCGGCCAGGTCGATATCAATGGCGCACGTTTCAATGCGCTCGCGCCTTTTGGCGGCTTCAAGCAAAGCGGCGTGGGCCGCGAGGGCGGCAGCGTCGGCCTCGATGAGTTTCTCGAATACAAGGCCATTCAACAGAATGCGCCGCAACAGGGTTGATCACATGAATCAAGCATTGGGAAATGTGCGCGTGCTGGACCTGACCCGCATCCTCGCGGGTCCGTGGTGTACCCAGACTCTGGCCGACATGGGCGCCGATGTCATCAAGATCGAACACCCCGCGCGCGGGGATGACACACGGCATTGGGGCCCGCCCTACTTCCGGACCACGGATGGCCGGGAGACCCGTGACGCGACCTACTTCGCCTCGGCCAACCGCAACAAGCGCTCCGTCGCCATCGACATCGCGAATCCGGAAGGTGCGGAGCTGGTGCGCAAGCTGGCGACCCAGTGTGATGTCTTCATCGAAAACTTCAAAGTGGGCGATCTGGCCCGCTACGGCCTCGATTACGAAAGCATCAAAAAGATCAACCCCGCCATCGTTTATTGCTCGATCACGGGTTATGGACAAACCGGCCCTTACGCTGACCGACCGGGCTACGACTTCGTCTTCCAGGCGGAAGGCGGGCTGATGAGCATCACCGGCGAGAAGGACGATTTGCCCGGCGGTGGACCGCAGAAAGTCGGCATTGCCGTGGCCGATCTGACCACCGGCCTGTATGCGTCGATTGCCGTTTTGTCGGCACTCAACCACCGCCATGTCACGGGCACCGGTCAGTACATCGATCTAGCCTTGCTCGACTGCGTGACGGCTTTGGCCTCCAACCAGGGAGCCTTCCACCTGGTCAACGACCTGGACCCGCGCCGCTGGGGCAATGCCCATCCGGCGCTGGTGCCTTACCAGGTCTTCGATACGGCCGATGGAAAAATCGTCGTGGCGGTCGGCAACGACTCGCAGTGGACGCGTTTTTGCCGGGCGCTGGGCGACCCCTCGCTGGAAGCCGCAACGGAGTTTCAGCTCACCTCCGGACGCATCCGGCAACGCGATGTGTTGCTGCCCCGCTTGCAGGCACTCGTCGCCCAACAAGCCACCAGCCACTGGCTGGCCGCCTTCTCGGAGTGGGACATCCCGCACGGGCGCATCAACAGCTACCGCGAAACGTTCGAACACCCCCAGATCATTCACCGGGAAATGGCAGTCAATGTCGGCAGTGAGAACGGCGAGGGGTATATGCGCGGCATTGCCAACCCCATCAAGTTCAGCGAAACACCGGTTCGTTATGAGCGCACGCCGGCGGCCCTGGGACGCCACACGACCGAGGTATTGACCGACATCCTGGGCCTGAGCCCGGAAATCGTCGCCGACTTCGCGCAGCGCGGGGTGGTCGGCAAAGAAACTCAACAACCCAAGGAGACCCCATGATTCGCAGCCACGTTGCCAACGGTGTGATGGAGATTTGCATTGATCGTCCCGACAAACGCAATGCACTCAGCCACGACATGTACCTCGAACTCGGGCGCTTGGTCGATGCAGCGGGCGCCGACGCCACGTGCGCGGCCGTGATTCTGTACGGCGCAGGCGGCCTCTTCACGGCCGGCGCGGACATTCAGGACTTCCAGACCAAGCGCGGCCACGAGGATGCGCCCGCCGTGGTTTTCCTGCGGGCACTCGCCCGGGCCAACGTCACCCTGATCGCGGCGGTCGAAAATTTCGCCATCGGTATTGGCGCCACCATGCTGCAGCATTTCGATTTTGTCTATGCCCCGGCGCAGACCCGCTTTCGCATGCCTTTTGTGGCCCTGGGCCTGTGCCCGGAAGGTGCCTCGACCTACCTGCTCGAAAAAATCGTGGGGGTGCGCAAGGCGCGGCAGTGGTTGCTGCAATGCAGGTACTTTGACGGCACCGAGGCGCGCGACGCCGGCTTCATCACCGAGCTGGTGGCCCCCGGCGAGGCGCTGAACGTGGCCCGCCAGACAGCGGCAGACCTGGCTCGTCTGCCGCGCAACTCCCTGCGCACGGCCAAACGGATGCTGAGGGAAACTTCGCAGGCGCAAGTCACACAGGCCTTCGATCTGGAGGTCCGGGCCTTTGCCGACCTGCTCAATACCGACGAGACCCAGCAGATCTTCAAAAAGTTCCTGGACAAAGCCCGCTGAGCCGCACGCCATGCCAATGACCGATACCACTATCGACGTTCGCTCCGTTGGCGCGGTGCGGGTGATCACCCTCAACCGGCCCGACAAGCGAAATGCGCTGAATGCCGCGATGGCGGAGCAACTCCATCAGGAATGGCGACGCTTCCAGCACTCGAGTGACCGAGTGGCCGTGTTGCGCGCCGAAGGCCCGGTGTTTACGGCGGGACTGGATATCCGTGATCCGCCGGCTCATTTCTGGCAGGCGGTGCCGGACCTGGCCTTCGCGCTGGGCAAACCGGTGATTGCGGCGGTCAACGGGCCGGTGATCGCGGCCGGCGTGTCGATGGTGGCTTTTTGTGATCTCTGCGTGGCTTCGCACACCAGCAGCTTTGTGTACCCGGAAGCCGGGCTGGGCATGGCGGCGGGCCTGATCTCGTCGCTGATACCGCGTATTCCGCACAAAGTGGCCATGGAACTGATGCTGATGGGCACCCCGTTGTCCGCGCAACGCGCCTATGAGGCTGGCTTTGTCAACCAAGTATGCGCACCGGGCGAGGAAACCGCCGCGGCCATGGCCATGGCACAGCGCCTGACGTCGGCAGCGCCGCTGGTGCTTCGTTTTCTCAAGCAAACCGCGCGCGAAGCCTTGGCGCGCGGCCCGGTCGAAGCCATGTATGCTACCCACTATGCGGCGCAACAGCTGGCACAAAGCGCAGATGCGGCAGAAGGCGCCTTGGCCATGAAGGAAAAACGCCCGCCCGTCTTTACGGGCGTGTAGGGCAGCAGCCCTTCAGGCCAGCCACTTCTGCAGAAACTGCGCCTGGCCCAGGGCCGGGTTCAACTGGTAGCCAGCGAAACCGACCCGGTCATACAGCCGGATCGTGCTGGCATGGCCCGGCAGCACCGCCATGGCCGCGCAGCTGCCGCGGTTGCTGTAGTAAACCCACGGTGTGCCAGCGGGGGGCTGTGTTCACGTGCTGCACGGGACCGGCAACGGCGTGTTGACGATTGCCCAAGACACTTTGCCTCTGGTTTTGCGTGATGCCTCCCACGCCGAAAAGTAAACTCGGCTCATCCCTTCAAGGCCTCCCGTGAAAACACTGCTGCTCTACCTCGCCACCGCGCTCGCTGAAATTGTCGGTTGTTACCTGCCCTACCTCTGGCTCAGCAAAGGGGCTTCGGCCTGGCTGCTGCTGCCGGCGGGCCTGAGCCTGGCGCTGTTTGCCTGGTTGTTGACCCTGCACGATGCGGCGGCCGGCCGGGTCTATGCCGCCTACGGCGGGGTGTATATCGCCGTGGCCCTGTCCTGGCTCTGGGCGGTGGACGGGGTGCGCCCCAGCGCCTGGGATGTGGCCGGGGTCGCTGTCAGCTTGGCGGGCATGGGCCTGATCGCTTTTCAGCCCAAGTAGCTCTTGGTTCAGGCCAGCCACTTCTGCAGAAACTGCGCCTGGCCCAGGGCAGGACTCAATTGGTAGCCGGCGAAACCCACGCGTTCATACAGCCGCATCGCGCTGGCATTGCCCTGCAACACTTCCAGCGTCAGCTTGCATGCGCCGCGGTTGCGCGCGATTTGCTCGACCAGGTCCAGCATCAACTCGCCGACACGTCGGCCGCGGTGGCTGGCCAACACGGCCAGGTCATGCACATTGACCAGCGGTCGGCAGGCAAAGGTGGAAAAACCTTCCAGACAATTGACCAGGCCCACCGGCTGCGTGCCGTCAAACGCCAGCACGCTGAAGGCTTGCGGGCGTGCGGCCAGCTCTTTCACCAGGTTGTTTTTGGCAAAGTCGCTGAGCGGCTGGTCGCCGCCGGCGGGGTCTTGCGCGTACGCGTCCAGCAGCAACACCAGCGCCTCGGCATGTGCGGCGTCGTGGTAGTCGGCCTGGCAGATGTGCAGGTCGGTCGAGATAGGTTCAGTCACGCCGTGTTCTTTCCATAAAAAGCAATGACCTGATTTTAGGGACGGGGTGGCCGCGCCAGAGGTTTTAGGCTGGTCTTATGCATCAAATCGGCCTCCAACCCAGGTAAAACGGGCGCAAGCAGCTATCAACAACATAGCAAAACCGCCCTTCGCGCGCCTCGCGCATGCCCCGGGCGCCCTCCTTTTTTCTTTACCTGACGTTTACCCGCGCTTGTCCCGCGCGCAAAATCGGCGCCAGGCCTTGCAGTGATAATTATTCTGCGCAGGTGAAGCAGTCCGGGCGGTGAATCAAGAGGGACGCCGCTGTCCTGCCGACCGTGCTGATCAGCGCTCCCAATCAAACAAAAAAATGCCGCGGCCCCCTGGCGCCGCGGCGGGCAACAAGGATAACGGATGGACCCGAAAGTCAACACACCGCAAACCGTCCCCGGTACCAGCCCCCGCAAGCGTCTAAGCCGCCGCGCCTCCATCGTGGGCGGCGTGCTGGCGCTGCTGGTCCTGGCCGGCACCGGCTGGCTGGCCTGGTACCTGACCCATCCTTCACCCGACGCAAGCAGCGCCGCCAACGGGCCCGGTGGCCCGCCGGCCGGCCGGCGCGGCGCCCCGGCCACCACGGTGGGGGTGGCCACGGCCGAGCAAAGCAGCATCCCGGTGGTGCTGGAGGCCCTGGGCACCGTCACGCCGCAAGCCACCGTCAGGGTGCGTCCCCAGGTGTCCGGCGTGATGGAAAAAGTGCTGTTCAAGGAAGGCCAGATGGTGCGTGCCGGTGACCTGCTGGCGACCATCGACCCGCGCCAGTTTGAAATGGCTTTGATGCAGGCCAGCGGCCAGCGCCAGCGGGATGAAGCACAACTCGACAGCGCCCGCGTGACCCTGCAGCGCTTCAAAACCCTGCTGACCCAGGACTCGATTGCGCGCCAGGATGTCGACACCCAGGCGGCCCTGGTCAAACAACTCGAAGGCACGGTGGTGATCGACAAGGCCGCCGAAGGCGCGGCCCGTTTGAACCTGGGCTACACCCGGGTGGTGGCGCCGGTCAGCGGGCGGGTCGGCTTGCGCACCGTGGACGTCGGCAACGTGGTCAGCAACAGCGATGTCAACGGCATTGCGCTGATCACGCAGGTCAGCCCGATGGATGTGGTGTTTTCCATTCCACAAGACCGGGCCGCGGAACTGCAGCAAAACGCCAGCGGCAACGTCGCCATGAAAGTTATCGCGCTGGACCGGACCCGCTCGGCCACGCTGGACACCGGCGTGTTTGCCTCGCTGGACAACCAGGTGGACATCACCACCGGCACGGTCAAGGCCAAAGCCCGTTTTGCCAACAGCCAGCTCACCCTGTTCCCCAGCCAGTTTGTCAACGTGCAGTTGCTGGTCAAGACCCTGGACAACGCGGTGGTGGTCCCGATCACCGCCCTGCGCAATGGCAGCACCGGCGACTATGTGTATGTGGTTAACAGCGCCGAACGCACCGTGTCCCTGCGGCCGGTCACGCGTGGCCAGGCCACGGTGGACAAGGTGGTGATCAGCACCGGTCTGAAGGTCGGAGAACGTGTCATCACCGAAGGCGCGGACCGACTCAAGGACGGCGCCCGTGTGGTGCTGCCGGGCGACCCGCCGGGCGGCGCAGGTTCTGGCGCCAGGCGCCAGCGTCCCGGCGCACCGGCGGGCGGCGCCTCCGCACCCGCCCCCGCGCGATCGGCCTCCGAGCCGGTAGCGGCAGCGGCCGGCCCCAGTGCTGCAGCGCCGCGTGTGCCGCCTGCGGAAAGCCGCGCACCCGCACCTGTGGCCAAAGGCGATGGCCCAAGCGCCGAACAACGGCAACGCATGCTGGAGCAGGTCAAGGACGATCCGGCCGCGCTGGAGCGCCGGCAGCGCTTTTTTGAACAGCTGGACCGCGGCGACCCCGCCGCGCAGGCGCGCTGGCGGGAGATGATGGAGAAACGCCGGCAGGGCGAACGGCCGGCGCAATGAGCGGCCGCCAGGAATCCCTCGCATGAGCCCCTCCCGTCCCTTTATCCTGCGCCCGGTCGCGACCTCGCTGCTGATGGTGGCCATCGTGCTGGCCGGCCTGGTCGGCTTCAAGTTCCTGCCGCTGTCGGCCCTGCCCCAGGTCGACTACCCGACGATCCAGGTGCAGACGCTGTACCCCGGCGCCAGCCCCGAGGTCATGGCGCAAACCGTGACCGCGCCGCTGGAACGCAACTTCGGCCAGATGTCCGGCTTGCAGCGCCTGAGTTCGACCAGTGCCGCCGGTGTATCCATCGTCACCCTGCAATTTGGCCTGGGCATCTCGCTCGACGTGGCCGAACAGGAAGTGCAAGCCGCCATCAACGCCGGCGGCTCGCTGTTGCCGGCCGACCTGCCAGCCCCGCCGGTATATGCCAAGGTCAACCCGGCCGATGCCCCGGTGCTGACCCTGGCCATCACCTCGGACACCTTGCCGCTGACGGAGGTGCAAAACATCGTCAACACCCGGCTGGCGCTCAAGATCAGCCAGGTCAGCGGCGTTGGTCTGGTGTCGCTCAGCGGCGGCCAGCGGCCGGCCGTGCGTATCCAGGCCGATACCCGGGCGCTGGCCTCCTATGGGCTGGCACTCGACTCGCTGCGCACCGCCATCAGCGCCGCCAATGCCAACAGCGCCAAAGGCAGCATCGACGGCCCGACCCGCGCCTACACCATCAACTCCAACGACCAGTTGCTGGCGGCCGCCGACTACAACAAGCTGATCGTGGCCTGGCGCAATGGCGCGGCCGTGCGTGTCTCGGACGTCGCACGTGTGGTGGACAGCGCCGAAAACATCAAACTCGGCGCCTGGAGCGGCCTGAAACCCGCCATCATCCTGAACGTGCAGCGTCAGCCCGGCGCCAATGTGATTGCCACCGTCGATGCGATCAAGGCCCGCCTGCCCGAATTGCAGGCCGGCCTGCCGACGGCGTTGAAGGTCGACGTGCTGAGTGACCGCACCACCGGCATACGGGCCTCGGTGTTGCATGTGGAAATCGAGCTGCTGCTGGCCGTGTTGCTGGTGGTGCTGGTGATTTTTGCCTTTCTGCACAGCCTGCGCGCCACCGTGATCGCCAGCCTGGCCGTGCCGATTTCACTGATAGGCACTTGCGGCGCGATGTACCTGCTGGGTTACAGCCTGAACAACCTGAGCCTGATGGCGCTGACCATCGCCACGGGTTTTGTCGTGGACGACGCGATTGTGATGATTGAAAACATCTCGCGTTACATCGAGGAAGGCGAGGAGCCGATGGCCGCCGCGCTCAAGGGCGCACAACAAATCGGCTTCACCATCATTTCACTGACCGTCTCGCTGATTGCCGTGCTGATCCCGCTGCTCTTCATGGGCGACGTGGTGGGGCGCTTGTTCCGCGAGTTTGCAGTCACGCTGGCCATCACCATCCTGATCTCCGCCGTGGTGTCGCTGACCTTGGTGCCCATGATGTCGGCACGCTGGCTCAAACATGTGCCCCAAGGCCAGGGCAGCAAGTTGGGCGCCCGGCTGCAGCATTTTTTTGACGACGTGATCAGGCATTACGACCGCTGGCTGACCTGGGTGCTCAAACACCAGGGCGCCACCTTGCTGGTGGCACTGGCCACCCTGCTGCTGACGGTGTTGCTGTATGTACTGATTCCCAAAGGCCTGTTCCCCACGCAGGACACCGGCCAGTTGCAGGCCCGGATTGAAACCGCGCAATCGGTGTCTTATGCACGCATGGCCGGGTTGCAACAAGCGGCGGCCAAAGCCATCCTGGAAGACCCGGATGTCGATACCCTGAGCTCCTTCATCGGGGTCGATGCCGCCAACAACACCATGTTGCATACCGGCCGCATGCTGATTAATCTGAAGAAAAACCGCATCGGCAGCCAGCAGGAAACCATGGACCGGCTCAAGGAAGGTGTCGGCAAAATCGCCGGTGTCACGCTTTACCTGCAGCCGACCCAGGACCTGACGATTGACGCTGAAACCGGGCCGACCCAGTTCCGCGTCTCGGTCGAAGGCGTGGACAACACCACCGTGGTCTTGTGGGCCAACAAACTCGCGCAGCGCATGAGCGAACTTGCCGATCTGCGTAACGTGGCCTCGGATGCCGGCTCCAGCGGCGCCTCGGCCTACATTACCGTGGACCGCGACACCGCCTCGCGGCTGGCCATCACCACTTCGTCGATCGACGATGCCTTGTACAGCGCCTTTGGCCAGCGCATTGTCTCGACGATTTTTACCGAGACCAACCAATACCGCGTGATTCTCGAGGCCATGCCCGACCAGCTGACCACGCCGGCCTCGCTGGGCAATCTGCAGCTGAAAACTGGCGCCGGTGGCACCACGCCGCTGTCGGCGATTGCCAGCATCAGCGAGCGGCCGGCACCCCTGCAAATCACCCATGTGGCCCAGTACCCGGCGACTACTCTGGGCTTTGACACGGCGCCCGGTGTCTCGCTGGGGAAAGCCGTCGACGAGATCAAACGCGCCGCCAAAGACATCGCCATGCCAGCCAGCGTCACCCTGACCTTTCTGGGCGCGGCCGGCGCTTACCAGAACTCGCTGTCCAACCAGCTCTGGCTGATCCTGGCGGCAGTGATCTGCGTTTACATCGTGCTGGGCGTGTTGTATGAAAGTTATATCCACCCGCTGACGATTCTCTCCACCCTGCCCTCGGCCGGCGTCGGTGCGCTGCTGGCCCTGATGATCAGCGGCTCCGACCTGGGGGTCATCGGCATCATAGGCATCATCCTGCTGATCGGCATCGTGAAAAAGAACGCCATCATGATGATCGACTTTGCGATCGACGCCGAACGTAACCAGGGCAAGTCGGCGCAGGAAGCCATCCACCAGGCCGCCCTGCTGCGCTTTCGGCCCATCTTGATGACCACGCTGGCGGCCCTGTTTGCAGCCGTGCCACTGATGCTGGGTTGGGGCGAAGGTGCTGAATTGCGACGCCCATTGGGCCTGTCCATTTTTGGTGGCCTGATTGTGAGCCAGGTGCTCACGCTGTTCACGACGCCGGTGATTTATCTGGCGTTTGACCGGATGGGGCAGCGCTTTAGGCGGAAGCGGGAGCTTGTTGCGTGACGCTTCCATCTTGTTTTGATTTTGTAGTTGCGCCTGTTGGCCGGGTCTCGCCCCGGCGGGCGACTTACTTTTCTTTGCTTCGCCAAAGAAACCTAAGGAAAAGAAAGGCGACCCGCAGTCGGGGTCCCTTCGCTGCGCTACGGGCAACCTGCGGTGCTCGAGCCGGTCGGGCTTTGGGGAACAACACAAACACCCAAAATAAATGCGGGGAGACAAGGACGCGCAAAGCGCGTCCTTGTCGGAGTCCAGTTTTTGTCCCCGGTTTCTCGTCTCCCACCCCTTCTGACTGCGCCGAGGAGCGGAGGTCTAGCCGGATCAGGGCGAGCGATTGTCTGAGCGCAGCGAGTTCGAGCTCGACCCCGGCTGGACCGAGCACCGCAGCTTGCCCCGCAGCGCAGCGCAGGGGACGCAGACAGCGGGGTCGCCTTTTCTTTGCTTACTTTCTTTTGGCGAAGCAAAAGAAAGTGAGTAGCTGCCGGGCTACCCCCGGCCAGCAGGCCCACGCACCACGACAAAATTCAAGCCAAGCACCGAGAGGTCAAAAATGAACCTCTCCGAACCCTTTGTAAGAAGACCGGTCGCCACCGTCCTGCTGACCATGGGCCTCGCCTTGGCCGGCATAGGTGCCTTCTTCGTGTTGCCAGTCTCGCCGCTGCCGCAGGTGGACTTCCCCGTCATTTCGGTCAGCGCTTCACTGCCCGGCGCCAGCCCCGAAACCATGGCCACCAGTGTGGCCACGCCGCTGGAACGACGCCTGGGCGTGATCTCCGGCGTCAACGAAATGACGTCGAACAGCAGCAATGGCTCGACCCGTGTCAGCCTGCAGTTTGAGCTGAATCGCAACATCGATGCCGCGGCACGTGAGGTGCAGGCCGCCATCAATGCCTCGCGCGCCGACCTGCCAGCCACCTTGCGCAGCAACCCGACTTACCGCAAGGCGAATCCGGCTTCGGCGCCGGTGATCATCCTGGCACTCACGTCCAAAACGCGTACGCCGGGACAGATCTACGACGAAGTGTCGAACGTGGTGCAGCAAAAAATCGCGCAAGTGCCGGGTGTCGGCGATGTGGAGCTGGGCGGCGGTTCCTTGCCTGCCGTGCGTGTCGAGTTGCTTCCGTTTGCGCTGAACCGATATGGCGTCAGCATGGAAGACGTGCGGGCCGCCCTGCAGGCCTCGAATGCCAACCGGCCCAAGGGCGCGATTGAAGGCAACGGCCAGCGCCTGCAGATTTATTCGGGCGCCAACACCGCCACGGGCGGGCTCAAGGCGGCCGATTACCGCGGCCTCGTCGTGGCCTGGCGCAACGGCGCGGCCATCCGGCTGGCCGACGTGGCCGAGGTGGTGGACGGTGTTGAAAACATCAACACCCTGGGTCTCTTCAATGGCAGCCCGGCCGTCATCGTGCTGGTGACACGCCAGCCCGGTGCCAATGTGATTGAAACCGTGGACGGCGTGCGTGCGCTGCTGCCGGAGCTGCAGGCCCAGTTGCCACAAGACGTACAGCTGCAGGTCGCCTCCGACAGCACCAACTCGATACGCGCATCGCTGCATGAAATTGAAGTCACGCTGCTGATCTCGATTGTGCTGGTGGTGCTGGTGGTCAGCGCTTTTTTACGCAGCGCGCGGGCCACCGTCATTCCTGCCGTGGCCACCGTGGTGTCGCTGCTGGGCACCTTCGGCGTGATGTATTTGCTGGGTTTTAGCCTGAACAACCTGAGCCTGATGGCGCTCACCGTTGCGACCGGTTTTGTGGTGGACGACGCCATCGTGGTGCTGGAAAACACCAGCCGCCATATTGAAGCCGGCATGGACCGTTTCAAGGCGGCGCTGCTGGGCGCGCGCGAGGTCGGGTTCACGGTGTTGTCCATCAGCCTCTCGCTGGTGGCAGTGTTTATTCCGCTGCTGTTCATGGCGGGCCAGACCGGCCGGCTGTTCCGCGAGTTTGCCGTCACGCTGTCCGTGGCGGTGCTGATTTCACTGGTGATTTCACTGACCACCACCCCCATGATGTGCGCCTGGCTGCTCAAGCCGGGCAGCCACAACACCCCGCCCGGCCGCGTGGCCCGCTGGTTTGAGAATGCCTTCAAACGTGTACTCCGCGCTTATGAAGTGGCGCTGGACTGGGCGCTGGCCAGCAAGCTGCTGGTGATGCTGATCCTGCTGGCCGTCATTGGGCTCAATGTTTACCTTTTCATAAAGGCGCCCAAGGGCTTCTTCCCGCAGCAGGATACCGGCCAGATCAACGGCGGCCTGAGTGCCGACCGCAGCATCTCCTTCCAGGCCATGCAGGGCAAACTCAAGCAACTGGTGGACATCATTCGCGCCGACCCGGCGGTGGACACCGTGGTCGGATTTACCGGGGGCTCACGGGCGGGCGGCGGCTTCATGTTCATCAACCTGAAACCGGTCGCGCAGCGCACCGACTCCGGCCAGGCGGTGATCACGCGCCTGCGTCCGCAACTGGCCCAGGTCACGGGTGTCACCCTGTTTCTGAACACCGTGCAAGACCTGCGCGGCGGTGGCCGCCAGAGCAACTCGACCTACCAGTACACCCTCAAGAGCGACAGCGCCAGCGACCTGAAGGCCTGGGCCACACGGCTGGCCGACCAGATGAAATTACAGGGCGTGCTGGTCGACGTGGACACCGACCAGCAGGAAAATGGCGTCGAAACCATGGTCACCGTGGACAAGGACAGCGCGGCGCGCCTGGGCATCAGCTCGCGCGACGTGAACAACGCGCTGTACAACGGCTTCGGCCAGCGCCAGGTCGCCACCATTTATGCCGAACTGAACCAGTACCACGTGGTCATGGAAGTGGCGCCCCGTTTTATCCGCAGCCCCGAGTCGCTCAAGGACATCTACATCCCGGCCAAAGGCGGCAGCGGCACGACACTGGCCACGCCGGCAACGGCGACGACAACCACCCTCTCGGTCAACCCGGCCCTGCGTGACCCGTCGACCGGCCAGGCGCTGAGTTCCTCGGCCACCACCATGGTGCCGCTGTCAGCCATTGCGCGTTTTAGCGAAAACCCCAAGGCCGCATCGATCAGCCACCAGGACGGCGAACTGGCCACCACCATTTCCTACAACCTGGCCGAGGGTGCCACCATCAGCGATGGCCAGGACGCCGTCAGGCAGGCGGAGGCGGACATCCGCCTGCCCAACAATGTGCGCGGCAGCTTTCAGGGCACGGCGCGCAATGCCCAGCAATCGCAGCAGGAACAACCCATGCTGATCCTGGCCGCGCTGGTGGTGATTTACATCGTGCTCGGCATTCTTTATGAAAGCCTGGTCCACCCCATCACCGTGCTCTCCACCCTGCCCTCGGCTGGGGTGGGTGCGGTGCTGGCACTGCTGCTGTTCAAGATGGATTTTTCCATCATCGCGCTGATCGGGGTATTCCTGCTGATCGGCATCGTCAAGAAAAACGCCATCCTGATCATCGACTTTGCGATTGAAGCCGAACGCGCACGCGGCCTGACGGCGATGGAAGCGGTGCGTGAAGCCTGCCTGCTGCGTTTCCGGCCCATCCTGATGACCACCATGGCCGCCATCCTGGGCGCCCTGCCGCTGGCCATCGGGTTTGGCGAAGGCGCCGAGTTACGCAAGCCGCTGGGCATCGCCATCATTGGCGGCTTGATCGCCAGCCAGTTGCTGACCCTGCTGACCACACCCGTTGTTTATGTGCTGATGGACAAGCTGCGCCGCCGCAGCCCCTACGAGCGTCAGTTGAGCCATCATCCCGACGAACTGCAAACCGGGTAAATCTATGAACGAGTCCATGCATTTCACTTTTTCGGTAAGACCTCCCCATACCTTGCTGGCCATCGCCGCGCTGGCCTTGCTGGTCAGCGGCTGTGTCGTCGGCCCCAAGTACGAGCTGCCAAGCACGCCCGAAGTCAGCGCTTTCAAGGAAGCCGAAGGCTGGGTGCCCGCCGCCCCCGCCGACACGCTAGAGCGCGGCCCTTGGTGGTCGCTGTTTGGCGACCCGATGCTGGACGAGCTGGCTTCGCGCGTCGAGGTGTCCAACCAGAACGTGGCCCTGGCCGTGGGCGCCTATGCCCAGGCCCGCGCACTGGTGCGTGAGCAGCGTGCCTCGCTGTTCCCCTCCGTGACGCTCAATGGCGGCGCCACGCGCGCGCGTAGCAGCGGCAACCTCAGTACCGGCGTGGCCGGCCGCACCGGCAACAACTACCAGCTCAGCATAGGCGGTAGTTGGGAGCCCGATGTCTGGGGCCGCTTGGGCCGGGCGGTGGACGGCGCCACGGCAGGCGCCCAGGCCAGCGCGGCCGACCTGGCCTCGGCCAAACTGTCAGCGCAGGGCGAACTGGCGACCAACTACCTGTCCTTGCGCCAGACCGACATCCAGCAGGCCTTGATCCAAAGCACCAACGAAGGTTACACACGCGCACTGGAGATCACACAAAACCGCTACACCGCCGGCATTGCCGCCAAAACCGATGTGTTGCAGGCACAAACCCAGCTGGCCAATGGCCAGGCCACCGCCGTCGGTTTGCAGCGTCAGCGTGCCCAGCTCGAACATGCGATTGCCGTGCTGGTCGGCGAAGCGCCCGGCAATTTCAGCTTGCCGCCGCTTGCGGCCTGGAAGCCGGTGGTGCCGGACATTCCCGTGGGTGTGCCCTCCACCCTGCTGCAGCGCCGCCCCGACATCGCGGGTGCGGAACGCCGCGTGGCCTCGGCCAACGAGCAGATCGGCATTGCCAAAAGCGCTTATTTCCCCAGCATCAACCTGAGCGCCTCGGGCGGCTCGGGTGCCAGCCGTGTGGCCGACCTGTTCAAGATAGGCAGCAACGTCTGGTCGCTGGGTCTGTCGGCCGCGCAACTGGTGTTTGATGCCGGTGCCACCGGCGCGCGGGTTGAAGGTGCCGAAGCCGGCCGGGATCAGGCGGTCGCGCGTTACCGCCAAGCCGTGCTGGCCGCCTTCCAGGACGTGGAAGACCAGCTGTCCGCCACCCGCGTGCTGCTGGCCCAGCAGGAACTCCGGCGCCAGGCCTCGGAAGCCGCCGATCTGGTCGAGCAGCAATTGCTCAACCGCTACCGCAGCGGCCAGGTCAGCTACACCGAAGTCATCAGCGCGCAAGCCACCGCACTCAGCGCCCGCAGCGCCCTGGCACAAGCCTTGTCAGACCGGCAGACCACGGCCGTGGTGCTGATTCAGTCGCTGGGGGGTGGCTGGCAGGTGGGGAAATAAGCCCGCCGCCACAAGCGCTCCTCTTTTGATAGCTTCTTGCGCCCGTATTGATTGGGCTAGAGGCCTATTTCATTAAAATTCCAGGGCATCCAGGCCTACACCGGCGCCAGCGGCCGATGCGGCGGCCGTGGCAGCGCGACGCGAATGGCATCACCCGCCCTCACCTCGCCCCCCGTCAACACCACCCCCATCACCCCGGCCTTGCGTACAAGCTGGCCCGTGCTGTCACGCGCCAGCACGGCGGCCATCAGGCCTTGCTGGAAATGATCCAGCTGGCTACAGGGGTTGCGCAGCCCGGTGACTTCCACGATGGCCGTCTGGCCCAAGTGCAGGCGCGTGCCTGTGGGCAGGGCCAGCAGGTCCAGGCCACGCGTGCTGAAGTTTTCGCCCAAATCGCCGGGCCGCACGGCAAAACCAGCGGCCAGCAGTTCATCGAACAGTTCGGTGTGCAACAGGTGAACCTGTCGCAGATTGGGCTGGCTGGGATCACGCGCCACGCGCGAGCGGTGCTGGACTGTCACACCCGAATGGGCGTCGCCCGACACGCCCAAACCGGCGACCAGGCGGATGGCCTCTTCGGCGAACTTGCTGAAGCTGTGGCCACTGCTGCGGTGGACCGCAACAACCGTGGCCGTGGCCGCAACACTGGTCATTAACCGACCTTCACCGCCTCAACCAGACGCTCCGCACAAGCCCGCGCCAGCGAGGCCTCACGCGCTTCCACCATCACCCGCAGCAAGGGCTCCGTGCCGCTGGCACGAATCAGCACACGGCCGTTGTCGCCCAGTTCGGTCTGCACGGCCTGGGTCTCCGATGCCAGCAAGGCGCTGCGGGCCCAATCCTGTCCCGGCTTGAGGCGGACGTTGATAAGGGTTTGCGGAAACAGCGTCACCTCGGCCAGCAGTTGGGCCAAGGTTTTGCCGCTGCGCACACAAGCCTGCAAGACCTGCAGCGCGCTGATCAGGCCGTCGCCGGTGCTGTGTTTGTCCAGCGCCAGCAGGTGGCCCGAACCTTCGCCGCCCAGCAGCCAGCCTTTTTTCTCAAGCTCTTCAAGCACATAACGGTCGCCGACTTTGGCGCGCACAAACTCGACACCCCTGGCTTTCAGGGCGACTTCGACCGCCATGTTGGTCATCAACGTGCCGACAGCGCCTGGCACTTTTTCGCCGCGTGCCAGCCGCTCGGCCACCATCAGGTACAAGACCTCGTCGCCATTGAAAAGGCGGCCGTCGGCGTCCACCATCTGCAGACGGTCGGCGTCGCCGTCCAGGGCAATGCCGTAATCCGCCTGGTGGGCCTTGACGGCGTCAATCAAGGCCTCAGGGTGCGTGGCACCGACCTCATGATTGATGTTCAACCCATCGGGCGAGCAGCCAATGGCAACGACCTCGGCGCCCAACTCATGAAACACCATGGGGGCAATCTGGTAGGCCGCGCCATGGGCGCCATCGACGACAATTTTCAGGCCCTTGAGCGTCAGGTCATGGGCGAATGTGCTTTTGCAAAATTCGATGTAACGCCCGGCCGCATCGTCCAGGCGGCGGGTCTTGCCCAGTGTGGCCGAGTCGGCCCACACGGGTTCTTCCTCCAGCGCGGCTTCCACGGCCAGCTCCCAGGCATCGTCCAGCTTGGTGCCCTGGGCACTGAAAAACTTGATGCCGTTGTCGGCAAAGGCATTGTGGCTGGCGCTGATCACCACGCCCAGGCTGGCACGCTGGGCCCGCGTGAGGTAGGCCACACCCGGCGTGGGCAGCGGGCCCAGCAGCACCACGTCCACGCCGGCGGAATTAAAACCCGACTCGAGCGCGCTTTCCAGCATGTAGCCGGAAATACGTGTGTCTTTGCCAATCAGCACCGTGGGCCGGGCTTCGGTCTTTTTCAGAACGCGGCCAACCGCATGGGCCAGGCGCAGCACAAAGTCGGGGGTAATCGGCGCCTGCCCCACCGTGCCGCGAATGCCGTCGGTGCCAAAGTATTTTCTGGTCATTGTGGTTGTCCCTTGAGTTGTCTTATTTTTGATTCGTGAATTTTAGGGCGAGTCCATGTTGACTCTACCGGGGGCTTCAGAAGTTCGATTCTCGGGATGCAGGGCAAGGCGCCCGGCGCGCAGGAACCGGAATGCACGTCGGTGCATGAGGATTCCGAGCACCGCCGAACACCAGGTGTTCGCTTGCGCTCCGTGCCGCCATGCGCCCGAGCATCGGATTTATGGCGTCCCCGAGGCGGCCGACCAGACCTTGAGGGCTTGCACGGTCTCCCGCACATCGTGCACACGCACAATACGCGCGCCTCTGTCCACCGCGAGCACGGCCGCTGTGACGCTGGGCACCATGCGGTTCGTCACGTCCAGCGGGGCCACGTTGGCCAATGAGCTGCTGCTGACAGCCGCCAGTGATGACTTGCGCGACCAGCCGGCCAGCAGCGGATAACCGGCCGCCAGCAATTCGCGCTGGCGCGCCAGCAAGGCAAAATTCTGCGCCACGGTTTTGCCAAAGCCAATACCCGGGTCCAGCACGATGCGGCTGGCGGCCACACCCAGCGCCTGCAGGTCCTTGGCGACCTGTTCAAGAAATAACAACACCTGCGGCACCACATCACCGTCCATGGGCGCGGCCTGCATGGTCTGCGGCTCGCGGTGCATATGCATCAGGCAGACACCACAAGCCGGGTGCGCCGCCACGATGGCCGCAGCGCCGGGCTGGCGCAAGGCCCAGATGTCATTGACGATGTCGGCGCCCAGGTCCAGCACGGCGGCCATGACTTGCGGCTTGTAGGTGTCCACCGAAACCGGCACACCCAGGGTTGCTGCATGGCGTACCACCGGCAATACACGCGCCAGTTCTTCCTCCAGCGGCACCGGTGGCGCGCCCGGGCGGGTCGACTCCCCGCCTATGTCCAGCATGTCCGCGCCGTCCTTGATCAGCTGCTCGCAATGTGCAAACGCGGCGCGCTGAGCACCGCCTTCAGAGAAATATTTGCCGCCGTCTGAAAACGAATCAGGCGTGACATTGACGATGCCCATGACACGAGCTTGGCTAAGGTCAATTTGAAAGCGGGAGGTTTGCCAGATCATTCCATGCTCCTGAAGCAAGGCCAAAGAAAAACCGGGGACTTGCCCCGGTTGTGATGTATTCAGAAGGTATCAGGCCGCAGTGGGCGCCGGATCGGTACTGACCGCCGGGGTGCCCCCACTGGGGTCGCTGCCGCCCACCGAGGGGTTGCGCGGTGTCCAGTCTTTGGGCGGACGTGGCTCCTTGCCGGCAATGATGTCGTCGAGCTGGTCGCCGTCGATGGTCTCCCACTCGAGCAGGGCCTTGGCCATCGCGTGGATCTTTTCCTGGTTGTCCTCAATCAGCTTGCGCGCCTCGGCGTACTGCTGGTCAATGATGCGACGCACTTCTTCGTCGACCTTTTTCAGGGTCGACTCGCTCATGTTGTTGGTTTTGGTCACCGAACGACCCAGGAACACTTCGCCTTCGTTTTCGGCATAGACCATGGGGCCCAGCGCCTCGCTCATGCCATAACGTGTGACCATGTCCCTGGCCAGCGCCGTGGCGCGTTCAAAGTCGTTGCTGGCACCTGTCGTCATCTGGTGCATAAAAACTTCTTCGGCAATACGGCCACCAAACAACATGCTGATCTGACTCAGCATGTACTCGCGGTCATAGCTGTAGCGGTCTTGCGCCGGCAGGCTCATGGTCACACCCAGGGCACGGCCGCGCGGGATGATGGTGACCTTGTGCACCGGGTCGCACTTGGGAAGCATCTTGCCGAGCAAGGCGTGGCCGGACTCATGGTAGGCCGTGTTGCGACGCTCTTCTTCGGGCATGACCATGCTCTTGCGCTCGGGGCCCATCAGGATCTTGTCCTTGGCTTTTTCGAAGTCCTGCATCTCGACGGTGCGTGCACTGCGGCGCGCGGCCATCAAGGCGGCTTCGTTGCACAGGTTGGCCAGATCGGCGCCGGACATACCTGGCGTGCCGCGGGCGATCACCAGCGGGCTGACGTCCTGGCCCAAGGGGACTTTACGCATGTGCACATTGAGAATCTGCTCGCGGCCGCGGATGTCGGGCAGCGTCACATAAACCTGGCGGTCGAAACGGCCGGGGCGCAGCAAGGCAGCGTCCAGAATGTCGGGACGGTTGGTGGCAGCCACCACAATCACGCCGACATTGGTTTCAAAACCATCCATCTCGACCAGCATCTGGTTGAGTGTCTGTTCACGTTCGTCATTGCCACCGCCCAGGCCGGCGCCACGCTGGCGGCCGACGGCGTCGATTTCATCGATAAAGATGATGCAGGGTGCGTTTTTCTTGGCGTTGTCGAACATGTCGCGAACGCGGGAAGCGCCCACACCGACGAACATCTCAACGAAGTCGGAACCGGAAATCGAGAAGAAAGGCACCTTGGCTTCACCGGCAATACTCTTGGCGAGCAGGGTTTTACCGGTGCCCGGAGGGCCGACCAGCAAGAGGCCGCGCGGAATACGTCCGCCCAGTTTCTGGAACTTGGTCGGGTCCTTCAGGAAATCGACAACTTCCTTGACCTCTTCCTTGGCCTCGTCGCAACCGGCCACGTCAGCAAAGGTCACGGGATTGGTGGATTCGTCGAGCAGGCGCGCCTTGGACTTGCCGAAGCTGAACGCGCCGCCTTTGCCGCCGCCCTGCATTTGCCGCATGAAATAAATCCACACACCAATCAGCAACAACATCGGGCCCCAGCTGACCAGCAAGGTCATGAGCAAGGAGCCTTCTTCACGGGGTTTGACGTCGAATTTCACGTCATTGGCGATCAGGTCGCCGACCAAGCCGCGGTCCAGGTAGGTTGCGGTGGTGCGGATTTTGCGGTCATCGGTGGTGACGGCAGCGATTTCCGTGCCGCCCTGGCCTTCAGCGATGGTCGCGGACTTGATGCGTTTGCCACGCACCTCTTCCAGGAAATCGGAATAACCCAGGTAATTGGTACCAGCGCCCGCGCGTGTATCAAATTGCTTGAAAACGGTGAACAGCACCATGGCGATCACCAGCCAGATTGCAATTTTGGAAAACCACTGATTGTTCAAGGATGACTCCGATAGAGGAACAAAAGGCACATGCGCCTGATTTTAGGCGTTTCAAGGGCGATAACCGTCAAAACGGCAGCGGACATCCCTTGGTTTAAAGCGGGATTGCAGATTTTTATTGCTTCAGTCCGCTGAATCAGGCGTTTTGGACGTGGTTTTCAGGCCTATGCCCACCAGAAAGGTTTCCGACGAGTTGGAGCGCGAGGCCTTGGGTTTGACCGGCTTGACCACCTTGAAAGTGTCCTTGAACAGCTTGACCAGCGGGCTGTAAGCACCGCCATGAAACAGCTTGGCCACCAGCGCCCCCTCGGGTTTGAGGTGGCTTACGGCAAATTCCACGGCCAATTCCACCAAATGCGCCACGCGGGCCGCGTCGGCCGAGTCGATGCCCGACAGATTCGGAGCCATGTCGGAGATCACCACATCCACCTTGGTAAAGCCCCGGTCAGCACCCAAGGTCTGCTCCAATTGCTGCAAAACCTCGGGCTCGCGAAAATCGCCCTGGATAAAAACCACCCCTTCGATCGGCTCCATGGGCAGGATGTCCAGCGCCACGATACGCCCGTTCAGCGCGCCGGCAGCGGCGCCCGCAGGCGAGAGTTTGCGGCGGGCATATTGGCTCCAGGCGCCGGGCACACTGCCCAGGTCCACCACGCAATGGCCGGGTTTGATCAGGCCAAAAGTGTCGTCAATCTCCTTGAGTTTGTAGGCCGCCCTCGCCCGATAACCTTCTCTTTTTGCGAGTTTCACATAGGTATCGTTCACGTGGTCGTTTAACCACGCTCTATTGACCTTTTTGCTTTTTATATTTACTTTCATGCCTGTATTGTCCTCTCACCGATAATCAGGGCATGGCTCAAATACTACTTACCCCCGCCCAGCGCAAAGATCACCGCGCCGATGCGCACCATCTGGACGCTGTTGTGATGATCGGCTCAGACGGCCTGACCGCTGCCGTTACGAAGGAAATCGACGCCGCGCTGAAGGCCCACGGACTGATCAAAGTCCGCGTGCAGTCTGACGATCGCGCCGGTCGCGAGGCGATTTTCCAGACCGTGACCACCGAGCTGAACGCCGCCCCCATCCAGCACATCGGCAAGTTGCTGGTGATGTGGCGGCCCATGCCCCCCAAGGAAAAAAAGATTAACGAAGACCGCATGGCTGCCCCGCGCGATGTGAAAGTGCTGAAAAACAGCTCGCGTTACGGCCAGCGCCCCGAGGTCAAAATCCTGCGCGTGCTGGGCAACCAGCGCCTGACACCGGGCGGCACCGTCAAACGCGCCAAAAAGCCCAGGCTGCAAAGTCTCAAGAAACGGTCGCAGGACTAAACCCCTGTTCGCACCGGGCAAACGCCGGGCTTTCCCGGCGTTTGTGTCTCATTTTTCCTGTCTCTTTAGATTTGGCGTCACCGCCCACAGCTAACAGCCATGACCTCACAGAACCCGCTGCTCGACTTTTCCGACCTTCCCCTGTTTGACCGCATCCAGCCGGCGCATGTCGGCCCCGCGGTTGATGTTTTGCTGGCAGAGGCCGAAAAAGCCCTGGAGCAGGTCACCGCGCCAGCATTTCCGGCGCGCTGGGCTGACATCGCCGGGGTGCTGGACATCGCCACCGAGAACCTGAGCCGCGCCTGGGGCGCCGTCAGCCACCTCAACAGCGTGGCCGACACACCCGAGTTGCGCGCCGCCTATAACGCGGCCCTGCCCCGTGTCACCGAGTTCTGGACCCGCCTGGGCGCCGACGAGCGGCTGTACGCCAAATACAAGGCCATTGACGTCGCCACCTTGAACGCCGAACAACGCCAGGCGCATAAAAACGCCGTGCGCAACTTTGTGTTGTCAGGGGCCGAGCTGGTGGGCGCCGCCAAGGAGCGTTTTGCGGCCATCCAGGAGCGCCAGGCCGAACTGAGCCAGAAGTTCAGCGAAAACGCGCTGGACGCGACCGATGCTTACGCTTATTACGCGACCGACAGCGAACTGGCCGGCGTGCCGACCGATGTGATTCAAACCGCCCGCGCGCAGGCCCTGGCCGAAGGCAAAGACGGCTACAAGCTGACGCTGAAAATGCCCAGCTATCTGCCAGTCATGCAGTTTGCGGGCAGCTCGGTCCTGCGCGAAACCTTGTACAAGGCCTACAGCACCCGCGCGAGCGACCAGGCGCCCGCAGAATTCAGCAAGTTTGACAACACAGCCGTGATGCAGGAAATCCTGGCGCTGCGCCTGGAAGAAGCGCAGTTGCTGGGTTATCGCAATTTCGGCGAAGTGTCAGTGGTGGCCAAGATGGCCGACTCGCCCGAACAAGTCATCAGTTTTCTGCACGACCTGGGCCGGCGTGCCAAGCCTTATGGCATCAAGGACGTGGCCGACCTGCGCGAATTCGCCGCCCAGCAACTGGACCTGGCCGACCCGCAGCCTTGGGACTTCGCCTACATCGGCGAAAAACTCAAGGAAGCGCGTTACGCCTTCAGCGAGCAGGAAGTCAAAGAATATTTCACCGCGCCCAAGGTGCTGGCAGGCCTGTTCAAGATTGTCGAGACCCTGTTTGAGGTGGCGATACGCCCCGACACCGCCCCGGTGTGGAAGCCCGGCGTCGAGTTCTACCGCATCGAGCGCGACGGACTACTGGTCGGCCAGTTTTACCTGGACCAGCCGGCCCGCACCGGCAAACGCGGCGGCGCCTGGATGGACGACGTGCGCGCGCGCTGGTTGCGACCCGACACCGGCAAGCTGCAAACGCCCGTGGCGCACCTGGTCTGCAATTTCGCCGACGGTGTGGGCGGCAAACCCGCGCTGCTGACACATGACGACGTGACCACCCTGTTCCATGAGTTCGGCCACGGCCTGCACCACATGCTCACGCAGGTCAACGAGCGCGATGTCTCGGGTATCAGCGGCGTCGAGTGGGACGCGGTCGAGTTGCCCAGCCAGTTCATGGAAAACTTCTGCTGGGAATGGGAGGTGCTCAAACACATGACCGCCCACGTGGACACAGGCGCAGCGCTGCCGCGCGCGCTGTTCGACAAGATGCTGGCCGCCAAGAATTTCCAGAGCGGCATGCAGACCTTGCGCCAGATCGAGTTTTCGCTGTTCGACATGTTGCTGCACACGCAGTACCAACCCGGCGACGACGTGATGGTCTTGCTCAACCAGGTGCGCAAGGACTACGCGCTGATCACGCCGCCAGCCTACAGCCGCACGGCACACACCTTCAGCCACATTTTTTCCGGCGGTTACGCGGCCGGTTATTACAGCTACAAATGGGCGGAAGTGCTCTCGGCCGACGCCTACGCAGCCTTCGAGGAGAGTGCGAAAAACACCACAGTGGCAGGCCAAAACGCCGATGTAGACACCGCGCCCAGTACGGTCATGGTCGAAACTGGCAGAAAATACCGCCAGGCCATTCTGGAAGCGGGCGGCAGCCGGCCGGCGATGGAGTCGTTCAAGGCTTTCCGTGGCCGCGAACCAACCATCGACGCGCTGCTGCGCCACCAGGGCATGGTCTGAGCCCGACTTTGGAGCACGCATGACATCGACCGCTATCAAATTTGCAGCTAGCAGCGCCCTTCTGGCGCTGGCTACAGGCCTATTTTCTTCTGTAGCCCAGGCCCAGCCGGTGTACCGCATCGTGGGCCCCGACGGCAAGGTCACCTTCTCTGACCAGCCGCCGCCGGCTGCCACCAACGCCAAAGTCACCTCAGGGTCTGCTGACGGCAGCAAAGGGGGCGCCAGCGCGTCCCTGCCTTTTGAACTGCGCAAGGTCGCCGGCCAGTACCCGGTGACCCTCTACACCGGCGACAACTGCGGCCCCTGCACCTCGGCCAAGTCCATGCTGAGCGCCCGCGGCATTCCCTTCGCAGAAAAAACCGTCAAGACCTTTGAAGACACACAGGCGTTGCAGCGTTTGAGCGGCGACAGCTCGTTGCCGTTTTTGACCATAGGCAGCCAGCAGCTCAAGGGTTTCTCGGACGCGGAATGGACGCAGTTTCTCGATGCTGCCGGTTACCCCAAATCGTCGGTGCTGCCGGCCAGCTACCGCCAGGCGGCAGCAACCCCCCTGGTCACGCTCAATGTCCCGGCGGTCGCGCGCAATGACGGTGCAACACGGTCTGCAGAACCAGCGGCAACACCTGTCGCGCCGCCGCCCAGCGCGAACAATCCCTCCGGCATTCGTTTCTAGGCCCTCGCTCGGTATCACGCGGCATTGGCGGCTTGCCTCTGGCAGTAGGTCGGACTCCCCACTCCCACCCCTAACCCCTTACAGGGACTTCCCACGTAGTCAAGCATTGTTCGTGATAAGTTTTCCTTGGTGACGGTTTTCTTGCTTTGTCGTGAAATTGATGGTGCGAGGCA
>NZ_JAWQLX010000013.1:0-159327 GCF_033446725.1 Polaromonas potterensis | reverse complement strand
CTTCTCCTTCATATAGGTTTCAGATTGAATTCAACAACCCAATCTTGGCACTTGATGCCGCTACCGTGAAGTGGGAAGTCCCTTCGTATTCCCCTCGCCCCGCTGGGCGATGGAGGGGGACTTTATTTGGCTATGTGTGCTGCAAACCCGTGCATGAATGGCGGTCTCGTTGTCTCCCCGCATCTACTCCCGCTCCCCAACCCCTTCTGTCTGCGCCGAGGAGCGCAGGGACGCAGACAGCGGGGTCGCCTTTTCTTTGCTTACTTTCCTTTTGGCGAAGCAAAAGAAAGTGAGTAGCTGCCGGGCTACCCCCGGCAATGCTGGCAAATCACTCGCCCAGGAATCAAAGGAAACCTCAACAAACCCAGCAGGAACGCGATGTACCGACCAGCGCCTTAAAACGTCAGGGTCTTGACCCCGCTAGCCGTCCCCAGCAGACAAACGCCGGCTTTTTGCAGCGCAAACACACCCACCGTCACCACCCCCGGCCATTGATTCACCTGGCTTTCAAAAGCCAGCGGATCACTGATCTTCAGGCCGGTCACGTCCAGAATGTGCTGGCCGTTGTCGGTCAGCAGCGGCTGGCCGTCTTTCAGGCGGACCGTGGCTGTGCCGCCCAGCGCTGCAAACTGGCGCACGATGCGTTGTGTGGCCATGGGAATGATTTCCACGGGCAGCGGAAACTGGCCCAACACCTGCACCAGCTTGGATTCGTCGGCAATACAGACAAACTTGCGTGATTGGGCCGCCACGATTTTTTCGCGTGTCAGGGCCGCGCCACCACCCTTGATCATGTAACCGGCGTGGTCGATTTCGTCAGCACCGTCGATGTAGACAGCAAGCTCATCGACCTCGCCGGCCTCGAACACCTGGATGCCCAGCGCTTTCAGCCGTTCGGTCGATGCGACTGAACTCGATACCGCTCCGGCAATCGTGTGTTTGATGCTGGCCAACGCATCGATAAATTTATTGACCGTGGAGCCGGTGCCGACGCCAACGATGGTGCCGGGCTCGACATAGTGCAGGGCCGCTTGGCCCACCAGTGTTTTGAGTTCGTCTTGGGTCATGGCAAAAGGCTCGGGTTGCGGTCAGTGGGTGGGGTTTTGCGACAATGGGCTGTCGCACAGAACAAAGCAAATTATCCAATGTCCCTGCTCCCTTACGCTCTCGCCCGCCCATTTTTATTTGGCCTGGACCCAGAAACCGCCCACGAATTGACCATGGCCTCGCTGGCGCGCACCCAGCACACGCCGCTGGCGCTGGCTTATTGCAGCAACCGCGTGAACGACCCCATCGAGCTGGCCGGCCTGAAGTTTCCCAACCGGGTCGGCCTGGCCGCCGGGCTGGACAAAAACGCGCGCTGCATCGACGGCCTGGCCGGCATGGGTTTTGGGTTTGTTGAAGTCGGCACCGTCACGCCCAAGGCGCAGCCGGGCAACCCCAAGCCGCGCATGTTCCGCCTGCCGCAAGCCCATGCCCTGATCAACCGCCTGGGCTTTAACAACGACGGGCTGGACGCCTTTATCGCCAACGTGCAACAGTCCACCTTCCGCCGAAAAAACAACAAAAACCCGCTGCTGCTGGGCCTGAACATCGGCAAAAATGCCGCCACACCGATCGAAAACGCGGTGGACGACTACCTGATCTGCCTGGACGGCGTCTACCCGCATGCCGACTACGTGACCGTCAACATCTCCAGCCCCAACACCACAAACCTGCGCGCGCTGCAAAGCGACGAAGCGCTGGACGCCTTGCTGGGCCGTATCGCCGAGCGCCGCGAAACCCTGGCCACGCAACACGGCAAACGGGTACCCCTCTTCGTGAAAATCGCACCCGACCTCGACGAAGCCCAGGTCGACGTGATTGCCGCCACGCTCAAGCGCCACGCCATGGACGGCGTGGTCGCCACCAACACCACCTTGAACCGCGACGCCGTCAAGGGCATGCCCCACGCTGAAGAAGCTGGTGGCCTGAGCGGCGCCCCGGTGCTGGCCGCCAGCAACCGCGTCATCGGCCAGTTGCGCGCGGCACTCGGCAAAAGTTTTCCCATCATTGGTGTGGGCGGCGTGCTCAGCGGCGCGGACGCCGTCTCCAAGATCAAGGCCGGCGCCGACGTGGTGCAGATCTACACCGGCCTCATCTACAAAGGTCCGGAACTTGTACAGCAGGCCGCTTTGGCCATTAAAAACAGCCGCTAGCCCAATCAGAACGGGCGCAAGCAGCTATTAAATTAGTAGCGGCTGCCAGGCACAGGGTTTGCCCGGGGTCGCGGTAGAGCCCATCCCCTAGAGCGCCAGCCGCGACTTCGAACAGCGTGGCCAGCGACTACCATGCAGGCAGTTTTGCATTGGAGAACTGCATTTGCCTGCTAGCCCGACCTCACCCTACCCGCACCTGCTGGCCCCACTGGACCTGGGTTTCACCACGCTGAAAAACCGCGTGCTCATGGGCAGCATGCACACCGGGCTGGAAGACGGGCGCAAACACTTCCCGGCCATGGCCGCGTATTTTGCAGAGCGGGCGCGCGGCGGCGTGGGCCTGATGGTCACGGGTGGTTTTGCGCCCAACATCGCCGGCTGGACCAAACCTTTTGCCGGCATGCTGGCCACGTCTGGTGCGGCACGCCGCCACAAACAGGTGACCGATGCCGTGCACGCGGAAGGCGGCAAAATCGCGCTGCAGATTTTGCACACCGGCCGCTACGGCTACCACCCCCTGTGTGTGGCACCCTCGCGCATCCAGAGCCCGATCTCGCCCTTCACCCCGCGCGAACTCAGCGCAGCTGGCATAGAGCGGCAAATCCGCGCTTTTATACGCTGCGCCCAACTGGCGCGTGACGCCGGTTACGACGGCGTCGAGATCATGGGCAGCGAAGGTTATTTCATCAACCAGTTCCTGGTCACACACACCAACCAGCGCACGGATGACTGGGGCGGCCCTTATGCCAAGCGCATGCGCCTGGCCATCGAAATCGTTAGGCGCACGCGTGAAGCGGTCGGACCCGACTTCATCCTCATCTACCGCCTGTCCATGATCGACCTGATCCCGGACGGCAGCAGCTGGGAAGAAGTGGTGTTGCTGGCCAAAGCCGTGGAAGCGGCCGGCGCCACCCTCATCAACAGCGGCATAGGCTGGCACGAGGCGCGTGTGCCCACCATCGCCACCTCGGTGCCACGCGGCGCCTTCACCTGGGTCACGAAAAAGCTGCGAGAAGAATTACGCGCCGCCGGCCTGGCGATTCCGCTGGTCACCAGCAACCGCCTCAACATGCCTGAGGTCGCCGAACAGGTGTTGGCCGACGGTTGTGCCGACATGGTCAGCATGGCCAGGCCTTTTCTGGCCGACCCTGAGTTTGTCAACAAAACCGCGCAGGGTCGCAGCAACGAGATCAACACCTGCATCGCCTGCAACCAGGCCTGCCTGGACCATGCCTTCAAGGCCAAACTGGCGAGTTGCCTGGTCAACCCGCGCGCCGGCCATGAACTGGAGCTCATCATCAGGCGCGCGCCCGCCCAAAAACGGATTGCCGTGATTGGCGCCGGGCCGGCCGGCCTGGCCGCCGCCACCACCCTGGCCGAACGCGGCCATGCGGTGTTTCTGTACGACGGCGCCGACAGGATAGGCGGCCAGTTCAACCTGGCCAAACGTGTGCCCGGCAAGGAAGAGTTTGAAGAAACCCTGCGTTATTTCGGTCAGCGCATCAGCCGCACCGGCGTGCGCTTGCAACTCAACACCCGTGTATCGGCGGCCGATCTGATCGCGCAGAAGTTCGACGAAGTCATCCTCGCCACCGGCGTCACGCCGCGCAACCCGCGCATCCCCGGCCAGGAGCATCCCAAGGTGCTCAGTTATATCGACGTGTTGCTGGGGCGTCAGCCCGTGGGCCAGCGTGTGGCGCTGATAGGCGCGGGCGGCATAGGTTTTGACGTGGCCGAGTTCCTCGTCACGCAGCCCGGCCACTCCACCGCGCTGGACTTGCCCGCCTGGCTGGCTGAATGGGGTGTGGCCGACCCTGCCGAGGCGCGTGGCGGCGTGGTACGCCCGCAGATCACCCCGCCCGCACGCCAGGTCACGCTGCTGCAGCGCAAGCCCGGCAAGCTGGGCGCGGGTCTGGGTAAAACCACGGGCTGGATACACCGCGCCGCGCTGAAGATGAAAAACGTGGAGATGCTCTCAGGCGTGAACTACGAACGTATTGGTGAAGACGGTTCGGCCTTAAGCCTGTTCATCACCTTCGGCGAAAAACGCCTGGACGGCACTGTGCTGGCCGTCGACAACATCGTGCTTTGCGCCGGGCAGGAGCCGCTGCGCGAGTTGCTGGAGCCGCTGCGGGCCGCTGGCGTGAAGACCCATGTGATTGGCGGCGCCGATGAAGCATCGGAACTGGACGCCAAGCGGGCGATCAACCAGGGCACGCGGGTGGCGGCCGCGATTTAATCCGTACCGCCTACAAAAACTTCGGCAACAAGCTCGCCACCTGGGTCAGAAACACATACTCTTCGTCGCTGATGGGTCGCCCCGTAAAGTCGTAGTGGCAGAAAGTGCCGAACAACTCGCCGGCGCCACGGGTGAGCGGCAGGCCCACATAACTTTCGACCACGCCCTGGTAGGGGTGGACATTGAGACGTGTGTCCTGGCTGGATTGTGTGGTCACAAACCGGCCCTCCTTCATCGCGAACTGGCAAAAGCTGTCGCCCAAAGGCACGGCTTCCAATGTGGAAGCGTCCATCCCGCCCTCTTTGTCCACCATGTCAACCACCCGCATCATCAGGCCATCCAGCCGGTAAATAGCCGTAAAACGGTGAGACACACGTTGATTGAGAAAGGTCAGCCCCTGGTGCAGGCCAGCGGTGGTGAGCACGGTTTCAAGGTCGGCCAGCGGATTAAGGCTCATGTCGCGGTTCCAGGGCGGGGCGCAAATAGCGCATCAAACAGGGGTGGGTGGATGGTAACGCAGGGGCCACGAACGGCCTGTCAGAAAAACACCCGACAGGCGCCGAAGGCGGAACTAGGCTCTGCGCCCTAAGCGTTTGCCAACATCCCGGCCACGTGAGCACCTATCGCCAGTGAACTCGTCAAACCCGGCGACTCGATGCCGAACAGATTGACCAGGCCAGGCACGCCGTGCTGGTCCGGCCCCTGGATCACAAAGTCTTTGGCAGCGGCACCTGGTGGCTGGATCTTGGGGCGAATGCCGGCATAACCGGCGATCAGCGCCCCATCGGGCAACGCTGGCCAGTATTTGCGGACTTCGGCGTAAAAGGCGTCGCCGCGCGCCGGGTCCACCACGAGGTCGTCGGGCGAGTCCACCCATTGCACGTCGGGGCCAAACTTGGCCTGCCCGCCCAGGTCCAGGGTCAGGTGCACGCCCAGGCCGGCCAGGTGGCTGTCGGGTTCGGGCACCGGGTAGATCAGGCGGCTGAAGGGCGAGCGGCCGGACAAGGTGAAGTAATTGCCCTTGGCGTAATAAGGGGTCGGCACGAAACGCGTATCCAGCCCCAGGAAGCGCTGCGCCAGTACCGGCGCCTGCAGGCCGGCGGCATTGACCACACTGCGGGCGACCAGCACCGTGCCGTCCTCCGCTACCAAAGTGATAGCTGCTTGCGCACATTCAGCGCGGGCCAGAGGCGAATTGAAGGCCACAAACCCGCCGGCATGTTCGAGGTCACCCTGCAGCGCCAGCATCAGCGCGTGGCTGTCCACAATGCCGGTGCTGGGCGAATGCAGGGCCGCCACACAGGCTAGTGACGGCTCCATGGCCTGCGCCTCGTCGCGTGTCAGCTGCACCAGGTCGGTCACGCCATTGGCGACGGCCTGGGCCAGGATGGCGGGCAGTTGCGCGGCCTGCGCCGGACTGGTGGCGACCAGGAGTTTGCCGCAGCGCTGGTGGCCTATGCCGCGTTCTGCGCAGTAAGCGTAGAGCTGCTGCTTGCCCTCTACGCACAGTCGGGCCTTGAGCGAGCCTTGTGGGTAATAAATACCGGCGTGAATCACTTCGCTGTTGCGCGAACTGGTGCCCGTGCCGATGGCATGGGCGGCTTCGAGCAGCAACACCTCGCGGCCCTGCAACGCCAGCGCACGCGCCACCGCGAGGCCGACCACGCCCGCTCCGATGACGACACAATCGACCTGCTCCATGGTTTAGTGGGCCAGGGTGCGCGGGTCGGTTTGCAGCAGCAACTGCACCAGCGATTGCAGATGGGTTTTCAAAGGTGCAAAACCGTCGTTCATGGCCAGCGTCTCTTCGTTCATGTAGAGCTTGCGGTTGACTTCGAGCTGGATGCTGTGGCGCTGCTCGGCCGGCTCGCCATAACGGCGCACCAGTTCCACGCCTTTGTTGGGGTGGTAGGCAACGCTATAACCCAGGCTGGTCAGGTGCGCGCACACCAGTTGGGCCAAAGGCTCGCTGGCGGTGGAGCCGTCACGGGTGCCGACCACAAAGTCGGCATGGGCCTCGCCCGGAAATTCGCTGCCCTGGCTGGGCGCCGTGGCCGGCATGGCGTGGCAATTGAGGTGGATGCTGTAGCCATGGCGCGCGTGCGCCGTGTCGATGGCTTGGGCCACTGCGTCGTGGTAAGGCACCCAGCAGGTGGCGATACGCGCCTGCACTTCGGCCACGCTGAGCTTGCGCTGATAAATCGGCTCGTCGCCCCCGGCCAGGCGCCAGATCAGGCCTTTGCCGAAACGCACCTTGGCCATCACCTTGGCATCGGTAGCCACAGGCTCGGGCCAGGCTTCGTCAAACAAGCTGACGTCGATCTCGGCGGTGTCGCGGTTGGCATCGATGTAGCTGCTTGGGAAAAAAGCCTCCACCCAGCCGGCACCCAGCGCAGGCGCAAAGTCGTAAAGCTTGTCGACATGGGTGTCTTCGACGCGGCGCAACATCGGCAACGCGCAGGCAAAGGCAAAGTCCTCGGGATAGGCGGTGCCGCTGTGGGGAGAATCGAGCACCAGTGCTGTGGTGCCAGGCAAAGAACGAACAAGTGAAGAAGTCATGGCTTGGATTGTGACGAGGTCGGGAAAGAAAGGGCCTGTCCGGGTTATTGCTCACACCGGAACAGGGGGAAGAAAAGAAGGCATCGGGATGGTGGCCCTTGCGGATTCGCTATAAAACTTATAGCTGCTTGCGCCCGACCTACCTGGGCCAAGGCCATATTTCTCTTAAGAATCGGGCTTGACAGGCGCTGCCAGCATCTCCTGCAGCAGCCAGGTGCCGGCGCGGCCCAGCGGCCGCTGCCGCGACCAGACGGCGTCCACCGGCACCCGTTGCGGCCAGCCGCGGGCATCCAGTTCATGCAGGGTGCCCTGCGCAAAACGTGTGACCATCCAGCGCGGGATCGCGGCCCAGCCAAAACCCAGCACCGCCATTTCCAGCAGCATCAGGTAGCTGGGCGCCGACCAGGAACGGCGGGCGGCAGGCATGACCTGGTCAGCCCGGCCCAGGTAGGTGTCCAGCCGCAGCTCGCGAAAATTCGCCAGCACATCGGGCGTGATGTCTTTCATGCCGACCAGGGCGTGGGTGCTGGCCACAAACAGCGTGATCTCCGACTGCTCGGCAATCGTGGCCGAACCCACGTCGGGCGGGTACATGCCTTGCGCGCCCACCACGCCGATGTGGGCACGGCCGGTTTGCACCAGCGAGACCAGGTCCCCATGTTCGGCGATCAGGCATTCAAATTCGAGGTCGGGAAAACGCTGCTCGAAGGCCAGCAACATGTCTTCAAACCGGTCGGACTGGTAGGTGTCCGACCAGACCACGCTAAGTTTGGCCTCCAGCCCGCCACCCAGTTGGCTGGCGGTCAGATCCAGCCGGTCGCTGGCGGCCAGGATCTCCTGCACCTTGCCCAGTAACACCCGACCGTGTTCGGTCAGCGCCGGCTTGCGGCTGCTGCGGTCAAACAGGCTCAGCCCCAGGTCAATCTCCAGGTTGGCGATGGCGCTGCTGACGGTCGACTGGCTTTTGCCCAGCTTGCGCGCCGCAGCCGAAAACGAGCCTAGGGTGGCGGCTTCGGCAAAGGCGGTCAGGGCTTCCGGGGAATGGCGCATGGCGGGGTAATCAGGGTGGTTTGGCAGGTTACCTATCTATTTTTTAGATGGTTATTGATTTTAACCCATCCAAATAATCGATAAAAATACAGAAAACCTATCAAACAACCTATCCAGAGTTAGCCATGAGTCTCCAGAAATCAGTCAAAGAACGTTTTTTCCACGCCTTCGTTTTCGAGGTACTGGCCATCGCCATCTGTGCGCCCCTGGGCGCCTGGTTGCTGGATTATTCGCTGGCCCACATGGGTCTGCTGACACTGATGATTTCGCTGATCGCGATGACCTGGAACATGGTGTTCAACAGCGTATTTGACCGGGCGCAGCGCCGCCTGGGCTTCAAACGCACGCTGGGCGCACGCGCCGTGCATTCGGTGCTGTTCGAAATCGGCCTGATTCTGGCCGTGGTGCCCCTGGCCGCCTGGTGGCTGGACATCGGGCTGTGGGAAGCTTTTGTGCTGGACATCGGCATCGTGCTGTTTTTCCTGCCCTACACCTTTGTCTTCAACTGGGGCTATGACCACCTGCGCGCCGTCCTTATTGCGCGCAAGAGCCGCGAGGTATCGGCAGCCTGAGGCTGCCTTAGAGCCTGTTCACAATCTCCATGGGGTCGCGTTGGGACGCAATCGGGATGAGTTGCTCGCCAAGATCACGCAGCATGGGCTGATGCCCATGCAAGGGATTTGGTGGGCAAATCGCCCGATTTCGCCCCAACCCGAAGGGCAGGTGGCTTTTCGGGCGCTCTGCTGCGTTGCGGCGCTTGCCAATAGCTCGCTATTGGCGGCGCACCGCGCCTTGCAGCCCATCCCGAAAAGACGCCTGCGCGGCCCCATCGAGATCGTGAACAGGCTCTAAACCCTTATTTCATCTGCACCGAGCCTGAGACGTTGACCAGTACCGTGCTTTTGCCGGCCTCGACCGGAATCGGTGACGAGTCGGCGGCCTTGGCCTCCATCGCCATCATGCGCGGACGGATCGGGCCCTGGTCGTTGGCATTGATGGCCACCTCGCGCAGGCTATAGCTGCTGAAACCAAAACTGCGCGAGACCTCGGCGGCCTTGGCCTTGAAGCTTTCGATCGCCTGCGTCTGAGCCTCACCCTCGACACGCGCGCGCTGCTCGCGGCTCAGCGCAAAACTGACGCTGCCCAGGGTCAGGGTCTGGATCTTGCCGGCCGTGCCGGTGATACGCGGGAAATCCTTGCCTTCCAGCACCAGTTCGGTCCGGCCCTGCCAGCCGTTGATCTTGCCGTCCTTGCTGTAACGCGGATACAAGCTGAAGTTGCCGGTGCGCACATCCATCTGGCCCGGTTGCGCGGCCTTTTTGGCCTCGATCAGCGCCGCATCCAGCGCCTGCTTCAACTGGGTTTGCACCGTGGCGGCGTCGCTGCCGTCGCGGGTGGTGCTCATGGCGATGCTCAGCAGGTCTTGCTGCACCTCCACCGAACCATTGGCCGACAACTGCGCCACGTTTTGCAGCGGTGGCTGAATATTTTGGGCCCACAGACCGGTGCTGCAGGCCAGCAAAGCGCAAGTTGCAATCAGATTTTTCGTGTTTTTCAAGTCTGGCTTTCCATGGAATAAATAAAGAAGGCTTTTTTGGAGCCGGCGACAAGGCGCGAAGATAGCTGCTTTTGAGCGCCTGGGCTGTCAGCATTTGCCGCTAGTTGCCGTGGGCCGCCGACGCAAGCTTAGGCGGCGGTCTGCGTCTGCCTGTTGTCCCGCTTGATTACAGCCGAAACATCTGTAACAGTGTGTCAAAATGCCCCCAAAAACGGGGATCTTCTTTTTTTGGCCCTCAAAATTGCTCTGTTACAAATTACGATGACACCAATGACACAAGCTAGCAACACACCCCGCGCCGACAAGATCCTGATTCTTGACGATGACGTTCGCATCCGCGACTTGCTGCGCCGCTACCTGACGCAAGAAGGGTTCGAGGTCATCCTGGCTGAAGACAGCAAGGCCTTGAACCGCATCATGATGCGCGACGCCGTGGACTTGATCGTGCTGGACCTGATGATGCCCGGCGAAGACGGCCTGTCCATCTGCCGCCGCCTGCGCGCTGCCAACGACCGCACACCCATCATCATGCTGACCGCCAAGGGCGAAGACGTGGACCGCATCGTCGGCCTGGAAGTCGGTGCCGATGACTACCTGTCCAAACCCTTCAACCCGCGCGAACTGCTGGCACGTATCCATGCCGTGTTGCGCCGCCGTCCCGCCACCGAAGTGCCGGGCGCACCTTCCAGCGAGCAGGAAGTGGTCACCTTTGGCCCCTTCTCCTTCGACATGGGGCTGCGCACGCTGCAGAAAAACGGCGAAGAGCTGCCCCTGACCACCGGCGAGTTCGCCATGCTCAAGACGCTGGTGCGCCATCCGCGTCAGCCGCTGTCACGCGAGAAACTCGCCCAGCTGGCACGCGGTCGCGAGTTCGAGCCTTTTGACCGCAGTCTGGACGTGCAGGTCTCACGCCTGCGCAAACTCATCGAGGTGGACGCGGCGGTGCCCCGCTACATCCAGACCGTCTGGGGCATTGGTTATGTGTTTGTGCCGGACGGCACGAACTGATCCAGCCAAGTACCCTGCCGCCGGACCCATCCCGGGGTCCGGCGCGCCAGCTTCGCCTCCGCTCTTCCCACCGCCAGCCTCCCTACCCGGTTTTGCATGCAAGCAACCAACCCCGCCCCCCTGGAAACGGCTCCCGCCCCGCTGGAAATGCGTCCACGCGTCGGCCTGAACCTGTTCTGGCGCACTTTTTTCTTTCTGGCCCTGCTGCTGATCGGCTGCATCATCGCCTGGCTGCAAACCTTCCGGGCGCTGGAGGTCGAGCCGCGCGCTGTACAAAGCGCCCAGCAACTCGCCTCGCTGGTCAACTTGAGCCGCGCCGCGCTGAAATATTCGGACTCCATCACGCGGGTCTGGCTGATCAAGACCCTGGCTGACGAAGAAGGCGTGCGTATTTCGCCGCGCGAGCCGCGCGACAAGTACGAGTTGTTTGTCAACGACCCCTTCGGCGAACGCATAGGCGACGAGCTGGAGGCCCGCATGGGCGAAGGCACGGTGGTCGCCAAGTCAGTCAACGGCAAGCCCGGCCTGTGGGTCGGGTTTTCCATCGATGGCGACTCTTATTGGCTGCTGACCGACCCCTCGCGCCTGGGGCCGGTGCAAGGCGGCACCTGGCTGATCTGGTTGATCACCGCTGCCATTTTGTCGCTGGTCGGCGCGGCGCTGATTGCACGACTGATCAACCGCCCGCTCAAACAACTGTCGTTTGCTGCCAGCCGCATGCGTGACGGCGACTTCGACGCCAGCCTGCTGGACGAGCAGGTGGCCACCAGCGAAATTCGCGAGGTCAACATTGGCTTTAACCGCATGGCCGAGCAGCTCTCCAAGATCGAGGAAGACCGGGTCATCATGCTGGCCGGTATTTCGCACGACTTGCGCACCCCACTGGCGCGCCTGCGCCTGGAAACCGAGATGAGTGTGGCTGACCCCGAGGCCAGAGCCCACATGGCCGCCGACATCTCCCAGCTCGATGCCATCATCGACAAATTCCTCGACTACGCACGGCCCGACGCGCCGCAGTTGTTGCCGCTGTCGCTCAACAACATCATCGAGGCGGCCGTTTATGCGGTGGGGGAATACAGCGACATGCGTGTCACGGTAACCCTGCCGGGCCAGATCGTCGTTCTGGCCGACGAAGTGGAGTTGTCCCGCGTCATCGCCAACCTGCTGGAAAACGCCAGGCGTTACGGCAAGACGCCGGAAACCGGCATCGCCATGGTCGAGATCATCGCCAAGGAACGCGACCAGTGGGTGCTGATCAAGGTGCGCGACCACGGCACCGGCGTCGCGCCTAACGCACTGATCAACCTGACCAAGCCATTTTTCCGCGGTGATGCCGCACGCACCGCCGCCACCGGCGCCGGCCTGGGATTGGCGATTGTTGAAAAAACCATGCTCCGCATGGGTGGTGTTTTTGCGCTGGCGAATACCAGTTCCGGCGGGCTGGCAGCGCATATCAAGCTAAGGAGGGGTTGAAATAAAGCCCCCACGCTCCCCACTGCGTGTGGTCGCTGCCCCCCGAGGGGGCGCTGCGCCTGCGGACTGGCAAAGCCAGATCCGCGGCCCCGGCTGGTGGGGAAAAGGATCGCCCCCACGCTCGCCACTGCGTGTGGTCGCTGCCCCCCGAGGGGGCGCTGCGCCTGCGGACTGGCAAAGCCAGATCCGCGGCCCCGGCTGGTGGGGAAAAGGATCGCCCCCACACTCGCTTGCTGCGCGCCAGCTATGCATTGAATCGGCCTCTGACTCTTATTCCACGGGCGCAAGAAGCTCCTAAAACAATAGCGCCACGGCACGTGCTTCAATGCTCAAGCCCTGCCCCACTGGGCCCAGCTTTTCCGCCGTTTTGGCTTTGATATTGACACGCCCGGCATCCAGCCCCAGGGCCTCGGCAATACATAAACACATGCCCGGGATATGAGGGGCAAGTTTGGGCGCCTGCGCCACCACGGTGCTGTCGATGTTGCCAATACGCAGCTGGCGCTCGGCCAGCAAACGACCGGTTTCGCGCAGCAGGGCCACTGAATCGGCGCCCTTGAAACGGGCGTCGGTGTCCGGAAAATGTCCGCCTATGTCGCCCAGCCCCGCCGCACCGAGCAAGGCATCGATGATGGCGTGGATCAGCACATCCGCGTCCGAGTGACCGAGCAAACCGGCGCTGTGCGGAATCAGCACGCCACCGATGATGAGGGGTCGCCCCGGCACCAGCGCATGCGTGTCCCAACCTTCGCCGATACGAAAGGATGGCGGCTCAGACGGATTCATGGCGGGATTCATCGGGTGAGGCTTTCGTAGGCGCGACTGCGAGGTTGGCGGCGGTGTGGGAGCTTCTGCATTGAATCAAGGCTTCGGCCAGCAAAAAATCTTCCGGGTATGTGACCTTGAAATTGTGCGCGCTGCCGCGCACCAGCTTGGGTGTGAGCCCGGCAGCTTCCATGGCACTGGCCTCATCGGTGACGGCTTCGCCCAGGGTAACGGCCATTTGCAGGGCTTGCCGCAGCGCGCCCAGGCGAAACATCTGCGGCGTTTGCGCCAGCCACTTGTCCGCCCGGTCCACCGTGACCAGCACCCGGCCATCCAGGCCCTGTTTGAGCGTGTCAGGCACCGGCTGGGCCAGCAAGCCACCCACCGGGTCAGAGTAGCAGGCGTCTATCAGTTGTTCAATCAAGGCCGGCGTGATCAGGCAACGCGCCGCGTCATGCACCAGCACCCAGTCGTCGGGCTCGGCGCCGGTGCTCGCCAGCTGGGCCAGGCCATTCAGCACGGTCGCGGCGCGGCTGATGCCGCCGCAGGCCGCGACTCCATACGCGGCGCTGCTCTGCTGGCTGAAAAAATCATCACCGGGCGCGACCACCACCAGGCAGGAGGCGATGCGTGGCACCTGGGCAAAAGCCTGCAAGGTATGCTGCACCATGGGGATGCCGGCAATCGGCTGGTACTGTTTGGGCAAAGCTGTGCCTGCCTGCTGCGCCGTACGGTCGGCGATGGCCCGCGTGCCCTGGCCCGCACAAGGGATCAGCGCAAAAAAGCGGGGAATCAGGGATTTGGGACTGTTTGTCGTCATGACTTCATCATAGATTCTAAAATCACGCTTACAAAGGCTAGCCAGAGCTGCGCGCACCCCACTCCACACGGTTTGGGGTGTTTTCCTTTTTTCGCCGTTCCCCGTTACTTTTTCCGACTGCATACATGGATTTACCCAAACTGCTTCCCGGCAAACGCTACACGCTGCCCCAGCCCACCGGTTCGGCCGATGCCCTCTTGCTGGCGCAGCTGGGGCTGAAGGAAAAAGCCAGCGGACGGCTGACCGCCATCGTCACCTCTGATGCGACCACCGCGCAGCGGCTGATCGACGAGATTGCGTTTTTTGCGCCCGGCCTGCGCTGCGCCTTGTTTCCCGACTGGGAAACCCTGCCCTACGACACCTTCTCGCCGCACCAGGATTTGATCAGCGAGCGGCTGGCCACCTTGTGGCGCATCAGCCAGCGCGACAAGGACACGGGCGCCGATGTGGTCATCGTTCCGGCCACCACCGCGCTGTACCGCCTGGCGCCGCCCAGTTTTCTGGCCGGCTACACCTTTGAGTTCAAGGTCAAACAAAAGCTGGACGAAGCCAAACTCAAAAGCCAGCTGACCCTGGCCGGCTACAGCCATGTCACACAGGTGGTCAGCCCCGGCGAATACGCGGTGCGCGGCGGCCTGATCGACCTCTTCCCCATGGGTTCGCCCGTGCCGTACCGGGTTGACCTGTTCGACGACGAAATCGACAGCATCCGCACCTTCGATCCGGACAGCCAGCGCAGCCTCTACCCCGTGCCCGAAGTGCGCCTGCTGCCGGGCCGCGAGTTTCCGATGGACGACGATGCCCGCGCCAAGTTCAGGAGCCGCTGGCGCGAACTACTGGAGGGCGACCCGACCAAAAGCCGCATTTACAAGGACATCGGCAACGGCGTGGCCACGGCCGGCATCGAGTATTACCTGCCGCTGTTTTTTGAAGAGACCGCCACGGTCTTCGACTACCTGGGCCCACAAGCCACGGTGGTCTTGCACGGTGACCTGGAGCCGGCCTTCCAGCGTTTCTGGCAAGACACCAAAGACCGCTACCGCCTCGTCAAGGATGCGCCGGATCGCCCGGCGCTGCCGCCCGAGGCCCTGTTCTTGAGCAGCGAGCAGTTTTATGCGCGCGCCAACGACTACGCTCAGCTGGCCATCCGCGCGGCGGTCGAGGATGTGGCCGACAACGCCTATTTCCAGAAGCTCGGTGAAATGTCCGTGGTACGCGGCGCCGAAGACCCGCTGGCCAGGCTCAAGGCGCATATCCGCAACACCCAGCAACGTGTCTTGCTGCTGGCCGAAAGCGACGGCCGGCGCGAAAGCCTGCTCGACTTTCTGCGCGCCAGCAGCCTGAGCCCGCCGGCCTTTGATTCGCTGGAAGACTTTCAAACCAGCAGCGAAAAGCTGGGTATTGCCACGGCGGCACTCAACACCGGCTTCAGTTGGCTGGCGGGCGACATTGATTTCGTCACCGAAACCGAGCTGTTTGCGGCCGGTGCGGTCACGCGCCGGCGCAACAAGAAACAGGAACAGGTCAGCGATGTCGAGGCGCTGATCAAGGACCTCTCCGAGCTCAATGTCGGCGACCCGGTGGTACACAGCGCCCACGGCATAGGCCGCTACAAGGGCCTGATCAACATGGATCTGGGCCAGGGCACAACCGAGTTTCTTCACCTGCAGTATGCCGATGAGGCCACCTTGTACGTGCCTGTCAGCCAGTTGCAGCAAATCAGCCGTTACACCGGCGTCAGCGCCGAGGAAGCGCCCTTGCACCGCCTGGGCAGCGGCCAGTGGGAAAAGGCCAAACGCAAGGCCGCCGAACAGGTGCGCGACTCGGCTGCCGAGTTGCTCAACATCTACGCGCGCCGCGCCGCGCGCGAAGGCCATGCCTTCCGTTATTCACCTGACGACTACGAAACCTTTGCCAACGACTTCGGCTTTGAGGAAACCGCCGACCAGCGCGCCGCCATCCACGCCGTGATCCAGGACATGATCAGCCCAAGGCCCATGGACAGGCTGGTTTGCGGCGATGTGGGCTTCGGCAAAACCGAGGTTGCGCTGCGTGCCGCCTTCATCGCTATCACCGGCGGCAAACAGGTGGCCCTGCTGGCACCCACCACCTTGCTGGCCGAGCAGCATTACCAGACCCTGGTGGACCGTTTTGCCAAGTGGCCGGTCAAGGTCGCCGAGATGAGCCGTTTCCGCTCCGGCAAGGAAATCAGCGCCGCCATCAAGGGGCTGGCCGATGGCAGCGTGGACATCGTGGTCGGCACCCACAAGCTGCTGAGCCAGGACGTGAAGTTCCAGCGCCTGGGCCTGTTGATCATCGACGAGGAACACCGTTTCGGCGTGCGCCACAAGGAGGCGATGAAAGCCATGCGCGCCGAGGTCGATGTGTTGACCCTGACCGCCACGCCGATTCCGCGCACCCTGGGCATGGCGCTGGAAGGCCTGCGTGACTTGAGCGTGATTGCCACCGCGCCGCAGCGCCGCCTGGCGATCAAGACCTTTGTGCGCTCTGAAAACAACGGGGTGATCCGCGAAGCCGTGTTGCGCGAACTCAAACGGGGTGGCCAGGTTTATTTCCTGCACAACGAGGTCGAGACCATCCAGAACCGGCGCGAAAAACTCGAAGCCCTGCTGCCCGAGGCGCGCATCGCCGTCGCGCATGGCCAGATGCCAGAACGCGAACTTGAAAAAGTCATGAAAGACTTCATCGCCCAGCGCTACAACCTGCTGCTGTGTTCGACCATCATCGAAACCGGCATCGACGTGCCAACGGCCAACACCATCGTGATGAGCCGCGCCGACAAGTTTGGCCTGGCGCAGTTGCACCAGTTGCGTGGCCGGGTCGGCCGCAGCCATCACCAGGCTTATGCCTACCTGATGGTGCCCGACATCGAGGGCCTGACCAAACAGGCCAGCCAGCGGCTCGAAGCGATCCAGCAGATGGAAGAACTCGGCTCCGGCTTTTACCTGGCCATGCACGACCTGGAAATTCGCGGTACCGGCGAGGTGCTCGGTGAAAACCAGAGCGGCAACATGATGGAAATTGGTTTCCAGCTCTACAACGAAATGCTCAACGAGGCCGTGGCTTCGCTCAAGGCCGGCCGCGAGCCGGACCTGCTGGCGCCGCTCAATGTCAGCACGGAGATCAACCTGCACGCGCCGGCCCTGCTGCCCAGCGACTATTGCGGCGATGTACACCTGCGCCTGTCCTTTTACAAAAAGCTGGCCACCGCCAAAAAGACCGAACAAATCGACGATTTGCTCGAAGAAATTGTCGACCGCTTCGGCAAGCTGCCGGCACAGGCGCAAACCCTGATCGACGTGCATCGCCTGCGGGTGATTGCCAAACCGTATGGCGTGGTCAAGGTGGATGCCGCCCCGAACGTGATCAACATCACCTTCAAGAAAGACCCGCCCATCGACTCGATGGCCATCATGCATTTGATCCAGAAGAACAAACACATCAAGCTGGCCGGCAATGACAAGCTGCGTATTGAACGCGAACTCAAGGAGCCCAAGGAACGTGCGCAAATGGTGCGCGACGTCCTGCGCTCGCTCGGAAAACCCACCACCACGGAAACCACGCCCGCATGACCCCCGCTGAAATCTCTCCCGGCCTGGTTGTCAACATCGCCACGCCCGACCTCCAGCTCAGCGACTTCAAGCTGATCGCCTTCGACATGGACTCGACCCTGATCAACATCGAATGTATCGATGAGGTCGCCGATGCCGCGGGCCGAAAGGCCGAAGTCGCCGCCATCACCGAAGCCACCATGCGCGGCGAGATCACCGACTTCAACGACAGCCTGCGCAAGCGTGTTGCCCTGCTCAAGGGTGTGAGTGTGGCCAGCATGGACGAGGTCTACCACCAGCGCCTGCGGCTCAACCCCGGCGCGGCCGAACTGGTGCACGCCTGCAAGGCGGCCGGCATGAAGGTGTTGCTGGTCAGCGGCGGTTTTACCTTTTTCGCGGACCGCATCCGTGACGAATTGGGCATCGACTACACCCGCGCCAACGTACTGGAAGTCGAGAACGGCCTGCTGACCGGGCGCCTGGTGGACCAGCCCTGGGGCGACATTTGCGACGGCGCAGAAAAACGCAAGATGTTGCTGGAAACCTGCGAGAAGCTGGGCATCCGCCCCGACCAGACGATTGCCGTGGGCGACGGTGCCAACGATCTGCCCATGATGGGCGTGGCCGGCCTGTCCGTGGCTTATCACGCCAAACCCAAGGTGCGCGAGCAAGCCATGGTCGCCATCAATGCTGGCGGCCTGGACCGCCTATTGGAAGTCGTCCGCTGACCATGTTTTTACTCAAGCGTTTCGAAAAGCTGCTGCATCCCTACCCCGATGCCGAGCCGACCTTGCCACCCAAAGGTTTTGTCGCCTTCATCTGGGCCGCGTCACAGGGCGCGCGTGGCTACCTCCTGTTGCTGGCCCTGCTGTCAGCGGCCATGGCGACTTTCGACGCGCTGCTGTTTGCGATGTTGGGCCGCATCGTGGACTGGTTGTCCAGCACGCCGCCGACGCAACTCTGGCAGGCGCACGGCCCCATGCTGAGCTTGCTGCTGGTGGTTGTGCTGGCCAGCATCCTGGTGGTCGCGCTGCAGACCATCGTCAAACACCAGACACTGGCGATCAACTTCCCCATGCGCCTGCGCTGGAATTTTCACCGGCTGATGCTGGGTCAGAGCTTGTCTTTTTACCAGGACGAGTTTGCCGGGCGCCTGACCACCAAGGTCATGCAGACCGCGCTGGCCGTGCGCGACACCTTATTTGTCATGGCCGACGTGTTGGTGACCATGGGTGCTTACGTGATCACCATGACGGTGCTGGCAGGCTCCTTCGACCTCAAGCTGGTGCTGCCCTTCCTGATCTGGCTGGTGTTGTACATGATGACGCTGGTTTATTTTGTGCCGCGGCTGGGCCACATCGGCAAGCAGCAGGCCGATGCGCGTTCACTGATGACGGGCCGCATCACCGACGCCTATACCAACATCACCACGGTCAAGCTGTTTTCACACACCCAGCGCGAAGCCGGTTTTGCACGCGCCGCCATGCTGGACTTCATGAAAACCGGCCACAGCCAGATGCGCCTGGTCAGTCTGTTCGAGATCGTCAACCACGCCCTCAGCATGGCGCTCATCATCGGCATGGCCGGCACCTCGCTGTGGTTGTGGTCACGCGGCGCGGTAGGCGCGGGGGCCGTGGCGGCTGCGACCGCGATGGCGCTGCGCCTGCAAGGCATGTCGCACTGGATCATGTGGGAGACCACCAGCCTGTTTGAAAGTGTGGGCACGGTGCAGGACGGCATCAATACCCTGACACGTGCGCGCAGCATTGTCGACAAGCCCGATGCCCGCGTGCTGGAAGTGCCACGCGGCGAGATCCGTTTTGAGCAGGCAAGTTTCAGCTACGGCAAAGACACGGCGCCGGTCATCAACAAGCTGAATCTCACCGTCAAACCCGGTGAAAAGATCGGCCTGATTGGCCGCTCTGGCGCCGGCAAATCCACGCTGGTCAACCTGCTGCTGCGCTTTCACGACCTGGACGCGGGCCGTATCCTGATCGATGGACAGGACATCAAAGAGGTGACCCAGGACAGCCTGCGCAGCCACATCGGCATGGTGACCCAGGACACCTCGCTGCTACACCGTTCGGTGCGCGACAACATCGCCTACAGCCGGCCCGGTGCGACCGAAGAGGACATTCACATCGCCGCACGCCGCGCCGAGGCCGATGGTTTTATCGCCCACCTGAGTGATCCGCATGGCCGCAAGGGTTACGACGCCCATGTGGGCGAACGCGGCGTCAAACTCTCGGGCGGGCAACGCCAGCGTATTGCGATCGCGCGTGTGATGCTCAAGGACGCACCCATCCTGCTGCTGGACGAAGCCACCAGCGCGCTCGATTCCGAAGTGGAAGTGGCGATCCAGAGCAGCCTCAACACCTTGATGCAAGGCAAGACGGTGATTGCCATTGCGCACCGCCTCTCGACCATCGCTGCCATGGACCGGCTGATCGTGCTGGACCAGGGCCGCATCGTGGAAGAAGGAGACCACCGCAGCCTGCTGGCCAACGGCGGTTTGTATGCGCGCTTGTGGGCGCACCAGAGCGGCGGCTTCCTGGCCGACAACGTCGAGGACGCCGAGCTGGTTTAGGCCTGTTTACGGTCTAAGCCTTCTCGATCACAGGCCGGCCAGCCTGCACCACAAAGGCCGCCAGCGTTTCAATGCCGCTGTCGGCCTGGGTCACGTCACTCACCACACGCAAGCTGGTGCTCAACTGACGCGGCGTGAACTCCACCACGCCGTAACCCTTGCGTTCCGAGTCCGCAAAAACGAAGTGTGGATTTTCGGCCAGGATCGCGGGAATTTTGGCGTTGCCGGCCGAACGCGAGGTGATGCTGGTGCCGCAAAACTCCACACCAATCGCAGCGCTGGCGGCATCCGCATAGTTGGCCTTGACATGGCCGACCCAGTTTTCATGCACATCGCCGCCCAGCAGCACCGGATTGGCGACCGTATGTTGGCGCAAGGCGCCGGTCAGGCGTGTACGCGCCGCCGCATAACCGTCCCAGCCATCGTTCCACAAGACCTGTCCCGGTCCCTTGTGAAAATCGCGTTGTCCAAACAAGGACTGCTGGCCCAACACGTTCCAGCCGCTTTCCCGGCTGGCGGCCTTGCCGAGTTCAGCGTCCAGCCACTGTTCCTGCGGCCGACCCAACATGCTGCGCGCCGGATCGTTCCATGACGGACAGTTCGCCGGGTTCAGCGTGCTGGAGCCTTTTTTGCCGTCACGGCTGCACACCTGCGTATCTTTGTACTGCCGGCCATCCAGCATGTAGAGCGAAGCCAGCCGCCCATAAGGCTGGCGCTGGTAGATACGCATCTCGGCGCCGCTGGCCAGCCCCGCCACGGCCCTCGTCAGCACCGACAAACGCACCGGCATGTGTTCATAAAACGCTTGGTAGGCAGCGGCGCGCCGCGCGGCAAAGTCCGGCACCGGCACACCACTGTTGCCTTCGCTCAGGCCCGCATAATCGTTTTGCACCTCGTGGTCGTCCCAGCTCACCAGCCACGGGCAGGCCGCGTGCATGGCCTGCAAATCGGCATCCCCCTTGTGTAAGGCATAACGCTGGCGGTAATCGTCCAGCGTTAACACCCAGCCGCCTGTAGGCGCACGCACGGCCTTGCTGGCGCCGGGGTATTCATAGATGTAGTCGCCCAGGAACATCACCAGGTCCAGGTTCTCCTCGCGCATGTGGCGGTAGGCGCTGAAATAACCGTGCTCCCAGCGCTGGCACGAGGCGTAAGCCAGGCGCAGCCTGGCCACCACCGCATCCGGCGCGGGAAAGGTGCGGGTGCGCCCAGTGGCACTCACGGCGTCCCCAGCGAGAAAGCGGTAAAAATACCAGCGATCCGCCTCCAGCCCCGGCACCTCCACGTGCACGGCATGTGCCAGTCCAGCCAGCGCCTGCGCCTGGCCGCGCTGCACCACGCGGGAAAAATGTTCATCGTGTGCCACTTCCCAGCGCACGGTGACCGGCGCCGGGTCGTCCTTGCGCATCAAGCGCGTCCACAAGACCACCGAGTCATGGGTCGGTGAACCGCTGGCCACACCCAGCGCAAACGGGTTGCTGCCCAGGCGCGGCTGGGACCAGGCGCTGCGTGGCAGCCACAAGGTCGCGGCGCTGGCGGTGGCGAGCTGGAGAAGGTGGCGGCGGCTGGAAAAAGATGGTGTCATGTGTGGCTTGTCCTCACGATGAGTGTCGCTGATCATGGCGACAAATCGATGCGCCTCTGCCGACAAACGTCTAGACAAGCCGGGCCAGGCTGGTTACTGTAGGAAAAATCACCCCACGGAGAAACATCATGGCCCTCGTTCACGCCCAGCCGCTCGATGTCATCAATCTGCGCCCCCTGGCCGGGCAGTTGCACGAAGTCAAAACCCACAGCCTGCTCAAGACCGACAAGCTGCAACTGATGCGCCTGGTGCTGGCCGCGGGACAAACCGTGCCCGAGCACCATGTGTCCGGCGAGATCACCATCCACTGTCTGGAGGGCGAGGTGCGGATCAACACGCCACGGCGTCAGCAGGCGCTGGCGGCTGGCGAACTCATGGCCTTGCCGGCCCACGAGCCCCATGCGCTGGAAGCCCACAGCGACGCCTCGCTGTTGGTGACCATCTTGCTGCATCCCTGAATGCCGCCGCGGGCTGAGTCGCTCTTCTTTTGATAGCTGACTACGCCCATCCCATATGGGTAAAAAAGCATTTTCATGCTTGACTAACGCGCTTGCGCCACCAGATGGTCGGTCAGCAGGCGGGCTGCCGGCGACAGGCTGGCGTAGGCACGAAAACAAATCGCAAAACGCCGTTTCGCCCACGCATCGGTCAGCGGAATCACCGTGAGCCCCAGCACCTGCGCATAAGGCTCGGCGACCTCGCGCGGCACCACGCAGATGGCCAGGTTGGCGCGCACCACACGCATGGCGGCATCAAAGGTGGAAACCACCGCGCGGTAAGCCAATGGCTTGCCGGCCATGGCCGCCGCGCGCTGCAACATGATCTGCACCGCGCTGGACGGCGGCAGGCCCACATGGTCATAGCCCAAGGTCTGCTCGAAGCGTAGTGTCTTGCGCGTCGCCAGCGCGTGGCCCGGATGGGTGACCACGGCCAGGTGGTCGCTGCGGTAGGGGCGCGAGGCCAGGTCTTCAAAATCAGCGACGTCCCAACACACCCCGACCGAGGCGCTGCCGTCTTTCAGGCCGCGCACCACCTCGGCGCTGACACGTTCTTCCATGTCCACCTGGATATCCCGGTGCGCCGGGTCCTGCAGAAACAGCGCCACGTCTTCCGGCAGCGACTCGGCAATCGACGAGGCCGAGGCCAGGATACGCACATGCCCCTTGATGCCCGAGGCATAAGCCGCCAGGTCGCGCTCGATGCGGCCCACGCTGGCGTGCATGGCTCGGGCATGCTCCAGCAGCGCCAGCCCCGCCGGCGTCGGCAACACGCCGCGCCGACCACGCACCAGCAAAGCCGCGCCCACGGTGTTTTCGAGCTGGGCCAGGCGCTTGCTGATGGCGGATGCCACGATGTGTTCCTGCTCGCCGGCACGGGCGATGTTACCGGTCTCGCAGACCGCGACAAACAGCCGCAGGGAAGTCAGGTCCAGGTCACGCACAAGCTACCTTTGGAGTTGGAAAATGGCTTGATTATGACATTCCAATCTGGAACGTTGATGCTGATGAAATTGATTTTGTGAATGTTTATGGAACTCCTAAACTTCAGCACATATGAGCACTTCCTGCACTGAACCCATGACCCCTCCCACCCCACGCCCCGGTATCGTCATCCGCGAGGTCGGCTTGCGCGACGGCCTGCAAAGCATCGCGCGCGTCTTGCCCACGGCACAAAAAATCGAATGGCTACAGCAGGCTTATGACTGCGGTCTGCGCGAAATCGAGGTTGGCTCCTTTGTGCCGGCCCGGCTGCTGCCGCAACTGGCGGACACGGCCGAACTCGTGGCTTTTGCCAAAACCCTGCCTGGCCTTTGGGTGTCGGTGCTGGTGCCCAATCTCCAGGGCGCACTCGCCGCCTTGGCCAGCGGTGCCGACCTGCTGCTGGTGCCGATGTCGGCCAGTGCCGCCCACAGCCGCGCCAATGTACGCAAGGAACCCGATGAAATGGTGAACGAGCTGGCACGCATTTGTGCGGCGCGTGATGCCAGTGGTTCACGCGCGCTGGTCGAAGGCGGCGTCGGCACGGCGTTTGGCTGCACCCTGCAGGGCCATGTCGCGCCGGCTGAAGTGTTGCGCCTGCTGCAGGCCGCACTGGATGCGGGCGCGGACCGGGTCAGCCTGGCCGACACCGTTGGTTATGCCGACCCAGCCGCGGTACATGCCTTGTTCACGCAGGTCCGCCAGATCGCCGGCGAACGCCTGTGGTGCGGGCACTTCCACGACACACGCGGGCTGGCGCTGGCCAATGTGTACGCCGCGCTACAGGCCGGCATCACCCGTTTTGACGCCTCGTTGGCCGGCATAGGTGGCTGCCCACATGCACCCGGCGCCAGCGGCAACGTGGCGACCGAAGACCTGGCTTACATGCTGGCCAGCATGGGCCTGCCCACCGGCATCAACCTCCCCCGCCTGCTGGCCTTGCGCGCGCGTGTCGCCGCCTGGCTGGACGGTGAAACCCTGCACGGCACCTTGTGGCGCGCCGGCCTTCCCACAACCCTGCTGGCCGCTGACGCGCCGGCTGAACTGACTGCTGCCGCATGACCCACACCCCTCCTCTCCCCCTGGCCGGCATCCGCGTGGTCGAGTTCACCCACATGGTCATGGGCCCGACCTGCGGCATGATCCTGGCCGACTTGGGCGCCGAGGTCATCAAGATCGAGCCGCCGGGCGGCGACCGCACGCGTAAATTGCCGGGCCTGGGCATAGGTTTTTTCCGCAGCTTCAACCGCAACAAAAAAAGCGTGGTGCTGGATGTCGATACGCCGGAAGGCCACGCCAGCGCACTGGCGCTGATAGGCGGTGCCGACATCATGATCGAGAACTTCCGTCCCGGCCGCATGGCGACCCTGGGCCTGGACCATGCAAGCCTGTCCCAGCAGTTTCCGCAGCTGATTTATGTCTCGCACAAAGGTTTTCTGCCCGGGCCTTACGAACACCGGACGGCGCTCGACGAGGTGGTGCAGATGATGGGCGGCCTGGCCTACATGACAGGCCCCGAAGGCCGGCCCTTACGCGCCGGAACCAGCGTGAACGACATCATGGGCGGCATGTTCGGTGCCATCGGCGTGTTGGCCGCCATCATCGAGCGGCGCGCCACCGGCAAAGGCCAGGAAATACAAAGCGCGCTGTTTGAAAACTGCGTGTTCCTCAATGCCCAGCACATGCAGCAATATTCAATGACCGGCGAGCCGCCGCCACCCATGCCGTCCCGCGTGTCGGCCTGGAGCGTGTACGACGTGTTCACCCTGGCCGAGGGCGAACAGTTGTTCATCGCCGCCGTCAGCGACAAACACTGGCTGAGCTTGTGCGGCATCCTGGACCAGCCGGCACTGGCCGCCGACGAAACCCTGCGCACCAACGCCCAGCGGGTCGCCCTGCGCCCAACCCTGCTGCGCACCTTGGGCGACATCCTGAAACAGCACCGGGCTGACGAATTGAGCGCCAAACTCGAAGCCGCCGGCCTGCCCTATGCCCCCATCATGCGGCCCGAGCAGTTGCTGGACGATACCCACCTGCGGGCCAGCGGCGGCATCACACCCATGCAAACCGAGGACGGCGGCAGCACCGACGTGGTGTTGTTGCCGCTGCTGATGGCTGGCCGCAGATTGGGTGTGCGCCAGCCGCTGGCCGGCATAGGCGAACATACCGGCGAAGTGCTGGAGGCACTGGCCGTGCAGGCCTGAGGCCACACAAGATCACTGACACATAAAAAAGGAGACATTCATGAACCCCATCCCTCTTCAGCGCCGGCAACTCGTCACGCTCGCCGCTTTCGCCAGCTTGGCGCTGGCGCTGCCCGGCGCCTACGCCCAGGCACCCGACAAAGCGCTCAAGATGATTTTGCCGATAGGCCCCGGCTCAGGCGTGGATGCCGCCGCCCGCGCCATGAGCAACGGCCTGAGCAAAGCGCTGGGCCAGCCTGTCGTGATCGAAAACCTGCCGGGCGCCGGTGGCATCACCGGCACGGCGCAACTCGTCAAGGCGCCCAAGGACGGTTCGACCATCGCGATTGTGTCCAACAACCACGTGGTCAACCCCAATGTCTACAAGTCCATCCCCTTCGACTCGATCAACGACATCACGCCCATCATGGTGGTCGGCGCCCTGCCTTTTGTGCTGGTCGCCCACCCGTCGCTGCCGGCCAAAAACATCAAGGAACTGGTGGCCCTGGCCAAGGCCAAACCGGGAACGCTGAACTACGCGTCCTCGGGCAACGGCACCATCATCCACCTGGCCGGTGAGATGCTGGTCAATGAAGCGCAGATCGACATCAAACATGTGCCTTACCGCGCCACCGGCCAGATGTTGACGGACATCATCGGTGGCCAGGTGCAGATGGGCTTTATCGCCATCAGCGTCGCCGCGCCACACATCAAGTCGGGCGCCTTGCGTGCGCTGGGTGTGTCCACACCGGTCCGTTCGCCGCTGCTGCCCGACGTGCCCACCATCGCCGAGCAGGGGCTGCCCCACTATGCGCTGGACGGCTGGTTTGGCGTGATTGGTCCGGCCGGCCTGCCGGTGTCCGAGGTCAACCGCCTCAACGCCGGGTTCAAAGCCGCGCTGGCCACGCCCGAGGTGCGCGACGCGCTGCTCGCCCAAGGTTACCTGCTGCACGGCAGTTCCCCCGACGTGGCGGCGCAATACTTTCGCAGCGAGGTGGCGCGCATGGGCGCGCTGGTGAAAAAGGCCGGCGTCAAGCTGGACTGAGCCCCATCGGCGGCTGCCGCCTCGCCTCAGTCGCTCTTTTTTTGATAGCTGCTTGCACCCGCCCTTCCTGGGCTAGAGGCCTATTCTCTTCTGAATATCAGAAAAACCGACTGACTCAAGCTTCCGGCAAGGGCATGTCCCTGGCGATTTCGGTGAGGCAGTAGGCAAAAAACTCATCGAGTTCGCGGGATTTGTCGAACACCGCATCGGCACCCAGCGCCAGACTGCGCCGGCGAATGTCGGGCGTCGCGTCATTGGTCAGCACCACCACTTTTTGGTAGGGCTCGCGCTGGCGGCAACCGGCCAACACGCCCAGGCCGCTGCCCTCCTCGAGAAACATGTCGACCACGGCCAGTTGCCAATGGCCATCGTGCAAGGTCAACCAGCGTGTCGCTTCCGCCTCGGTGGCCGCATGGCCGATCACTTTCACCAACGCGATTTCTTCCAGCGTCTCGATCAGGGTGTCCAGAATTTTCTGGTTGCCTTCGACGAGATAGGTGATGAGTGCCACGAGCTGTCCAATCTTTGACGGGAAGCATTCACCAACCCGGGCAGCTTGCAGGCCGCGCCCGGACTCAATTCAATAACAGCAACCACTGCGCCCGCTGTTGCTGGTGAGCAGCCTTCAGCCGCGCATGGGCTGCATCCAGCGCCTCAAAGGCCGCGTCCAGGGCGGCCGGATTCGGCACCGGGGAATGCAGCAGCAAGTCGTAGGTAGCTCGCAAAAGATCGTAATCTGCCAGGGCCACCGTGGGCTGCATGTAAGACGTGATCACTTGTGCCTGCATGTCATCCCCCGATTGGCGCCATAGTCAGGCCCGCAAATAGCCTGTCCTCAAATGATTTTGGGCAGGCTGAATGCGCCGGGCCATAGGCCGGCACTACATCGGTCTGTGGGAAAGCACCTACCCCGAATCGTGGAGGCAAGGGCCGTCAGAGCGGCCGCAGATGGGTGGGCGCATCGTGGTCGCCCATGGCTCGCTTGAAACGAATGTGGGCTTCGTCCATGGCCACCATGGCGGCGTTCACGGCCTTGTCGTCGGGCGGGCTCATGCTCAGGAACTTCATGTAGTCGGCACGTGCCGCGTCATAGTCGGCCAGCGCTTTTTGGGCATCAAACAAATCAAGCGGGATCATGGCGGCTCACAGCGCGGGACGCGCCACACCCGGGTCTTCGGGATGCGCCAGGGGTGGCACCGGGCCCAGGTCGGGCTCGACCGGCAGTTCCGCCGGGCTGGGCATGGGTTTTCCGCCAGGCTGCAAGGGCGGCAGATCTTCCGGCTGGCTGGGACGTGTGGTGAGGGTCATCACTAAACCTTTAAAACATCGGCTTCAAAAACGTCGCCAGCAGCAGGCCCAGACACGGATTCGGTTTCATGGCAGGCGCCGGAAGTTGCAAACGATGAGGGATCATGGCTTGTCCGTCCGCGGCTCCACCATAGGCAGAGCGGCCAAGATGCTGTCGGCGCCGTCTGACACCTCAGGCGCAATCGCAACTGCGGCCGCACCATGAGACGCCGGTGCCAGATTTATTTCGCCGGGACCGGCATCACCAGCACGGGCGCGCTGGTCTGGGGGGCTATACGCACGGAGGTCGCGCCTGGCGGCAGCACCACCGTCTCGACCTCGCGGATCACGCCACCGCCGGCCACGCTGCCGCTGCTGTTGCCGTAACCTATGACACGCGCTTCACAGGCCGTGCGGTCTTCGCCGGACAGCGCTTCACAGCGCAGGCGCGCATTTGCCTCAAACTGCGCGCCGCTGTTGTCGAGTTTGCCCGCGCGTTTTGACGCAGCGGCGTTGTTGACTTCCCGCAGACAGGTGGCCTGGTCCTGCTGGGTCCGACCCTCCAGACAGGCGGCGCGTTCCTTGCGGGCGTCGCCGGAAGTATCGATGCCGGTGGTGCCGGTGGCCGTGATCGGCACCTGCGCCATGGCCACGGTGGCCGCCAGCAACAGGGACAGTCCCAGACCGGTCAGCGGTCCGCGCAGGTGAAAATTTTTCAAGGTCATCATGCTCAAGCTCCCAAGCTTTGAAGGAAGCTTCAGTCTAGAAAGACCAGGGCCGCTGACCTGAGGGATTTCATCGCCACGGCCTGCCGCCGCTGACCCGAGCCTCTGTAGGACAGGGCTTTCGCGCGTCCCCTGGCGGGCGTCAGGACAGCCGCGCGGGCTGGCTCTCGCCGGGCATGGTGAAAGAATCTTCCCACTGCACGGCCAAACGGTCTTTTTTTCCCTGCGCCGTGAAAGCCCCGGAGCCCTCCGGCTTGCTACCCAGCTTGCGGCTTTTTTTCTGCGGATCGGGATCGGCCTGCTGGTCCTTGATCTCCTGCAGGGCCGCATCCTTGGCGGCGCGGACTTTTTCCTTGGTGAACTCGTCCAGCGCCGCATGAAAACTGCTGTTACCGCCGCGGGTTTCCTGGGCTTCCGACTCCATGATGGGGACCTCGCCCAGAAAAGCCGCACGCATTGCACTGCGCGAAGGCAGGCTGCTGGTGCGCACCGTGGTGTAACCGATGCCGCATTCCAGCAACAGGCTTTCCTTCAGGTCGCGCTGAGCCTTGGTCAGGCCGTGTTTGCCCGGCAGGTCCACACAACCCACCACCTTGCCGTTCAGGCTGCTCACGGCAAAAGTGCAATAAACACCATTCAACAAGTCATGCCAAGGCTGGTCCTTTTTCTGCGGCCGGCTTTTGGTGCTGGGCATGGTGAAACGTGTGACCGGCACCTTGACCATCACCACATGGTCGGGAAAAACCTGGCGCAGCCATTTCCACACTTCCTGCTCGTCGCTGGTGACCAGACCCCTGGCGTTCAGCAACCAGCGCGCCGGCAGACGCAGCTTGCGGCTCGCATGGCGACGCACCCAGGCCCCATGCAGCAGCACGCTCAGGGCGACGCCCATAACGACGCCAAGCGCCAACATCAACCATGTCATCGGACTCACGCTACTTCTCCTTGTGCCAGGGCCAGACGGTTTGGCCTGCCGCAGCATAAATCACAAATACCGCAACAGCCCCAAAACGGCCTGCGGGTGCGTTACCAAAAGATACCGGGAGATACGGCTTGTCGAACAGTTGTGCGTGTGAAGCGCAATCCACGCATTTTCTAGCGCATTTAACCAGTGCTTACAAAAAAGTCGGTGCGCCCATCACGCCGTTTTAGCGCCGGAAGCGCTCACGCGCCTGGTGCTAGGCCAGCAAAAACTGCATGCTGGTTCCGGCCAGTTCCAGCACATCGTTGTGGGCCAAAGGCACGGCTTCGGCACTGACAGGCTTGCCGTTGAGTGTGGGCCGGATATCGCCCGTCATGTGGCCCACGTAATAACCATCACGCCGGTGTGAAACCGCCACCACGCTCACCGCGGGTTTGCCGAAGGTGGTGACGGCTTTGACCACCGGCACCTCCAGCCCGGCCGAGGAGCCCGACAAAACCTTGAAGCTGGCATGCAACACGCCGGCTGCAACACGAGGTGTCTCCAGCTTCATCCCGTCGGTGGCGTGGTAACTGCTGTCTTCCGAGGCGGAGAGGTACTGAATGCGGAAATTCCCTATCGCCAGCATGTCGTGGTCATGCAGCTGTTGCCGGTACTTGATCATCTTGCCGTTGACGTAAGTGCCGTTGGTGCTGACCAGGTCTTCAACATACACATCCGCCAGGCCCCGCAGCTCAAACACGCAGTGTTCGCCGCTGACCACCGGGTTGTTGAACACGATGTCGTTGTACGGCCGCCGGCCCAAGGTGGTCCGGTCCTTGCGAAGGAAGACATGTTTGACTTCGACCCCCTCGACCGATGCAATAAGTTGCGGCATAAGTCCTCCGGACAGTGGCAATGTTCAGGGCCGGCTGGCGCGCCTATCGCGCTGCGGCAGCCCATCCTAGCCCGCCGGTTCCTGCCGCAAGCCAAATTTCAGGCAACAGCCTGTAAGGAAGGACGATCGGTCAGCGTTTCCGCAAGGGCTCCAGCAGCGGCGCCAACCCGTTGTGGTCGATTTCCAGCATCAGCGCCAGCAGGCGGCCGGTCTCCCCTTTCGGAAAGCCTTCGCGCGCAAACCAGGCCAGGTAGTTGCCGGGCAGATCGGCCATCAGCGTTCCCTTGTGTTTGCCAAAAGGCATCTCGCGCGTCACCAACAGCTGCAGGTCTTCAGGTTTCATCGGCTTAACCGCCGGCCCGCTTGACGGTCCAGCCCTGCTTTTGCAGAAAATCCATCACCAGCGCGGCATGGTCACCCTGCACCTCGATCACGCCGTCTTTCACCGTGCCGCCGGAGCCGCAAGCGGTTTTAAGCTGTTTGCCCAGCTGGACCAGCGCCGGCTCCGGCAAGGGCAGCCCCTTGATGACGGTCACACTTTTGCCGCCCCGGCCCTTGGTTTCGCGCGAGACCCGCACGATGCCGTCGGACGCCGGCGCCGCTTTGGCCTGGCGGCAGACACAGGCGGTCAGCGCCCGGCGGCAGGTGGGACACATCCGGCCGGCATCGGTGGAGTACACCAGGCCGCCCGTGGCCTTATTTTTCATCATTGGCTGGCCGCTTCCTTGACATCCCGCATGAATCTCTTTCCCATGTTTGGCAGTGAGGGGCTGAGATGCCCCGGCGCCAAATCATATAACGCCCGGCGCGCGCCGCCTGCCGCACCGCGCAAACCTGGTATTTAACTTTTCTTAAGAAAAAAAGGGCTCCAGCCCAATCCACACTGGCGCAAGTAGCTCCTGTTTTTATAGCGAAAGGCGCAGCACTGGCAAACATCCAGGCATTTTTCCATCCGTCGCCCGGCTTTGCCAAGGCGGGCCAGCGCCTGTATGCTGCATTTTTTTAAAAGGAGCCTCCCATGCCACGTCAAACGGCCCAGGACTTTGACCAGGAACTGCTGATTTTGTTTGACGCCTATGTGCATGGCAGCCTGGACAGGCGCGGTTTTCTGGAGCGTGCCCAGAAGTTTGCCGTCGGTGGCATGACGGCCGGCATGTTGCTCACAGCCCTCAGTCCCAACTTCGCTGCAGCGCAGCAAGTGCCTAAGGACGACCCGCGCCTCAAGACCGAGATGCTGGAGTTCGCCTCGCCCAAGGGTTACGGCAGCATGAAAGGCTACCTGGCCAAACCGGCCCATGCCACCGGCAAGCTGCCCGGCGTGCTGGTGATTCATGAAAACCGCGGCCTGAACCCGCACATCGAGGACATCGCACGGCGGCTGGCGCTGGACAACTTCATCGCTTTCGCGCCCGACGCCCTGACGCCACTGGGCGGCTACCCCGGCAACGAAGACAAGGCACGCGAGTTGTTCCCCAAGCTCGACCAGTCCAAAACCTTTGAAGACTTTGTGGCCGCTGCCGGGCTGCTGAAAAGCCGCCCCGACTGCAGCGGCGAATACGGCGCGGTCGGGTTTTGTTATGGCGGCGGCATCTCGCAACTGCTCGCCACCCGACTCGGCGACCTGGGCGCCGCCGTGCCGTTTTACGGCAACCTGCCCAAGGCCGAAGACGCGGTCAAGGTCAAAGCCCCGCTGCTGATTCATTTTGCGGCGGTGGATGAACGTATCAACGCCGCCTGGCCCACCTACGAAGCCGCGCTCAAGGCCGCCTCGGCGCGTTTTACGGCCTACCAGTACCCTGGCACACAACACGGCTTCAACAACGACACCACGCCCCGTTATGACGCGGCCGCCGCCAAACTGGCCTGGCAACGCACCGTGGATTTTTTCAACCAGAATCTGCGGGGCTGAGGCGCTCACAACGCGGCGCTAGCCGCGTTTAAGCCGCCAATACGGCTCCAGCCCTGATGGGACGGGCGCAAGCAGCTATGGTTTTGAGAGTCAGCAGAACACGATGGCCAGCAGCGCCGGGTCATCGGCCCAGTGCAGCAACAGATGCCCACCCACGCGGTAGGCCGTGACCACGGCCATCTCCATCAGTTGCGCCAAGGTCATGAAACTTATGCCTTGACCTGCGCCGCCTTGCGGTCAGCCACCACTTTTTGCGCGGCCGGCCGTTCGGAAACCAGCTTGATATAGGCCTTGTAGTCGATGCCGCCGGCCAGCAGCAGGTCTTCGCCAAACGCGGCCTTGCTGGCCATGCCCACCAGCGGCAGGCTGGCAAAGGCGGCGCAGTCGGCCTGGGTGAAGCTGTCGCCCGCCACATAGGGCGAAAACTTCGCCAGGCGTTTGAAAGCAGCGATGTTGCTTTCCAGCTGCTGGCGAATGCGGGCCAGGTTGCCTTCGCTGAGTGGTGCGGCACCGAAAAAAGTCGCGCCGTACAACTGGCGCGCCACGATCTCCAGGTGCCAGTCGATGAAAGTTGTCAACTCGCGCACCTTGGCCGCGGCAAAAGCATCGGCCGGGAGCAAGGCCGGTTGCGGCCAGGTGGCCTCGATGTAGTCCAGGATGGCCTGGCTTTCACACAGCCCGCCCTGCGCCGTACGGACAAAAGGAATCTTGCCCAGCGGCGAGGCGCTGAGGACAGCCTCGTCGCTGCTGTGTGTGGCCGCGTACTCCTCGGTGAAAGGCACGCCTTTTTCCAGCAGCGCGAGTTTGACCTTGTTGTAGTAATTGGAAATCGGGGAGCCGCAAAGGGTCAGCATGGGAATGTCTCCGTATAGTGATACCGCCAGTTTACGGGGAGGCGCCGGGGCGCCGTGCAACCGGCGTGACAGCGGCCCGCCCCGCCCGCACCTCCTCCAAACAGAGGATGACAAAGGCCGGCCCCGCCGCAACACTGGCCCCGCAACCGCCCGTGTTGGCCAGGCGCGGGCCGGTTCGCCGCAACAAGCAGCTGGCCGGGAGCACCCTCATGGCACGACCTTATTTCTCGCGCGGATGCAAGGGCATGATCGCCAAACGCATCCAGACCGATCTACAGCGCCAGGGCTTCGTCGCCGGCGACCCCCTCAAGTTTGTCGATGGCGACTTCGGCGGCAACACCCGGACCGCCTTGCAGGCTTTGCAAACCACACGCGCCCTGCCCGTCACCGGCGCCGTCGATGGCGCGACCTGGCAGCAACTCACCCCCGACCCCTTGCCCAGCCTGTTCGAGCGCTGTCTGCAGGTCACCGCCGCCTTTGAAGGCCACGGCTTCGGCCTGGCCCAAGGCAACTTCGACGGTGCCGGCATCACCTGGGACGTGATCGGTTTCACGCAGTCCAACCGCGAGATCCAGGCCATCCTCACGGCCGCAGAACAGCAATCGCCCGGCACCCTGGTCCGTGTCATGGGCCCGCTGGCCGCGCAATGGCAAGTCATCACCGCCCAGCCGCTGGCCCAGCAAATCGCCTGGGCCGATGCCATGAGCTCCGGGCCCGGCAAACAAAACCTGCCCGCGCCCTGGGTACAAGCCTTTGCACGGCTGGGCGACGAAGCCGCCATCAAACGCATCCAGATGCAGCGCGCCTATGACCGCTACTTCGTGCCCTGCGCCACCTCAGCGGCCACGCTGAAGCTGCACAGCGAGCTGGGGGTGTTGCTGGCGTTTGATGTGCATGTGCAAAACGGCGGCTTCAAGCCAGACGCATTGGCACTCGCCGCCGCCCTGCCCGCCGGCACGCCGGAAGGTGTGCGTCGCGCACAACTCGCCGAAGCGGTCGCCAACAGCGCCCGGCCGCAATACCGCGCCGATGTGTTGAGCCGGAAGAAGACGATGGCGATGGGGCAAGGCGTGGTGCATGGTGGGGCTTACACGCTGGCGGCCTGGGGGTTGGGGGAAGAGGCTGCGGCTTGATGCGGGTTCAGCCCTTGCCCGTGGTCATCGTCACGGACTCGATCTCGGATCCATTTGTGAATAGTGTCTGTGCAAGTGCACTTGCCTGCGCTTTGGTTTTCTCATCAGCGCCAGGTAGCTTCACACCATCCTCACCGTCCGCAAACATTGCCCCACCCAGGTCATCGTCGTAGCTGCTCCCGTCTTCGTGGATCGCATGATAGTTGTCCCGCGTTAGGTCTATTCCATGGAGCTGGGCCAGATAAAACCAGGTCCAGGACTTGAGAGAGTCATTCCGGTGTGCGTTTTGGATAAGCTCTCTCATGGCCCCGATGTGGCCCTGTTCTGCAGCCAGGGTTGTCCATGCTGGGACCCATTCGTAGCGGCCAACGCGGTCCGCAATGTCCGCAATCCACATGGGAGCGGCTTGCACAATGGGATTCTTCAGGTCAAAGAAACGATCGTCCCCATACCGGTCAGCCAGAAAGAGCAAGGCGTCATGTTGCCCCAGGGCGGCAGCGTTTTGCAGATGTTCTTTGGCGGAGGCTTGGCGCCAAACACGCGCTGCATCTGCATCTTCACGTTGCTGCTTACGGTCGGCATATCCATTGGCCCACTCTTTCTCCACACCCGTCAGCGCTTCACCTTTTTGTTGGCGCTCGTACCAGTACAGACCAGACCGTGAGTCAGGTACCCCATCCCACGCGTCTTCCTCGTCTTCGTAGAGATCACCATCTACCAAAAGGGCCATTGCTAGGTGCGCACGTCCATCGCCACGTTCGGCCGCAGTCCGTAAACCCTCAACAACCCATGGGCTTTTAAGTTCCAAGCATTCGTTGAGCTTATGGTCATATCTTGCGCGAACATCTTCGTCGTCATCCCATGCATCATCGTCTTCATCGTCAGCGCCATCCTCGTCTACAGAAAGTTCTGCAAATCCGAACAAGAGCCTGTTCAGAATGTCTTCCAGTGGAACGACGCCCAGGTGATGGGTTTGGAGTTCGGAACACACAATTTCCGCGAGCGGCGCAGTTTGGTCGGAGGGATAGCCAAGGGCTGTCGCCCGTGATTCAGCGTTGGCTGCATCGACCTGCGCATAGCGCTTTCTCAGGGGCTCAGATGGCAAGGGGCACAGCAGTCCGCGGGTCACCAGCGCTGCGTAGGAGTTTTCCCCCAAGGCTGCCGCGAGGAGTTCGTAGATGTGGGTGCGCTTGAAACGAAGCCCGGTCGCCGTTTCCAGTCGAGCTTGGGTTTGGTGTGCAAACATTTTGGCGTTCATGATCAACCTTTCTTTAGCGAGCATGTGAAGCCGGGCGTACGCACACGTTTAATTCCCGACGACATGCTCTGAATAGAGGTCGAACTGAGGCAAAACGAAAGAATGGGATAGATCGCCTGTTTTTGCTCGTGTGCAAGCAGGGTGGGCACCTAGGCGAAATTATAGGCAGCGTCCTGTACTTTGCAAAGGGATTTTCTGAAACAACGCTACGGCTTTGCAGCCCTGTGTCTGCAATATCAATGCTGCGGAGCCATCCTCGGCAGGAACTCCATCCTCGTTCTCTTGACCATTTCCTGGTAGCTGATCGGGCGACAGACCGTTTCCTATTCACGGTTTACGTTACGGAAGACCCGCGTACGAACATCGCGCAAGGTTTTTTTGAATTGGCGCTCAACCTTGAGCTTCGCCCCTCCACACGATCCAGCCATCAAACAATACGACGACGAAGCTAAGCCTGCCAAACCCCATAGCCCAACTCGCGCAGCGCAATCCCCAACTCGACTTCCATATCCCGAGCGCCTTCATACGGCATCGGGTTGTACATGGTGTACAGCCCGGGCAGCAGGCGTATGCCGTACTTGAGCACGTACACATTGGACTGGATGCCGGCCTTGTGTTTGTCAAAACGCACATCGGGGTCCAGCCCCGTCATGCCCACATACACAAAGGGTTTGCCCAACTGGTAGTCGGGGTTGGCGCGGCGAAAGCGCCCTATGTTCCAGACCTCGTCCGAGAGTTCGATCACATAGACGTGGTATCGGTGGCTGCGCGGCGTGCGAGGGACGCGTGGAGCGCGTGGCTTGGCGGCGGCTTTTTTTGCCGCAACCGGTGGGCTTTTTTTAGCGGTCTTGCGTGACGCGGTGGCCATGGGGGTGACTGAGGGGGAAACGATGCGAGGCTTCGATCGCTACCAAATTTATAGCTGCTTGCGCCCGACCCAGCTGGGCTGGAGGCCAATTTTTCTCGTAACTTTCATTCAATCCGGCACAAACCTGGCCTTGAAGCGCACATCGTCCTCGGGCAACTCCAGCGAGACCACTTGCCCCATCTTGCCGTCGCTGAGTCGGCAGGCGGCAAACAGGCTGTATTTGCCCTTGAAGCTGTAGCTCTCCAGGTCGATCAGCATGTAGGGGTAAGGCACAAACACCTGGCGCGGGAAAAGCATCCGGTGCCGGTTGCGCGGCGACGGGAAAAGTTTGTAGTCGGCGGTGGTGATGCCCTGAGCTGTGGCCATGGTGTGTCGATTACGCAGTACGTTGAAGGGCTAAGCCTTCGATTGAATCACGGATTGGCGGTGAAAGCCGGCTCACACCGGCTGCATCCACTCATCGCGCCGGCGCAGCGCGCGTGCAAACAGGGTCCCCAGGGCCACCAGCACGCCGCCGCCCAACGCGATCACGGCGCCGGAGCCGACCAGCGCACTCAGACTGGCGGCGAGCAACACACCGACCGACTGGCCCAGGAACAGCCAGGCGGAAAACAGCGACACCCCTGTGCCGCGCGCGGTGGGCGCCATTTGGGTGGCATTGGCTTGCAAGGTGTTGTGAAACATGAAAAATCCAAAACCCGCCAGCAAACTCACCGGCAAGGCCAGCTCCCACCAGGGCGTCAGGCCTAACACCATCGCCGCCAGCCCGGCCAGGCCGCCGCCAAAACTAGCCAGGCCGCGTTCACCGAGCCGGCGGATCAAACGGCGCGCCACCGTCATGTACAACATGCCACCCAGACCGAACAGCGCAACAATCGCACCGGACGCCGTGAGCGACAGGCCCAGTTTTCCGTGCAAATGCGAGGCCCAGATCGCCAGCGCGCCGAAACCCGCCGCACCTTCGACAAACGCCACCAGCAGCACGATACGTGACCAGCGGCCGGTGAGAATGCCCAGCGCCTGCGCCACAAAACCCGTGCGCACCTCCGGCTCGTCGCGGGGAGCCACCACGGGCGCGGCCTGCTGGCGACGCCAGTCGGCATACAGCAGGCAAGCCACCACGCCAAACAGCAGCGTCAAGAACACAAAAGCCCAGCGCCAGCCCAGGGCATCGGTCACAAAACCACCCACCAGCTGGCCGCTCACCAGGCCCATGGTGGTGCCCAGGCCGACGCGGGCCAGGGTCTCCTGGCGCAGCTCGTAGGCGACGGTATCACCCACCCAGGCCATCGCCAGCGGAATCACGGCCGCCGCCCCCAGCGCCACCAGCACACGGGCCCAGACCAGCAACTCAAGGCTGCCCGCAAACACCGACACGAAGCAACCCACACAACACACCAGCGTGCCACAGGTCACGATGCCGAACTTGCTCAGCCGGTCGCCCAGCGGGCCGTACACCAGTTGCGCCAGACCATAGGCCACGGCAAACACCGACACCACTTGCGCCGCCTGCGCCAGGCTCACGGAAAAAGCGCGGGACAGCTCGGGCAACATGGCATCACACACCCGCTGTACCGCCATGCTAGAGAAGGTCGCAAACGAGAGCAGAAGAATCGAGCGACGCGTGGCCGCGGAAAGAGTGGCAGTGCCGGTGGTCATGGGAAGTGGGGGTTGGGGCAAATCGAAGACGAAGACGCCGCCAGCCAGTCTTTCCGGGCAGAAATGCCCAGCCTGCTGCGCGCGCCGGTCGATTGTAGGCAAGGCCGCTGCAGGCCGTCTGCGGCGGCTTGATTTTTACCGGTTGGCGTTATCGGGCAGGGTGGACTCCCGCAAGATCGGGATGCCGCCGCTGCTGCGCTCCGGCGCCTGCACGACTTGCGGCGGTGCAGGCGGAAGCACGATGCCGGGCGCCAGCACCGGCGAAGGCGCGATCGGTTGAGGCACTACCGGCGGCAAGCCCCCGTCCGCCGGCATGACGGGCATGGGCTGCGTGCTCGACTCGGGCGGCAACACCACACCGGGCTCGGCATTTTTCCCGGCCGGCACCGTGCCCGAGGGGAACAAGGCATTGAACCAGTCGTTGACCCGGCTCATCGGGTCCGGCGCACTGGCATCTTGCGGCACGGCAAAACGCACACGCTGGTCCAGCACCCGCGTGCGCAGCGATTGCGCAAAAAAGTCACCGACGATAGGCAACGCGCTGTGCGCGCCCTGCCCCCAATAATCGCTGAGCGTCACGCGGTTGTCGTTGAAACCGACCCAGGCGCCCGCCACCAGTTGCGGGTGCATCAGGATGAACCAGCCGTCGGTGTTGTCCTGCGTCGTGCCGGTCTTGCCGGCCACATCGGCCTGGATACCGTAACGGCTGCGAATACCCACACCTGTGCCCTGGTCGATCACGCCGCGCATCACGTCCACCAGTATTTGCGCGGTGGCCAGCGACATGGCCTGCTCGGGCGCCTTGGGATGAAAGGTTTCCAGCACCTTGCCGTGTCGGTCTTCCACACGCATGACAACGATGGGCTCGATGTAGTTGCCATTGTTGGCGATGGTGCTGTAGCTGGACACCATTTCTTTCAGGGTCACCGGGCTGGTGCCCAGCGCGAGTGAAGGCACTTGCTCCAGCTTGCTTTGCCGCACACCCGCAGCCTGGGCCAGGCTGGCCACCTTGGCCGGGCCCACACTTTGCATGACCTGGGCGGTGATGGTGTTTTTGGAATACATCAGGCCTTCGCGCAGGGTCATGGGCTGCCCGCTGGGTGCGCCGCCGTCGCTGGGCCGCCAGACCGCGCCGCCGCCCAGCGGTATTTCCACCGCATCGTCCATGAAAGTGTCGGTGGGTCGTGCGCCCTGCTCAAAAGCCGCGCCATAGACAAAAGGCTTGAAGGTCGAGCCGGGCTGCCGGCGCGCCTGTTGCACATGGTCAAACGGGTCCTTGGCAAAGTCGCGGCTGCCGACCCAGGCCTTCACATAACCATTGCTCGGGTCCATCGCCAAAAAGCCGGCTTGCAAGCGGGTCTTGTCCTGGCGCAGCGCCTGCATGAAGGTGTTGTCGGCCAGCAGTTGTTTGACGGCTTGCTCGTCGTTCAGGTCGGCCTCGCGCGCGGCCTTGTACTCGGGGGTTTCGCGCACCAGGGCACGCACCAGGTCTTTTTTGGCGGCCCAGGCACGCGGTCCCCATTCGTTGTTGGCCACGCCCTGCAGCCGGTCGGCCTGGCGCGCCACGGCCTCGTTGGCCAGCTTCTGCAGGCGCGAGTCGATGGTGGTGCGCACCACCAGCCCGTCGGCGTAAATGTTGTAGTCGTGGCGGTCGGCCCAGTCGATCAGCCAGCGGCGCAAATACTGGGTTAAATGCGGTGCGGCGCCCAGGGGCTCGGTCTGCCGCTCGAAATCAATCTTCAGCGGCTTTTTCTTCAGCGCCTCCAGCTTTCGGGCGTCCAGCTTTTCGTGTTTGACCATCTGGCCCAGCACGGTGTTGCGGCGCTGCTTGGCACGGTCGGGGTTTATCACCGGGTTGTAATAACTCGTGCCCTTGAGCATGCCGATCAGCGTGGCGCTTTCCAGCACATCCAGCGAATCGGCCGACTTGTCGAAATAAGTACGGGCCGCCATTTCAATGCCGTAGGCGTTGTACAAAAACGGCACCGTGTTCAGGTAGGTTTCCAGGATTTCCGGCTTGCTGTAGACCGCTTCAATCTTCAACGCCGTGATGGCTTCCTTGATCTTGCGCGTCAGGCTGCGCGCACGGCCCACTTCTTCGGGGTAGAGGTTGCGCGCCAGTTGCTGCGTGATGGTCGAGCCACCCTGGGTGTCGCCGCCAAAAGTGTGCAAGACGGCCGAGGCCGTGCGTTTGAAATCAATGCCGTGGTGTTCGTAAAAGCGGTGGTCTTCGGTCGAGATCAGTGCATTCACCACGTTCGGCGAAATATCGGCCAGCTTGACCCAGTCACGGTTGGCGCGTTTGAACAAGGCCAGTTCCTTGCCATCGGCCGACAAAACCGAGGCCGGCTGCTGCGACTTGGCTTTCTGGATGTCCTTGATGCTGGGTGTGAAAGGAATCAGGATCAACGTGTACAGCAGCAGCAAGACGGGAATGGCCGCCAGCGACAAAGCCACGCCGCGCCGCGTCGGGTGACGCAGGCGCTCCATGATTTCAGTAACAAAAGGTTGGGCGCGGATAAGGATATTTTTCATCAAACGCCAGTGTAGAACGGAGCGCATGCGGGGCCTGTAGGACGGCGGCGGCAAGCCACTGGCCTGCCCGCGCCACGCCTAGCTGGTCGAACTGGTGCCGCCTTCAGCGTCGGAAACCGCCGGCTTGGCCAAGTCCTTCTGCCGCTTCAAAGGCTGCCAGCCCACAAATTTGGGGTGTTTGCGCGCCACCAGCGGGCCGTCAAAATCCCAGGCAATACATTTGCCCAGGTGGTAAGGCGGCCCGGCATTGTCAGACTCGGGGATGCCCGCCTGCCGGCGCAAATGGTCGCGGTAAACGGGAATGGTCTGGTAGGCCGCCGTCGCCATGTTGAACAACAACTCGCGCAGGTGGGTGCAACCGCGTGTGCCGCCTAACGCGCGTTCAATGGCCTGGCGCCAGCCCGGGCCCATGGTGGCGCCCACCATTTGCTGCATCGGGTCCGTGCCCTGCTGGCATTCGGAAAATGGCGTGTGGTCACTCGAACTGACAATCTCGTGAATCGTCATGTTGTCGTCCACCGTCGCGCGTATCGCCATGCCGTGGATCGGTGTGCCCGGCGGCATGGCGCCGCGGTCGCTGCGCTCCAGCGCATAGGTCTTGGTGTCGGTCATCTCGGCCTCGAGGTCCCACAGGCCGTCTTCGCGCCTGTAACCGCGGTAGACAACGGCGCGTGTGTGCAAGTGGGTTCGGGCTTGGGGAACAGGCAGGGGCATGGGGAACTCTGTAAGACGGAAAACCATGATTTTCCCAGAATCCCCAGACCCGCGTCGCCAGACCGCCCCCAAACCCGTCTGGCACCGATTAGCCCTGCTGGCGTCCTCACCGTCAGCAACGCCTTGCAACACCGGCCAGCACCCGCGCCACAATGGTTTGAGCAAAGGAAACACCATGATGAACCGAAGAAACATCCTGCAAAACCTGGGTGCTTTGTCGGCCGCGCTGGCCGGTGGCCTGCTGGCAAGCGGGCCTGCGCAGGCCGCACGCCCCTACGAGGTGAGCCACACCGAAGCCGAATGGCAAAAACTGCTGCGGCCCGACCAATACCGCGTCTTGCGCAAGGCCGGCACGGAAACCCCGTACACCAGCCCCTTGAACAAGGAAAAACGCGCCGGCGTTTTTTCCTGCGCGGGCTGTGCCCTGCCCTTGTTCTCATCGGCCACCAAGTTCGAAAGCGGCACCGGCTGGCCCAGCTTCTGGCAGCCGCTGGACAAAGCCGTGGTGGAAGAAAGCGACACCACCCTGTTCATGAAACGCACCGAAGTGTTGTGCCGCCGCTGCGGCGGGCACCTGGGCCACGTGTTTGACGACGGTCCCAAACCCACGGGGTTGCGTTATTGCATGAACGGCTTGGCGATGAACTTCAAGGCGACATGATGATTGGCAAACTTCTGTCGATCACAGGCGCAGTCGCCTTATCTGCATGGGTTTTGCTCGGCGGCAGCGCGGCAGCAGAAAAAGCCGTCAAGCTGCCCGCAGCGGCGCTCGACACGCCCGCAGCCGCTTCAGCCACAACAGCTTCCCTCGAGACTGCCGTGTTTGCCGGCGGCTGCTTCTGGGGCGTGCAGGCGGTCTTTCAGCACACGCAGGGCGTGGTAAACGCGGTGTCGGGTTACGCCGGCGGCAGCAAAGCCACCGCCAGCTACAACCTGATCGGCTCGGGCCGCACCGGGCACGCCGAATCAGTGCAGGTCACCTATGACCCGAAGCAGGTCTCCTATGGCAAGCTGCTGCAGATTTACTTTTCAGTGGCGCACGACCCGACACAACTCAACCGCCAGGGCCCGGACTCTGGCACGCAGTACCGCTCTGCCATTTTTTACCAGGACGCCCACCAGAAGCAGGTGGCCGAGCGCTATATCACGCAGTTGGACGCGGCCCGAGTTTTCCCCGCCAAGATCGTGACCCAGCTCACACCACTGGCCCCACCGCTCGCCTTCTACCCCGCCGAGGCCTACCACCAGGACTACGCCACGCTGAACCCGCGCCAGCCCTACATCGCGCGGTTTGACCTGCCGAAAATCGAGAACCTTAAAACCATGATGCCGGAGTTGTACCGCGACAAGCCGGTGCTGGTGTCGCAAGCTGGCAAGTAGGGCCATCATTGGGTGGGGCGACCAGGCTCGGCAAAACTTGCGTTTCACCTGAATTCTTAATGAAAACGGGATCTAACCCATATGGAACGGGCGCGCGCAGCTATATATTGCATAGCACCCAGAGCGCAAAGCCAGCTCGGCTGTCATTGCGGGCCTGACCCTCAATCCATGCCACACACACTCGCGCCGGTACTAAGGCAGCGTGCCATCCGCCACGCGCTGGTAGCGCACCTCGCGTTTTCGAACATGGTCGACGCCTATGAACGCGTTGCGCGACTCGAACCTGATCTCGAAGGCTGTGTACGGAAAGGCAGGCGCAGAGGGTTTGCGGCCATCGATGCTGGTGTAACGCCGCTTGAGGTTGGTGCCGTCAAAGTGCCATTCACCCAAGTGGCTGTGCTCGGCCATGAGCGCGTCGTGGTCGGTGGCTTTGGACATTTCGCTGAAGGAACCGTCCGGCGCCAGCACCAGCACACGGCGCACCCGGGTTCCGTTTTCTTCATAGTCCCGCAACCACGTTCCCGTGAGTTGCACCTGGATCGCCTCCGCCCGCGAATCATCGGGCGGCCGGTCACAGGCCGCCAGCGTGCCGGCCAGCATCAGCCCCGCAAAAAGCCTGAGCATCGTGTGCATGTCTGCCATTGTGGCTTCCACATCCATTTCATGTGCGGAAGCGAAGGATTGGCTGGTCACGCCCCCCTTGAACATCGACGACCTGATGGGCCTGCCCACACCAGGCGAGGCCAACGGGCAAGCCGCCGCCCCGGACGCAGGCCGACTGAACTGTGGTTTCCGTCAATTTTTTATGAAATCTGGCTGCACCCCGGGTGAAACGGATGTAAGCAGCTATCATTTCTATAGCTATCAGAGGACGCTATGGCCAAAGCGTCACCGATGCCTGCATGGGCTGGGATGCCACAGTGCAGGGACTGGAGATGCTGGCGGCGGCCACATCCTCAGCAGGCCATCGATTGCAGGCGTGCGGCCTAAAATGACCCGCGCACCCTTAGCAAGCCCTTGGAGCCCGCGATGATCGTCGAACGCATCTGGACCGGTAACGCCTACCGCAATTTCAATTACCTGATCGCCTGCCCCGAAACCGGCGAAGCGCTGGCGATTGATCCGCTCGATCATGAAAAGACGCTGGCGACCGCCAAGGTCAAGGGCTGGCAGATCACCCAGGTTCTCAACACCCACGAGCACCACGACCACACCGGCGGCAACGCGGCCGTGATTGCGGCCACCGGCGCCAGGCTGATCGCCCACCACAAGGCCGGCGGACGCATTGCGGGCGTGGACCGGGGCGTGAAGGCCGGCGATGTGATCAAGGTCGGCAAGACCGTCGAGCTGGAATGCCTGGACACGCCCGGCCACACGATGTGCCACATCTGCCTGCGCTCGCACACCGACCAGCCGGCGCTGTTTTCGGGCGACACGCTGTTCAATGCGGGCGCCGGCAATGTCCACAACGGCGGCGACGTCAACGCGCTGTATGCGACCTTCGTGGAGCAACTGGCCCGGCTGCCCGACCACACCCGGGTCTACCCCGGCCACGACTACATCGAGAACAACCTGCGGTTCACCTTGGACCGCGAGCCCGACAACGCCGCCGCGAAAGCGCTGTTGCCCACGGTGGCCGAGCATGACCCTGCGAAGTCGGCCGTCACCACGCTTGCGCAGGAAAAGGAAATCAATACCTTCTTGCGCCTGAGCAGCCCCAGCGTGATCGCCAGTCTGCGCGAAAGCTTTCCAGACCTGCCGGACGAGCCCGATGCCAGGACGGTGTTCACCAAGCTGCGGGAACTGCGCAATAAATGGTGACAAACGTGGTGACAGGCACAGCCCGCATCATGCAGCGCGACCAGCAGCTCAGAACGCTCATCCAGGAGAAGCTGCACGCCTTCACCGTACAGACGGCTTCACCCGAACAACACAGCGACCAGCAACAGGCGGCGGTGGCCGTGGTCATTACCGACGAAGGCCATGGCGCCGAACTGCCGGGTTTCCCGCAGCATGCGGCGTGGAGCACGCAGGCGGCCCTGCTGCTGACGCGGCGCTCCGTCCAGCTGCGCAAGCATGCGGGGCAGTGGGCGCTGCCCGGAGGGCGCATTGATGCCGGCGAAACAGCGGAGCACGCCGCCCTGCGCGAGCTGGCCGAAGAGGTGCACCTGGAACTCGATGCCAGCGCCATCCTGGGCCGGCTCGATGATTTCGTCACCCGCTCGGGTTTTGTCATCACCCCGGTTGTCGTCTGGGCGGGGGCAGCGCAGCACATCCGGCCCAATCCGGCCGAAGTGGCCAGCATTCACCGCATCCCTGTCGCCGAGTTCCTGCGCGCAGACGCCCCCATGCTGGCGCACGAAGGACACGGCGCACACCCCGTGCTGCGCATGCCCGTCGGCGACCACTGGATTGCGGCGCCGACGGCGGCCATCCTCTACCAGTTTCGCGAGGTCTGCATAGCGGGCCGGACCACCCGCGTGGCGCATTTCGAGCAGCCGGCGTTCGCCTGGAAATGAGCGCCCGATCTACTGCACTGCCTTGATAGCGTCATCGAGGCCGACCATGAGTACGACCACTTCGCCCATGAAGTAAACGGCTCCCGATAGAAATTGCCCGGTACTCATCTGCGTCAAGACGGCAATCGACACCATCGAGACGGTCGTGGCGGGGTCGGGCCTGTCAGAGCCCGGCGTAGTCAACGAAACCCTTGTTGACCTCGACAATCTTGCGGTGCAAGCGGTACACACCACCGCCTTCGCGCGTCTTGCTGGCGTCGGTATTGCCTTCGATCGTGGTCATCAGGCCGCCCGCCACCTCTTCCACCAGGCCGGTGTGGCCGGCGCCGCCGCCGAAGTCCATGATGAAGATCATGCCGGGCTGGACCTGCGAGGGGTCGGCGATGGCCTGGCTCTTGACGAGGCGGCGTGCGCCCTTGGACTGCGCGTTGTTCCAGTGGTCCAGGCAACCGGCGGTCTTGAACATCGGGTTGGCAACTTGTGCGGCGATGGCGGCCTCGTCGAAGCACCAGTAAAGGAAGGCGCAGCACCAGGCGAAGCCGGGGCCAAGGCCGGTGCGGCGCAGGTATTTTTCGACGTCGGGCCCGCGGTTCGAATTTTTCGGCTGCTCGCGCACCTTCTTGGCCTCTTCGCCGGCCGCGATCTTCAGCACGCTGGCCAGGAACGAATCGGCCGCCGTGTCGCTGGACGTCACGGTCTCGGGCCCAAACAGGCTGGCCCAGGTGATGGAACCGACCTCGCCGTCGGGCTTCAGCGGCCGGCCTTCGGCGTCGACGTGGCGCACCTGGAAGAGCTGCACGGCCTGCTTCATCTTGGGCCCAAAGTTCGGGTCGTCGACATTGAGCTTGAGTTCCACGTTGCTCCGCGCCGCTAGCACGCGGTTCAGTTGTGTTTTCAAGGCCTTGACGATGCCGGCGTCCTGTTCGCCAAGCTTGATGATGCGTCCGGGGTACTTCATGCGTTCTCCTTGCAGGGTAAAGGTTGGAGGGGATGGCAACCCATGACGGGGGCCAGAAAGATGCACCGCAGGCTACCAGGTCGTCGGGAATGGTGCGACCGGCTCGACCGCCTACTTATCCATAGCCTTCATGAACTCGGTCCTCAGCGCTTGAGTGTCAAAGCACGGACTCACCGCCCCCGGGCAAATCGCCTCATACCTCGTTCTCGCCGCCCCGTCCGGGGGACTGGTCTTGTTGGGCTCAAGCGCCATCGGGCACGAGGCCAACTTGGTAAGGCCCATGGCAATCGCCGTCATGCTATGCCGGCTGGTCGGCTTTCCGTGAAGAAAGTGGTAGCGGGTATCGGCGTAATCTTTGTCGGAGAAGAAGAAGCGAAGCGGGCTCAAGACTTCTCGCGACTGATGAATGCGGTGGATTTTATTTCTCTGGATATCGTCCAGATTCGCTTCATCCGGTTGGGTGGCAAACCTTTTGAACGCGGGCTTGTAGTCGACGCCGTGTTTTGGCTCCGGCTCGCAACTGCGTTTAAAGTTTCGAGGTGAGGTGTCGAACGAAACCGCGTGTACGTCGAGACCGGTGAAGCAGTACGCCGTGTGCTCAGCGAGTCCACCGCCAAGCGAATGACCGGTAGCGACGAGGGGCACCTGCCCGGCTTCAATTTTCGCGACCAGGCCCGGGTAGCGGTCATCCAGCGCTGTCAGCGTTTCGAGTACGAAGTTGTTGACGCGCTCGTATTGGCCTTTGAAGAAGTTGCCGAAGAACCAGTCATTCAAGCTGGTGGTGCCCCGGTACGCCAGGACGACTTCTGATGGCAGCTGATCGCCGTCGGACGAACTCTTGACGTAGACCTTGGCTTGAAAGCCTTCGCCTTTGGTGATGGCTGGACATCTGCCGTCGTCCCTGGCCTTCGCGCAAAAGTCATGCCAGCCGTCCGGCAGTGCCAAGAACGTTTCGTTCTTGTCGTAAGCGTTGTTGCTGAAGATGGCATATCCGATCGCTGTCTGCGCAAGCTCGTGTTTCTTGTAGACCAACGGCGCGCCTTTTTCGACCTCGACGGCATGCTGTGGCATGACCGATTCGGGAACAAGCGGCTTGCAGAAATCCGCCGGCACGGGGGTCGCGCACCCGCAGACCAGCAGGCAGATCGTTACCGAGGCGACTGCAAGCGTAGCGCGCAGTGAACTAGAAGCATCAACGATTTCCATCGTTATCTCCTCGTCGTAGGTCATCCATCCCAACAGACTGGACGGAAGCCCCGAATGTGCCCCTCACGCCGGCGCGTGTCAAGGTTGCTTGTCGCCTCATTCATGCCGCCCAGGGCTGTGTATCGATACAGCGCGAATGCGCCTTGATCATAGGGTCGCGTCATTTCCCCTTGTCGCAAAACGGCAAGCGCGTGCGCCCTTGCATGGAGCCACGCCTTGCCGCCAGAATGGCTGGGTACTGCAAGCCAACATCGAACGCGCAGGAGGTATTGCCATGCCGGCCCATCCATTTCACCTCAGTCGGCGCAGCGCCCTGGTGGCGCTGCCCGCCGCCTTTTTTTTCTCCCGCACCGGACGCACGCAGGCGCCAAGCACGCGCCTGCAATCCTGGCCGCGGAACACGCCGCGCACCACCGGCATACACGACCTGGCGCCCGCGCCCGGTGGCGGCGTGTGGTTCTCGGCACAACGCAGCGGCCACCTGGGCTGGTTTGACCCGGGCACGGGCAAGTCGGAACTGATCGCTTTAGGCAACGGCTCGTCGCCGCACGGCGTCATTGCCGGGCCCGACGGTGCGGCCTGGTTGACCGACGGCGGGCAAAACGCCATCGTGCGCGTGAGTTGGCCCGCGCGCGAGGTCAAGCTCTTCCCCCTGCCCGCCGGCACGCCCAATACCAACCTCAACACCTGCGCCTTTGATGGCGACGGCGACTTGTGGTTTACCGGGCAAAACGGCTACGTCGGCAAGGTCGCCGCGCGCAGTGGCGTGGTCAGCGTGAAAGAGTCACCGCGCGGGCGCGGGCCCTACGGCATCTGCGCCACGCCCCAGGGCGATATCTGGTGGTGCTCGCTGGCCGGCTCCTTCATCGCGCAGATCGACCGCAAGACCGGCAACTCGCGCATCGTCGAACCGCCCACGCCGCGCCAGGGCGCGCGCCGCGTCTGGTCTGACAGCCGTGGCCGCATCTGGGTGTCAGAATGGAACAGTGGCAACCTCTCGGTACACGACCCGGCCTTGGGCACGGGCGCCAACAGCTGGCGCACCTGGAAAGCACCAGGAGCCGACCCGCACGTGTACGCCGTGTACGTGGACGACAAAGACATGGTCTGGGCCTCGGAATGGAGCCACAACGTCATGCTGCGCTTCGACCCGCGCACAGAGAAGTTCGACGTGCTCCCCCTGCCGCGCCCCGCCGCCAGCATCCGCCAGATACTGGGCCGGTCGGGCGAGGTCTGGCTGCCGGAGAGCGGGACGGAGTTTATTTCGGTGATCAGGACGGGGTGAATGTCGTGAAGGCTTTCCAGACGGGCCCTCACTGACTGTCGCTAGTATGGCTAGTAGGGGCAGATACAACTTATGCGTGCTCACCCCGCAGTCACCGGGCCTAGCGAGAATTGAACGCGCACGTAAGGATGGGCGTTGGAACGTGGTCCACGATCCTGTCAGCCGGGCGGAAGTTCCCGCCGACCTGCAAGCGGCTTTTGACGCCCCGCCCGGCGCGGCAGAGTTCTTTGCTAATGTGAACGAGTAGAGCTGGCATGCCATGCTGTTTCGGTTGCAGACGGCCAAGAAGCCAGAAACGCACGTCCGGCGAATTACCGAGTTTGCGCAGATGCTGGCGCGCGGGGAGATGGTTTATCCGCAACGGCGCTAGCAGCTATATTTTTAGTAGCGTCGCTGCATCACACATCCGTGCGCCAGCAGCCGATGAAAATGCATCATCAGCGCTAGGCTAAATGCTACCGTCATTGAAAGAACAAATTGACCATAGCAGACATACTTTGCAAATCAGGTATGTTGATTTAGACCGGAAAAGGCCAATTCAAACATCCACCACCTCCAACAATTTTGCATCGACCGCACTCAAAAGTAGAGAGCTAACGCCGCGGGCTTTGACGCCAAGAATTTCGACTCGAAAGCGCGCACGGGTGAGGGCCACATAGACGCGCTGATGCGATGCATAACTCAAAAAACTCTGGCTTTCCTCATATGAACTACCGCCTTTTTGAGGAACGCGCCCACCATCCACCCCAACCAGCACAGCCCCAGCGAACTCAAGTCCACCAACATACTCGGGCGCAGTAAGGACAAATCGTCCTGATCCACGAGCTCTATTCACAGCCTCCAAATCTCCTCGACTCTTCACAACTTCAACCGGCTTATTTTGAGCTCGTGCACGCGCTTGCAGCTCTCTAAAGAGATCATCAGCAAAAGCGATGATGACGACATCCGCCTTCGCCACGCCCATATCTTTAGACAGAATTTCAGCCCGATGAAATGCGTCAACAAGCATGCCCTCATCAGAGGTGTAGTGCCTCAATACCGGCTGGGAGGTCTTCCGCTCCTCCTCTGCAGTGAAGGCGCTTATCGCCATCGTCAGTGGGTTATGAAAGTTTGTGAAAAGTGTGGCCCCAGATGACGTGACCGAGAAAGCCAGATTGACGATATCAGGCGAGCACCTGAAGATTGAGTTGACTGCAGTTGGGGCCGATTCTTTCAGTGCCGCAGATGGACTAAACGCGAACTCAAATGCCTCGTTTGTCCACCCCCGGTCACCTAGAGCCTGCGATCTATCGACTGAGTAGGCAATCGGCTGACGAGATTCTTGACGAGTAAGCCGGTGAAATACTGAAAGTTCATTCAAATTAAAAAGGTGAGTTTCATCAATAAAGATGTTGTCATAACCCTCCTTAACGCGCCTCCTGCGCCAAATCGGAGTGTTCAGCTGTGAAATAGCACTCAACACAACGTCGTCGGTATCAAATACTCCAGCGCCAACAAGCTCACTTTGATAACGCTCATACATGAGAAAAACAAATGCGTGATCACCTTCGTTTTCGATTGGCAGGCCTACTTTTAGCCGCCGAAGTTTTTTGTACTTCGTCAAATCTTGATCTGCCCGACCTTTTATCTGGACACTGATCTCATGTCGCAACATCTCTGCGACTACCCACCGATCAGTGTTCGCTAGAAATTCCTGAAATGACGGAGAAAGAAACGCCTTATGCGAAGCAAATTCTCCCGCCATTACCTTTTCTATTGCCTCACCAGCATACAAGTCCTGAACCAACTTTGACTCATATGCATCCCTATCGACCAGCTCAGACTCCGAGATTTCTTGGTGCAGCAAATCAGCACACAGCGCCTGCAACGTAGTTACTCTCACATACTGTCCGCTATTCAGCACATCTCCCGTAGCCTGCAAAAAATCGTCTTGTCCATGAGTGAGAAGAAGATTTTCAATGACTCGCTTAGTCGCTTCGCTATGCGCAACAAAAAGAGTCCGGTATTCGCGATCGGCCTCTTTCGCGACTTTAAGTGAATAAAGACACTTGAGAACCAACGACAAAGTTTTGCCTGTTCCTGCAGGTCCCTCAATACGATGTGGGACATCAAGTTCACGTGTGACGAACTCGTTTTGTGCGGTTGTCAGTGACTCCAGCCATCCGTCAAGTCCAACGTGAAAAGCTGGCTTCGGCATTTCCTGACTCGCCAACTCAGTAACCGCCAAAGATAGACCTATTTTGGATCCTTCAGTCTTTGCTTGCTGCAGAAAACTTTCGACGCGTCGGCAAGCGTCGTCCCGATTCTCACTAGCTTTTCGAAAGTTAGTGTATTTTGCGACTTCGTCAACGCCGCCGCCCTCTGTATCTGAAAATTTGTAGGCGAGTATTGGTGAACCTTGTGCACCTTCTTTTTTCCTCTTGGGATCCGGGTTGCGATCAAAGGCGACCCGAAGTTCTGTTTGCATCCCGATGGGATACGGGAATACAACGGCCTTGTTATTGCTAAGAATTCGTTCGTTAACGCTTGGCTTTAATCCGTCCCAGAGCTTTATTGCAAATCGAAGAGTCTTCTGCAACACCAGAAGAATTCCGTTCGAGTCCAATTGCAAAAAATTGCTGTTCTCTTCGAGGTCGTAGACAATGAAGTTAAAACTTCTATTTTTTTCCTTTACGACATATCCTCCATTTGCGTGTTCGGTGGCAGCGACATCCTTAGCGATTCGGAGTGACGGGATCTCACCCTTTACAAACGACACGAAAAGCCGACCAAACTCAAACTCCGCAGATTGCAGTCGTCTTTCCGAAATCAGTTCACGGGCAGCGCCTTGATCTATGTACAAAAATTTCATGACTTCACCAATTTAAAGAGGAAACAGACTTTTTGATTTCATCGAAATTGTTGTCCGTTACACCAATACGTGAAAACAGCATCGAAAAATTCTGCATTAGATGCTCAATCCATGGAGAACGAAGCTTAGCAACAGGAAGCGCGATATCGTCTTGATTCAGAAATTTAGGGCAAATTCCAGTCTTAATATCCCAATCGCTCGCTTCAACTCCAACTGCGATCTGACGCGCGACGGCACTGGGAATGTGATGCACCTCCCGTAGCAGGGCAACGTAATTTCCCTTTTGCCCTGCGAAAGTTTCCAAGTCGCGAAGAAGGTAGTAGCCACTTAAACGGTGGCTAGCTAGTTCCTTCAATAGGCCATCGACAAGAGCCTCGCTACTGCCAAGCAAAGTTCGGAAACGTTCTCTGTCCAATTGATTTTCCATTAAGTTTCGAGTCTCAACCAACCTAGCCACCGCTGCAAGGAACTTGTCGCATGTTGTCTTAAAATTTCTTTCTGCCGCTTTGGGAAGGAAATGCACGTCGTAAATAGCTTGAGGCTCATGAGTTCTAAGCAAAGAATCCGAAAGCTGCGTTGCTTTCAGTAAGCTTTTAAGCGTATTTATGCAGTCTGCCTCGACGCGATCCAATGCAATAGCGGCCCCATCAACGAAGAGCCATTCATTAAGCGACACTACTGGCACGTAATTAAACACAGGAGTTTTATCGCGCGCGACGTCACAACGAGCAGTGATTACGAGACCTAGAACGTCCAAACAATTGTAGTTTTCACTATGTGCACAGGAAAATATTGTCCCCTGAGTAATCTCTCTATTTTTTGGTGCATCAAACATTCATATCCTTGCCTGTCATTTTGGACACCCCCAGCAACTTCATACTTGGCTCGCTGTTTGCGCGACAACTGAAGATATTGAAATCGAAGTAGAAAAAAACTGATTTGCGCTACCGACCAGTTAAATCGCCTTCCCCAACCGCCCCACACCTTCTTCAATCTTCGCCACATCCGCCGTCGCAAAACTCAGGCGGAAAGTCGCCACATCCGGCTTCTCGGCATAAAACGGCGCGCCCGGCACAAAGGCCACGCCCTGCTCGATGGCGCGCTTGGCCAACTCGCTGGCGTCTTGCAGCTTGCCGTTGGCGCCCGTGAGTCGTACCCAGAAGAACAGACCGCCTTCGGGCTGCGTGAACTCCACCGCGTCGCCCAGTTCACGCTTGAGCGCATTGCCCATGGCGGTGGCGCGTTCGCCGTAGACCTTGCGAACGCGGGCCAGGGTGGCGGGCATGCGGCCGGCTTTGAGGTACTGCGCGGCAGTGGCCTGGGCGAAGGTGCTGGTGTGCGCGTCGCTGAACTGTTTGCACATCGTGGCTTTGGCCAGCAGCTCGGCGGGGCCAATCATCCAGCCCACGCGCAGGCCGGGGCTCAGCACCTTGCTCATGCTGCCGCAGTGGGCGATCAGTTCGCGGCTGCCGGGCACGTCTTTGCTCAGTGACAGGATGGAAGGCGGAGGCGCGGCGTTGAAATACAGGTCGCCATAGGGGTCGTCTTCGACGATCAGGGTCTGGTACTTGACAGCCAGCGCCAGCACTTTTTTGCGGCGCTCCAGGCTCAGCATGGCGCCGCTGGGGTTGCCGAAGGTGGGAATCAAATAGACAAACTTGGGCTTGTGCTCGGCGATCAGTTTTTCCAGCTCGTCGGTCTTGACGCCGTTGGCGTCAATGGGCGCGCTGATGAGTTCTGCGCCGTAGAGGCGGAAACACTGGATGGTGGCCAGGAAGGTCGGGCCTTCGACAATCACCTTGTCGCCGGGGCCAATCATGGTTTTGCCGAGCAGGTCCAGCGCCTGCTGGCTGCCGGTGGTGACGATCAGACCGTCGGGCGCCACGTCCACACCCTTGGTGCCCATGAAGGCGGCGAGTTGTTCGCGCAGCGGGCCGTAGCCTTCGGTGGCGCCGTATTGCAGCGCGGCGCCGGGCTCTTCCGTCAGCGCCTGGTTGACGGCGGCCTGAATGCCGTCCACGTCAAACATGGCACTGTCCGGAAAACCGCCGGCAAAACTGATGATGCCGGGCTTGCCCAGCAGCTTGAACAGTTCACGGATGGCGGAGGTTTCGACGTTGTTGAGGCGGTCGGCAAATGGCAGGGACGGAGCTTGCATAGGTGGAGTACGTTGGTTAGCTACAAAAGACAAACGATCCCCAAGTCTAAGCCAGCCTGAGCGCCTGTTGACGGCTTTGAAACCGGCCCGCGATTGTGGTTAAAGTTGCGGCATGAAAACTGCCGACATTGCCTCGTTTTTTGCCACCCTGAAAGCCGCCAACCCGATGCCGGTGACCGAGCTGGAATACACCAGCGTGTTTGAACTGCTGACCGCCGTGTTGCTGTCGGCGCAGGCCACCGACGTGGGCGTGAACAAGGCCACGCGCAAGCTGTTTCCGGTGGCCAACACGCCGCAGGCGATTCTGGACCTGGGCCTGGACGGCCTGGAGAGTTACATCAAGACCATTGGCCTGTACCACAGCAAGGCCAAACACCTGATGCAAACCTGCCGCATGCTGGTGGACCTGCACGGCGGCCAGGTGCCGCGCAGCCGCGAGGCGCTGGAGGCCCTGCCCGGCGTGGGCCGCAAGACCGCCAACGTGGTGCTCAACTCGGCTTTTGGCGAAGCCACGATGGCGGTGGACACGCACATCTTTCGCATGGGCAACCGCACCGGCCTGGCGCCAGGCAAAACACCGCTGGAGGTGGAGAAAAAACTGCTCAAACGTATTCCGCCCGAGTACCTGGTGGACGCGCACCACTGGCTGATCCTGCACGGGCGGTATGTGTGTGTGGCGCGCAAGCCGATGTGTTGGCAATGCGCGGTGGCGCCATACTGCGACTTCACGCCAAAAACCCCGATGCCTGCTTGAGACACCGGGGTTTTGAATCGCTATTAAATCAATAGCTGCTTGCGCCCATCACCAAAGGGCTGCAGGCCTTTTTTCCTTAAGAAAAGCCTCAATCCGCGTAAATGCCGGCTTTCTTGATGACCGGGCCCCATTTGTTGATCTCGGCTTCCAGATGTGTCTTCAAGCCGGCGGCGGAAATTTTGTCCATCGGTGGAACGTCAGAGCTCAGCTCGGCCAGGCGCTGCTTGACCATGGGGTCTTGCATGGCGGTGCGCAGGGCGGCGTTGAGTTTTTCGAGCACGGGCGCGGGTGTACCTTTGGGGGCGTACATGCCGTGCCAGACCTTGACTTCAAAACCCTTGAGGCCTTGCTCATTCAGCGTGGGCACATTGGGCAAGGCGGAGAGTCTGTTCAGCGAGGTCACACCGTAGACCTTGACGCGACCGTCCTTGATCAGCGGCACGGTTTGTGTGGTCTGGTCACACAGCAGATCCACTTGGCCGCCCAGCAAGTCGTTCATGGCCGGACCTGTGCCTTTGTAGGGAATGGTGTTGAGTTCCACACCCAGTTGGCTCATGAAAAGCAGGCCGCACAGGTGTGACACCGCGCCCAGCCCAGCGTTGGCCAGCGACACCTTGCTGCCGTTGGTCTTGAGGTAGGTCTGCAGCTCGGCAAAGTTGGCAGCCGGAAAATCCTTGCGCGCCAGCATGGTCATGGGCACATCGACGACCTGGCCGATGTATTCAAAGTCCTTCAGCGGGTCAAAGCTGAGCTTGCGGTACAGCGCAGGCGCGGTGGCCATGCCCATGTGGTGAATCAGGATGGTGTAGCCGTTGGGCGTGGCGCGCGCGACGCGGGCCGAGGCAATCGTGCCACCGGCACCGACGGTGTTTTCGACCAGCACAGTCTGGCCCAGCGCCTTGCCCATGGGAATGGCAATCATGCGGGCGACCACGTCGGTCGGGCCACCGGCGGCAAAAGGCACCACCATGGACACTGGTTTATCCGGAAAAGCGGCCTGGCTGTGCGCCTGTGTGCCCGCGCCCAGGGTGGTGGCTGCGGCGCACGCCAGCAGCAGGGTTTTGAATTTGAATTTCATGCTTGTCTCCTTGTGATTGTTTTAAAAATATACAGCGGCCGTCGCCGCTCTGCCATCGAGAAATACCCCGGCTTTGCGTCAGGCCGAAGCCTGCAAAGCCAGAGTGTGCTGCGCGCCCACATCAGTTGAACTTGATGTCCTTCAACTCATTCAACATCTTGGTGTACTTCGCGACTTCCGTGCGGTAGGTATCGCCCGCGTCCTTGACGGACATAGGCAGCATGACGGTTCTGCCATCAGCCGACAGCGCGCTCTTGACCTTGTCGCTGGCCACGGCCTTGGAAAACAGCGTGTGGTACTTGGCGATGTCGGCTTCGGAGGCGTTGCTCTTGAGGTAGAAACCCGTGAAGCTGGCGAATTCGAAGTTCTCCAGGCCCTTGTGACGGGTCACCGGCTCCACCCCTGCCAGCGTGTCCGGCACGTCCTTCGAGAACACTGCAATGATGTTCAACATGCCCTTGTCCCGCATCTCGTCCAGCGAGGTCTGATACGGAATGATGGAAAAGTCGATCTGCCCGCCCAGCAAGTCCTGCAGCGCTGGCGCCGATCCCTTGTACGGAATGTGGTTGAACTTGATCTGCTTGGTACGGGCCAGGTATTCGCCAACGATGTGGTAAAGCGAACCCACGCCGACCGAGCCATACGACAGCGGATCAGCCTCGCGCTTCTTGGCCAAGGCGAAGAAGTCGTCCAGCGTCTTCACCCCCAGGTTCTTGCGCGTGGCAATGACCAAATGCGTCTTGGTCACGTATTGCACCGGCAGAAAGTCTTCAGACTTGAACTTGGCCGCTGGGTTAAGGAGTACGGGCAACACGACCTCGTTCTGCGAGCCCTGGAACACCTGGCCCTTCGGGTTGGCCAGAAACTTGTTCACCGCAACCAGGCCGGTGGCGCCACTCACGTTCTCGACGATGAAACGGCTGCCGGCGTCACCCAGCGCATTGGCAAAGGTGCGCCCCGTCGCGTCGCTGGGGCCACCGGCGGGGTAAGGAACGATGATTCGCTCGGTGTTCATGCTCTGCGCCGTCGCGTTCAGGCCGCAGCCCAGTGCCAGAGAAACGGCCAAAAACCTTGTAAAAATCGACTTCATGCTTTATCCCAATTGCTTCATGGTGTTGAACAAAATGCTGGCCTTGGGCGCCACGCTGCCCAGGTCGACGTATTCGTCTTCGGTGTGGTAGCCGCCGCCGCTGGGGCCGACCGCGCAGATCACGGCCGCGCCGCAGGTTGAGGCAATTCCAGCGTCGGAGCAACCGCCTGTGAATTGGCCCTGCACCATCAGGCCTTGCTTGACCGAGGTGGCCAAATAGATTTCGGCCAGCCTCTTGGAGGCGTCACTCTGTACAAAGGACTTGAACTCCCCCTTGATGGTCAGCGATGAGGTTTCGCCACTCGGGTTATCGCGGCAGATGTCACCGATCAATGCGTAGTAGCGGTCGCGCTGCGCCATGTCGGGCACGCGCAAATCAATCTCCGCACTGGCATGCGGCGCCACCGTGTTGACCGACACCCCGCCGCGGATCAAGCCAACGCTCACCGTGACGTCGTCCTCGCGTGAGGTCAGTTGATCGATCTTGCGGATCTTGTCTGCCAGCGAAGAAATGGCGCTGATGCCTTCATAAAAGTTATTGCCGGCGTGCGCCGCCTTGCCCTGGATCTCGAGGCCAAAGAACACGCCGCCCCGGCGCCCGATCACCACGTTACCGTTCGGGCGCCCGGGCTCCGAATTAAAGACATAGGCACTGCGGGTGGAAAAAGCGGCCACCGCCTCGGCGCTGCGCGGCGAAGCGATTTCCTCGTCCGACGTGAACAGGCAGGTCAGCGCCATGTCCTGACGCCCCATCAGTTGCCAGGCATGTAGCAGGTAGGCGTTCATCAGCACGCCCGCCTTCATATCAACCACGCCGGGGCCATAACCGATACCGTCCTTGATTTTGAACGGCCGGCGCACGGCCTCGCCCGCAGGAAACACGGTGTCGCAATGGCCGAGCAGCAGAATGTTTTTCTCGCGCGCTGCAGCCTCGCCCACAGCTGCCGACAGGGCCACCCAGGTCTCGCCGTGGTGGTGCCGCTCACACGGGATATTGCGCTGTTTGAAAAATGCCTCCAGCCAGGCGAACACCTGGCGCACGCCCTCCTGGTGCCGACTGCCGGAGTCGATGTTGACCAGGGTCTCCAGGTCTTTCACGTACTGGTCTGACTGGCCTTGAAACCAGGTCTCGAATTCCTTCATCTCGTTCCTTTCATAGGATGACTGCTGAACTATCTGCGCTCGGGCGCACGCTTGGCTTGCGCTCACGCTTTGGACAAGCCGCTGGCGTGCTGCAGCATCTGCTTGGCCAGCTTGACCACAGGCGCATCAACCATGCGTCCGTCGACACCGAACACGCCGCCCTGTGCGACCTCGAAACCTGCCACCACACGGTGTGCCCACTCGACCTGCTCAGGCGACGGGGCAAAGGCCGCATGCACCGCAGCCACCTGGGCCGGGTGAATACACAGCTTGGCGCCAAAGCCGCCGCGCCGGCTGCGCTCGGCATCCCGCTGCAACTGCGCCAGATCACCGGTGCCGGGCGTGACACCATCCACAGGTGCGACCAGGCCGGCGCGGCGCGAGGCCAGCACCAGGGCCAGGCGCACCGGCTGCAACTCGGTTTCGTCTGGCCCGCAGGCCATGCCTAAATCCGCCTGAAAATCGAGGTTGCCAAACACCAGCCGGCTCACACCCGCGCTGCCGGCCAATTCATCCAGCGCAGCCAGGCCAGCGGCCGACTCCAGCATGGGCAGCAGCGCGCAGTTGTTGCCGACGCAGACCGCCACGCGCTTGATCTCGGTGGCCGACTCCACCTTGGGCAAGACCACGCCGGCCAGCCCGCCTTCAGCGAGAGTCGCCAGCAGTTGCAAGTCATCCTCATGCCCGGGTGTGCCTTCGGCGTTGATACGCACCAGCACACGTGTTCGGTCAGCGGCCGACAGGCTGGCGAAACCTTGGGCCAGCGATGTGCGCGCCGCCGGCTTGGCCGCGGGCGCCACGGCATCTTCCAGGTCGATGATCACGGCGTCTGCGCCCGAGGCCAGCGCCTTGGCGTAGCGCTCGGGGCGATTGGCCGGCACAAAGAGAAAGGAGCGCGCCAGGCGGATGGCACTCATGCACGGCTCTCCAGCAGACTCCCGACCTTGGCGCTCTGTGCGATGGCCCACAAACCATCAAGGGCGCGTGCCATCTCGGCTTCGGTCGCGCCCTGGCTGAAGGCCGCCAGCCGCTGCGCCTTGGCGGTGATTTCTTCGCGACTCAGCGTATTGCCGGGGTCGCCCTTGGGCTCGTCCACCCGGCCCTGCAACACACGACCATCGGTGGTGGTGACGGTGACCTTGCCTATCCAGCGGCGCGGGTAAGCCGCGTCCACTTCCGCGTCCAGCACCATCTCGACTTTTTCACGCAGCGCGACCGTGAGTTCTTCCTGGAAATGCTGGTCGAACTCCACCAGGCCCGCGTGGCCAAAGCGTGCAACCAGGCCTAGCACCGTGCCCATGGAGAACTTGCTCTGGTGCACCGTGGCCGGGTTGACGACCGGGCCCAACACATCGATCGCGCCCTGGTGCACATGCGTGACCACCCGCGCCAGGTCGGCCGGCTTGAGGTCATGGGCCTGCATCACCTGCAGCAGCGCGTCAGCCGCCGGGTGCGTGTGGCGGCAGGAGGCGTGATATTTGAAAGAGGTCTCAATCGTGGCCCAGCGTGTGCCCAAACCATCGGTCAGTTTGGCCGGGTCGGCATCGCTGGACATGCCGGCGGCCATGCCTTGCGGGCCTTCGAGGATTTGCGCGGCGCCGGTGAAACCGTCCTTCGCCAGATAAGCCGACATCAAACCCGCCGCCGCCGCATGGGCGGTGTGCAACTGCTTGGAGTCAGCGGCCGTGCGCAAAAACTCCCACAAACCGGCCGACTGCGTGCCGGCCGAACCCAAGGCATGTTGCATCTGCGCAGCGTTCAGCCCCAGCAGGCTGCCCGCCGCGGCCGCGGCCGCCAGGGTGCCGGCGGTGCCCGTGGTGTGAAACACCTTGTAATGCGAGCGGCCCAGAAACTCGCCGACACGGATGCCAACTTCGTAACCCACCACCGCCGCCGTCAACAACTGCTGGCCGCTGCTGCCCAGGGTTTGCGCCATGGCCAGCGCGGCCGGAAACACCACCGTGGCCGGGTGAAACACCGAGCCGTTGTGCACATCATCCTGCTCGGCCACGTGCGAAGCCGCCGCATTCGCCATCGCGGCGAAATAGGCGCTGCTCTGGCTGCGGTTGATCAACATCTCGGCGCCGCCGCTGGCCGGTCCCATGCTGGCGGCAAAACGCGTGATGGTTTCCACCGGGCGTGAGCCCTTGCCGGCAATGGCCGAGCCGAACCAGTCCACCAGCAGGTCTTCGGTCTTGCGTATGACGGGGATTGGAATGGCGTCGAAGGTCAGGTTGGCGGCAAAGGCGGCGAGTTGGGCGGTAGGGCTGGTGGTCATTTTGAATCTAAGAAATTATTGAATAAATCAGGCTCTAGCCCAGGAAGGATGGGCGTAAATAGCTATTAATTAGATAGCGCCCGCCTGCTGCAGCGCGGCAATACCCGCGTCGCCCTGCCCCAGCTCACGCAGGATGGCGTCGGTGTGCTGGCCGACGGCGGGGATGGCGTCCATGCGGTAGTCAAAGCTGCTGACACGGCCTGGCGGCAGCAAGGCGGGAATGTCACCGACAGGCGTGGCCACCTGGCGCCAGCGATCACGCGCCTGAAGTTGCGGATGCGCCCAGAGCTCGGCCATGCTGTTCATGCGCGCGTTGGCAATTTGCGCCTCGTCGAGTTTGGCGCTGACCTGGGCGGTGCTCATGGTCGCAAAGGCTGCAAGGATGATGGCTTTGAGCGCCTCGCGGTGTTCATTGCGCCTGGAGTTGCTGTCAAAACGTGAGTCCGTGGCCAGCGCCGCGTCCTGCAACACAAGCTCACAAAACACCTTCCACTCGCGCTCGTTTTGCAGCCCCAGCATGACGGTGCCGCCGTCACCAGCCACAAACGGGCCATAGGGGTAAATCGTCGCGTGCGAGGCCGCGCTGCGCGGCGGCGGCGGCGCACCCTCATAGGCGTAATACATGGGGTAACCCATCCACTCGGCCAGCGATTCGAGCATGGACACGTCGATGTGTGAACCCTTGCCGGTCCCACTGACTTTGTCGCGCTGCAACAGCGCCGCAAGAATGCTGGTGTAGGCGTACATGCCTGCGGCAATGTCAGCCATCGAGTTGCCCGACTTGCAGGGCTCTTCCGGTGTGCCGGTCACCGACAAAAAGCCGGCTTCGCTCTGGATCAGCAAGTCATAGGCTTTTTTGTCGCGGTAAGGACCGTCTTCGCCGTAACCCGAAATGTCGCAAACAATCAACTTGGGGTTGACCGCGCTCAGTTCCTCAAACCCCAGGCCCATACGCGCCGACGCACCGGGCGCGAGGTTTTGCACCAGCACATCGGCCGTGCTTAACAACTGCTTGAGCACCGCCAGCGCCGCCGGCTGCTTCAGATCCAGCGTCAAACTTTCCTTGGAACGGTTGACCCAGACAAAATGCGAAGCCATGCCATCGACCCGCTGGTCATAGGCCCGCGCAAAGTCACCGGCGCCAGGGCGTTCGACCTTGATGACGCGGGCACCCAGGTCGGCGAGTTGACGGGTGCAGAACGGCGCGGCGATCGCATGCTCTAGAGAGATGACGGTGATGCCGTCGAGGGGTCTTGTTTGTTGGGTCATGGGGTATCCATTCGGGCACTGATCGCCATGGCTGATGCGTTGACGGATTGATGGTGGTTTGCCTGCAAGCCGGGTCTCGCCCCGGCGGGCGACTTACTTTTCTTTGCTTCGCCAAAGAAACCTAAGGAAAAGAAAGGCGACCCGACTGGCCGGATCCCTGCGCTTCGCTGCGGGCAACCTGCGGTGCGCGCCAAAAGCGGGGTCGAGCTCGAACTCGCTGCGCTCAGACAATCGCTCGCCCTGATCCGCTTTTGGCTGTGCTCCTCGGTCCGGCCAAACGGGCTCTGCGGGGAAAACCGGATGCGGGGAGGCCATGACGCGCAGCGCGCGCCATGGCCGGAGCCCGAACCTGATTGCGCTCCCACGCCCCCACCCCTTCTGTATGCGCCGAGGAGCGCAGGGCCAGACGGATCAGGGCTCGCGATTGTCTGAGCCGAAGGCGAGTTCGAGCTAGACCCCGGCTGGACCGAGCACCGCAGGTTGCCCGCAGCGCAGCGTAGGGACGCAGACAGTGGGGTCGCCTTTTCTTTGCTTACTTTCTTTTGGCGAAGCAAAAGAAAGTGAGTTGCCGCCGGGCAACCCCCGGCCAGTTGCAAAACCAAAACAGCAGGGATGCAAGAAGGGTTCATCTCTTCAGCGCATCCGTTCAGAACGACCTCGGCAACCCAAGCAAATGCTCCGCCACATACGAATAAATCAAATTCGTAGAAATCGGCGCCACCTGGTAAAGCCGGGTTTCCCGAAACTTGCGTTCCACGTCGTATTCACAGGCAAAACCAAATCCGCCATGCGTTTGCAGACACATATTCGCCGCCTCCCACGAAGCCTTGGCGGCCAGGTACTTGGCCATGTTGGCTTCGGCGCCGCAAGGCTTTCCAGCGTCGAACAACTCGCAGGCTTTGAAACGCATCAGGTTGGCGGCTTCGGTTTCGATGTAGGCGTCGGCCATGGGGAACTGCACACCCTGGTTCTGGCCGATGGGGCGGTTGAACACCACACGTTCGCTGGCGTAACGCCGCGCCTTGTCGACAAACCAGTAGGCGTCGCCTATACATTCGGCAGCGATCAAGGTGCGCTCGGCGTTCAGGCCATCGAGGATGTACTTGAAGCCCTTGCCTTCCTCGCCGATCAGGTTCTCCGCGGGGATTTCCAGGTTGTCGAAAAAGACTTCATTCGTTTCGTGGTTCACCATGTTGGCAATCGGCTGCACCGCCATGCCCTGGCCAATCGCGTCTTTCAGGTTGACGATAAAAATCGACATGCCTTCAGACTTCTTCTTGACCTCGGCCAGCGGTGTGGTGCGGGCCAGCAGAATCATCAGGTCGGAATGCTGGATGCGCGAGATCCAGACCTTCTGGCCGTTAACCACATACTTGTCGCCCTTTTTCACGGCGGTGGTCTTGAGCTGCGTGGTGTCGGTGCCGGTGGTCGGCTCGGTCACGGCCATGGACTGCAGGCGCAACTCGCCGGTCGCGATCTTGGGCAGGTACAGTTTTTTCTGTGCGTCCGAGCCATGGCGCAGCAAGGTGCCCATGTTGTACATCTGGCCGTGGCAGGCGCCGGCGTTGCCACCGGCGAAGTTGATCTCTTCCATGATCACCGAGGCTTCAGCCAGGCCCAGGCCGGAGCCGCCGTACTCGGCGGGAATCAGCGCGGCCAGCCAGCCGGCTTCGGTCAGGGCGTTGACAAAGGCTTCGGGGTAACCACGCTCGTGGTCGACTTTTTGCCAGTAGGCGGAATCAAAACCGGCCAACATGCCGCGCAAGGCTTCACGCATGTCCTGGTAGGCGTCGGGGGTGGGGATCTGGGTTTTCATGGGTATTTTTTAAGAGAAAGAAATCAGGCCAGCGTGGCCGTGGCTTGCATGGTTAGCCAGCCTTCGTGGTCTTCGGTCCAGAGCTGGACGGTTTTTCCATCGGGCGACGGTGTGCCGTGAAGCTTGAAAGGCGCGATGTCAAACACCGGCCGCACCGCGCGAAACTGGAAATTCGACAAGCGGGCTTGGGGCAAGTTTTTGCGCAGCAAGTCCAGCAGCAAGGTGGCGATCAACGGGCCATGCACGATGAGGCCGGGGTAAGCCTCGACTTCGGTGACGTAACGCCGGTCGTAGTGAATGCGGTGGCCGTTGAAAGTCAGCGCGGAATAGCGAAACAGCAACACGTCATCGGGCACGATGTCACGTGTCCACGCCGCGCCCTGCGCGGCAGCTTGTGGCGCCGGCACCGGATCACCGGGCTGCGGGTTGGCACGGTAGACGATGTCGTGTTCTTCGCTGAGCGCCAGGCCCTGGGCGTTGTGCAGCTCGTGTTTGACCAGCACAAACAGCAGGTCGCCGGTACGGCCGGCCTTGTGGGTCACGGATTCAATGCGAGATATACGTTTGACCGCGTCACCAACCTGTAACACCGGCTGATGCCATTGCAGGCGACCGCCCGCCCACATACGGCGCGGCAGCGGCACGGGCGGCAAAAAGCCACCACGTTTGGCATGGCCGTCGGGGCCGATCTCGGACTGACGCTGGTGCGGCAAAAAGTACAGCCAGTGCCACAAGGCCGGCAGCGCCGTGCCGGGCACCGGATCGGTATCGTCGCGGTCCAGCGTGGCCGACAAGGCACGCACAGGCGCAGCGGTGATGTCATCGTTCAGGGTCTCGGTCTTGCCGACCCAGCTTTGCAGATGGGCCAGCGTGGCGGCGTCCAGGGTTCGAATGTCTGTATTCATGGTGTGTGATCGTCGCGCGAGATGCTTGTCAATGCAATCTGCAAATTTGAGAGCAAGGCTTCATGAAAAATGAAGCTTAGGGCTGCGGATACAGTTCCAGCAGGCTGCGTTTGAGCACCTTGCCGCTGTGGGTCATGGGCAGCGACGCGATGGGCAGCACCTGCGCCGGGCGTTTGTAGGGTGCCAGGTTCTCCCGAATGAAGGCATCTAGCGCTGCCATGTCGAGCGCCGCATCGGGCACAAGTTCAACAAACGCCAATATTTCCTCGTTGCCGTCGGACTCGCGCCGCCCGACGACGGCGCTGCGCTGGATGCCGGCAAAGCGGTTGAGCACGGCTTCCACCTCGCCGGGGTACACATTGAAGCCGGAACGGATAATCATTTCCTTGAGCCGGCCCACGACAAACAAGGCGCCGTCGGCTGCCAGATAACCCAGGTCGCCGCTGGCGTACCAGCCGCCGGGGCGCATCACCTGGGCGGTGGCGGCGTCATCGCCGAGGTAACCGGGCATCAGACCGACGCCGCGCATCCAGATCTCGCCGCGTTCACCCGCCGGGGCATCGGCGCCGCTGCTGTCGACGATACGCAGTTCGGCGCCGTCCACCAGGTAACCCGCCGCGGTGTCCTGGCGCGCCACGCCACGCGGGGTCAGGCACAAGGCGCCGGCATATTCGGACAGGCCGTAGCCGTGGTGTAAGGGCTGCCCAAAGCGGGACTCCACCGCCTGTTTGAGCGCCATGTCCAGCGGCGCGGCGCCGGTGTAAACATAACGCAGGTCGGGGCAATGCGGCTTGTCAACACCGGTTTCGTCCAGCCAGGCCAGCAGGCGCGTAAACATCGCGGGCGGCCCCTGCAGGTTGGAAACCCCCAGGTGGGCGAGTGCATGGAACAGGTCTGCCGGATCGAAGCGGCTGCGCATCACCAGGCCGGCGCCGGCATGCAGCGAGGCCATCAGCACGGTGGCCAGACCAAAGATGTGGGTCATCGGCAAATAGGCATACGACAGGTCGTCCGGCCCCAGTGCCCGCGAGGCTGCCGACACACGCGCAAACTGCAGCAACCCGGCATGGCTGACCAACACACCTTTGGGTGCACCCGTGGTGCCGGACGTGAAAATCACCGCGGCCACAGTGGACGCCAACTCGCCCTGTTCGGCGCTGGCCATGGCACGCACCGGGCAGCGCTGCAAGGCCGCGAGAACCGAGGGCCGGGCGTCTGCGCGCTCCGCGTGTTGCTGCGCGGCCTCCGACACGCCCTGGGTGAAATAGGTCACGCGGGGATCGGCTTTGTCGACAAAGGCCTTGATTTCGCCGGCCGACATGCGCGCATTGACGCCGCAGGACCAGGCCCCGACGCGGCTGCAGGCCAGGATCAGGGCCACATGTTCGGGGCAGTTTTCAGCCACCACCATGACCCGATCGCCGGGCAACACACCGTCATCGCGCAACTCCTGCGCCAGCAGCGCCACCCAGGCACCCAAGTCGGCGTAACTCATGCTCATGTCCGGCAAAAGCAGGAAAGGCCGGTCCGGCGATTCCTTCAGGCGCTGGTCAAACAGCGAGTGGATACGTTGGTCAGTCATGCAATGTCTCTGGAGAAAATTCAAGGCTGTCATTGCGGATTAGCCCCGCAATCCATGGATCCCGGATCAGAGCCTGCCCCGGACTTGATCCGGGGTCCGGGATGACAGTCGGGTGAACCGTTAAGCGAAACAGGAGGTAAATCGTCAGGGCTTGCTCACTCGACCTGGATCCCCTTGGTCACGCTGCCCCACATGGCGAGTTCCTTGGCGGCCCGGTCGGACAGCGTTTTCGGCGAGCCCAGCCACAACTCGTAACCCTGCTCGACCAGCTTGCTGCGCAACTCCTCCTGAGCCAGCGCCTTGCGGGTCGCCTCGTTGTAGCGAGCCACGATGGCGGCGGGCAAGCCGGCCGGACCGTAGAGGCCGTACCAGCCACCGACCTCGTAGTCGGCCACCCCTTCTTCACGCATGCTGGGCACCTCGGGCAGAGAGGCATTGCGTTCGCTCGAGGTCACGGCCAGCGCACGCACCCGGCCCGAGGCGATGTAGTTGCGGGCGCTGCCCACAATGTCGAACATCATGTGCAACTGCCCACCTATCACGTCGGTCATGGCCGGGGCATTGCCTTTGTAGGGAATGTGGTTGAACGTGGTACCAGTGCGTTTGGCAAACAACTCGCCGCTGAGGTGGTTGGAAGCGCCCACGCCGGCCGAGCCATAGGTCAGCTTGCCGGGGTTGGCTTTGGCGTAGGCCAGCAACTCCTTGACGTTTTTGAAGGGCTGCTCCTTGCCGACCACCAGCACGTTCGAATAACTGAGGATGGGGGCAATCGGGCTGAGGTCCTTGGCCGGATTGAAAGACATGGACTTCAGGATGTGCGGGCTGATGGTCATGGTCGGGCTGGCGGCGAAAAACACCTGCAGCCCGTCCGCCGGCGCTTTGACCACCGAGTGGCCGGCCATGACCCCGCTGGCGCCGGGGCGGTTTTCCACAATCACCGGCATGCCCAGCTCCCTGGAAAACGCTGGCGCAAACAGCCGGGCGGCCGCATCAACCGGCCCGCCGGCGGCGTAACCCACAATCAGGCGCAGCGGCTGGCCGGTCTGGGCACCGGCCGGTGCCGCCACCAGCGCCGCGCTGGCGAGCAAACCCGCCATCAGGCGTCGGCGGGAAAGGCGGGTCGAAATAGAAAGGCTGTGCATGGCTTGTCTCCTCAAGGGATGGTGGGTGAATTGTTTTTTGTCTCTGCTCTGCACGGTGGTCTGGACTCAGGCCAGTCCCACCCTCAACTAACGGCGGCGCACGGCCACCCGACTCAACCAGCCGGTGACGCCGCTTGTCATGCCGTGGCGTCCCGCACCATGTTGCGGGCAATCACGATTTGCTGGATCTGACTGGTGCCCTCGTACAGGCGGAAGATACGCACGTCGCGGTAAAAGCGCTCGATGCTGTATTCGCTGAGGTAACCGGCGCCGCCAAAAATCTGCACCGCCCGATCCGCCACGCGGCCGCACATCTCCGAGGCAAACAGCTTGCAACACGAGGCCTCGGTCGAGACGTTGAGGCCCTCGTCGCGCCTGCGCGCGGCGTCCAGCACCATGCAGCGCGCCGCGTATAACTCGGCCTGGCTGTCGGCCAGCATGGCTTGCACCAGCTGGAAGCCGGCAATCGCCTGGCCAAACTGCTTGCGTTCTATGGCGTAGTTCAAGGCGTCTTGCAGCATGCGCTCGGCCACGCCAACACACAGGGCGGCAATGTGGATGCGACCTTTTTCCAGCACCTTCATCGCGGTCTTGAAACCTTGGCCTTCCTGGCCGCCCAGCAGCTGGCTGGCCGGGACCCGGCAGTTCTCGAAAATCACGTCGGCGATATGGGCGCCGCGCTGGCCCATCTTCTTGTCGATCTTGCCAATCGACAAACCCGGCGTGCCGGCCTCGACGATAAAGGCCGAGACCCCGCCCGCGCCCTTGTTGGTCGGGTCGGTACGTGCCATCAAGGTGAAGATGCCGGCCTGCGGCGCATTGGTGATGTAACGCTTGGTGCCGTTGACGATGTAGTGCTCGCCGTCAGCGTCCGTACCGCGAATCGCCGTGGTGCGCAGCGACGCGGCGTCCGAGCCGGCATCGGGCTCGGTCAGCGCAAACGAGGCGATCAGTTCGCCGGTGGCGAGTTTGGGCAGGTATTTGGCTTTTTGCTCGGGCGTGCCGTCAAACACAATGCCTTGCGAGCCGATGCCAACCGAGGTGCCTATCAGCGACCGGAAGGACGGCGAGGTTTTGCCCAGCGCCATGATCACCTGCGCCTCTTCTTCCATGGTCAGCGCAAAGCCGCCGTATTCTTCGGGCACGGTCAGGCCGAACAAGCCCATGGCTTTCATCTCCTGCACGATGGCCGACGGGATCTGGTCGGTTTCCTCGACCTCCTTCTCGGCCGGCACCAGGCGTTCGCGCACGAAGCGGTTCACGGTATCCAGCAAGGCGGTCATGGTTTCGGGGTCTCTGATCATGGGTATTCCTTGGGTATATCGCCGCGCCCGGCCTAGCGGGCGGATGCGTCTTCAAACATTTTCTTAAGCAAAACAGGCCTCTAACCCTTATCTAGCGGGCGCAAGCAGCTATTCTTTCAGGAGCGTCTGTCTTGCACAGGCCGGTCACAGCGCCGCCGCCGTGCCCAGGATGGCCGTGGCCTGACTCGACAAGGTGCCGCCGTTGCCATGCGCCAGCGCGGTCGTCGCACCGGCGATTTGCCGCGCGCCGCCTTCACCGCGCAGTTGGCGCACCGCCTCGATCAGCGCAAAAATGCCGTACATGCCGGGATGCACACAGGACAGGCCGCCACCGTTGGTGTTGACCGGCAAATGCCCACCGGGCGCAATGCCGCCGTTTTCGACAAAGCTGCCGGCCTCGCCCTTCTTGCAAAAACCCAGGTCTTCCAGGAACAACAAGGTGTTGATGGTGAAGGCGTCGTAAACCTGCACCACATCCATGTCTTTCGCCGCCAGCCCCGCCATCGCATAAGCCTCGCGGCCTGACTGGCTGGCCGCGGTGACGGTCAGGTCCTGCATGGAAGATATCTGCCGATTCCACACGGCGGTGGCGTTGCCCAGCACATAAACCGGGGGCTTGGGCAGATCACGGGCCCGCTCGGCGCGCACCAGCACGTAAGCGCCGCCGCCGTCGGTGACCAGGCAACAATCACGCACGCTCAAAGGGTCGGACACCATGCGGGCGACCAGCACATCGTCGATGCTTAACGGGTCGCGCATGAAGGCTTCAGGATTCAGACCGGCCCATTGGCGCGCGGCCACCGCCACTTCGGCGAGCTGGCGGCGTGTGGTGCCAAATTCAAACATGTGGCGCGAGGCCGCCAACGCGTAGGCCGACAGCGGCTGCAGCGGCTCGTAAGGCGCCTCGTAAGGCTGCGGGTCCATCCAGCGGCGGGCTGCGCCAATTTCGCGCCGGCCGAACTGCGCCGAACGCTGGACACTGCCGTAACACACGAGGACTGCGTTGCACTGGCCGGACTGCAAGGCCTGCATGGCCGGCAGCAGATGGGCGATAAAGCTGGAGCCGCCCAGCATGGTGCTGTCGATGTAGCGCGGGCGCAGGCCCAGGTACTCGACCACCGGCATGGCCCACATGGTGGCCGAGGCGCTGGCGGTGCACAAACCGTCAATGTCGCTCATCTTCAGGCCGGCATCGGCCACGGCCGCGCGGGCAGAACGTGCCAGCAATTCCATGTCGGTGAAGCCCGGCGTCTCGCCGCAGCCAAAAGTCGCCACGCCGGCAATCGCCGCGCTGCCGCGCAGTGCTTTGAGGGAAAGATCGCTCATGGTGCCACGCCCACCAAGGCCGCGGGCAGCGGGTCAAACAACACCAGGCCGCGTCCGTCGACGAGCTGCACACGCGCCTGCACACGCTGACCGATTTTTGAATCCAGCGGCGGGATGTTGTCGACACGGCTCATCAGCCTCACCCCTTCGTCCAGGTCCACCAGCGAGACGTTGTAGTCGCCGCCGGCATCGGGCTTGCGCCGCACCGTGGTCACGGCGTACACCGTGCCCAGGCCGGTGGGCGCAACCCAGTCCAGCGCGGCCGAGCCGCAATGCGGGCAGCTCTCACGCGGAAAATAAACATGCCGGGTGCAGTCGCTGCAGCGCTGGATCAGCAAGCGCCCGGCGTCTAACGCCGCCTGGTGCGTGGCCTGAACGCCGGTGGCGGCGCCAGAAAGGGTTTGTGCATGAGTCATAGCGGGCGCCTGTCTCAAATCGGGTCCCAGCTGAACACGTCAGCCGAACGGTCCAGCGAATAAAAGCTGGCCTTGAGGGCGGGCAAGGCGTGGCTGGCCACCGACTGCGGACTCCAGCCTTCCGAGCGATGCACCGAGCGGACCGGCCGCGGCTGGCTGATCAGGAAAATTTCGTTGTTGCGCACCGCAAAAATTTGCCCGTTGGCGTCACGCCCCTCGTCGCTGGCCAGGCAAACGGCCAGCGGCGCAATCTTGGCCGGTGTCATTTGTTTGATGCGGTCGACCCGGGCCTGCTCTTCCGGCGTGTTGGTGGGAATCGCGCCTATCATGCGGCTCCAGGCAAACGGCGCAATGCAGTTGGAACGCACATTGAACTTGAGCATGTCCAGCGCAATTGACTTGGACAATGCCACCACACCGAGCTTGGCCGCCGAGTAGTTGGCCTGCCCAAAGTTGCCGACCAGGCCCGAGGTCGAGGTCATGTGGATGTAATTGCCCGACGCCTGCGCCTTGAAATGCGGTGCGGCGGCGCGGCTAACATGGTAGGCGCCGTACAGGTGGACCTTGATCACGGCGTCCCATTCCTCGTCAGCCATTTTGTGGAAAAATCGGTCGCGCAAAATGCCGGCATTGTTGACCACGCAGTCGATGCGGCCGAAGTTGTCCATCGCGCTGGTGATGATCTGCTGGGCGCTTTGGGCCTGCGACACGCTGTCGGTGTTGGCCACGGCCTCACCGCCGGCGGCGCGTATTTCATTGACCACGGCCTGGGCCGGACCGGCGTCACTGCCCTCGCCCGCCACCGACGCGCCAATGTCGTTGACCACCACCCGGGCGCCTTCGCGCGCCATCGCCAGCGCCATGTCACGCCCGATACCGCCACCGGCTCCGGTGACCACCACTACCTTGCCTTGCAGCATGCCTGTTCCGCTCATTGTTGATTCCTCATGTGTCGTGAAGCGCCGGTTCGGCGAACAAGAGGCATCGTCACCGCAAGCCGGTCCCTCAACAATCTGCAAATTCAGCAGCCAGTCTTCTGAAATTTGGAAGCCTTGCGGATGACCGCCACGCCATTCTCCCTATTGAGATCACCAGCAAAGGGTTAACCCTTGCCGAAAATGACTTAAGCGAGATCGAAGGCTTGGCCTGCCGTGTATTAGCATGGCGCCATGCAATTCGACCTGACTGACCTGCGGCTTTTTGTGCTGATCGCCGACGAAGGCAACATGACACGCGCCGCGGAGCGCCAACACCTGTCGCTGGCCGCGGCCAGCGCACGCGTCAAATCCCTGGAAGCCCAGTCCGGCCTGAGCCTGTTTTACCGCGAGGCCAGGGGCGTGCGCCTGACACCGCCTGGCGAAGCATTTTTGTACCACGCACGCGGCGTGTTGCGGCAAGCCGAGCAGTTGCGCACCGACCTGCAGGAGTACGGCGGCGGCCTGCGCGGACATTTGCGGGTGTTTGCCAACACCACGGCGGTCACGGATTTTTTGCCAGAAATTTTTCCGGGTTTTTTATCGGCCAACCCCAAGATCAACATCGACCTGCAGGAAAAACCCAACGCCGAAATTGCACGCGGTGTGCTGGACGGCCGGGCCGACATCGGCATCGTGGCCGGCAAGGTGGATACGCTGGGCCTGCAAGCGATTCATTTCAGCACCGACCGGCTGGTGCTGGCGACCGCCAAGAACCACCGTTTTGCGCGCCGCAAAAAAATCGCCTTTGCCGAAACCCTGGATGAAGACGCCGTGGGCATGCAATACGGCAGCACCTTGCAGACTTTTTTATCGCAAGTGACCGATGCCCTGGGCAAACCCATGAAGCTGCGTATCCAGTTGTCCAGTTTTGACGGCATGTGCCGCATGATTGGGGCCGGTGTGGGTGTCGGTATTGTTCCGGAGTCAGCGGCGCGGCGTAACCAGGCCGGCATGGGTATTGCGCTGATTGAACTGACCGACGCCTGGAGCGTGCGCGAGCGTTACATCCTGGTGCGCAACCGCGAGGCCCTGCCGCGTTATGCCGAGTCGCTGATTGAAACCTTGTGTGCACATTACCGGGAGCCGGCGGCCTGAGGCCATGCGCCGTATCAGTTACGCAGCTTGCCTTCGCGCGTCACCATGCCCAGCTCGACGTATTTGCTGCCATGTTGCTGATCAGACCCGTAGGTCACGGTAAAACCGCCGGCGTCGTAGCTGCCCAGGTTTTTCATGGCGGCCAGCAAAGCTTTGGCGTCACCGGGCTTTTTGCTGCGGCGCATCGCTTCCGTCAGCACTTTGGCGCCTATGCAGGATTCGAGGTGGGCGCTGTTCATGGCCTGGTTCACGCCGGCATCTTTCAAGGCCTTGGCGCATTCCTTGACCACCGGCAAGGTGGATGCGGCATTGGGCACCACCTGAGAAATGGAAACGCCGGCACCGGCTTCGCCTGCCGCCTCGATGTATTGCTGAGCGCCCACAAAGGACAGGCTGGAGGTGGGTATAAATTTTCCCTGCGCGACAATTTGTTTGCTGATTTCGGCGGCAGGCCCCGACAAGACCGTGTTGATGATCACATCGGGTTTGAGCTTGAGCAGATCGGCCACCTCCGCAGCGCCCAGCTTGGCATTACGCTGCAGCGAATAGGCCGCAGGTGTCTTGCCCTGCTTGGCCAGGTATTGCGTGACCACGGCTAGGTTCTGCTTGCCCACCTCGTCGTCGTAATGCACCACGACCACTTGTTTGAGCCCCAAGCCGGTCCAGAAGGCGAGCATTTTCTCCAGCTCATCGCCATACGACGCGCGCAAGGTGAAGACCACCGGACTGGATTTGCGAACCGGGTTCGCGCCTGAAAACGGCGCAAAAAACAAGACGCCGGCTTTTTCCGCTTGCGGCATGGCGTCCAGGCTCAAGGTGGCCGACGCATAACCAAACAAGGCCACGGCCTCGTTGCTTTCCAGCAGCTTTTGCGTGTTGGCACCTGCGAGTTTTCGCTCGTTCTTGTCGTCCAGCGCGACCAGCTCAATCGGCAGGCCGCCGACCCCGCCTTTGGCGTTGACGGATTTGAAATAAGCCGCTGCACCATCACGGATGTCGCGTCCAAAGTTGGCGTTGCTACCACTCAAGGGCACAGACTGCCCCACCACCCAGGCTTTTTGGGCATGGCTGGCACCCGCCAAAAAAAGGCAAGACAAACAGAGGGCTGACAGGCTTGATTTCTTGATGGCGAACATGGGAGGAAGTGTTCCGTGGCTAAAGTAAAAATGGATCGGAGAAAAAAATGTTGTGATTTTTTACGACCGATGCAGGCACTCTAGATCACTGTGCCAGCCAGAACAATACGGATCTCCACCCTGCGTCGGCTGCACGCAACACGCATGCCGGGGCCCCTGCGGCTTAACGCGCAAACGAGCCGTCGGCTCGAATCATGGTCAGGTTGACATAACGCGAACCAAGGTTGCTTTGTTTGCTGTAGGTCAGTGCAAAACCGCCCAGATCTTCGCTGGTAAACGACTCCAGCGTGCTGATGATTTTGGCGCGTGTGGGTGCGCCCGCGGTTTTCTGCAGGGCACGTACCACCAGCTTGGCATTCAAGAAACCTTCCATGCTGTTGTAGCTGTACTTTTTATCCGCGGTTTGCGAAATAGTCGTCTGGTACTCGCGCACCACGGTGTTGCCCAGTTCGGTGAACGGGTAAGGCACGACCTGGGTCACGATGACGCCGGCGGACGGCTCCTTGAGTTCGGCGTGCAGGCCAGACGACACACTAAGCACAAAAAACTGCGGGTTCACGCCTTTCTGGCGCAGGCCCTTGATAAACGCCGAATTCGGCTTGGCCTGGCCAATCAGCAACACCGCCTGCGGCTGAACCGCCGCCACCACATCGATCGCCTTGAGCACATCCACCGTGCCGCGCGGCACCGGGGCCACGGCAGCAGGCGCCGCGCCGCGCTTTTGCATGGCGGCATTCATGGCCTCCAGGCCTTCCTTGCCGAAAGCGTCGTCCTGGTAAACCACGGCGATTTTTTTGATGCCTATGGTCCAGGCGTGGTTGACCGCCGCCTCGATTTCGTCAGTGGTGCTGGCCCGCACATGGAACAGGCCCTGAACATAGGGGTCACGCAGCGACTTGGCGCCACTGGTGTTGCCGATCTGGGCGATGCCAGCGGCCTGGACGATCGGCACGATTTTCAGCATATTGGCCGTGCCGCGAAAACCCACCAGCGCCACCGCGTTGTGTTTCTCGATCAGGAGTTTGGTGTTTTCCGCGGTCTTGTCGGGGTTGAAACCATCGTCCAGGCTGACCAGCTTGATCTTCTCGCCGCGTATGCCGCCTTTTTTGTTGAGGTCGTCAAAATACGCGTTCATGCCGCGCACATAGTCGGTCGTCAAGGCGGCGGTGGAGCCGGACAAATCGCCCGAGTGGCCCAACACGATGTCTGCAGACGCACTGGCGCTGGCCAGGCACCAGCCCAAGGCGGCCAGCCAGGTGCTGGCTTTGGAAAAATCAATTCTCATGAAATACATCCCTGTCTTCGGTTGAAAGAATGAACCCGTCCAAAAGCAGCGCGCTCAGCAGGCCGGATTCATGGACTGCATTCTGCGGGCTCTGGCCGAGCCGCACAAGCGTGTTAGCCCCCCTTCCACACCGGGCTTCGTTTCGTGACAAACGCATCCACCCCCTCGTGGAAATCGTCGCTGCCATAACACTCGCGTATCAGGTCTTCCGCGGCGGGCAAATCTTGCAGCAACAAACGGCGCAAACCTTCCTTGCTGACTTTTTGCGTGACCGGCGCCAGTGCGGCCAGGCGTTCACACAAGCGGCTGGCCGTCGCGGCCAGCTCATCGGGCGCACAGACCTGCTGTAAAAAACCGCAGGCCAGCGCTTCGTCTGCGCTAATCAGCTCCGCCAGCAACAACATGCGTTTGACACGTTGTGGACTCCACGCGGCGCTCAGCCGGGCCAGGTTGCTGACCGACAGGCAATTGCCCAGGGTTTTGGCAATCGGCACCCCAAAGCGTGAGGTCGGTGTGGCGATGCGAAAATCACAGGCCGTGGCCATCGCCAGGCCGCCGCCTATGGTCCAGCCAGAGATCACCGCCACCGTGGGTATGGGCAAGGCTTCTATCAAAGCGATGCCCGCATCAATGCTGCGCTCATAAGCCACGCCGTCTTCGCCGCTTTGAAAAGCCTGAAATTGTTCGATGTCGGTGCCGGCCACAAAAGCCTCGCCGCCCGCGCCTTGAAACGTCACGACACGGACGTTACTTTCAGTCGGCAGCCGTTTGCAGATATCGCCCAATTGCTGGTACATGGCCCAGGTCATGGCGTTACGCGCAGCCGGGCGGTCAAACACCACGGCCGCCACGCCGCCGCTGATGCTCAGGTGAACAGTACCTTCACTCATGGCGCAAACGCGCCCTGCGCGCGCAGTTCGGCCAGTTCAGCGGCCTGGATGCCCAACTCGCCCAACACCTCGTCCGTGTGTTCGCCCAGCAAGGGCGGATGGCGGCGCACCTGTTGCGGCGTGCCTGACAACTTGACGGCAAACCCGATGTTGGGCACCGAACCTTCGACGGGATGATCAATCTCCATACGCATGCCACGTGCGCGCGCATGCTCGCTGCCGAAAGCCTCGGGGTAGCTGAGAATGGGGCCGGCCGGAATGCCTGCGTCAAGCAAGGTTTGCACCCAATAATCTTTGGGGTGCTGAAGAAATGTGCGCTCCAGTTCGGTCTCCAGCGCGGGCCGGTTGGCCAGGCGCAGCGAGATGGTGGTGAAACGCGGATCCTGCAGCAAGTCCTGCCGCTGCAGCAGAACACACAGTTGTTGCCACAGTTTCTGGTTGTTGGCGCCCATGACAAAGTGGCCGTCCGAACAGGCCATGGCCTGGTAAGGCGCGGTCATTTTGTTGGACGTGCCCAGCGGCTCGGGCGCTTTGCCCGTGCCCCAGTAGTCGCAGATGTCCCAGACAGAAAACGCCAGCGCCGTGTCAAACAGGGATGCATCCACGTGCTGGCCTTCGCCGCTATTTTTGGCCCCGATGTAGGCCGACAAAGTGGCATACACCGCAAACAGGGCGCAGCCGATGTCGGCCACCGGCACGCCGGCCTTCACGGGCGGGCCACCGGGATAACCGGTCACACTCATCACGCCCGACATCGCCTGCGCCATCAAATCGAAACCCGGGCGGTCGGACCAGGGACCAAACTGACCAAAACCCGAGATGCTGGTGTAGACCAGCTTCGGATTGATTTCCTTCAAGACCTCGTAACCCAGGCCCAGGCGCTTCATCGCGCCGGGTCGGTAGTTTTCGAGCAGGATGTCGGCATCTTTGACCATGCGGAGCAAGACCTCGCGCCCGGCCTTGGACTTCAGGTTCAGCGTGACGCTGCGCTTGTTGCGATTCAGGTTCAAAAAGCCCAGGCTGTCTGCGCCTTTCATCTTGAAACCCATGGCGCTGCGGGTCTGGTCGCCGCCATCGGGCGGCTCGATCTTGATCACATCAGCGCCCAGGTCGGCCAGCAACATGCAGGCATACGGGCCGGCCATGACCTGGCTGATGTCCAGCACGCGAACGCCTTGCAAGGGAAGCGATCTCATGCGCCCAGACCTTCACCAGCAGCCACCGCGGAACCGGCTTTGCCGGGCCGCTGGTGGCGCCCCCTTGAGGGGGAGGCGGCCGCAGGCCGCTTCGGGGGGGAGCCCATTTCTAGCCTTCGCCCTTGACGCCACCATCCTTGATGATCTTGGCCCACTTGATCTGCTCGGCGCGCATGAAGTCGCCGAACTTCTCGGTCGAGCCCCCGCCGTCCTGCGCGCCCGAGGCGGCCAGTTTTTCCATCACGTCGGGCATTTGCATGACCTTGTTGACATCCTCGTTCATGCGTTTGGCCATGGCCAGCGGCATCTTCGCGGGACCGACCAGCCCGTACCAGGTTGTCGCCTCAAAGCCGGGGAAGCCCGATTCGGCCATGGTCGGCACGTTGGCGTAGGCGGGCACGCGGTTCTGGCGCGTCTGCGCCAGGGCAATGGCCTTGCCGCTTTTCACATGGGGCGTGGCCGCCGTCATGGTGTCAAAGCTGTACTGGATGTTGCCGCCTATCAGGTCGGTGAGCATGGGGCCAGAACCCTTGTATGGCACGTGGATGGCCTTGACCTTGGCGGCCAGCATGAACATCTCCAGCGCCAGGTGCTGCGCACTGCCTGTGCCGGCCGAGCCGAAACTCACCTGGCCCGGCTTGGCGCGGCACAACTCGACCAGGTCCTTCACGGTCTTGGCCGGCTGGTTTTCGTTGCAGATCAGCAAGTTGGGCGTGACGCCGACCAGCACGATCGACTGGAAATCCTTGGCCGGGTCGTAGTTCACCTTCTGCAGCGCGGGCGTGATCGCCTGGCTGTTGATGTGCGCCATCAGCAAGGTGTTGCCGTCACCGGCCTGCTTGGACACGTAGTCGGCGGCGATGGTGCCAGAGGCGCCCGCCTTGTTCTCGACGATGACCTGCGTTTTCCACATCTCGCCCAGCTTCTGGCCGATCACCCGCGCCAGGATATCGGTGCCGCCACCGGGCGCAAAACCGACGATGATGCGCACCGGCCCGGCCGGCAGGTTCTGCGCGAGGATCAGTGAAGGAAAAGCCAGTGCCGCGGCACCGGCGGTGACAAGGGTTCTGCGTTGCATGTTTGTCTCCAGGAGGTTGTTTTTGAAATCGTCAGAAAAAACGCGGGAAAGCGGGAAAGTGAAAACGCTTGTCAGGCCGCCTTCTTCAGCGGCAGCGCAGCGGTGTGGCTGGAAAAATGGTCCATCGCGGCCAGCACGCCGGAACCGGCCAGCTTCACGCCGGCCAGCTTGAGGCCCATCTCGCAGCCCGACAGCGCCGCCATCAGGGTCAGGTCGTTGCAGTCGCCGAGGTGGCCGATACGGAACATGCGGCCCTTGAGCTTGCCCAGACCGGTGCCCAGCGAACAGTCAAAACGTTCGTAAATGATTTTGCGCACAACGTCGGCGTCCACCCCTTCGGGCGTCATCACGCCGGTGAGGACGGGTGAATACACCGCCGCGTCGGCGCACTGGATCTGCAGACCCCAGGCCTTGACCGCGGCGCGCACACCTTCGGCCCAGCGCTGATGCCGCGCAAACACCACGTCCAGGCCGTGCTCCAGCAACATGTCGCAGGCTTCGTTGAGGCCGTAGAGCAGATTGGTGTTGGGCGTTGACGGCCAGTAACCGGTCTTGTTCATCTCGATGATTTCGTCCCAGGCCCAGAAGGCTTTCGGGAGTTTGGCGGTTTTGCTCGCTTCCAGCGCTTTGGCGGACACCGCGTTGAAGCTGATGCCGGGCGGCAACATCAAACCCTTTTGCGAGCCGCTGATGCTGACGTCCACACCCCACTCGTCATGCCGGTAGTCGGCCGAAGCCAGGCCGGAGATGGTGTCCACCAGCAGCAGCGCCGGGTGTTTGGCGGCATCGATGGCCTGGCGCACGGCGGCGATGTTGCTGGTCACGCCGGTGGAGGTTTCGTTGTGCACCACACAGACAGCCTTGATGCTGTGTTGTGTGTCGGCCTTGAGCCGCTCTTCGATCAGGTCGGCGCGCACGCCGTGACGCCAGATATCGGCGCCCGGGCTGCTCATCACCTCGGTTTTCAGGCCCACACGCGCCGCCAGTTTTTGCCACAGGGCGGCAAAGTGACCGGTTTCGTACATCAACACATGGTCGCCGGGGCTCAGCGTGTTGGCCAGGGCGGCCTCCCAGGCGCCGGTGCCCGAGGCCGGGTAAATCACCACGGGTTGTTTGGTCTTGAAGATTTTTTGGATGTCCGCCAGCACCTTCAGGCCCAAGGCGCCGAACTCGGGGCCGCGGTGGTCGATGGTGGGCAGGCTCAGGGCACGCAAGATGCGGTCCGGCACCGGCGAGGGGCCGGGAATTTGCAAAAAGTGACGGCCGGTGGGGTGAAAGTCAAGCATGAGCATAAACAGGTTCTCCGATGAATATCCGTCATTTTTTGCATACAAAATTCATTTGTCAACCCTTACAAGGGGAAACGATGTGTTTGACATACGAACTTTTTGCATACAAAATTTACGCATGAGTGCTGACATCATCCCTATCCCACGCGCCGCCCTGCATGAGCAGGTCGCGCACCGCCTGCGCCAGATGCTGGTCGAAAACCGCATTGCGCCTGGCGCCAAACTCAATGAGCGCGAGCTCAGCGAAATCCTCAATGTCTCGCGCACCCCGCTGCGGGAAGCCATCAAGATGCTGGCCGCCGAAGGCCTGGTCGAGTTGCTGCCGAACCGCGGCGCCATCGCGGTGGAGTTGTCGGAAGCCGACATCCTGAACACCTTTGAAGTCATGTCCGGGCTGGAGGCCCAGTCGGGCAGCCTGGCCGCCGAACGCATCACCGAGGCCGAACTCGACGAAATCAAGGCCATGCATTACGAGATGCTGGCCGCCTACACGCGGCGCGACCTGCCCGCCTATTACCAGCTCAACGCTGCGATTCACCGCGCCATCAATACCGCCGCCAAAAACCCGGTGCTCACCAGCACCTACAACCAGGTCAACGCACGGCTGCAGGCCCTGCGTTTTCGCTCCAACCAGGACGGCGACAAATGGCGCACCGCCGTGAAAGAACACGAACAAATGATTGACGCGCTGAGCAAGCGCGACGCGGCCGCCATGCGCGCCGTGTTGCTGGCCCACCTGGACAACAAACGCGATGTCGTGGTCGAACAATTACGCGCGGCCAAGCAGGCAGCCAAAGCATGAACGCGCCGCGGCCTTTGAAAGTGACGCGGGAAACCGCAGCCCACGCCTACGAAACTGTGGCCCAGGTGAGCAATGAAGTGGCCGGACGGCTGGCGGCCAGGCTGGCCGCGGAGACCGGCGGCGAAGTCTTGTTCTCCCCCGCCGACCGCGGCCGTTATGCGACGGACGCCTCGATTTACCAGGTGATGCCGGTCGGTGTGTTGGTGCCGCGCAGCGCATCCGACGTCAAAACGGCGCTGGACATCTGCCGCGACCTGGGTGTGCCTATCGTGCCGCGTGGCGGCGGCACCAGCCAATGCGGCCAGACCGTGGGCACCGGGCTGGTGATAGACCACGCCAAACACATATGCAACATCATCAATCTGGATGTTGAAAACCGCACGGCCGAGGTCGAACCCGGCATCGTGCTGGACCACCTCAACGCCGCCTTGAAAAAACACGGGCTCTGGTACCCGGTGGACGTGTCCACCAGCGCGCAGGCGACCCTGGGTGGTATGGCCGGCAACAACTCCTGCGGCAGCCGCAGCATTGCCTACGGCAACATGGTGCACAACGTGTTGGGGGCAGAGGCCTGGACCTCCGACGGCCAGTTGCTGCAACTGGGCACCTACGCCAACAGCAGCGGCAAGGCGCGTGAGCTGGGCACTTATGTCCGTACCCTGGCCGAGGAATTGCAACCGGCCATCAGTCAGTTCTGGCCCAAGGTCATGCGGCGTGTAGGCGGCTACAACCTGGATATTTTTGACCCGCGCAGCGAGCGGCCTTACACCCGCGACGGCTCGGTCAACCTCGCACATTTGCTGGTCGGCAGCGAAGGCACGCTGGCACTGACCAAGTCCCTGACCCTGCAACTGAGCGAGTTGCCCCGCGCCAAGGTACTGGGCGTGGTGAACTTCCCGACTTTTTACCACGCCATGGACGCGGCGCAACACATCGTCAAGCTCGGCGAAGGCACACTCACGGCGGTCGAACTGGTGGACCGCACCATGATTGACTTGTCGCTGCAGAACCCGGCGTTTGAACCGACGATTCGCAGCGCCCTGATAGGCCAGCCGGCCGCGATTTTGCTGGTGGAGTTTTCGGGCGCCAGCAAGGCCGAACTGCTGCCCCAACTCAAACGCCTGGGCGAGTTGATGGGCGACTTGTTGCTGCCCGACTCGGTGGTCGAAATGACGGATGACGCACCTCAGAAAAACCTCTGGGAAGTGCGCAAGGCCGGGCTCAACATCATGATGAGCCTCAAGGGCGACGGCAAACCCGTGAGTTTTATCGAAGACTGCGCCGTGCCGCTGAAGCACCTGGCCGAATACACCGACGCCTTGACCGAGGTCTTCAAAAAATACGGCAGCAAAGGCACCTGGTATGCCCACGCTTCGGTCGGCACCCTGCATGTGCGGCCCATCCTGGACATGCGGCGCGAAGGTGCGCCCAAGATGCGCGCGATTGCCGAAGAAGCCTCCGAACTGGTGCGCAAGTTCAAGGGCGCTTACAGCGGCGAACACGGCGACGGTCTGTGCCGCGGTGAGTGGATCGAGTGGCAGTTTGGCCCGCAGATCAACGAGGCTTTTGCCAAAATCAAGCAATTCATGGACCCGCTGGCCCTGCTCAGCCCTGGCCGCATGATCAACCCGCCCAAGATGGACGACACGCGGCTGATGCGTTTTCCGCCCAGTTACAAGGTCATCCCGATCAAGACCGCGCTCGACTGGCAGGCCTGGGACGTGCAGAACGACCCGGCCACCGAACAGACCAGTGCCCCCGGCAGCGGCGGTGACCCGGCACAAGGCCTGGCCAAAGCCGTGGAGATGTGCAACAACAATGGCCACTGCCGCAAGTTTGACAGCGGCACCATGTGCCCCAGCTACCGCGTCACACGTGACGAAAAACACCTGACCCGTGGCCGCGCCAACACCTTGCGCCTGGCGCTGTCTGGCCAGTTGCCAGGACTGAATGCGCAAGACGCCTTCACCAGCGAAGCCGTGCAGGAAGCCCTGGACCTGTGTGTGGGCTGCAAGGGCTGCAAACGCGACTGCCCGACCGGTGTGGACATGGCCAAGATGAAGGTCGAGTTTTTGCACCACTACAAGGCCAAACACGGCTACACCCTCAAAGACAAACTGGTCGCCTACCTGCCCGACTACGCCCACTGGGCCAGCCGGTTTGCGCCCCTGCTGAACCTGCGCGACAAAATCCCCGGCCTGGCCGCCTTGAGCGAAAAACTCATGGGTTTGTCCGCCAAACGGTCTTTGCCGCAGTGGCAGACAAAAACCTTTTTCAACTCGGCGCCGCGCAGCGCCAGTCGCGAAGAGGTCTTGGCCGCCAGCAAACCGGTGGTGCTGTTTGTCGACACCTTCAATGGCTACTTTGAGTCCGACAACGCCAGCTCAGCCTTAAAAGTGCTTCAAGCCGGCGGCTACACCGTGCACGTAGCTACAAAAACAATAGCAGATGGCAAACAGCTGTGTTGCGGCCGCACCTTCCTGGCCAGCGGTATGGTGGACCAAGCCAAAGCCAAGGCCAAAGAACTGGTGAACGCCCTGCTGCCTTTTGCCGAAAAAAGCATTGCCATCGTGGGCCTGGAGCCCTCTTGCCTGCTGACCATGCGCGACGAGATGCTGGTCATGGGCCTGGGCGACGCGGCCAAGACCATCAGCGGCCAGGCCTTGCTGTTTGAAGAGTTTCTGGCGCGCGAAGCGGCGGCCGGCAAGCTCGATCAACTGAAAGCCCAACTGCAGCCCACGGACCAAGCCATCCTGCTGCACGGCCACTGCCACCAGAAAGCTTTTGGCGCGGTGAGCCCCATCATGGACGTGCTCAAGCTGATTCCCGGTGCCCAGCCCGAGCTGATCGAGTCCAGTTGCTGCGGCATGGCCGGCAGTTTTGGTTACGAAGCCAGCCATTACGAGGTCTCCATGCAAATGGCCGAACTCAGCCTGCTGCCGGCGGTGCGCCAACAGCCCGACGCCATCGTCGTGGCCGACGGCACCAGTTGCCGCCACCAGATTCGGGACGGCGCCCAGCGCGAAGCGATTCACGTGGCGGTGTTGATGGCGCAACAGTTGCGGCCTTGACGATGGGCGGTCGCGACAACATGCCGCGACCGCCCGTCCAGGCTCAAAGGTCCAGCGTCAGACTGGCGCTATGTGCCCGTGAGCAGCAAGGTGCAAACTGATCGTTGCGTGACTGCTCCTCCGAGGTCAGAAACATGTCCCGATGATCGGGCACACCCGCCAGCACACCCGTTAAACAGGTACCGCAAACGCCTTGCCCGCAGGACACGGGCAGATGAATACCTTCGCGGGCGAGTGCTTCCACCACGCTTTCTCCTGCCGCCACCACATGGCGTTTGCCGGTGCTGGCAATACAGACTTCAAAAGCACCTTGCGGCAATGTCGACGGCGCGGCTGAAAAATACTCGTAATGCAAGCGCTCCTCCGGCCAGCCGTGATCCCGGGCCGTCTGGAGAACATGGCCAAGAAAACCCGCAGGCCCGCAGGTGTACAGGTGCGTCCCGGGCGGCGCTGTCTGCAAGGCCGCGACCAGGTCAAACTTCCCCGCCGGGCCATCTTCGTCGAAGTGAAAGTTGACGGCCCCTGCAAACATCGACTGCGCGATGCGATGCCGAAAGGCAGTACGTACGCGGGATCGCGTGCAATAGTGCATGGTGAAAGCGGCCTTCGAATTCACCAGGCGCTCCGCCATACACAGAATCGGCGTGATGCCCACGCCTGCGGCAAGCAGCAGCGAGTGCGGTGCCTCGTGCAACAGCGAAAAATGGTTGCGAGGCGGGCTGATTTTCAGCGTCTGTTCCAGTGACAAGCCGTCGTGAATGGCCGCAGACCCGCCGCGTGATTGCGGGTCCCGCAAGACAGCCACCTGATAGCGGTGCCGCTCCGACGGGTTGTTGCAAAGCGAATACTGGCGGACAAAGCCACCGACATGAAGATCGATATGGGCGCCGGCGCTAAACGGAGGCAAAGGTGCGCCAGACACACTCGCCAGATCCAGCGAACAGATGTCCACGGCCTCGATGGCCTTGCGGACAACGCGAACCTCTATGAGATTGTTCTGCATGCCGACGTGTGCCTCAGGCCTGGCCTGGCGCCAGCGTTTCCGCCGCCACCGTATTGCTCAGCGTACCCACACTGCTGACCTCCACCTCCACCTTGTCACCGGCGCGCATGAAAACCGGTGGCGTGCGTTTGAAACCGACGCCACCCGGCGTGCCGGTCACGATCACGTCGCCGGGCTCCAGCGGAACAAAGGTCGACAAATAGTTGATCAGGCGTGGAATGGAGAAGATCAATTGCGCCGTGGTGGCCTGCTGCATCACTTCCCCGTTCAGACGCGTGGTCAGGGTCAACTCCTGCCCGTCGGCGATTTCCCCGCGCGTCACCATGCATGGGCCGAAACCGCCCGTTGCCGGAAAATTCTTCCCCGGCGTCCATTGCGTGGTGTGGCTTTGCCAATCGCGGAGGGAGCCATCGTTGTAGGGCGCGTAGCCGGCGATATGGTCCCAGGCATCTTCTTCAGCAATGCGACGACCGGCGCGGCCGATGATGACGGCGATCTCGCCTTCGTAATCGAAACGTTCCGATTCCGGCGGCAGCAGCAGCGGCGCGTCATGCCCCACCTGTGAGGCGGCCAGCCGCAGGAAGACCGTGGGCTGCGCTGTCTTGTCGCGCTTGGCCTCGATGCGGTGTTCGTCGTAGTTCAGGCCAATGCAGAAAATCTTGGCGGCATCCGGAATGACGGGCAACCAGGCGATGTCGTTCACATCGATGGTCGCCGGATGCGAGGCAGCCAGCGTTTCAATGTCATCCAGCGAGAACTGCGCCAGCGCGCTGCGCAGTGTGGGCGCACGTCCCTGCGATGCTGCCTGGAGGTCCACGATACGGCCATTGACAAGAGCGCCCCAACTGGAAGCGCCGCGAAAGGAATAACTCAGGAGTTTCATGAAGAACAGAAAAAAAGAGGGGGCAGCGGAAAGCCGCTGCAACAAACCGGTCATGCCGGATGCAAAAAAACGTCAGTCAGTCGTCACGCCTGCGGCCTTGACGATCTTTCCCCACTTGTCGTATTCGGCGAGGAAAAACCGGCTGAACTGCGCTGGTGTTCCGCCCCGCACAATCGCGCCCTGCGCGGCCAGGGTGTCACGCAGGCCTTTTTCTTCAAGCACGCCGTTCAGGGCTTTTGACAGCTGCTCGATCAGCGGTTTGGGTGTACCCGCCGGCGCCAGCACGCCGAACCAGGTTCCGGCCTCGAAACCAGTCACGCCGGCCTGCTGCATGGTGGGCACGTCGGGAAACTGAGGGGAACGCTCGCTGGAGGTGATCGCGATCGGACGCAGTTTGCCGCTTTTGGCCAAAGGCGCGGCGGTGCTGAACACATCGAACATCAGGTCAATCTGTCCCCCCACCAGATCCACCAGGGCGGGCCCGCTGCCTTTGTAAGGCACATGCACCATGTCGACCTTGGCCAGTGTCTTGAAATACTCGCCAGCCAGGTGGGCCGCACTGCCATTGCCGAAAGAACCGTAGCTCAGTTTGCCCGGCCGGGCTTGTGCGTCCCGAATCAGATCGGCGACGGTGTTGACCTTCAGCGCGGGGTTGACCACCAGCAGCAGCGGCTGCGTTGCGACAAGCGTGATCGGCTCGAAGCCCTTCACCGGCTCGTAACTCAGCTTGGGGTAGGTGTGCGGCGTCACGGTCAGCGGACCGGCTGCGCTGAATAACAGCGTGTAGCCGTCGGCCGGCGATTTGGCCACCAGTTCATGCCCCAAGGTACCACCCGCCCCGGCGCGGTTTTCCACCACCACCGGCTGGCCGAGACGAATGGAAAGTGACTGCGCCACCAGCCGGCCGGTCTGATCGGTGGAGCCGCCCACGGCATAAGGAATGATGAGCTTGATCGCCTTGTTGGGATACGCCGCCTGGCTCTGGGCAGCGCCGGTGAAGGCCAGACCGCAGGCCAAAGGCAAGGCCAGGGCCAGGCGAAATGCACTGCGGCGCGCGCGAGAAAAATTACTGAAAGGGGTCATGTCCTGTCTCCTGCTAAGTGTGAAAGGTGTGGTCATCAGGTGGCCGCCACGCCGGCCGTGTTGGCCGTGATGCGCCCGACTGGATCACCAAATCGTTCCAGCATGACCTGTTCAAAGGACACGCCTTCGGCGGCAAACCAGCTGCCCGAACGCAAGCGGTAGGCCTCGTGTTTGAGTGGTGCTTGCGGCTCCGTACCGGCGGCCAGGGCCTTGGCACCAGCCAGTACCGAACGGCGAAACCGGACCACCGCTGCGTCCGAGGGCGACAAGTGCTCCTGCGTGCGGTCCGCAATGCGGCCCTGGCTGTCCTGGATCATGGCGTCCTGCTCGGCCACACCACGCACGCCGGTAAAGCTGATGTGTTTTTGCTGCTGCCGGTCAATCAGGTATTCATTGCTGCGATTGCGGATGGGGATGAATTTGTCATCCACTTCGGCGATGACACCATGGCCGCCCTTGAATTTCAAGATTTCCTCTTCCGTCAGTGGCCGGTCGGGGTTCCACGCATAGGTATAGATCCAGCAATTGACGTCGTCAATCGGCACCCAGGTGTAGCCGAAATGCGTTTCTCCCGGCAGCGTGGACGGTGTGGTGCTGTGCGCGGGCAGCGCGAACTGGGCGCTGCGCCAGTAACGCGTATCGCCTTCGGCCCGACGCGCGCCGCCCACCACAAAACCAACGTCGTGCTCAAGGATGGAGAACTTCGGCAACGGGTCGTCACGGATCCAGCGCAAGCGTTTTTCATCAGCCGGGGCGTCCGGATTCGCGTTCGACGGCACACCCGTCGCGGGCATGTGCAGAAAGGAGAAGTGCGAGGTGTCCAGCGCACCTTCAATCGATTGCGCCCAGTTGCATTCCTGCAGTTTCTTGGTCACATAACGGTGCGAGGCGGGCAAGGCACCAAACTCAAGCTCGGGCACCTCCGGCAAGGCGCGGTCCCAGGGGTCGGGTCCCATGTAGGCCCACACGACATCACCGTACTCGCGTGTCGGGTAGGCCTTCAGGCGAATGGTCTGGTGGTAGGCCGAGCCGGGCGGCACATTGGGCAGTTCAATGGGTTTGCCCTGCAGATCGAACTTCCAGCCGTGGAACACACAACGGATGGCGCAGTTTTCGTTGCGGCCAAAGTACAGGTTCGCGCCGCGGTGCGGACAACGCGAATCCGTCAGTCCGACCACACCTTCGCTGTTGCGAAAGGCCACCAGGTTTTCACCCATGATGTTCACGCGCAGCGGCGCACCGTCGTTTTCCGACAGTTCGCGCGACAGCGCGACCGGCTGCCAGAAACGGCGGAAGTATTGACCCATCGGGGTCTGCGCATCTGTGCGCGTCAGCAATTCATTGTCGGCAGCAGTCAACATGGCAAGTCCTTTCAGTGGGTGGCGGTGCTCGCTTTGCGCGGATCACGCAGGCCATAAGGTTTGCCCCAAGCCAGGGTGTCCAGCGTGTGGCCCGAGGGGGTGTATTCGCAGCCTATCCAGCGCTCCCAGCCCAGTTTTTCGATCAGGTCCAGCAGGTAGGGGAAATGGATTTCTCCGGTGCCTGGTTCGTGGCGGCCCGGCACGTTGCCCACCTGGATGTGGCCGATGTACGGCCAAGCCGCCTGCAGTCGGTCAGCAATGGCGCCCTCTTCCATCTGGATGTGGAAGGTGTCGAAGCACAGCTTGACGTTGTCGCGCCCCAGCGCCTTGACCACTTCCACGCCCTCGTCGATGCGGTGGTAGAGGAACTGCGGGAAACGTGCGCGGCAGCAGGGCTCCAAAATCAGGGTCACGCCGGCTGGTTTTGCCAGATCAGCGGCCCAGGCGATATTCGCCAGGAACAAATCCATGCACTGGCGGCGGTCGAGTTCCGGCGTCATGTTGCCGGGCATGACGTGAATCATCGGCTTGCCGACCTGCACGGCGTAATCCAGCGCGGTATGTATGCTGGCCCGAAACGCCTCTTCGCGCCCCGGCAAGGCGGCCAAACCACGCTCGCCGGCATCCCAGTCGAAGGGCGAGAGTATCTGGACCAGTTCCAGCCCGTTGCCCTGCAGGCGCGCGGCGATTTCTGCTGCCGGGTAGTCATAGGGGAAAGCCACTTCCACCCCCTGGAAACCGGCCGCGGCGGCGGCTTCATAACGTTCCAGCATGGGGACTTCGGTAAACAGCCATCTCAGGTTGGGATCAAAACGCAGCATGGTGGGGAAACTCCTTTATGCCGGCATGGTAAGGTGCGCTCACTGTTTAGACAAACCAGTAATTTTTAGTAAGCATTGAGTTTTATTAATGAATACCAACCATGTCACCCTGCGCCAGTTGCGCGCGTTTCTCGCGATCGCGGATGCTGGCGGCTTTGCGGCGGCGGCGCGCCGGCTGCACTTGACACCCTCGGCGCTGAGCCTGCTGATCAAGGAGCTGGAAAGTGGCATGAACGTCCGCCTGTTCGACCGCACCACACGCAGCACGGTCCTGTCGCTGGCGGGCAGCGAGTTTTACCCGCTGGCGCGCAAGGTGCTGGATGATCTGGCGCTGGCGCTGGAAACCACGCAGGACCTGGAGCAGAAAAAACGCGGCACGGTGCGCATCGCCTGCACGCCCCTGTATGCGTCCACCACGTTGCCGGAGCTGATCCTGCGTTATCGGCAACAGTACCCGGCCATTGCGGTCTACGTGCTGGACTCGCTGAACCAGCAAGCGCTGGCACGTGTGGTCAGCGGCGAGGCCGACCTGGGCATCGCGCCACAACGCACCGCGCCACCAGAACTGGTGCAGGAGAGCCTTTTTCGCGATCGCATGTGGCTGATCTGCCGGCCGGACCATGCACTGGCCGCACTCAAGCGCGTGACCTGGGCCCAGGTGCTGCAGCAGCCTTTCGTCAGCCTCACCCGCGATTTCACCACCCGCTTGCAGGGCGACCTGTTCAAACATTCGGAAAAACTGGTGTTAAACCCGGCACACGAGGTCTCATTCATCACCACCGCCCTCGGCATGGTGCAATGGGGCCACGGCATCACGGCGCAGCCAGGCCGTTCCCTGCCGCTGATTGAGCCTTTTGGCCTGGTGGCAAGGCCTATCGTGACGCCAGTCGTGCACCGCCATCTCTCGCTGTTCTACAAACGGGGGTATGAACTGTCACCGGCTGCGGCCAGTTTCAGGGAATTCCTGTGCCAGACGATGGGCGAACAGATCACGACAACATCAAAAGGGGCGACGTAGTCCCACCCTGGCCGACGCCGGCTGCACAGCCGACATACATATTGCTGCAAAATACCGGTCTTGTTTTCCACCCACGAAATGGAGTTCCTCATGGTCAGCTCATCCAGCACGCGTGCCCTCCGTACGCTGCGCAACGCCCTCGCCCTCAGCGCCTTTTTGCTGGCGGGTGTGGCCCAGGCACAGACCGGCACCATCCGCTTGCTGGTCGGTTTTCCGGCCGGTGGCGGCACCGACGTGATTGCCCGCACGCTGGCTGAGAAACTCAAGGACCAACTGGGCACCCCCGTGATTGTTGAAAACCGTGCCGGCGCGGGCGGGCAGATTGCGGCGCAAGCGCTGAAGGCCGCACCGGCCGACGGCATGACCTTGTTCCTGACCCACGACCACACTGTCTCCATCCTGCCGCTGGTGACCAAAAACCCGGGCTTTGACCCGGCCAAGGATTTTGTGGCGGTCGCCGGCTTCGCAACCTTTGTGAACGCCTTCGCCGTGGCCGGCGGCACCCCCGCCAAGTCCATGAACGAGTACGTGAGCTGGGTGCGCAGCACACAAGCCGGCAAAGGCAATGTGGGTGTGCCCGCCCCGGCTTCCGTGCCGGAATTTCTGGTCAAGCTGATCGGCCAGAAATACGCGCTGGACTTGCAGGCCGCGCCTTACCGCGGCAGCGCACCCATGATTGCCGACATGCTGGGCAACCAGATTGGCGCCGGTGTCGGCTCCATCCCCGATTTCATCGAAAACCACAAGGCCGGCAAAATCCGCGTGGTGGCCGTCTTGGGCGGCACGCGCCAGGCCGCGCTGCCCGATGTGCCGACCTTTGCCGAGTTAGGTCTGGCCGGTTTTGAAGACGTGCCCTATTACGGCATCTTCGCCCCCGCGGGCACCCCCAAGGCCGCGATTGACCGTTTTGCCGAAGCCATGAGCAAGGTGGTGGCCATGCCCGACGTGCGCGAGAAACTGACGGCCATGGGCCTGACCGTGGGTTATATGTCGCCACAACAACTGGCCAGCCGCGAACACGCGTATGCCCAGACCTGGGCACGCATCATCAAGGCCAGCGGTTTCCAGGCGCAATAAACCCAGACTGCGGGGTGCCCACAGTCGCTACTCTTTTAATAGCTGCCTGCGCACACCCCTTATGGGCTAGAGCCTTATTTTTCTTAAAAATCCAGGACAAACCAGCCCTCGACTGTGTTTGTCCCACGGATCACAGCGCATCGCTGTTTTCGGCTTCGGCCGCGGCGGCCGCCAGTGCGCCGGCGTCATCCTGGACAGCGCTATTCATCCGGCGGCTAAAGGTATTCGCGCTCTCAGCGATAGCGGTCAAGGCGCTGGCATAAGCGCTGTTCAGCGCCGGACTGCCCAAGCCGTTGGCACCGGGTTTGGCCGGAGGTGTTGGCACCACAGAAACAACCGCCGCCTTGCTGTAAACCATGTAGTTGCCGGCCAAACCCGTCATGGACCCATCCGAAGGCGGGTTCGCGGCATAACGGTGACCGAGCAGCGTGTTGGCTGGAGTGAAAGCGCCGAGGCTGTTCGCCGCCGGATCGCTTGAATAAACCAGGAAGCGCCCCGCGCCAGGGTTCAGCGGCGCAGCACCAGCGTTGTTGATGAAGTTGCGGCCTGCGACCAACACCAGTGAATCGTTGGCGGCACAGCGCAGGGCACAGTCGGCGCGGTGACGCTGGGCGTGCTGGGCGTCGTAGGCCCCCTCGCAACGCGCCAGCTCGCGGTAGATGGTGCTGCGATGGCGGCCCAGGCGCCGCGCGATCTGGCACTTGCTCAGATCCTGGGCAAGCCAGGCTTGAATCTGATAGCGTTCGTTCGGGCTGAGGTGGTTGTGCTTCATTGGTAAACCTGTCGGTGTAGGAACCAAAAGGCTAACCAATTCACTCCATCCTCAGCCCTTCGTGCTGCGCTCGGGGGTGTCGCAATTCGATATGGAAATCAAGATTTCCCTTGAAGTCCTGCGCCTCAGGTCGCTGCCACCGTACACGCGCCTGCTGGTAGCCGACCTGCCACCAGCCAGGAAACAACTCACGCACTTGCGCCTGCGCATAACGGTCGTCCACCAGGTAGACCACGCCCTGGTCGGACTCGGTGCGTATCACCCGGCCCGCCGCCTGCACCACTTTTTGCAAGCCGGGGTAGAGGTAGGTGTAGTCATACCCCTTGCCGAAACTGGTCTCCATGCGTTGCCTGATCTGCTCGTTGACCGGGTTGATCTGCGGCAAACCCAGGGTGGCGATAAAAGCGCCTATCAGGCGTTTGCCCGGCAGGTCTATGCCCTCGGCAAACGCGCCGCCCAACACGGCAAAACCAATGCCCTGGCTCTCGGGACTGAAACGTTCGAGAAAGGCTTTTTTCGCGCCCTCTTCCATGCCGCGCGACTGCTCCCAGACCGGAATGGCCGGGTAACGCGCCTTGAACAATGCAGCCAGTTGCTGCAGGTAATCAAAGCTGCTGACAAAACTCAGGTAGTTGCCAGGTGCCGCCGCGTATTGCCTGGCCATCAGTTCCACCAGGGGCGAAAGCGAGTTGTCGCGGTGCTTAAAACGTGTGGACACATCGCGCACCACCTGCACCGACAACTGTTCGGCCTTGAAGGGCGAAACCACATCGACCCAGGCCACATCGTCGGGCAGGCCCAGCAAGTCGCTGTAATAATGCGCCGGACCCAGGGTTGCCGAGAACAGGGCTGCCGACCGTGCGGCGGCAAAACGCGGCGCCAGAAAAGGGGCGGGCACCACGTTGCGCAGGCACAGCAACGCCCCGCCCTCGCCTTGGGTGATGTCGAACAGCGAATGGTCGCCCAGCAACTCGGCCATGCGCGAGAAATGCAGCACCTCGAAGAAGAAGTTTTGCAGCCTGGCATCGATGCCCGCCGGATGCTCGGCCAGGTGGTCCAGGATGGCGCTGGCGGTTTGTTGCAGCGCGCCGCGAAAGTCCTGGGGCACGTCCTCATAGACCTGGTAGTCCTCTGTCTGGTCCTGGTGCAACTCGCGCCAGCTGCGCGCCAGCCGGTCCAGCACCTTTTTGATCACCGTGGGCGCCGCCTGCCGCGCCAGCGCCAGATGGGCCGGGTCCAGCTCGGCCGAATACATCTTGCGTGCACGTTCAACCAGGTTGTGGGCTTCATCGACCAGCACACTGACTTGCCACTGGTTGGCCTGCGCCTGCGCGTACAACATGGCGTTCACGTCGAAGTAGTAGTTGTAGTCGCCCACCACCACATCGCTCCAGTGCAGCAAGTCCTGGCCCAGGTAATAGGGGCAGACCTGGTGGTCCAGCGCCACCTCGCGCAGCGCCTGTTTGTCCAGCGGTCCCGAGCTTGAGGCCGCCACATCAACCGCCGCCTGGCGCGCCGCCGGCAGGCGGTCGTAAAAGCCCTGGGCCAGCGGGCAGGCGTCACCGTGACACGCCTTGTCCGGGTGTTCGCAAGACTTGTCCTTGGCCACCAGTTCCAGCACACGCAAGGGCAAGGCCGGCGCGGCGGCTTGGATACGCGCCAGCGCATCCAGCGCCAGTTGCCGGCCCGGGGTTTTGGCCGCCAGGAAAAACACCTTGTCGAGTCCTTGCGTCGGGCAGGCTTTCAGCAAGGGGAACAAGGTGCCAATGGTTTTGCCGATGCCGGTGGGCGCTTGCGCCATCAGACAGCGGCCGCTGCTGGCTGATTTGTAGACGGCCTCGGCGAGTTCACGCTGACCCGGTCGAAAAGCCGCATGTGGAAACGGCAGCGAGACCAACGCGGCGTTGCGCGCCGCCCGGTGTGCCAGTTCCTGCCGTGCCCAACCTAGAAAATCTTCACACTGCGCTTCAAAATAGACGCGCAAGTCTTCGGCGCTGAACGATTCGACCAACAGGGTTTCATCCTGCGTGGCGACGTTGAAATACACCAGCGCCAGTTTGAGTTCTGCCAGGTTTTCCTGACGGCAGAGCAGGTGGCCGTAGACCTTGAGCTGCGCCCAATGCAGCTGACGGTGGTTCTCGCGCATGGTGTTGAGATCGCCGCGAAAGGTCTTGATTTCTTCGAGCTGCCCCAGCTCTGGGTCGTAACCATCGGCCCGGCCACACACCCGCAAGTCCTTGTAGTCGCCGCTCAGGCTGACTTCGGTCTGGTAATGCGCGGGTCGCCGCATCGCCACCATGCGGTGGCCCGCCATGCCTTCCAGCGCGGACGGCGAAGGTGTGAAACGTAAATCCAGGTCACCGCGTTTGGCCGTGAACTCGCACAGGGCACGCACGGCCACGACGTAGGGCTGCTCCGGGACGCGGGCGGTGTTCATCAGGGAGGGCTGGCTGGGGGGTTATCAATGACTGTATGGATAACCAGTATTGTAGCGAGAACTAACTGATCAGCCCATCTAGCACGCCTGGCTCAAAGTGCTGGCCGATGTAATCGGCCAGCCCCTCAAACACCGACTCCAGCGTGGGGGTGCTGGCGCCGAACAAGGCCTGCAACACGGCAGGGTCTTCAAACAGGCCGTGCAGGTAGACACCCAACACATTGCCGCTGCCGTTTTGCCAGGCCAGGCCCCCGGGCATGACCGGGTGCGCGATGTCGCCGGCTGCGGCCATGGCGCTGTGCGGCGCGGTCTGGCCGTGGTGGATTTCGTACCCTTGCACCACCACCCCCGACAAGGCCGCCCAAGCACCACTCACCGCAGAAAAACTCGCCTGCCGGCGCTGCACGGTCTTGTCGGCTTCAAACAGCGTGACCACCGGCAGCAGGCCCAGGCCGGGCCCGTTGCCGTCAATGCCGTGTGGATCGATCAACGCTTCGCCCAGCATTTGCAGCCCACCGCAGATACCCAGCACAGCGCCGCCCCGTCCGGCGTGCGCGGCCACGGCGCGGTCCAGCCCCTGCGCACGCAACCAGTCCAGGTCGCCGCTGGTGTGTTTGGAGCCGGGCAGGATGACCCAGTCGGTGGGGCTCAAGCCAGCCAGTTCGGCCGGGCTGCGCACCCACTTCAGGTGAATACCCGGCACGTTTTTCAGCGGCTGGAATTCGTCGAGGTTGCTGATACGCGGGTAGGCAATCACCGCCACGGTTCTGGTCACAACGCCGGCAGCCACGCTGCGGTCGTCAAACACGCCGTCTTCTTCGGGCAGGCCGTGTTGCCACCACATCGGTAGCGTTGCAACAGTGGGCACACCGGTCAGGTCCTGCAACATTTGCGGGCCGGGCGCCAGCAAGCTGGCATCCCCGCGAAACTTGTTGAGCACAAACCCCTTGATCAGGGCTCGCTCTGCTTCGTCGAGCATCATCCAGGTGCCGTACAAATGCGCAAACGCGCCGCCGCGATCGATGTCGGTGACCAGCAAACAAGCCGCCTTGGCGTGTTGCGCCACACGCATGTTGACGATGTCGCTGCTTTTGAGGTTGATCTCGGCCGGCGAACCTGCGCCTTCGATCACCACCACCTCGTTTTCAGCCAGCAACTCGTCCAGCGCCTGCGCCACCACGGGCCAGACCGAGGCGCTGCGGCCGCGCCATTCCATGCGTGAGAGTTCGGCATTCACCTGGCCCATCAACACGACCTGGCTTTGCGTGTCTTTTTCGGGTTTGAGCAGCAGCGGGTTCATGCGCACCTCGGGCACGGCATTCGCGGCCAGCGACTGGAAGTATTGGGCGCTTCCGATTTCTCCGCCAGCCACAACTCTTGCGTTGTTGCTCATGTTCTGCGCCTTGAAAGGCGCGACCTTCAGGCCTTGGCGTGCGTAATACCGGCACAGGGCGGTGGTCAGCCAGCTTTTGCCGGCGCCGCTGGTGGTGCCCAAAACCATGACACTTTTTGCGCTCATGCTGCTTTCTTGATGATGTGTTGCCAGGTATTGTGCAATGTGTCCTGCGCGGCCGGCGCCAACACGCTGATACGTACATGGCCGGGCAAACCGAAGGAAGTGGTGTCGCGCAGCTTGATGCCTTGCGCGCGCAATTCGCTCAATACCTGCTGCAAATTCATGGCGGGTGACAAGGCCGGCCGGGCACAGAAGAAGTTGGCCTCGCTGGGCAAACAAGTCCAGCCCAGGGATTCACACAGCGCGATTTGCCGTGTTTTCCAGTCACGCAAGCTACCCAGGCTGTCGGCCAGCCAGGTTTGCACCGCGGGTGTGGTCCAGGCCTGCAACATGGCCACACCGTGCGCGCCTACCGGCCAGGAAGGCGCCAGGCGCTCCAGTTGTATGACGGCCTCGTCCGCACCCAGCGGCGCAATCACGTAAGCCGCCCGCACGCCGGTCAGCCCCAGCGCCTTGTTGGGCGTCCAGAGTTGCCAGCACTGCTGCAAGCTTTCATCACTCAGGGCCAGCCTACCGCTGAGCCGCAAGGGTTCGTAGGCGCGGTCCAGCACACACAGCGCCGCGGTGTCCACCTGCTCTGCCAAACCGGCATGCGCCGCACCCAGCGGGCTGGACGGATCACAGGCCCAGCGCAACTGCGCTTGCGCCGGCTGCGGCACCGCAGTCAGGCCCCAGGCCTGAGCTGACTGCGCGTAATCGCCGTAGCTGTGCGGCGGCAGCCAGACCGCCGCCGCGCCGCGCTGCGCGGCGAGGGCCGTGATGCGGAAAATAAACTCGCTGGCACTGCCCGCCAGCAACACACGCTGCACCGCCACGCCATGAAAAGCCGCCAGCTGGGCGCGCAGGGCGCTGTAAGCCGCGTCGGGGTAAACCGAGGCATCGGCCTGCTGCACCGCCGCCAGCGCTGGCGGGCAGGGCCCGCAGGCATGGCTGTTGGTGGAAAAGTCATGCAGCGGCACGCCCAGGCTGTCCTGTCCGCCGTGGCTGCGTGTTGAAAAAGTACTGTCAGTCACCATCAACCCATTCCAAATGCTATCAATACCGTAGCTGGCAGCGCAAACACAGCAAGGGCCAGGACCACTTTTGATGCAATAACAATGGCCTGCACCGTGTCCACGGCCTGGGGCGCCCGGCCCGCCTGGTTCAACACATAGACCCCCGGCTTGCGCAGGGCCACGCCCAGCGCCAGCGCCATGGCGGCCATCGGCCAGCCGCTGTTGGGCGACGGGGTGAGTCCTGCCTCCCGACGCAAACCGGCCAGACGAAAATCACCGGCCACCAGCCAGATCAGCCCGGCCGTCAAACGGGCGGGCAACCAGGACAAGACGTCGTCGGCGCGCGCCGCCCACTTGCCGGCCCACTCCCACTCGCCGCGGTAACCCCACATCGCATCGGCGGTGTTGGCAAAGCGGTAAACCGCCGCACCCGGCAAACCCAGCAACACAAACCAGAAAATGGGCGCCACCACCGAATCATTCAGGTTTTCGGCCAGCGACTCGATGGCGCTTTCACGCACCTCGCTGTCACTCAGATTCGCGGTGGCGCGGCTGACCAGCCAGGACAGGCGTTTGCGCCCGTCCGGCAGCGAGGTCTGCAAGGCCGCTTCCACGGCCAACACTTCGCTGCGCAACATGCGCCAGGCCAACATGGGTTTGAGGACGATAGCCAGCAACAGCGCCAAGCCCGCCCACGCGAGCCAGGCCCATGACCATGCCCATGTCGTCAGGTCCAGGCGCAACCACTGGTCCACCACCAGCCACTGCAAGCCGACCGCCAACCCACCGACCACAGCCGCACCGGCACACCAGGCCAGCGCGCCACCCACAAAAGCCGCGGCCGGGGGCCAGGCCTTGAGGCGCTGGCCACACAGCCCCAGGTAACGCCCCATCCAGACCACCGGATGCCAGGCGGCCACGGGTTCGCCCCAGCGCCAATCAATGGCCAGGGCCAGCCACAAGGCTGCCAGCAAGCCGGCAGCCACGGCCACCCAGGCCAGCGGGTCTTGCAAAGACAACAAGGCGAGCAACATCAGTGGGCCTGCGCCACACGGGGACGTGCGCGGCGCGACTGGCGCCATGCACCCAGCGCGATCAAGAGCGCGGCACCCAACAAGGCCGCCAGGCTGTTCGCCACCTGCATCGCGGGCGGCGTGACGGGCTCGTCGGTTTGCGGCTTCAGCGTCAGGCCGCGCACCGGCGCGGGAGCGGCGTCATCTGCGCTGGTGTCAACCGGCTGGGCCGGCTGGGCGGGCTGTGGCGCGGCCTGAGCCGGACTGGCCTGGCTGGGTGCGGCCGGCTTGGCCGCCTGCGCCTGTGCTGCCGCAAAACGCTGCACCGCTGGATTGCTCTCGCGCAAGCCGGTGGCTTTGAGCGCCTCCTGGTAGGCCTGGACCAGTTCCTTTTTGGTCGCGTCGTCGGGCTGCCAGTAGTTCAGACGCACCGCATCCAGCATACGTTCCAGCGTCTGCGCAAAAGCGGCACGGTTGTCGCCCTCCAGCCACTCGCGTGTGCCCAGCTTGTACTGGTCACGCACATACACGTTGTGCAAGGACTGCCAGTGGTCTTGCCGCACGGTTTGTGGCGCGGTCACCTGCCAGCCCCACAAAAACTGTGCGGTCTTGAGGACTTGCAAAGTGCCGCTGTAACCTTCGGCCTTTTGCGCGTTAATCCATTGCGGGTGCAGGTAACGGGTGTGCATTTCCTTGGTCAGTGCGCTGGCCGCGCTGTCGGTTTTGACTTCGCTGTTGTCGCGCAGGTTTTGCACATACAGCGCCGGGTCCTTGCCGGTGAGCTGGCGCACGGCTTGTGCGATGCCGCCCAGGTACTGGAAAGGGTCGTCGCTGCTCAGCATACCGTAGGTGTTGGAAGTGCGCGAAAGCAAGGCGGCATCGACCTGCGCCAGGTTGCTGGCGTAGGCGCCGCTGCGCATTTTCTCCAGCACCTGCGCCTGGCCAGCATGGGCGGGCAACTCGCCGAGTTTGTCGCCATAGGCATGGCCCATACGTGCCATGTACAAGCTGCTCATCTCGGCGTCGCCGCCGCCCTTGCCGGCGGTCTTCCAGAGGTCGGTGTTTTGGGCCGCGTCGGACAGACCGGTGCCGTAGGTGCCCTGCTCGTTGGAAAACACCCGTGCGGTGGACCAGCGCTGCGCCTGCGCGGCGCTGGCACCACCAGCCACCATGGTTTTGGCGATGGCCTGCGCGTTGCGCGCCACAAAGTTGTCTTTCTCGCGCAAGGCCGCCACCTGCTGCACCCCTTCGTCCAGCCAGCGCATCACGGTGGGGAACTGGTCGCGGTAAGAACCCGTCACGCTGAGCAAAACGTCGAGCCGCGGGCGCTTCAAGGTGTCCGCAGGCACGGTGTCCAGGCCCACGACACGGCCGGCCTCGTCCCAGCGCGGGCGCAGGCCCAGGGCATGCAAGGCCTGGCTTTCCATCACGCCCTGGTGCCGCATGGTCTCGCCGGCCCACAGGGTGAAGGCAATTTTTTCCGGCCACTGGCCCTTGTTGTCGTTGCGGTGCTGGAGCATCCAGGCGTCAAAAGCCGCCACGCCGGTGTCCCAGGCCTGGCGCGTGGGCACACGGCTGGGGTCAAAGCCGTAGAGATTGCGCCCGGTCGGCAGGCTTTCTGGGTTGCGCACCGGGTCGCCGCCATAACTGGTCGCCAGATGCTGGCCGTCCAGCGCTTTCAGGAAACCGCTGATCTCCTCGTTGTTGGCTAGCGCGGCCTCCAATTGAACCGCGCGTTGCGCCAGGGCCAGCAATACCTGTGGATCCAGCAGCTTGGCTTCGGCGCGGTTGGGCACCGAGGTCTTCGGCATTTTTGTGTCCTCCGCGCGCAAGTCCAGACGGCTTGCGGCCTGCGGGTCTTTCAGCGCGACCTGCAACCAGCGCGCCGGGCGCGACTGCATCAGGCGCGCGCCGTCGAGCAAAAACACCTCGTCGATGTCTTCACCCATGGCGTCGATCAACGGCTTGCGCAAGGTCTGCAGCACGGTCAACAGACGGCGGTTGGCATCGGGCACCTCGCCAAACGCCGCCAGGCCCAGCGGCTGGGCGGTCTGCGCCAGGTCATCCAGAAACGGGTGCAGAACTTCCATGAAACCACTAAAGTCGGCGCGAATTTTTTCCTGGCTCCACTTCAGATCTCGGTGGAATTGCTGCTCGACAAAATGCGCCAGCAAGCGCGCCTCCAGCTCGGCCTTGACCGGGCCGGGTGCGACGGTTTCCCAGTCGTGCATCAGGTCGTGCATCTCGTGCACCTGCGGCCGAAAACCGGCCGGCGAAAACATGGGTGTCGAATGGCTGACCAGCACGGCACGGCCGCGCCGCTTGGCGGTCAGCGCTTCGCCGAGGTTGTCCATGATGTAGGGGTAGACATTGGGCACATCGCCCAGCGCCAGCAGCGGATCGTCTTGCGCCGAGAGGCCACGCTCCTTGCCGGGCGCCCATTCGACCGTGCCGTGTGTGCCCACATGCACCAGCGCATGGGCGCCGAGTTGCGTGCGCAGCCACAGGTAGGTCGCCAGGTAGTTGTGGCTGAGCGGCACTTGCGAGCGGTGGCCTATACGTTTCTTGCGCATCTCGGCCGAGTTGGCTGCCGTGATTTCATGGCGCAGCGGCTGCGGCAGGATCACCACATGGCCCAGTTGCAGGCGCGGAATCACAAAGGCCGGCTCCAACTGCCCGGTCTGGCCGGCCACGCCGGAAGGACGCACCATGGCGGCCTTGTCGGCCGGGCCCCAGTAGTCTTCAATGCGTTTTTGTGTCGCCGGCGGCAGGCTGCGAAACCAGTCCAGGTAACGGGGCAGCGGCAAGACATCAGCCAGTCCCTGAGCTTGCAGGCCTTGCACCACTTCGGGTTTGTAAAACGCGGCCATGGTGGCCAACACCTGCGGCGTGATCTGCTCGGCCGTCGGTGCCTCGGTCTGGTAACCGGCGGTTTTCATCGCGGCCAGCATGTTGTGCAGGCTTTTGGGCACGTTGAGAAAAGACGCGCCCACATTGCCCTCGCCCAGCGGGTAGTTGTAAACCATCATCGCCACGCGACGCTGTGCCGGCGGTGTTTGTTGCAGCCGGGTCATGGCGGCGGCCTTGTCGGCCACCGCATTGATCTGGCCGGCGATCGGCAGCAGCGAGCCGCTGGTGCTGTCACGCGCGGTGATCAACATCGCATCGACCATGCCGGAAAGTTCGCTGGGTGTGTAGTAATACGACACGTCGCCGAGCGCGAGACCGTCCTTGCTTTGCGCCCACTCGGCCGGGTTCATGGCCAGCGCCGGCATGGTTTGCAGCACTGGCACGCCGATACGTTCGAGTTCGGCCTTGCGTTCGGTCGGGTTGAAGACCAGGGCGGCGTTGATGATCAGGTCAGCCACACGCCGCTGGCCGGAAGGCCCCGCGATATGCGTCGCCTGGAAGAACAGGTCTTTTTGCTGGCGCGGGCCATAAAACGCATAAGCACGCAGGCCACGCTGCTCCAGCGCGGCAATCAGCGTGTCCAGCCAGGCCGTGTCGGAACCGGTGAAGACCGCGTTGTTGACCGCAATCGCTATTGTTTTAGGAGCTGCTTGCGCCCGACCTTCCTGGGCTGGAGGCACATTTGATGCATAAACCGGGAGTTTATCCAGAGCAGCGGCCTGGTTTTCGACTTGTGGCCAGCGCGGGTGGTAAAAACCGGCCAGCGGCAGCTGCACGGCAGGCGGCAAGGCGGCGCTATCGGCGAAACTCGCCCCGGGCTTCAAGGCGGCCATCGCCAGACCGATGTTGGCCACACCACCAAAACGCCAGTACTCGCGCAGGCGCTGTGCCCAGGCGGCGCTGACACCGCGCTCGGCCGCCAACGGTGCGGCGGCAGACGACTGGTTTATGGCAACCGTGCTGAACTCGCCGACCAGCACATAAGGTGTGCTGATTTTGCCCAGCAGCTCGCCAAACTTGGCAGCCGTGTTGTTGGCCACGCTGCTGTGCGGCGCATCAATCACCAGCAGGCGCGCGCCGCGCAAAGCCTGCTCCAGACCTTGTGGCGTGTCCTGCTCAGCCGACACGACGGTCAAGGGCACGCCGGCCTGCTGCGCCACGGCCACCAACTGCGCCAGGCGCGGTGGTGTCACCACATAGGTACTCAGCAACACGATGGGTGACTGAGCCGGCTGCGCGGCCGCCAGCCCCATGCTGGCCGCTAGCCACAAGAAAACGCGCAGCAGCCAGCTCATGGTTTGGCTCCGACGTTAGCGGGCGCCGTCGCGGCCGGCACATAAACCATGGTGCCGTCTTTCATGCGGTAGGCGGTGCCGGCTTTTTCGCCGTCGCCCTCGCCCGAGGCGCCGCTGGCCTTGAAACGTGTGACCTTCTGGCCTTCCTTGGTGATGATTTCCATGTTGGGCTGGCCTTCGTTGCGGATGATGGTCAGCTTGTCCTGCGCAAACGGGTTCATGGGGTTGTTGATGACCGCAATCATCAACATGCCGATGACCACCATGAACACGTCGATCAGGTTGATGGTGGACAACACCGGGTCGTCATCGTCAGCGTCCAGGCTGTTGAGAATGGAGAACTGCCGCTTGCTCATAGGGTGGCCCCCACGCTGGTCACTGCGTGTACGGCGCTGCCCCCCGAGGGGGCGCCCGCTTGCTTGAAGCGGTTCTGCGCGGCGCTCATACTTTCTCCTGCACGGCTTGCGCATCCAGCACCATCACCAGTTCACGCATCAACCAGCGGCGGCGCACGGTGTAGACCACAAAAGTGATGGAGGCCGAGGCCAGGGCCACGATCACGCTGGCAAAAGCCGGCGCCAGGCTGGCCGCCACGCCTTGCGACTCGCCCGAGGCCACGGCCACCAGCGCCGGGCCCATGGGAATCATGGTGGCGATCAGGCCCAGCATGGGCGCGACACGGCTGCACAGGCGCACCCCTTCCAGGTCTTTCAGCAAGGCCAGTTCCATCTGATCCTGGTCGTTGCCGTGCGAATGCAGCACCAACGCGCGTTTGGGGTCACGCCTGCGCTGCACGTACTCGATGCCAAAAGCGCCCAAGGTGTACAGCGCATAAACAAAGGACAACAACACGCCCAGAGTCACTGGCCACAAAAACAGCCGGGCCAGTTCAAACAGAATGGTTTCAAACGCAAACATGAGGACAGTCTTTCTTCAAGTCAAAAAAATAGGGAGTAATCAAGCCGGACGCGCTGGGCGTGCATGCCCACGTTGGCGTTTGCGCGGCACCAACACACGCCAGGCAATCACACAGGAGGTGACACACAAGGCCGTGCCCAGCAGCGACAACAGCACAATGAGGCTGCCCTGCAGCCAGGGCCACGCCATCAGCGGCGCGAAGTCAAAACTGTGCAGGCCGTTGTAAAGCACACGTTGCCAGCGGTTGGAGGCATCGGCGCGCAGCAGCAGCCGGCTGGACGCCGGGTCGGCATACACCCGCACGCCATCGGCCCATTGCGCACGCCAGACCGGCAAGGGCCGCGCATAAGGCGTGTTGTCATTGCGCTCGCGGGCGTAATACAGGTCGTCGTAGGCCGTGAGCCGCGTGATCGTCACGGCGCCGGGCCGCATGGCGCGCAGCGCTGCCTGCAGCGTTTCGTCCGGCAACGCGGGCTGCGGAACGGGCGCGCCCGCACCATCGGCCCGGACCAGCACTTGTTCAGCCACGCCGCGCAGCCGGTACCAGGCCTGCCCTGCCACCTGCACCACGTCCATCTCCCGCGCCTGCACACCGGGCGCCGCCGCCAGGGCCTGCGCCGGGTTCAAGGTGACAAGCGCCTTGGGACCGGTCCAGGCACTGCGTTCTGCGGCCGGCGCCGCACGCGGTGAAAAAATGCCAAACGGGTTCATCGACAGCAGACCGGAAAACATCCAGGTCAGCGTGAAAATCGCCGCGACCAGACCGCCGATGTGGTGCCAGCGCATCCAGAATTGGCGATAGGGAATCCAGCGCACGCGGTTGAGAAACAGATGCCACACACCCAGCACCAAACCGGTCACGGCCAGGACCACACCCGGAATCGCCAGCCAGACCACCACGTTGTGCCAGGCCTTGGGGTATTGGCGCAGCTCGGTGAAATAAAGCCAGTGCGGCACGGCACCCAGCCAGTTCCAGAAACGCTCGGCACGCCGCGTGTCGCGCACCACCTCGGCCGCTGCCGGCGAGACATACAACTCCAGACCGTCCGGCCCGTCCATCGCGACCCGCAACAAAGGGCGGTAAGGATTCAGGCCTTGCGTCACGCTCCACTGGTCACGCTCCAGCAACTCGCTGTGTACGGCACGCCGGCCGCTGAAGGCTTCGGCCACGGCAGCGGCGGCTTGGCCCGACAGCGGTGCCAGCAGTTGCCCACTGCGTGCATCAATCGCACGCCACAGCGGCGCACCGCTCTGCCCGTCTTTGGCCAGCACACGCCAGACCGGCACAACACCGTGCATGCCCAGCCTGGCCTCGCTGACCGTCAGCCCGGCTTGGTCCGCGGCCTGCTGCGCCGTCAGGCAACAAGCCGCCGGCAACTGCAAAGGCGCCTGGCCGGCCAGGCGTTCGGCCTGGCTCAGGCTCGGAAAAGGCACGTAATACAACACCAGGCCACTGATAAACCACATCAGGAACAACAACGCCAGCGTGACACCCAGCCACTTGTGCAGAAAAATCAGGCTTTTATGAAATACCCGTTTGAGATGCAACGACATGGTCGGCCGCTCAGAGCTTCACGCGGGCGGTGAGATAAACGGTGCGCGGTGCACCCAGCAGCCAGCGCGTGTTGGCCGTGCCCGTACTATTCGCGCTGCCTGAAATCGCATAGTCCTTGTCGGTGAGGTTGCTGACCGACAAGGCCAGGTTCAGATTGCGCGAAACCTCGTAACGCAGCAAGGCGTCCACCGTGGTGTAGGCCGGCAGGGTCAGTGTGTTGGCCGGGTTGGCTGCGCGTTCACCGACGTATTGCAGGCCCACCCCGGCCTGCCACTGCGGCGCAAAGCGGTAGCTGGTCCAGAGATTGGCGGTGCGCTCCGGCACGTTGGCGACCTGGTTGCCGTCGCGTGACACCAGCGCCGCACCCACCACCTCCTTGAAATTGTCGTAACGCGCGCGCAGCATGGCCAGGTTGGCGTCCACACTCCAGCCGCGCACCGGCACCATCGCCAGCGCCAGCTCGACACCGGTCGAGGACTGCTGGCCGATCTGCTGCGTGACCAGCGGGTTGATGGCGTCACGCGACAACAGATTGCGCTTTTCGATGCGGTACACCGAGGCCGTCCATTCGCCACGCACCGAGGGCAAATCGCCCTTGGCGCCGAACTCAAGCTGTTTCCCCTTGGTCAGGTCGTGTGCCAGGTTGGCCGGCAAGCTCAGCGCGCCGCTGAGCGGGTCGGTGCCGGTCGCATACTGGCCGTACAGCGACAGCGCGGCGCTGGCACGCCAGACCGCCCCCAGGCGACCGGTCAGCGGCGAATAACTCTTGCTACCCGCCACCCCAGTGCGCAGGTCGGTTGAGTCCAGGGTCATGCGGTCTTGGCGCAAGCCGGCCACCAGCTTCCATTGCGGCGTCAGGTCCAGTGCGTTTTCGGCAAAAAAGGCCGTGCTGTCGAGATTGCTCTGGCGGCCCGGCACGGTGGGGACCGGGCTGATGAAGTTGCCGGGCACAAAGTTGAACGGATTCACCGAACTGCTGCCGCCATAAGGCGAATTGTTGGTGTTCAAAAAATCAACCCGCGACACATCAAAACCAGCGACAAAACGGTTCTTCATGCCGGCCAGCGTGCCGTCGAAGGTGGCGTCAAAACGGTTGCCCGTCTGCCTCAGGTCATGCAGGATTTCCAGGTAATCGCCGCGTGTGACACGGCCGGTGGCCGGCACATAGGTATAACTTTCCGTGTTGCGCCAATGCCGCTCGCTGGTGAGCACATAAGTTTCGTTGCGCAGCTTGATACTGTCGCTCGCCTGGAACTCGACCTTGGCACGCAGCCACTGGTCGTCGTACTTGACCAGCGCGTCCTGCACATTGAAGCTGGTGCGGCGCAGGCGATCATCGAGCTGGCCGTTGATCAGCGGCGTGCCCTGGTAGGTCGCGTCCTTATTACGCGCACCGTCGGCCGACAGCGTGATCTTCAGCGCACTGTTGGGCTGGATCAGCAAGGCCAGCGAATAGTTCTGGCGCGAATAGGCGTTGTCCTCACGAAAACCATTGCTTTTTTCGCCGCTGACATAAGCCGAATAAGCCAGCGTGTCGTTGATAGGCCCGCGCGAGCCAACGCCACTCATCACCGTGCCGTGCGAACCCAGGGTGAAAAATGCCTCGTGTTCGCGGCGGTCACGCAGCGGCTGTTTGGTGATGTAGTTGACCGCTGCGCCTATGCTGCCGTCGCCATACAACACCGAGGCCGGGCCACGCAAGGCTTCTATCGACTCGTAAGGCCAGGTCGAAAACGGAAAGGTCACGGTGCCGGAGCCCACCACCAGGCGTGTGCCGTCAATCATTTGCGCCACCGAGTTGTGGCCGGAAAAACCGCGCGCCGTGAGGCCGGTGCCACCGTTGCCAGCCGAGGCGCTGTCGGTGAAGCCCGGCATACGTTTGACCGCATCCTGCACACGGGTGATGTTGCGCTCTTCCAGATCGGCGCTGCTGATGCTGGTGATGCTGGCGGGCGTGTCGCGCGGCGTCAAGCCCAGGCGCGAACCGGTGCTGCTCGGCACATCCAGGCCCAGGCTGCTATTGGGCGCCTGGCCGGTCTCCAGGACATGCACCGTGGGCAGCTCGGCGCTTTGTGCAAGAGTGTGCAGACTCAGGATCAGCGCGCTGGTGGCGATGCAGATGACAGACGGATTCATTCCATTCCTTTTTTGAAAGGCAAGTTGTTTAAATTCGCCAAGGTGGCTGGTCCGCACGGCTGCACCCATGCGAACGGGCTGCTCAGCTTTTCCCGGGTAAGGCCGGCGCCATGGACTGGCCCCAGCAGTTTTCAAAAATCAGATCGTCCAGCGCACAACGCTGGGCCCAGCGTTCCTGCTGCAACATGGGCGCTTCGTAAAAGCCGCTCACCGGCCCGAGACACAAGACGGCGATCGGTTCGGCACCGGCCGGCATCTGCAACAAGGCCGCGACGGCCGCCGGCTCAAACAGCGACACCCAGCCCATGCCCAGACCTTCGGCGCGGGCCGCCAGCCAGAGGTTCTGGATCGCGCAGGCGGCGGAAGCCAGGTCCATCTGCGGCATGGTGCGGCGGCCAAACACATGTTTCTCGCGCCCGTCGGCCAGGGCCACCACCCAGACTTCGGCCGCGCTGAGCAAACCCTCAACCTTGAGCCGCATGAATTCGTCTTCGCGCTGACCCAGCGCACGTGCCGTCAAGACCCGTTCGGCCTCGACCAGGGCATGCAGTTGATGGCGCAAGGCCAGCTGCGCGATACGCACAAAACGCCAGGGCTGCATAAAACCGACACTGGGCGCGTGGTGCGCCGCCTGCAGCAAACGCTGCATTACCTCGGGCGCCACCTCGCCGCCGGAAAAATGCCGCATGTCGCGGCGCTCGAAAATCGCGCGGTACACCGCGGCAATGTCGGGCGCAGGAAAGGCGTGATCAGAAGGTGAATCGCTCATATCCACCGTGCTCAGAAGGTGTGAAGAAATCGTAGCGAGCGCGCCGAGGTCGCATCGAGGACAGCAGCCGTACACACGTACGGCGAGGACCGCAGGTGCGAGATCGGTGGGCGCAGTAGATTTATTCGCATCTTCTAATCTTCGATGCCGCGCTGGGCGGGGATGCCAGCGTTGAATGCATGTTTGACCTTGGTCATCTCGGTGACCGTGTCGGCCAGCTCGATGATCTCGGGCGGGCAACGCCGACCGGTGATCACCACATGCACGTCTTTCGGCCTGTCTTTGAGCGTCTGCAACACGTCGTCCAGCGGCATCCAGCCGTAAATCAGCGGGTAAGTCAGTTCGTCCAGCACCACCATGAAGTTTTCACCGCTCAAGATGGCAGCTTTGGCCTTTTCCCAGCCCTTGCGCGCGAGCTGGGCCGAATGTTCGAGGTCCTGACTTTTCCAGCTGAAACCGTCGCCCAGGCCTTCGATAGGGATGCCCAGTTGCTCGAACATGCGGTGTTCGCCAAAACGCGCGGTCGGCACTTTCATGAACTGGAAAATCTTCACGGCCTTGCCGTGCACATGGTGGCGGCCCTGGGCACGCAAGGCCAGGCCGAAGGCGGCGGTGCTTTTGCCCTTGCCGTCGCCGGTGTTGACGATGACCAGGCCGCGGCGTTCACCTTCGGGTTTGTCGTAAGGTTTGACGGTCGGTGGGGTTTCGATCTGCATGGGGCGTCTTTCGGAAAGCTATCTCTATATTTTTGGCAAAGCCAGCCACTGGCCGGCCAAGGGGTGCACGACAATGCGGTGGTCAAACACTTCTTCGAGCGCACGGTGGGTGCTGCTGTCGCTGCAAGCGCCCTGGTGGGTCACGCGGCCTGCGGCCATGATCACCAGTTCGTCGGCCTGCAGCGCAAATGAAATTTCGTGCAAGACGCTGACCACGGTTTTGCCGCTAGACACCAGCTCACGCGCCATGCGCAGCCAGTCAGCCTGGTGCGGCGGGTCGAGGTTGGCCAGCGGTTCATCCATCAGCAAGACCTGGGCCTCGACCGCCAGCGCACGCGCCAGCAACACGCGCTGGCGCTCGCCACCCGAAAGCTGGCCCAGCGCACGGTCGCGCCAGTCCCAGGCCTGGGTCGCGCGCAAAGCCCGCTCGACGGCAACGTGGTCGTATTCACTGGGCGGTGCCAGCCAGGGCTGGTGCGGCAGGCGGCCCAACATGGCCACGTCGTAGGCGGTCAGATCGTCGGCCGAACTTTCGTTCTGGCCCAGCCAGGACAACTGCTGTGCGCGGTCGCGGGCACGCAAGGTGTGGAGCGACTGCCCGAGCAAGGCCACCTCGCCGCTGTGTGGCAACAAACCGGCCAGCACCTTGAGCAAGGTCGATTTACCCGCGCCGTTGGGGCCAACAATACTGGTCCAGCGCGCCACCGGCAGTGCCAGCGAAATGCCGTGCAATACATCAACATTTCCGAGCCTGGCCCTTATCGTATGGGCATCGATAGCTATCGAATGCGTAGCAAGTGGGGACATAGTCGACATCACAATCCGGCCCCCCGCCCGGTATGCCGGTGCATCAGCCACAACAGATAACTGCCGCCCAACACCGCGGTCAACACCCCCACGGGCAACTCCTGGGGCGAGATCAGCCAGCGCGCCAGAATATCTGCAGCCACCAGCAAGACCGCGCCCGTCAGGCTGGACAACACAATCAGCCGGCCGTGCGTGGTCTTGACCACCGAACGCACCAGGTGCGGCGCGGCCAGGCCCACAAAAGCGATCAACCCGGTTTGTGCCACGGCCGTGCCGGTGGCCAGCGCCAGCACCGCCACCAGCGCGGCCCGCATTTGCGGTAGGCGCAGGCCCAGGCTTTGCGCCGTGGCTTCGCCGAGTGCCAGGCCGTCCAGCACGTGACTCATCATCCAGGCGGCGACCAGGCTGACTGCCAGCACCAAGGCCATCACGGCGCAAGCGGTCCAGTCCACAAACGCAGTGCTACCCAACATGAAAGACTGCATGGCCTGCATCAGGTTGGGGTTGAACAGCAAGATGAGTGAGCTCAGGGCACCGAGCACCACCCCCACGATCACACCCGCCAGCAGCAGGCGCAGCGTATGCTGCACGCCCTTGGCCAGCAGCAGGGTGAGCAACACGGCCAGCACGGCGCCGACAAAGGCAGCACTCGTCAAGCCGATCCGCACCAGCCAATGTGCGGCAAGAGGCGAGACGCCCAGCAGCACCATCGCACACGCCTCTCCCAGCAAGGCACCCGAGGCGCTGCCCAATAAATAGGGATCGGCCAAGGGGTTGCGAAACAGGCCCTGCGCCACTGCGCCCGCCAGGCCGAACAGCGCCCCGGCCAGCCAGGCGCCGGCGGTGCGCGGCAGGCGAATTTCCCAGACGATTTGTTGCGCCTGCGGATCGCTGCCCATGTTCAGCACACTGTCAAAACCGGTGCTGCCCACACTCACCCCCAGCAGCAGCAGCAATACGCTGGCAATCAGCAAACCGGCGGCCAGCAGGTAGGCCTTGCGGTGTTGATACGTTAGATGAAGGCTCATCGTGCTTTGTCTTCCAGGCACTTGGCCATGAGGCGCGCCGCCTCGGCCATGCGCGGACCGGGCCGCACCACCACGTCGGACTCGTCCACGCCGAAGACACAAATACGCTGCTCTTTCACCGCCTTGATGCTGGACCAGCCCGGGTAGGCGACCATGGCCTGCATGCTGCGGTTGCCGACCATGATCACGTCCGGGTTGGCGCGCACCACAAATTCGGGGTTGAGGCGGGGAAACGGGCCCAGTGACGCCGGCACCACGTTTTTCACACCCAGCCGCGCCAGGGTTTCGCCGATGAAAGAGGACTCGCTGGCGGCATACGGCCCGCGGCTGACTTCAAAATACACACGCACGTTGCGTGCTTTCGGTGACAAGGACTGAGCCGCGGCCGACACACTGGTGTCGATGACGCGCCACAGACGTTCGGCGCCGATCTCGTCGGGCACGTCGAGCAGCACGCCGAGCTTCTTGAGCACGCGCCGGACATCGGCGTGGCTCTTGGGCTCCAGCGCCACCACCTTGATGCCCAGCGACTCCAGGCGCTGGCTGGCACGCGAGGACACCGCCAGCAGCACCACGTCGGGCTTGAGCGCCACGATGCCTTCGATGTTCGGGTCCAGCCCGCCGCCCATCACCGGCAAACGCCGCACGCTGGTCGGGTAGTTGGAATAACGGTCTACACCCACGATGCGCTGGCACTGCTCCAGCGCGCAAACCGCTTCGGTCAGTGACGGCAGCAGGCTGACAATACGTTGCGGACTTTGCGCCAAGGTGACGCTCACGCCTCGATCGTCCGTCACCTGCAGGGCGCGGGCCGGCCCCCACAGCGCGAAACAAAAAAACAGGAACAAGACCGAGCTGCGTTTCATGGCTGGCCTTTCAGGGTCAGCGGCAAACCGGCGGCCATGAAGGTGACCCGCTCACAGGCCTGGGCCACCGTCTGGTTCAGCCGGCCCAACGCATCCACAAAGTCCCGGGTCTCGCGGCCCATGGGAATCACGCCCAGCCCGATTTCGTTGCCGACCAGCACCAGCGGCCCGGGGCTGGCCTGAATTGCTTCCAAAAGCATAGCTGCTTGCGCTTGTGGGTATTGGGCTGGAGGCCGATTTGACTCTGAATCTTCGGCAGGCATGAGCCAATTGGTCAGCCACAAGGTCAGGCAATCGACCACGATCAAGGTGTCGCTGCGGCTGTGTTGCCGGATGGCTTGTGCCAGCTGCAGCGGTTCCTCGACCGTGACCATGCCCGGCACCCTTTCGGCGCGGTCCTGTTGGTGACGCGTTATGCGCGCGCGCATCTCCTCGTCCCAGGGCTGGGCCGTGGCGATCAGCACGGCCTGGTGCTGCGGCGACTGCGCCAACCAGCCCTGCGCCAGTGTTTCGGCTCGGCGCGACTTGCCGCTTCTCTGACCACCCAGGATCAGTTCGCTGCGGGCAACTTCAGCCATAGTGTTTATTCCAGTCCATGATGATGCTGTGAATCTGCTCTACGCCATCAGTTAGCGCCGCCGGTCCGGGTTGCAGAATCTCGGCGGACTTGATCTCAAACAGCTGGCCGTTTTTAACGGCGTTGACCTTGTCCCAGCCGGCTCTGGCCCGCACATGGTCGGGCCTGAATTTACGGCCGCACCAGGAGCCGAAAATAATGTCGGGGTTGCGACTGACGATCTCGCCGCCGTCGGCGATGATGCGGTCCTTGCCCATGGCCTCTTTGGCCAACTCGGGGAAACAATCGTCGCCGCCGGCAATCCCCATCACTTCAGACACCCAGGCAATGGCGCTGATGTGCGGGTCATACCACTCTTCAAAAAACACGCGCGGCCGGCGTTTCAGTGTGGCGGCCGCTTGTTCGATCTCCAGCAGGCGTTGCTGCATGCCCTGCATCAGCGCCAGGCCACGCGCTTCCTGGCCGACCATGGCGGCGAGCTGATACAGCATCGAAAATATTTCGGCCACACTGCGCTGGTTGAAGATGGTGACCTGTATGCCTTTTTTGACCAGTTGCGAGGCGATGTCGGCCTGCAGGTCGGAAAAACCGATCACGCAGTCGGGCCGCAGTTCCACAATCTTGTCGATCTTGGCGCTCAGGAAAGCACTGACCTTGGGTTTTTCCTCACGCGCACGTGGTGGTCGCACGGTGTAACCCGAGATCCCCACAATCCGCCGCTCCTCGCCCAGCAAATACAGCCACTCGGTCGGTTCTTCGGTCAGGCAGACGATGCGTTGCGGACCATAGGCCGAAGTGTCTTTGGCGGCCGCCAGGCTACGCCAGTCTTTGAGGGATTCAGTCATGGCCATCCTTCAGGAAAAGCTGCGCGGTGGCCGCGGGATTCGACGCAAACCAGGCGTGGAAATAACTGGCCTGAACCGCGCCGCTTGGCCCCGCCACATACAAGGCCTCGCCCTCGCCGCGCAATTTTCGACCGGGCGCCGCCTGGGTGCGTGCTGCCGCCGGCAGCGGCGTGAGACAGGTGGAGTAATGAAAAGCATGGCCGCGCAAGGTACCGCCGTCCACCTCCAGTTGCTGCGGCCCCAGCGCTGCCAGGCGTTTTTGCAAAGTCACGCTGCCGGGCAAGACACCCCACATCGGGTGGCTAACACCATCGACGGTGGTGAGTTGCTCAAACAGCGCCATCATGCCGCCACACTCGGCCCAGACCGGTTTGCCGACCGACACATGGGCGCGAACACTGGTGCTCATGGCGTTGTTGGCCGCCAGGGTTTCAGCGTGTAATTCCGGATAACCGCCTGGCAACCAGAGCGCGTCGCAGGTAGGTACGGCGGCGTCCGCCAGCGGCGAGAAAAACACCAGTTCCGCGCCCAAGGCGCGCAAACAATCCAGATTGGCGGCGTATAAAAAACAAAAGGCGGCGTCGCGCGCCACCGCAATGGTCTGGCCTTGCAGCAAAGGCGCGATCGCCCCCGCCGCGTCAGACGGCGACTCAAAAGTGACCGCCCAGGCCTGCAGTTCGGCCAGCCCCATTTGTCCCAGTTGGGTGTCGGCCAGCGCATCGGCGGCGGCATCCAGCCGCCCCATGGCGTCGTCGATTTCATCGGACATCACCAGGCCCAGGTGGCGCTCCGGCAGGCTGAAAGCCGTGCTGCGCATCAAGGCGCCCAGCCACTGCGCCGGGTCGCGCAAGCCTTCTTCCAGCATGGCAGCATGGCCATCGGAGGCCACCCGGTTTGCCAGCACACCGGCAAAACGCAGGCCTTCGCGGTAATGCTGCAAGCCCCAGGCCAGTGCGCCAAACGTGCCGGCCATGGCGCCGGCGTCTATCACCGCCAGCACCGGCAGGCCAAAACGCTGCGCCAGGTCGGCCGCGCTGGGCTGGCCGTCAAACAGGCCCATGACGCCTTCAACAATGACCAGGTCGGCCTCCTGCGCAGCATCGTGCAAACGCTGCGCGCAGTCGGCCTCGCCAGTCATCCACAAGTCCAGCTGGTAGACCGGCGCGTCGCTGGCCAGGCTGAGCCAGTAGGGGTCCAGAAAATCCGGACCACACTTGAACACCCGCACCCGCCGACCCTGGCGCGTGTGCAGACGCGCCAGGGCACAGGCCACGGTGGTTTTGCCCTGGCCGGAGGCCGGGGCGGCGATCAGGACAACGGGGCAGCGGGAGGATTCAGGCATGGGAAAACACCTTGACTTTTTACAGCGGCGCCCACTTCAGCCCGACGTACAAGGTGCGTCCCGCCGTGGCATAAGTTTGAGCCAATTCATACGACTTGTTGGTCAAATTGTCGACACGGGCAATCACGGTCCAGTCCCTGGCCACCGACGTGCTCGCGCTCAGATTGAACAGGCTATAACCACCCAGCACCTTGGTGTTGGCGGCGTCGTCGAAACGGCGGCCCGACAACTGCGCTTCGGCCCCCAGCGACCAGGTGCCCACCCTGGTGTCGGCTGCCAGCATCGCATGCTGGCGCGCGCGTCGGGCCAGGCTTTTCCCGGTGCCGAGATCACGCGGGTCCTGCAAGTCCAGCGAAGCCGACAGCCGGGTGTTGCCCAGCTTGTAGCCGCCAGTCAGCGTGACCCCCGAATATTCGGCCCGCGCGGTGTTGGTGTAACAGGCCCGATTGGCCAAAGCCACAGGCGCGACCCCATTGGCGCAGGGACCGGAGCCGGAGGTGAAGGTGATCAGATTGGAGACCTTGTTCTGGTAGGCCACGATGCCAAAGCTGCTGTTGCCTTCGGCGTAACGCAGGCCCAGTTCCACATTGCGGCTGCTTTCGGGCTGCAGCGTGGAGACACCGTAGATGCTGAAGCGGTGGTACAGCGTGGGCGCGCGGAAGGCCGTGGCGGTCGAAGCCGTGACCCGCCAGGCCGGCGTGAGCGCAAACCCGTAGGCGGCGCTGCCGGTGTTTTTACCGCCAAACTCGCTGTCCTCGTCGTGCCGCGCGTTCAGTTGCACCGTGTGCGGACCGCCCTTCCAGCCATAACCGAGTGCCAGTGCATTCTGTGAACGGCCGCGGTTGATGGGCGCGTTTTCCAGATGGTCTTCCTTGCGCTCCAGGTCAGCCGTGAACAGGTGGGCACCCAGGCGCAACTCGTTGTGCAGCAGGTAGCCGCGCAGCGTGGTGATGGTCAGGTAAGGCGTGGGGACGGTCTGGTAACTTTCGCGCGAATCGGTGATGCTTAGCCGGGTGCTGTAGGTATCGGTCCACTGCGCCTGCCAGTTGATCCCCATCGTCTGCAACTCGTGCAGGTTGCGGTCATCCCGTGTCGTCGCACTGTCGTATTGCGAATTCATGTCACTGGTCAGCAGAGAGGCTTCCAGCCGGTGCGCCTTGTTGATCTGAAAACCCAGCTTGGCGTTGGCCGAGCGGCTGTGGTAGCCGTCGCGGTCGGGGTTCTGGCTGGCGATGGTGCGCGAGTTGAAGCCGTCGCTACTTTCATCGGCCAGGCCCAGCGAGTAGTCAAACGCGCCATTGGAGCCGCTGAAGCCGGCATCGGCCTTGCGTGTGCCCCGCGAGCCCAACCCGATGCCGACAAAAGGTGAAAACGGGCCTTCGCCGCGTTTCGTGAAAATCTGGATCACGCCGCCCAGGGCGTCCGAGCCATACACCGCGGCCGCCGGCCCGCGCAGGACTTCGATGCGATCGATCTGGCCGAGCGGAATGCTCTCCCAGGCCGCGCCACCGGTGGCTTGCGAGTCCACACGCACACCGTCGATGTAAACCGCCGTGAAGCGCGACTCGGCACCCCGCACGAACACGCCGGTATTGGTACCTGGACCGCCATTGCGCTGAAACTCGATGCCTGGCAGACGGGCCAGCACGTCGGCCAATCCGACAGCGCCGCTGCGTTCTATGGCTTCGCGGTCAACCACACTGACATCGGCCAGCAGGTCGGTCAGCGGCTGTGCGGTACGGGTGGCGGTCACCACGGTTTCCTTCAGGCCGGGCGAGCCGGGGGCGGTTTGCGCAAAAGAAGGAAAAGCAGCGGCCAAGGCCAAGGGAAGTGCGGCAAGGCGCACACAAAAAACACCAGGTTTCATGATGGAAGCAATCAACAAAATGCCCTCACCGGCTTCCCCGCCGGTACTTGAGCGTTACAAACGCTCGGTCAATTGAAAGACGCGCGCGTTCACCTTGTTGGCCGGTATCCGGGCTGACGGAACTGTCCTCATCGCCTTCCCAAACGTATGTTCAAACGTTCAGTGGCTGTGATGAGGGCTGAATGCGACCTGAAGTTGAATTTCAGGAAACCATTCGTCCGTTTTACCGTTGCGGGGGCAGCGCAGGTTAAAAGTCGCGGCGCTTGCGAACTGGGTCTAACCCGGTCCGGATGGCCTTGACTCCCTCCTGCTTCCCGTTGAACTGCAGCGTGTGAACCACACCGCGAGCACCAACAGGCGAGATTCTACGCGCCAAAATCTTGCAAACCCTACAATCAGGCTGCCATGTCGAATCAAAACCAAATCGACCAGATTGCCGAACGCGTCGAGCGGCTCCTGTTGCGCTACGAGGAATTGCAGCGCACCAATACCCTGCTCAGCGAACAGGTTCACGAGTTGACGCAAGAGCGCGACTCCCTCCGCTCACGCCTGAGCGCCGCCCGGGCCCGGGTTGACGCCTTGCTCGAGCGGCTGCCGGACTCGTCGTCCTCCCTGTCCCTCGGGTCGGTCAGCGTCAGAACATCCGCGAGATCAGACCAATGAAGCAGCTTGACGTCCAAATCATGGGGCAGAGTTATCTGCTCGGCTGCCCCGAAGGCGGCGATGTCCGTTTGCTGGACGCCGTGGAAAAAGTCGACGCCGCCATGTGCAAGATCCGCGACGCCGGAAAAATCAAAGCGCGCGACCGCATTGCGGTGCTGGCCGCGCTGAACCTGGCTTTCGAGTTGTCGGAACTCGAAGCCAATGCGCTGAAAGCTTCACGCACCAGCCAAACCACGGCCGCGGACCCCGAAGCCGCCGACTTCGCGGCGTCAAACAACACGCCTACCAACGGGTCAACCCAGCCGCAACTGGCGTCTTTGCTGCAGCGCTTGGACAGCGCGCTGGGTGTAGACGGCCGCCTGCTGTAAAGGCAACAAGGGGCGCCGGCAGAGCCCGCCGCAAGCGCCTACAATCAATGGGTCTGCAGTGCGCACTGGGCTTTATATTTCCTTGTACCAATGCTCTTTGAGCTCGGGCTTGGTAAATTGTCAGGCTGGCGTGATCGTCTCGCGTTAGACGAACCCGAAGCTTGACTGCCCTCGCCCACCTGAACCCTGGTTCAGGATGACGGTCCGGTGGCACTTGCAGACACCTTTTTTTGTTCTCTTTTCGGGCCCAGCCCGGCCCGCATGTTTCTCGAACCCCTGCTGATTCTCGAACTCCTGCTCTTGGGCAGCGCCACCGGCTTTCTCGCCGGCCTGTTGGGCATAGGCGGCGGCATGTTGATGGTGCCCTTCATGACCTTCATCCTCTCGGCCAAGGGGTTCCCGCCTGAATACACCGTGAAGATGGCCGTGGCCACCTCGCTGGCCACCATCTGCTTCACATCGATGTCCTCGGTGCGTGCGCATCACCGGCGCGACGCGGTGCTGTGGCCCATTGTGCGCGTGTTGGCACCCGGCATCCTGCTGGGCTCGCTGCTGGGTGCACAAGTGGCGGTGGCCCTGCCGGGCAAAGTCCTGAGCATCCTGTTCGCGGTCTTTGTGGCGTTTTCCGCCACACAAATGTTCCTGAACCGCAAACCCAAACCCAGCCGCACCTTGCCTGGCCCCCTGGGCACCTTTGGCATGGGTGGTGTGATCGGTATGTTGTCGTCGCTGGTTGGTGCAGGCGGGGCTTTTGTTTCCGTGCCTTTCATGACCTGGTGCAACGTCAAAATCCACGATGCCGTGGGCACCTCGGCCGCGCTGGGTTTCCCGATCGCGCTGGCCGGCACCTTGGGCTACATCTGGGCTGGCCAGGGCTTGCCGCAAATGCCGCCCGGCGCCTTCGGTTATCTTTATCTGCCTGGCCTGATCGTCATCTCGCTGGCCAGCATGTGCACCGCCCCCCTGGGTGCACGTACCGCCCACCGCATGGACATCCGGCCGCTCCGAAAAGTATTTGCGCTGGTGTTGTACGCACTGGCCGCCTACTTTCTGCTCCGCTAAACAACCCTCACTTCCACCCATGAAAATCGCATTCATCGGCCAACAGGAATTCGGCAAAGCCACCCTGGAGGCCTTTTTGGCGCGTGGGGACGAGGTGGTGGGTGTGTTCTGCATGCCGGAAAAAGCCGGCGCCAAGCCTGATGCCTTGCGCGTGACGGCCCAGGACCGGCACCTGCCGGTGTTCCAGTTCAGCAGCCTGAAGAGCAGTTATGCCGAACACGCCATGCGGGAACTCAATGCAGACATCGGCGTCATGGCTTATGTGGTGCAGTTCGCACCGCAGGCGTTTGTGAATATTCCGCGTTGCGGCACCATCCAGTTTCACCCTTCGCTGCTGCCGCGGCACCGTGGACCGTCATCGATCAGTTGGCCGATTGCGCTGGGCGAAACCCACAGCGGCATCAGTATTTTTCGCCCGACCGACGGACTTGACGAGGGGCCGATTATTTTGCAGAAATCCTGCCCGATTGGGCCGGACGAAACGCTGGGTGAGCTTTACTTCAACAAGCTGTTCCCCATGGGTGTGGCGGCCCTGCTCGAAGCGGCCGACCTGGTGACATCCGATCGGCACGAAGAACAGGCGCAAAAAGAATCACAAGCCAGTTACGAAGGCTGGTACCACGAAGAAGAGTCCCGCATCAACTGGGCCAACCACGTGGACCAGGTCTACAACCTGATCCGCGCCTGCAACCCCGCGCCAGGGGCCTGGACCGTGCTCGACGGAACCCGCGTCTGGCTTTATGACTGCCGCAAACATCGAGTACGCGGCTTCACGGCCGTGCGTGGCAAGCCCGGGGAAATGGCGGGCATCACGGACGCGGGCGTGCTGATCAATTCACATGGCGGGCAAATCGAAGTGTTGAAACTGCGACCCGAAGGCGGTAAAAAAATGAATGCAGCCGACTTTGCGCGTGAGCGCAAGTTGCTTATTCCAGCTCACTAAGCCCCTCGCTCAATTGGTCCGCAACCTCTTGGCGGAGGCTGTCGACTTGGGTCGATAACCTATGGTCTGCTCAATCAGGGCCGCGCCGTCACTCAGCAGGAAACTCTTGAAGGCTTGGGCCACCGGGGTCAGGCGTTTGTTCCGGCGGTGCACCACATACCAATGCAGCATCAGCGGAAAACCCTGGACATCCAGCACACGGAGGCTGCCAACCTGCAACTCGCGGCTGATGGTGTGCGCAGACAAAAAACTCACACCCATGCCGGCGATCACGGCTTGCTTGATGGTCTCGGTGCTCTTGATTGCCATCGCGATATTCAGCTCGGCCAGGTGTGCACCAAAACCCTCCTCCATGGAGCTCCAGGTGTCCGAACCCTTTTCACGCACCACAAACGGCTCACGCACCAGGCGCGACAGCGGAATGCGTTTTTTCGTGGCCAGCGGATGGTCGGGTGCAGCCACCACCACATAGGGATGGGGTGCAAAAGCTTCGTGCTCGGTGTCCATGTCCAGCGGCGGCCGCACCATGATGGCCAGATCGGTGAGGTTGTCCGCCAACTGGTCCAGCAACTCTTCACGGTTGCAGACACCAAAATTCAGGGTCACGCCGGGGTGGCAGCGCGCAAACTCCACCAGCAGGCGCGGGAAAAAATAGTCGCCGGCACTGATCACCGCCACGTTCAATTTGCCGCTGGAAATACCTTTGAACTGCGCCATGGCCTCTTCAACTTCCTTGAACTGCTGGATGATGATCCGGCTGGAGTGAAGCATTTCCGCGCCCGCAGGCGTGAGATGGATTTTTTTTCCCAGTTGCTCGAACAGCGGCAGACCAGCGTGGTCTTCCAGTTTTTTGACCTGGATGGACACCGCCGGTTGCGTCAGATGCAACTCCTCGGCAGCACGTGAAAAACTCAGGTTGCGGGCCACGGCCTCGAACACCTTGAGCTGGCGCAGCGTCGCGTTTTTCATTCGCCCCTCTTTATTCATAATCTATGAGTTATGCATAGTATCAAATACTTTAACTATTACTAATCATTATTCTTCTCTACATTTGGGCTCAAGCCCGGTGCATTGCGCGCCGCCCTTGCCCGGAAAGCGTCAACCAAGAGGAGAACTGCCATGCTCAACGCCCTGCTCGACCAAACCGTCAGCGGCCAAACGGCCGAGGCCCAGCGTCATGCGTACAACGCGGCCTTCGAGGAACTCGGCCTGACCTGGCATTGGGATGCCGCGACCTATGCCCGCTTGCAAGCGCATGGCCGGAATGCGGTACGTGTCTACCTGGAAACCGAGCAAGCCCACCTGCTGCGCGCCTACGAGGCTGACTTTCTGGTCAACGCCATCGCGGTCGCCCAGGCGCGCAGCCACGCCAGCATGGGCGGCAATCGAGCCCGCCCAACACCGAGCAGCTGGCTGGACAGCGCTTACGGGTACGCGCCAGATGGCCCCCGACAACACGCACCAAGCAGTACACCGACGCACCGGCCAGCGTCAATTGTTTTGACCTGAGAGACCCGAATGCCAAACCATTGGGTACGTTTCTCGGAAGGCAGCACCATCCACTTTGGACTTCTGCAAGGCGATCGCATCCGGGTCTGCGAGGGGGACATGTTTACAGGGGCCACCCCCACCGATCGCTGGCTGCCGCTGACCGAGGTCAACTTGTTGATACCGGTTCAACCCAGCAAAGTCATCGCCTTGTGGAACAACTTCCGGGCGCTGGGCGAGAAACTCAAGCTGGCGGTGCCGGAGGAACCGCTGTACCTGATCAAGGCGCCCAACACCTACCTGGCCCCGAACGGCACCATACTCAAACCGGCATGCGGCGGCAAGGTGGTCTTCGAAGGAGAACTGGGCATTGTCATCGGCAAGACCTGCAAGCGGGTCCCCGAAAGTGATGCCTTGAATCACGTGTTTGGCTACACCTGCGCCAACGACGTGACGGTCGCAGACATCCTGAACCGCGATGCCTCGTTTGCGCAATGGGTGCGCGCCAAAGGTTTCGATACTTTCTGCCCTTTTGGGCCGGTAGTGGCGACCGGACTGGACCCGACAAAGCTGGTGGTGAAAACCATGCTCAACGGCGAAGTTCGCCAGGACTATCCCATCAGCGACATGCGCTTTTCCGTGCAACAACTGGTGAGCCTGATCTCCCAGGACATGACCCTCTACCCCGGTGACATCATTCTGTGCGGCACCTCCCTTGGGGTGGGGTCCATGCAAGCGGGAAGCACTGTCGAGGTGGAGATTGCCGGCATCGGCAGGCTCAGCAACCGGTTCGAATAAATTATTTCAGGAGAAGTGCTGTGAAGATTGCGATTATTGGGGCCGGGGCCATAGGCGGCTATGTAGGCGTAAAGCTGGCCCTGGCTGGCGAAGACGTGACCTTCATGGTGCGGGGCGCCAACCTGGAGGCCATTCGCAACAAGGGCATGAAACTCATCATGCATGACGGCACTGAACACATCGCGGCCGGCGTCAAGGCAAGCAACAACTATGCCGAAGCTGGCCCGCAAGACATGGTGATCCTGGCGATGAAAGCGCATCAGGTGGAAGCGGTGGCCGATGAGCTGCCCAAACTTTTCGGGCCAGACACCACGGTGGTGACCATGCAGAACGGCATCCCCTACTGGTATTTTCACCAACATGGCGGCCCCCATGAAGGCTGCCAGGTGCACAGCGTGGACCCAAGCGGCATTCTGGTGGAAAAAATTCCGCCACAACGCGTGATCGGTTGCGTCGTTTATCCGGCTTCGGAACTGGTGGCGCCCGGCGTGGTCAGGCATCTGGAAGGCGATCGTTTCCCGGTCGGTGAACTGGACGGCTCTAACAGCGAGCGGGTCACACGTATCTCCGAATGTTTTGGCAAGGCCGGCTTCAAGGCGCCGGTACTGGACAACATCCGCGCGGAGATCTGGCTCAAGCTCTGGGGCAATCTCACTTTTAACCCCATCAGCAGCCTGGCTCACGCCACCCTGCTGGATATCTGCCAATACCCCTTGTCACGCGAACTGGCGGCCAGCATGATGCGTGAAGCGCAGGCCGTGGCGCACAAACTGGGCATCACGTTTCGCGTGACCCTGGAAAAACGCATCGCCGGCGCCGAGAAGGTGGGCAAACACAAAACCTCCATGCTGCAGGACATCGAAGCCGGCCGGGCGCCTGAGATCGATGCGCTGGTGGGATCGGTCGTGGAACTCGGACGCCTCACACAGACACCCACGCCCCACATCGACACAGTGTATGCCCTGGTCAAGCTGCTCGCCAGAACCATGGAAGCCGAACATGGGCAGCTGCGGCTTCAACCCGCCACCTGAGCTGGCCCCCGTCCACACCCTGGCTTGTTGATCGGGCGTCAGCGTCTTCAGCTCGACCGGGTTGTCGTCAACCCGGCAAGGCAGAACCGGCCTCTTGACAGCAGTCAGAACGCCTTGCGTTTCCTTGATGTTGAGGACTGGCGCCACCGACAGCCCTGCGAGCCGGACAAATCGCCCCCCCCCAACGCAGTTTCGGTTTGAGACGAGCCTTCGCCGCGAATCACTTTTGGGTTCAGGCACAAGCCGCCTTCACACGATTGCGCGTGGACTAAGGCAACGCAGGTCAACCCCAAAAACCAACCGCCATCGATTTTTCATGGCTTGTCGCGCCTGTGAAAATTCAGGAACCGGCCGGATCCGATGCACATGCCCGCCGAACTGAAATTCATGCTGCAGCTGGCGGACTCATTTTCCCTAGGGAATTACGCTATCCGGCCACCACGTCCGGGACTCCGGACAAACCCCTAGCGTGACTCGAAAATTGGGCAAACTTGACCCTCGTCAAGAATTTTTCGCCCACTTGGTAACACCATACCGTTGTGATACGTTCCGGCCAGGGATTCACCAAGAAGTCCCGGCCTTAACCTCAAAGCTACCAAACACAGGAGACAAAGCGATGAAGACCCAACTTGCAAGTATCAGGAGTGGACTGACCGTGGTGGCGACAGGAGCCATCGCCGCAGCGGCGCTGATGACGTTGCCAGCCCATGCGGCCTGGGAGCCGACCAAACCGGTCGAATTCGTGGTGCCTGCAGGTACCGGCGGTGGCGCCGATCAGATGGCCCGCTTGATCCAGGGCATCGTCATCAAGCACAAGCTGATGAAAGAACCCCTGATTGTCGTCAACAAGTCTGGTGGTGCCGGTGCCGAGGGTTTTCTGGAAATCAAGGGGGCAACCGGCAATCCGCACAAAATCGTGGTCACCTTGTCCAACCTGTTCACCACGCCCTTGGCAACCGGTGTGCCGTTCAACTGGCGTGACATGACACCCGTGTCCATGATGGCCCTGGACCAGTTTGTGTTGTGGGTCAATGCCGAAAACCCCGCAAAAAATGCCAAAGACTACCTGGCCGCGGTGAAAGCCGCCGGCCCGAGCAAAATCAAGATGGGCGGCACCGGCTCCAAGCAGGAGGACCAGATTTTGACCGTCGGCATCGAGCGCGCTACCGGCACCAAGTTCATCTACGTTCCGTTCAAAGGCGGTGGCGAAGTGGCGGTGCAACTGGTTGGCAAACACATCGACTCCACGGTGAACAACCCGATTGAAGCCGTCGCCCAATGGCGCGCTGGCCAGTTGCGTGCCCTGTGTGTGTTCGACGAAAAACGCATGCCTTACAAAACCAAGGTCACGGACACCCAGTCTTGGGGCGACATTCCCACCTGCAAGGAAGCGGGCGTGCCAGCCGATTACGTGATGCTGCGCGGCATTTTCATGCCACCGGGCGTCACCAAGGATCAGCTTGAGTTTTACGTCAACATGCTCAAGAAAGTCCGCGAAACGCCTGAGTGGAAGGACTACATGGAAAAAGGTGCGTTCAACCAGACCACCCTGTCCGGCGAAGACTTCAACAAATGGTTAGGTAGTGCCGAGAACATGCACCGCGACCTGATGAAAGAAGCCGGCTTCATCGCCAAATAAGGCAAGCCCCGCAGATACGGGGTTTGCACTGCGGGCCGGCCATTCTTGCACTGGCCCGCCATTCGATCACTGTTCGCCCTGGCACAGGGCAACCAACTCAGCGGGAGTTCCTGATGGAGCCAAACCAAGAATCCGGCGTGGAGCGTCGCACGGGCGTCGCCACCTATGTCGTCGAAGCCGTTGTTGCTTTATGCATCGTCATCATGGGGGCGGTGGTGCTTCAGGGCAGTCGAGCGCTGGGCTCAGGCTGGACCAGCGACGGCCCAGGCTCGGGTTATTTCCCTTTTTACATCGGCTTGATTCTCTGCATTTCCGGCGCCGGCACCCTGTACCAGGCCTTGTTCGGCAAAAACAAAAACACCGACATTTTTGTTGACGGCGAGCAGCTCAAACGCGTTTTGTCGGTGCTGTTGCCAGCCTTGCTTTACGTGCTGGTGGTCCAGTTCATAGGCCTCTATGTCGCGTCGGCGGTTTACATCGCCTTGTTCATGATCATCCTGGGCAAATTTTCCCGGATCAAGAGTGTGATCACCGCCCTCATCGTGGTGGTGCTGTTTTTCTTCATGTTCGAGGTCTGGTTCAAAGTGCCTTTGTTCAAAGGCCAGTTCGATCCCTTGAGTTTCCTCGGCTATTGAGCCCCCTCCTCCCGCCTCAAGCCCATTGCAATTTACTGACCGGACAATGACATGGAAGAACTAAACGCGCTTTTTCACGGATTCAGTGTCATCCTGACACCGATGAACATGCTCCTCATGTTTGTGGGCATCATCCTTGGCGTGCTGATCGGGGTGTTGCCCGGCTTGGGTGGTGCCAACGGTGTGGCCATTTTGCTGCCCCTGACATTCACCATGTCACCCACCTCAGCCATCATCATGCTGTCGTGTATTTACTGGGGTGCCCTGTTCGGTGGTGCCATCACATCCATCCTGTTCAACATCCCCGGCGAGCCCTGGTCGGTGGCCACCACCTTCGACGGCTACCCGATGGCGCAAAACGGGCACGCCGGTGCGGCATTGACCGCAGCGTTCACGTCCTCCTTCATTGGGGCTTTTGTTGCCGTGGTGATGATCACCTTCATGGCACCCCTGGTTGCGAAGTTCGCGCTCAAGTTCGGCCCCCCCGAGTTTTTTGCCGTCTACCTGCTGACCTTCTGTAGCTTTGTCGGCATGGGCAAAGGTTCTCCGTTCAAAATCCTGGCCTCCATGGCCATCGGTTTTGCGCTGGCGGCCGTGGGCATGGACACGGTCACCGGCCAGTTGCGCCTGACCTTTGGTATTCCCGACCTGATGCGCGGCTTCGACTTCCTGATCGCCGTGATTGGCCTGTTCGGCATCGGTGAAATTTTGCTGTCCATGGAAGAAGGTCTGGCCTTCTCCGGCAAAAGCGCCAAGATCGATCCCAAGGTGGTACTGGAAACCTGGAAGAAGCTGCCGAAATACTGGATGACCTCCATCCGCAGCTCCCTGATCGGCATCTGGATGGGCATCACCCCTGGCGGCGCCACCCCGGCCTCGTTCATGAGTTACGGCCTGGCGAAGAAAATGTCCAAGAACGGATCGAAGTTCGGCACTGGCGAAATCGAAGGCGTGATTGCACCCGAAACCGCAGCCCATGCCGCCGGCACCAGCGCCCTGCTTCCCATGTTGGCCCTGGGCATTCCGGGCTCGCCAACAGCCGCCGTTTTGCTGGGTGGTTTGCTGATCTGGGGCCTGCAACCCGGGCCGCTGCTGTTTGTGGAGCAAAAAGACTTTGTCTGGGGACTGATTGCCAGCATGTACCTGGGCAACCTGGTCGGCTTGATTGTGGTGTTGACCACCGTGCCGCTGTTCGCCTCCATTCTGCGCATCCCCTTCTCCATCATTGCACCGGTGATTGTCGTGATCTGCGCGATAGGTGCTTACACCGTCCACAACGCCATGCTGGACATCTGGTTCATGATGCTGTTCGGCGTGATGGGTTACCTCTTCAAGAAACTGGACTACCCGCTCGCACCGCTGGTCCTGGCCCTGGTGCTGGGCGACAAGGCCGAAGATTCCTTCCGCCAGGCCATGCTGGTGTCGCAAGGCGAGTTGTCCATCATGTGGGCCAACCCCCTGGTTGGTGGTATCACCACGCTGGCCCTGGTGCTGCTGTTCTGGCCGCTGGTGTCCCGCGTGCTGGCCAAGATTCGTCCGCCCAAGCGGCCTGAATTTGCGGCAGAACAGCCGGTCGACTGATCACACACCGTTCAGACACAAAAAAGCCGGGTGGCAACACCCGGCTTTTTTGCTTTCAGGACCTGTGTCAGTCGATCAAATCTTGCCGCGCTGCTTGAGCCGGCTCAGGGTTTCTGCGGAGAGGTTCAGGTAAGACGCCAACTCCTTCTTCGGAATACGCTCGAACAGCTCCGGATGTTTGCGCACAAAACGTTTGACCCGCCCAGGCGCATCCAGCAAATGCAAGGTGATGGTGTGCGCCATAATTTCGCTCATCAGGCGCATGACGTAATACTCGAAAGACTGTTTGATGTCGTAGTGGCGCTCCAGGAATGCCACCCATTCCGCCAACGGCAACTTGGCCACCCGGCCCTTGGTCACACAAACGGTGCTGTAAGGCGTGGGGGTGCCCAGGCGCCAGGCCGCGTAGCTGGTTTCCATGTCGCGCTCGTCGGCAAACCTGAGGATCATTTCCTTGGCCTCCTGGTTGGTGACCACCCGTTTCAGGATGCCTTCCAGGATGAAATACTGCTCCATGTCATGCGCGCCCTGATGTAGCAGGGTATCGCCCTTCTGGCAGTCCACCACGACCAGGAGGGTCTCCAGTTCCGCACTCTGCTCCGCCGTCATCCCCTTCAGGACCAGGTTCTGCCCCAACTGGACACGAATGATATTTCTTTCGGGATGGTTTTGTACGGACAGCATGGAGACGTAAGTTTGGGCGGGACGCAGGATAGGCCCGCTCAGGGGAGGTCAAATGCAACAAAAATTGACCGTGGTCAATCGCGAAACCTGAATCGATTCCTATGATACCTCGACGGTGCAGAAGACAGGTCTGGGCGCAAGAGCGGGATGGCACATCCACGCCAGGCGGCCTTGACTTGGGCCTACGCGCTTTTTTGAGACGCCCGACCCTGCCAGCCCTCTTGATCAACCTTTATCGAAGCCAAACGAAGAGACATTCATCATGACAAACGACACGCAAACACAGGAAACGACCGACGGGTTTCATCTTGTCATCGACGCGCTGAAGCTCAACGGCATCGACACGATTTTCGGTCTGCCCGGTATCCCCATCACCGACCTCACGCGCAAGGCGCAGGCCGAGGGCATTCGCATGATCTCCTTCCGTCACGAGCAGCATGCCGGCAACGCCGCCGCGGCCGCCGGCTTCCTGACGCAAAAACCCGGCATCTGCCTCACCGTGTCGGCGCCGGGTTTTCTGAACGGCTTGACGGCGCTGGCTAACGCCACCACCAACTGCTTCCCGATGATTCTGATCAGCGGCTCCAGCGAGCGTGAGATCGTCGACCTGCAGCAAGGCGACTACGAAGAAATGGACCAACTGGCCATCGCAAAACCACTGTGCAAGGCAGCGTTTCGCGTACTCCACGCCGAGGACATCGGTGTCGGCATCGCACGCGCCATCCGTTCGGCCCTGTCCGGCCGTCCCGGCGGCGTCTACCTCGACCTGCCCGCCAAACTCTTCGCACAGACCATGGATGCCGCAGCCGGCAAACGTTCGCTGATCAAGGTGGTGGACCCGGCGCCGCGTCAGCTCCCTGCGCCCGATTCGGTCCAACGCGCGCTCGACCTGCTCAAGGGTGCCAAGCGTCCGCTGATCGTGCTCGGCAAAGGTGCAGCCTATGCCCAATGTGATGCCGATATCCGCGCCCTGATCGAAAAGACAGGCATCCCTTACCTGCCCATGTCCATGGCCAAGGGCCTGCTGCCTGACACCCATGCGCAATCGGCCTCCGCCACCCGCTCCCACGTGTTGGCCGAAGCCGACGTAGTGATGTTGGTCGGCGCGCGCCTGAACTGGCTACTGTCACACGGCAAGGGCAAGACCTGGGGCGGCGCCAATGCCGACACCCGGCAATTCATCCAGATCGACATCTCGCCCACCGAAATGGACAGCAACGTGCCTATCGCCGCTCCGCTGGTCGGCGACATCGGCTCCTGTGTCTCGGCACTGCTCGCTGGCATGGGCTCAGGCTGGGCCAAACCGCCGGCCGAGTGGACCCAGGGCATCGCCGAGCGCAAGGATAAAAACCTGACCAAAATGGCGGCCACCCTGGCGCTGAACCCCGAAGTCATGAACTTCCACAGCGCGCTGAACGTGATTCGCAACGCAGTCAAGGCGCGTCCGGATGCCATCGTTGTCAACGAAGGCGCGAACACCCTGGATTTCGCACGCAGCATTGTCGACATGTACGAGCCGCGCAAGCGCCTGGACGTCGGCACTTGGGGCATCATGGGGATCGGCATGGGTTATGCCGTCGCCGCCGCCGTGACCACGGGTAAACCCGTGATCGCCATTGAAGGTGACAGCGCTTTTGGTTTCAGCGGCATGGAAGTCGAAACCATCTGCCGCTACAACCTGCCGATCTGCGTGATCGTCTTCAACAACAACGGCATCTACAAAGGCACCGACGTGAACCCGCGCGGCGGCGATGTGGCGCCCACCGTGTTCGTCAAGAACGCCCGCTACGAAATGATGATGCAGGCCTTCGGTGGCGTCGGCGTGCTGGCCAACACCCCTGCGGAACTGGCCAAGGCGCTGGACGAGGCTGTGGCCTCGGGCAAGCCGACCCTGATCAACGCCATCATCGACGAAACCGCAGGCACCGAAAGCGGTCGTATCACCAGCCTGAATCCGCAAAGCGCGAAGAAGAAGTAAGCAAGTCACTATTTAAGGAGAAAGCAAAATGAGCAACAAACCACTCGCGGGCATCAAGATCATCGACTTCACCCACGTTCAGGCCGGTCCCGCCTGCACTCAGATGCTGGCCTGGTTCGGCGCTGACGTGATCAAGGTCGAGCGTCCTGGCTCTGGCGACGTCACCCGCAGCCAGTTGCGCGACATCGAAGGCGCTGACGCGCTGTACTTCACCATGCTCAACAGCAACAAGCGCGGCCTGACCCTGGATACGAAGAAGCCCGAGGGCAAGGCCATCCTGGAAAAACTCATCAAAACAAGCGACGTCCTGGTTGAAAACTTCGGACCGGGCGCGCTGGACCGTATGGGATTCACCTGGGAACACATCCAGTCACTCAACCCAAAAATGATTCTGGCATCCGTCAAGGGTTTCTCTGACGGCCACCACTACGAAGACCTGAAGGTTTACGAAAACGTGGCCCAGTGCGCAGGCGGCGCAGCGTCCACCACCGGCTACTGGAAGGGCGAGAACTCAGGTCCCACCATTTCGTCTGCCGCTCTGGGCGACAGCAATACCGGCATGCACCTGGCTATCGGTATTTTGACGGCCTATATCGGCCGCCAGCAGACTGGCAAGGGCCAAAAAGTCGCCGTGTCCATGCAGGACAGTGTGCTCAACCTGTGCCGCGTCAAAATGCGCGACCAGTTGCGTCTGGACAACCTTGGCTACCTGGAAGAGTACCCGCAATACCCGCATGAAATGGAAGCCTTCAAAGACGGCGTGGTGCCGCGTGGCGCCAATGCCGGCGGTGGCGGACAACCCGGCTGGATTTTGAAGTGCAAGGGCTGGGAAACCGACCCCAACGCCTACATCTATTTCACGGTTCAGGGCCACGCCTGGGAGCCGATCTGCGACGCATTGGGCAAACCCGAGTGGAAAACCGACCCCGCCTACACCACGGCCAAAGCACGCCAGCCGCACATCATGGACATCTTCGCCACGATTGAAGCATTCATCGCTGACAAGACCAAGTTCGAAGCCGTGGACATCTTCCGCAAGTTTGATATTCCTTGCGCGCCCGTGTTGTCGATGAAGGATTTGTTGCATGACGAATCCTTGCGCGCCAGTGGCTCCATCGTTGAAGTACCGCACAAAGTGCGCGGTAGCTATTGGACAGTGGGCAGCCCGATCAAGTTCTCTGACACCAAGCCCGAAGTAACGGCATCGCCCCTGCTGGGTGAACATACCGACGAAGTTCTCGCCGAACTCGGCTACAGCAAGGACCAGATCGCGGCCATGCACACTGCAAAAGCCGTTTGACCGACCTCATGTGACACACTGGTCTTCATGACTCGCAAAGACGGCGTTCAGGTTGGACGCCGTCTTTGTTTGAGGACCCAGCCAGCTTATTGGCCCGCACCAGGAGTGGACTTATGCAATCAACAACCGACCTGAAACAGCTGGTGGAGGCCGTGGGCGACGCCATCGTCGCCTCGGACGCTGGCGGCGCCATCACCTTGTGGAACCCGGCGGCACAACGCATGTTTGGCTTCACGGAAGAGGAAGCCCTGGGCCAATCGCTGGACCTGATCATTCCGCAACGCCAGCAACAACGCCATTGGGACGGTTATCACAGGACCATGGCGACCGGTAAAACCCGTTACGGCAACGACGTTTTACGGGTGCCGGCCGTGCACAAGGACGGGCATGGGCTGTCCATCGCCTTCACCGTCGCCCTGTTACATGCGCCTGACGGCCAAGTTTCGGCCATTGTGGCCGTCATTCGCGACGAAACCAGTCGCTTCGCCGAGGAACGCGGCCTGCGCAAACGCCTGATGGAGCTTGAAAGCCAGATCACCCCTTCGGCGGCCCCCCTGTAAATCAGGCGGGGAAACCACCTCACGGGCGCGATGATTAATATAGAGGTTGAACCGGCTGCCAACGCGGCCGGTGCCATGGCTTGGACCATGGCCGAATAACCCATTCAACCCCAGCAGGAATTCTTCATGAGCAAAGCGTTAGACGGCGTTCGCATCCTTGATTTCACCCATGTCCAGTCGGGTCCTACTTGCACGCAACTGCTGGCCTGGTTCGGCGCCGATGTGATCAAGGTGGAACGCGCTGGCGAAGGCGACGCCACACGCGGCCAACTCGCCGACATCCCCGGCGTGGACAGCCTGTATTTCACGATGCTGAACCACAACAAGCGCTCGATCACGCTCAATACCAAAAATGCCAAGGGCAAGCAGGTGCTGGACGAACTCATCAAGACCTGCGACGTGCTGGTGGAAAACTTCGCCCCAGGCGCGCTGGACCGCATGGGCATCACCTGGGAACACATCCAGCAGCTCAACCCGCGCATGATTGTGGCCTCGGTCAAGGGCTTCGGGCCCGGACCTTACGAAGACTGCAAGGTGTATGAAAACGTCGCCCAATGCGCCGGCGGCTCCGCCTCGACCACGGGTTTCGACGACGGCCCGCCCATGGTCACCGGCGCCCAGATCGGCGACAGCGGCACCGGCCTGCACCTGGCGCTGGGCATTGTTGCGGCGCTGTACCAGCGCAACACCACAGGGCGTGGCCAGAAGGTGCTGGCACCCATGCAGGATGCCGTGCTGAACCTGTGCCGCGTCAAGCTACGCGACCAGCAGCGCCTGGAGCGCACCGGCACCATGCACGAGTACCCGCAATACCCGGATGGCAAGTTCGGCCAGGCCGTGCCGCGTGCGGGCAATGCATCCGGCGGCGGCCAGCCGGGCTCCATCCTGAAATGCAAGGGCTGGGAAACCGACCCCAATGCCTATATTTATTTCATCACGCAAGGCGGTGTGTGGCCGGCGGTGTGCAAGGTGATCGGCGAAGAAGGCTGGATCACCGACGAGGCCTACGCCACAGCCGCCGCCCGCCTGCTGCATTTGAAGCCGATTTTCGCGCGTATCGAGCAGTGGACCATGACCAAGACCAAGTTCGAGGCCATGGACATCCTCAACAAATACGACATTCCCTGCGGTCCGATTCTCTCGATGAAGGAAATCGCCGAAGAACCCGCACTGCGGGCCACCGGCACCATTGTCGAGGTCGACCACCCCACACGCGGCAAATACCTGACCGTGGGCAACCCGATCAAGCTCTCGGACAGCGCCACCGAAGTCACACGTTCACCCCTGCTCGGAGAACACACGGACGAGGTCTTGACCCAACTCGGCTACAGCGCCGAGTACATCGCCGAATTACGCACCGAACACGTCATCTGAGCCGGACATCCCTCAACGCCGCCTTCGCCAGCCAGCAAGTAACAGCAAGCCCATGAATCACCCCATCATCCCCATCGCCGTCATAGAGGCCTCCAGCAAGCAGCGCAAACGCCAGGCACCCAAGGGACGCCGCGTGGACCCGGAGGCCCTGGCCGATGTGCAAGGCCTGCTGGGCAGCGAATCGCGGCAGCCGGATTTGCTGATCGAACACCTGCACAAGATCCAGGATCGCTTCGGCCACCTGTCGGCCGCCCATCTGGCGGCACTGGCGCAAGAGATGCGCCTGTCCCAGGCCGAGGTCTACGAGGTCGCGACCTTTTATCACCACTTCGATGTGGTCAAGGAAGGTGAAGCTGCGCCAGCACCACTCACCGTGCGGGTGTGTGATGGCCTGTCCTGCGAAATGGCAGGTGCGCAAGACCTGCTGGCCAAACTCCCGGCCCTGCTGGGCCGCGAAGTCCGGGTCATTGCGGCACCCTGTGTTGGGCGTTGCGAGCAGGCGCCAGCCGTGGTGGTGGGGCAAAACCCGGTGCCGAATGCCAGCTGCGAGGCCGTTGTGGCCATCGTCGCGACAGGCGCCGTCAAACATGTGCCTGAGGGTTTTGTGGACTTCGCTGCTTACCAGGCCGCCGGCGGTTACGCCCTGCTCCAGCAATGTGTTTCTGGCCAACAGGATGTCGAGGCCGTCATCAAGACCATGGAAAATTCCGGCCTGCGCGGGCTGGGCGGTGCAGGTTTTCCCTCAGGCCGCAAATGGCGCATTGTCCGGGCCGAACAAGGCCCACGCCTGATGGCGGTCAACATCGACGAAGGCGAGCCCGGCACCTTCAAGGACCGCGTGTATCTGGAACGCGACCCGCACCGTTTCCTGGAAGGCATGCTGATTGCCGCCTGGACCGTCGGCATCGAAAAAATCTATGTTTACCTGCGCGACGAGTACCACGGCTGCCGCACCATGCTGGAAGCTGAGCTGGACAAACTCAGGCAGTCGCCGCTGATGGCCGGCCTGCCGGACATCGAGCTGCGCCGCGGTGCCGGCGCCTACATCTGCGGTGAAGAGTCGGCCATGATCGAGTCCATCGAAGGCAAACGCGGCATGCCGCGTCTGCGCCCGCCTTATGTGGCGCAGGTCGGCCTGTTTGGCCGTCCGACCCTGGAACACAATTTCGAAACCCTGTACTGGGTACGCGACATCCTGGAAAAAGGCGGTGAATGGTTTGCCTCGCACGGCCGCAACGGCCGCAAGGGCTTGCGCTCCTTCTCCGTATCCGGCCGCGTGAAGGAACCCGGCGTGAAGCTGGCGCCTGCCGGCATCACCATCCAGGAGCTGATTGACGAATATTGCGGCGGCATGCTGGACGGCCACAATTTCTACGCCTACCTGCCGGGCGGCGCCTCGGGCGGCATCCTGCCGGCCACGCTGAACACCATCCCGCTGGACTTCGACACCTTGCAACCCTATGGCTGTTTTATCGGTTCGGCCGCCGTCATGGTCTTGTCCGACCAGGACACCGCCACAGCCGCGGCACGCAACATGATGCGTTTCTTTCACCACGAGTCCTGTGGCCAGTGCACGCCCTGCCGCGTCGGCACGGCCAAAGCGGCGCACCTCATGGAGCAGCCCAAATGGGACCTCGCCCTGCTGGCGGACCTGTCGCTGGTCATGCGTGACGCATCGATTTGCGGCCTGGGCCAGGCCGCGCCCAATCCCATGGACTGCGTTGTCAAATATTTCCCGCATGAATTATGAGCCCCCACGCTTGTCGCTACGCGTACTACGCTGCCCCCCGAGGGGGCAGGCCTTGCTTGGGGCGGCCCTGCGCTGCGGCCGGGGCCTTTGTGGACTTTAAGGATTTCTGATGAACGCTATTACAAGACAAGAACTCGCCGAACTCGACGCGCCGCTCGTGAGTTTCAGCCTCAACGGCCGTGACGTGACGGCCCGGGCCTCCGAGTCCCTGCTGCAGGTGGCCCAGCGCGAAGGTGTGGAAATCCCCCACCTTTGTTACAAGGAAGGTTTGGAAGCGGTCGGCAACTGCCGCTCCTGCATGGTCGAAATCAATGGCGAACGTGTGTTGGCGCCTTCGTGCTGTCGGGCACCCACCGCCGGCATGAAAGTGATCACCAACAGCGAACGCGCCGTGGCCTCGCAAAAAATGGTGCTCGAGCTGCTGCTGTCCGACATGCCCGAAAAGGAATACACCCGCAATAACGAGGTGGACCAATGGGCCGCCAAAATCGGGGTCGGCAAACCGCGCTTTGAGGCGCGCAAACAAGTCCGCCAGGACCTGTCCCACCCCGCCATTGCCGTCAACCTCGACGCCTGCATCCAGTGCACACGTTGCCTCCGCGCCTGCCGCGACGAACAGGTCAACGACGTGATCGGCCTGGCCTTTCGCGGCGACCAGGCCAAGATTGTGTTCGACATGGACGACGCCATGGGCGCCTCCACCTGCGTGGCCTGCGGCGAATGTGTGCAGGCCTGCCCGACAGGCGCGTTGATGCCGGCGCGCGAAGCCGCGCTGGCTGTGCCCGACAAACAGGTGGCCTCGGTCTGCCCTTATTGCGGCGTCGGCTGCCAGCTAACCTACAACGTCAAGGATGACAAAATTCTGTTTGTCGAAGGCCGCGACGGCCCGTCCAACCATGGCCGGCTCTGCGTCAAAGGCCGTTACGGCTTTGACTATGCCCACCATCCGCAACGCCTGACCCAGCCGCTGATACGCCGCGCCGGCATGCCCAAGACCGGCGACTTCAGCATGGACCCGGACCGGGTGATGGACGTGTTCCGTGAAGCCACGTGGGAAGAAGCGCTGGAGTTCGCCGGCGGCAAACTCGCCGCCATCCGCGACCAGCACGGTAAAAAATCCCTGGCCGGCTTCGGCTCGGCCAAGGGCAGCAACGAAGAGGCCTATTTGTTCCAGAAGCTGGTGCGCACCGGCTTCGGCAGCAACAACGTGGACCATTGCACACGCTTGTGCCACGCCTCCTCCGTCGTGGCCCTGCTCGAAGGCATAGGTTCGGGCGCGGTGTCCAACCCCGTGATGGACGTGACCAAGGCCGAGGTGATTGTCATCATCGGTGCCAACCCGACGGTGAACCACCCGGTGGCCGCGACCTGGATCAAGAACGCCATCAAAAACGGCAGCAAGCTGTTGGTGCTGGACCCGCGCCGCTCGGACCTGACCCGCCTGGCACACCGCCACCTGCAGTTCAAGCCCGACACCGACGTGCCTATGCTCAACGCCATGATGAACGTCATCGTGACCGAAGGCCTGGTGGACCAAGCTTTCATCGACAGCCGCACCATCGGTTACGAAGAACTGCGTAAAAACGTCGAAGGTTACACGCCCGAGTTGATGGCCCCCATCTGCGGCATTGACGCCGACACCCTGCGCTACGTGGCGCGGCTGTACGCGACCTCCAAGGGTTCGATGATCCTCTGGGGCATGGGTGTGTCGCAACACGTACACGGCACCGACAATGCCCGTTGCCTGATCGCGCTGGCGCTGATGACCGGCCAGATTGGCCGGCCCGGCACCGGCCTGCATCCCCTGCGTGGCCAGAACAATGTGCAGGGCGCGTCCGACGCGGGCCTGATCCCCATGATGTTCCCGGACTACCAGCATGTGTCCAGCCCGGTGGTGCGCGCCAGCTTCGAAAAAGCCTGGAAGGTGCCTGCCGGCTCGCTGGACGACACGCCCGGCCTCACGGTGGTCGAGGTGATGCACGCGATCAAGAAAGGCGGCATACGCGGCATGTATGTGCAAGGCGAAAACCCGGCCATGTCCGACCCCGACGCCAACCACGCGCGTGAAGCGCTGGCGGCGTTGGACCACCTGGTGGTGCAAGACATCTTCCTGACTGAAACCGCTTACCTGGCCGACGTGATCCTGCCGGCCAGCGCCTTCCCCGAAAAGGATGGCAGCTTCACCAACACCGACCGGCTGGTGCAGATGGGCCGCAAGGCCATCAACCCGCCCGGTGATGCGCGCCAGGATTTGTGGATCATCCAGCAGATCGCCAAACGCATGGGCCTGGACTGGCACTACAACCATGTCAGCGAAGTTTTCGACGAGATGCGCCACACCATGCCCAGCATAGGCGGCATCACCTGGGACCGGCTGGAGCGTGAACATGCCGTGACCTACCCTTGCCTGAAGGAAGGCGACCCGGGCCAGTCCGTGGTGTTTGTGGATGATTTCCCGCGCGAAACCGGGCGTGCCCGCTTTGTGCCGGCCGACATCATCCCGGCCAACGAGCGGCCCGACACCGAGTACCCCCTGGTGCTGATCACCGGGCGCCAACTCGAACACTGGCACACCGGCAGCATGACGCGGCGCGCGACGGTGCTGGACGCGATCGAGCCCGATCCGGTGGCGCTGGTGCATCCGCTGGATCTGGTGGCCCTGGGCGGCAAGCCGGGTGACGTGGTGACCATCGAGTCCCGCCGCGGCAAGGTCGCACTCTATGCTCGGGCCGACGAAAGCTCGCCGCGTGGCGCAGTCTTTGTGCCCTTCTGCTACTACGAGGCTGCCATCAACAAGCTGACCAACGCCGCGCTCGACCCCTTTGCCAAGATCCCGGAGTTCAAATACTGCGCGATCCGCGTCTCGCTGGGCGGCCTGCCGCCTGTGCAGGACAGCTATGGCGGCGGTCAGGCCCTGGCAAACTCGATCGCGCTGGCCGGCATCTGAACGGCCCGCGGCCTAACCGTGGGCCTGGCGCGAATCAGCGGGGGCCTGGTCGCGCTCCTTCAGTCCGTAGTCACGCGTCACCTCGGCGATACGCAGCCGGTAATCCCTGAATAGGGTGCTGCGGCCCGCGTTCTGGGCCGCACGGTGCGCCTCCAGCTTGCGCCAGGCCGTCAGGCAGGCGTCGTCACGCCAGAACTGCAGAGACAACAGCTTGTCGGGCTCGCTCAGGCTCTGGAAGCGCTCGATGGAAATAAAACCGTCCATCTTCAGCAACTCGGTTTTAAGCTCGGCCGCCCAGTTCAGGTAACCCTCGCGGTGCGCGGGATCTGGCCAGACTTCAAAAATCACGGAGACCATGGGTGTTTTCCTTTCAGCGTGTGAAGACAGGGATACGTGTATTGCCAGAGGGCTGAAAACCCGCCGGGCGCCCGAAACAGGCATCAAACTGGCCTCCAGCCCTTATCTGACGGGCGCAAGAAGCTACCATTTCGATAGCAACTGAAGAACCCGGGCAAGCATGGGCACCGGTACCAAAACCCATGCTGCGGCGCGTGCTGCGCTGCGGATCGAACTGGTCCGGCTGCGGATTCAGCGCGGCATCGCGGTTGGCGCTGGCCAGCACCAGCAACACACCCTGCCCCGCTTCGATGGTTTTCCCCGCGAGCAACAGGGGCCTCGCGGCAAAACGCCGGGTGTTCTGGACTGGCGCGCCATGGCGTTCGACCTCGGCGACAAAACCGCGCATCGCGTCCAGCGAATGGTCCGCCGCCGCAGCCAGCGACGGCTCTTGTGCCAGCATCAGCGCCGTCTGCCCCAGCAGCCCCGCCGTGGCGTCCAGCGACTGCTGCATCAAGGCGATCCGGTTGGCCGCTTGCACAGCCCGCAAACCCAGCGCCAGGCCCTGGGCCATCAGGGCCGCAGCCGCTTCGGCCGCCAGCGACGTAGCGGCCAGGTCAACGCCGGGCGCGATGCCGCGTACAAACGCTTGCACCCAACGGCAGGTGTCCGCCAGTTGCTCGCCGGGCACACCCAGCAGGCGCGCCATGGTTTGCACAGGCAGCACGTCCATGAAGTCCCGGGTGGCCCACACATCCGCGGTGGCCGCTTCGCTGGCCCTGGCCACGTCGGCCAGTGTCCAGCGGCGTGCCGCCTGCGCCACCTCGGGCTTGTGGGTGGCATGAAAGGCGCCGTCCGTCATCCGCACCAACTGCGCAAAAACCTCGCCCGCCGCCGTGCCCCGCAAAACCTGGGGCACGGGTTCGGACAACGGACGCACACGCAGCATCTCCTGGTGCAAGGCCTCGCTGATCACGGCATGGCTGCTGGCCACCCAGAGCATCAGGCCTTGGTCAAAATACAGCGGCCGCTCTTCGCGCAACTGCCTGTAAAAGGGCCAGGGGTCCGCATGGGTCACCGCCGCGATCACGTTGGCGGGTGGTGACAGCGCGGCATCAAGCATCGACGTAAACCGGCTCGCAACACACCTCGGTCTTGACCGAGTTGGCGATAAAACATTCTTCATGGGCTTCGTGGTGAAGCTGGTCTATCTGCTCGCGTGTCGGCCGCCGTTCGCCGGAAAAAGCCACCTCGGGCCGCAGCGTAACCACGGTCATCGCCATTTTTCCTTCGGCGTTTTTGGCCATCACACCCACCGCCTCGTCAACGTAACGGTCCACACAAAACTTGTATTTGGCCGCAATGGACAAAAACCAGAGCATGTGGCAACTGGCCAGCGAGGCCACAAACGCTTCTTCGGGATCGACTGCCGCCGCATCCGACAGGGGCAAGGGGACAACATGCGGTGAGGACGACCCTGCCACTTCGGCGCCGCCATCAAAAGACATCAGGTGCCGCCGGCTATACCGGTTGCCCAGAAAATCCTGCTCGCCGCGTTGCCAAAGAATGTGTGCGCTGTACGCCGCCATGGTGTGCCCGATCCGCTTGATGGAAAAATGCCAGTGTCGCGGGCAAGGCATCACTTGTCGAGCGACAACAGTTTGCTTAAGATGAAACTATGAATGCAGAACCCGACCTCGCCCGGCTGGCCGCCACCGTGGGGGATCCGCGCCGCATCCAGATGTTGGTGCTGCTGATGGAAGGCCGCGCGCTGACCGCCAAGGAGATGGCGCTGGGCGCCGGCATCACGCCCGCCACGGCGACCGCCCACCTCAAACGTCTGCTGGATGACGGCCTGCTGGTGTCCACCTCGCAAGGACGGCACAAATATTTCCGCCTGGCGACCGAACAGGTGGCGCAACTGGTGGAGTCCTTGATGCGTGTGGCGCCGCCGCGCCAGCGTATGGCAGCCGCCGCTTCGGCGTCCAACGAGCCGATCCGCCACGCCCGTTATTGTTACGACCACCTGGCCGGCAGCCTCGGTACCGGCTTGCTGAGCACCCTGCTGCACAAAGACTGGCTGGTCAACGACACGGGCGATACCACGGCCAAACAGCTGGCCATCACGCCCAAAGGCAACAAGGCTTTCACCTCCCTGGGCCTAGACCTTGCCAGCGTCCGGGCGCGGCGCCGGCAACTGGCCTGCCGCTGCCTGGACTGGTCAGAACGGCGCGATCACCTGGGCGGCGCTTTGGGTGCGGCCTTGGCCGAACAGTTGCAGGCCGCGCGCTGGATAGAACGGAAAAAACACAGCCGCGTGGTCCTCATCACCGACCTGGGCCAGGCGCAACTCAGGCAACTGGGTTTAAGCCTGCCCGGCTGAGGGCATCACCACCACGCCGTCTTCGTCGGCATACAGCCAGTCGCCGGGGTAGACCCACACGCCCTGGATCTGGATCGCCACACCCTGCTGGCCTTCGTTGCGTTTTTCCGTAGGCCAGGGCATGGCGGCCAAGGCGCGTATGCCGATGGGAAACTGCGCCAGCTCGGCCACATCCCGCACACAACCGTCGATCAGCACACCGGCCCAGCCGTTTTTGACGGCCGCGGCACCCAGGTTGCCGCCTAATAAAGCACGACGCAGCGAGGCCCCGCCATCGACCACCAGCACCGCCGGCACCCGACCGGCCGGGGTATCGAGCAGGCCGCTGCTGTCGACGGCGGCCTTGACCAGCGAGTTGTCTTCAAAACATTTGATGGTGACCACCGGGCCGCAAAACTTGGATACCCCGCCAAAATTTTGGAACACGGGCGGCAACACCCGAAAGCGGCCCGAGCTGTCGTTTTTATGGACGTCGCACAAATCGCAGGTGGCAAACGAGGCGGTGGGAGTGGTCATTTTGCTGTGACTTTCTTAAGGAGGACCTGAATGTTTCCCCTGCGGGCCGGCCACGCGCTGGCCTTTTCTCAGGGGGAAGCACACACGATCGCCGTGGAGATTTGCACAAGGATACCGAAATTGCGCAACGCTTTCGCTGGTGATTTCGGGCATGGCCTTGCGGCAGGTCACGCTGTTGTGGCTGGCCTGGACAGCAGCTTTGCCAGCGAAATGCCCAGTGGTGGCGCGGTGTTATGGGAGATTTCTCTCGCAGTGGGTGAGGCGTTTCAACGCTCTCGAATGACTGACAAGCAGCGTGTTTTTTCTGCAGAAGCAGATGCCGCAGGTGTGCAGTGGATGACCTGCGGTGTGATTCTCACTGGTGGTTTTTTGATTTTCAGAGGTAAATCAGCAACATAAAAGACCAAAAATATTCCGGTTTCCCTATGAAATCGTGATTTTCTCCAGTAGCATCCCCCTTGCCAGTGAAGAGTAGTTATCTGCATTGGTGATTTATCAACTTCTAGAAGGAAAATCAATCATGGCAACTGCAAAAAAAGCACCGGCAAAAAAAGTAGCTGCAAAAAAAGCTGCACCGGCCAAAAAAGTAGCTGCAAAAAAAGCAGCTCCTGCAAAGAAAGTCGCTGCGAAGAAAGTCGCACCGGCTAAAAAAGTAGTGGCAAAGAAAGTTGCTCCTGCTAAAAAAGTAGTGGCAAAGAAAGTTGCTCCTGCTAAAAAAGCGCCCGCCAAAAAGCGTACGCCCAACGCAGCCTTCATGAAGGCGTTGACACTGAGCCCCGCTCTGTCGGCCGTGGTTGGCGCTGCTGCGTTGCCCCGCACCGAGATCGTTCGCAAGCTGTGGATTTACATCAAAGCCAAAGGCCTGCAGGACAAAGTCAACAAGCGCATGGTGAACGCTGACGAAAAATTGCGCGCCGTTTTCGGCAAGGCGCAAGTGTCGATGTTTGAGATGGCTGGCCTGATCGGCAAGCACGTCAAATAATCGGCTTTCGCCGCACTCAAAAAGGCCGGTACCCACCGGCCTTTTTTTATGCCTGTTGAATAACCCGCGAGGCTGCAAGGCCATCGCCGACAGGCGGGTTCGACCCTAGGGGTTACTGGGGAGCGCATTACGCGCCGCACTGCGAATAATGGAGGCCTATGTTGATGCCCTCCCAAACCCGCGCAGTGCAAGCAGCTTCCAGCTGAGCAGAACGCCCTGTTGGACCTCTGGCCACCATGCTGCGTTTTATCCTGACCCGACTGAGCCTGATCATTCCCACCTTCCTGGGCATGACCTTGCTGGCCTTCTTTTTGATTCGCATGGTGCCGGGCGATCCCATCGAAACCATGGCCGGCGAGCGCGGCATAGATCCCGCACGCCACGCGCAGTTGCTCAAAGAGTACGGCCTGGACCGGCCCGTGCTGGTGCAATACGGCATCTACATCGGCCGCGTGCTCCAGGGCGACCTGGGCAAATCCATCATCACGCAAGAGCCGGTCCTCCGTGAATTTTTGACGCTGTTCCCGGCCACCATCGAGCTGGCCTTGTGCGCCATCCTGTTTGCCTTGCTGGTGGGTATTCCCGCCGGCATTCTGGCGGCGGTCAAACGCAACTCCATCCTGGACCACGGCGTCATGGGGGTCTCGCTGACCGGTTATTCCATGCCTATCTTCTGGTGGGGCCTGCTGCTGATCCTGCTGTTTTCGGTTCAACTGGGCTGGACGCCGGTGTCGGGGCGGCTGTCGGTGCAATATTTCATCGAGCCCACCACCGGTTTTTTGCTGATCGATTCCCTGCTCTCGGACGACAAAGGCGCCTTCTGGTCGGCCGTCTCCCACCTGATCCTGCCCATGGTTGTGCTGGGCACCCACACGCTGGCGGTGATCGCGCGCATGACACGTTCGGCCATGCTGGAAGTGCTGGGCGAGGACTACATCCGCACGGCGCGCGCCAAAGGCTTGTCCAAGCTGCGTGTGGTGGCCCTGCATGCGCTGCGCAACGCCTTGATTCCGGTGGTCACCGTGATTGGCCTGCAGGTCGGTGTGTTGTTCACGGGGGCGATTTTGACCGAGACCATTTTTTCCTGGCCCGGTGTCGGCAAATGGCTGATCGAAGCCATCAGCCGCCGCGACTACCCGGTGCTGCAAGGCGGCATCTTGCTGCTGGGATTGATCGTGATGGCGGTCAACCTGCTGGTGGACATCACCTACGGCATCATCAATCCACGGATCAGGCACCAGCGATGAACACGGCCACACTGAGCACTGCCAACCCCTCGGCACCGGCCCATCCGCTGCGCGAGTTCTGGCGTTATTTCAGCGCCAACCACGGCGCGGTCGTAGGCCTGGTGATTGTGCTGGCGGTGCTGCTGATTGCGCTGTTTGCACCGGTGCTGGCCCCGCACCCACCCAACATCACCAACAGCGCGGTGTTTCTGCAGCCGCCGGCCTGGCAGGCTGGCGGTTCCTGGACCTACCCCCTGGGCACCGACGCCATAGGCCGCGACATCCTGTCGCGCCTGATGTACGGCGCCCGCCTGTCCCTGGTGATTGGCCTGGCCGTGGTCGCGCTGTCAGTCATCGTGGGCACCGTGCTGGGCCTGCTTTCGGGCTTTTTCCGCGGCATCTTCGAAATTGCCGTGATGCGCCTGATGGACATCATCCTGACCCTGCCCAGCCTGCTGCTGGCCATTGTCATCGTCGCCATTCTGGGCCCCGGCCTGATCAACGCCATGCTGGCGGTGGCCATCGTGGTACTGCCCCACTATGTGCGTATCACCCGCGCCGCCGTGATCGCCGAAACCTCGCGCGACTACGTGACGGCCGCCCGCATGTGTGGCGCGAGCCGCCTGCGGCTGATGTTCAGCGAAATCCTGCCCAACTGCGCAGCGCCGCTGATCGTGCAGGCCTCGCTGGGTGTGTCCACCGCCATTCTGGACGCCGCAGCACTGGGCTTTCTGGGCCTGGGTGCCCAGCCGCCCTCGCCGGAATGGGGCACCATGCTGGCCGACGCCCGGGAGTTTGTGCTTCGCGCATGGTGGGTGGTGACGTTCCCAGGCCTCGCCATCCTCATCACGGTGCTGGCCTTCAACCTGCTCGGCGACGGATTACGTGACGCGTTCGATCCAAAACTTAAGAGATGACCAATACTCACCCACACCCCATGCGTCTCTTCGCAAGTAACAGCGCGGAACCGGCTTCGCCGGGCCGCAGCTGTTGCCCCCGGAGAGGGGATCCGGCTACACGAAGTGAGCCGAGAAGGGGGAGTGACTAACTATGGCCCTGCTCGAAATCGAAAACCTGTCCGTCGAGTTTCCTTCCCACAACGGTATGCTGCAGGCGGTGGACGGTGTCAGCCTCTCGCTCGAAGAAGGCGAGGTGCTGGGCATTGTGGGGGAATCGGGTTCCGGCAAAAGTGTCACCATGATGGCGCTGATGGGCCTGGTCGCCTACCCGGGCCGGGTACGTGCCGACAAGCTGCGGTTTGCTGGCCACGATTTACTGGCCTTGTCCGATCGCGAGCGCAACAAGCTCATCGGCAAAGACGTGGCCATGATTTTCCAGGACCCCACCACCAGCCTGAACCCCTGCTTCACCATTGGGTTCCAGATCACCGAGACCCTGCGCCAACATTTGAAGCTGGATCAGAAAGCCGCCACACGCAAAGCCATCGAGCTGCTGGAACAAGTCGGCATTCCCGCACCGGAAAGTCGACTCAAGGCCTACCCGCATCAGTTGTCCGGCGGCATGAACCAGCGCGTGATGATCGCCATGGCGATTGCCTGCAACCCTCGCCTGCTGATTGCCGACGAACCCACCACGGCGCTGGACGTGACCATCCAGGCGCAAATCCTGGACTTGTTGCGCAGCCTGCAAAAAGAACGCGGCATGGCGCTGGTGCTGATCACCCACAACATGGGTGTGGTGTCCGAGATGGCGCAACGTGTGGCCGTGATGTATGCCGGCCAGATCATGGAAGAACAAAACGCCCACCCGCTGTTCAACACACCGCAACACCCCTACACCGAAGCCCTGTTGGCTGCCCTGCCCGAACGCAGCGACGGCAGCACCCGCCTGGCGACCATTCCGGGCATGGTGCCCGGCCTCTACGACAGGCCGAACGGCTGCCTGTTTGCGCCACGCTGCGCCTACGCCACCGAACACACATGCAAGGAACGCCCGCTGCTGCGCGCCTGGGAGGCCGGTACACCCGCGGGCGGCAAAGTGCGTTGCCACTACCCGCTGGGCGATCCCGGCCGGGAAGCCGCCATCTTGCGTGATACGCCGCTGGCCAGGGCCGAAGCATGAGTACCGCCCCCGCCACGCCGCCTGTGGTCCAGGCCCGCAATCTCCAGCGGGTCTACGAGATACGCCGCGGCTTTTTCCGCGCACCCGACCACCTGCAGGCCGTGGGTAGTGTGTCTTTTGAACTCCAGGCGGGCAAGACCCTGGCGGTGGTCGGTGAATCCGGCTGCGGCAAGTCCACCCTGGCCCGCATGGTGTCCCTGATTGAAACGCCCAGTGCCGGCCAGTTGTCCATCCAGGGCGTGGATGCCATCCATGCGCCGCGCCAGCAACGCCTGGGCCTGCGCCAGGCCGTGCAACTGGTGTTTCAAAACCCCTTCGGCTCGCTCAATCCGCGCAAAAAAATAGGCGCTATTCTGGAAGCGCCGCTGGAAATCAACACCACCTTGCCGGCGGCCGAACGGGCCGCCCAGGCCCGCGCCATGCTCGCCCTGGTGGGCCTGCGGCCTGAACACTACGACCGTTATCCCCACATGTTTTCCGGTGGGCAACGCCAGCGTATCGCCATCGCGCGGGCCCTGATGCTCCGCCCCGCCCTAGTGGTGGCCGACGAACCGGTGTCGGCGCTGGATGTGTCGATCCAGGCCCAGGTGCTCAACCTGCTGGCCGACCTGCAGCAGACCCTGGGACTGGCCTACCTGTTCATCTCGCACGACCTCGGTGTGGTGCGCCACATCGCCCACGATGTGCTGGTGATGTACCTGGGCCACACGGTGGAGCACGGCGACAAAACCACCCTGTTTGAAAGACCCTTGCACCCCTACACCCAGGCCTTGCTGGCATCCACACCGGGGCTGGCCGGCAGCAGCATCGTGCGGCAGCGCATTGTGCTCAAAGGCGAGTTGCCTTCGCCGCTCAACCCGCCCACAGGCTGCGTTTTTTCCACCCGCTGTCCGCATGTAACCGAACGTTGCCGCGCCGAAAGGCCGGCGCTGCGCGAACTTGCCAACCGCCAGGTGGCTTGCCATCATGCGGAAAAGTTCCTCGTTGCGTGAGTTGTCTCCGTGCTTAGCCAGCATGGGTCTGCCACGCTTTTTCAGGGCCGTGACACGCGCCGCACACCGGTGCACGTACTGGCCGCCAGCCCGCTGCTTTGCAGCATTCAACCGCCAAAGGGAGTTCGTCAAATGATTCAGACCCAACCCACTGCAAGCCCCGGCCCAGGGAAGCTGCGCCCGCTCCAGCGTGCCTTGTTCTGCACGCTGGCCTTGCCCGCGTTGCTGGCCTTGTCACCCGTGGCGGCCAAAACCCTGGTGTTCTGCTCGGAAGGCAGCCCGGAAAACTTCTACCCCGGCGTCAACACCACGGGCACGTCCTTTGATGCCAACGAGCCGATTTACAACCGCATCGTCGAGTTTGAGCGCGGTGGCACCAAGGTGATGCCGGGCCTGGCCGAGAAGTGGGACATCTCCGCCGACGGCAAGGAATACACCTTCCACCTGCGCAAGGGTGTGAAATGGCATGGCAGCAGCAAAAGTTTCAAACCCACACGCGACTTCAACGCCGACGACGTGTTGTTCATGTTCGAGCGCCAGTGGAAAGAAGACAACCCTTTCTTCAAGGTGACCAGCCCCAACCACTCCTACTTCAGCGACATGGGCATGCCCAAGCTGCTCAAGTCAGTAGAAAAGGTCAACGACTACACCGTCAAGATCACGCTGGAAAAACCCGAAGCACCGTTCCTCGCCAACCTGGCCATGCCGTATGCGGCGGTCCAGTCCAAGGAATACGCCGACACCATGCTGAAAGCCGGCACGCCGGAAAAAATCGACCAGGACCCGGTCGGCACCGGTCCCTTCTACCTGGTGCAGTACCAGAAAGACGCGGTGATTCGTTACAAGGCCTTCCCGCAATACTGGGGCGGCAAGGCCAAGATCGACGACCTCGTGTATTCGATCACCACCGATGCTTCGGTGCGCTGGGCCAAGCTGCAAAAAGGCGAGTGCCATGTCATGCCTTACCCGAATCCGGCCGACCTCGAGGCCATCCGCAAGGACCCCAACATCCAGGTGCTGGAGCAGCCCGGCCTGAACGTCGGTTACCTGGCCTACAACACGACCAAAAAACCGTTTGACGATGTGCGTGTGCGCAAGGCCATCAACATGGCCATCAACAAAAAAGCCATCGTGGACGGCGTTTACCTGGGCACCGGCATCGCCGCCAAAAACCCGATCCCGCCCTCGATGTGGTCGTACAACGACGCGGTCAAGGACGACGCCTACAACCCCGAGGCCGCCAAGAAGCTGCTGGCCGAGGCCGGTTACCCCAATGGCTTCAGCACCGACTTGTGGGCCATGCCGGTACAACGCCCCTACAACCCGAACGCCAAACGGATTGCCGAGCTGATGCAGGCCGACCTGGTCAAGGTCGGCGTCAAGGCCGAGATCAAGAGTTTTGAATGGGGCGAATACCGCAAGCGCCTGCAGGCCGGCGAACACCAGATGGGCATGCTGGGCTGGACCGGCGACAACGGCGACCCGGACAACTTCATGTACACCCTGCTGGGTTGCGCCTCGGCCCAGTCGGCCAGCGGCAGCAACGTCGCCAAGTTCTGCCACCAGCCGTATGAAGACCTGGTGCTCAAAGCCAAAACCGTCACCAGCCAGGCCGAACGCACCAAGCTCTACCAGCAGGCACAAGTCATCTTCAAGGAGCAGGCGCCATGGTTCACGATTGCCCATGCGGTGCAGCTCAAACCTGTGCGCAAAAACGTGATCGACTACAAAAACAGCCCCTTTGGCCGCCACAACTTCTACGGCGTGGACATCAAGGAATAAGTATGGCTGCGCACCGGGTCATGCGATGGCCCGGTCTCTGACAAAAGGCCGGCACAACCGGCCTTTTGTCATTTTCCAAAGAAAATAATGCCTGCAGCCCATGATCCACGGGCGCAAGCAGCTATCAACTTTATAGCAACCGATTCAACGCCGTCTGCGTGATGGCCGACAAGGTACCGCGTGTGCTGATGACCTCCGGGTCCAGCATGATCTCGATCAGCGCGCCTTCCTTGCCCTTCAGCGCCTGGCGCATGACCGCTTCAAACTCCTCGGTGCGTGTGATACGCGTGGCGGTGTAGCCATAAGCCCGCGCCAGCGCACAGAAGTCCGGGTTCTGCAGATTCGAGCCGCTGACGTGGCGCGGGTACTCGCGCTCCTGGTGCATACGGATGGTGCCGTACATGCCGTTGTTCAGCAGCAGGACGATGCTTTTCGCACCATGCTGCACGGCGGTGGCCAGTTCCTGGCCATTCATCAAAAAGTCGCCGTCGCCGGCAATCGTGAAAGCCGTGCGGCCGGTGGTGATGGCAGCGGCGATACCGGCCGGCACGCCATAACCCATGGCGCCCACGGTGGGCGCCAGCTGCGTCTTCAGGCCTTTGACCAGCCCGTGGTGTTTGAAAAAGCGGTGCACCCAGCTCGCAAAATTGCCGGCGCCATTGGTCAACACCGCATCAACCGGCAGCAACTTTTGCAAGGTCGCAACGATGGCCGGCATGTCGATGTTGCCCGGCAACACCACACCGGCATTGGCCGGATCCACATTGGCCAGGTAGTCCTGATTGGCGGAAGCCGTCCACGCCTCCCAGGCCACGGACACCGGCGCCGTCAACACCTCCAGCGAACGCGCCGCCGCATTCATGGTGGCGTTGATCGCCAGGTCGGCCTGGAAGACGCGGTTGAGTTCTTCGGCGCTGGCGTGGATATGCACCAGCTTTTGCTGAGGACGCGGCGCTTCGATCAAGGTGTAGCCGCCGGTGGTCATTTCGCCCAGGCGCGGGCCGATGGCCAAAATCAGGTCGGCCTGCTTGATACGCGCAGCCAGCTTGGGATTCAGGCCTATACCCACATCGCCGGCGTACAGCGGGTGGTGGTTGTCAAAGGTGTCCTGAAAACGGAAGGCATTACCCACCGGCAGCGACCAATTTTCGGCAAAGCGTTGCAAGGCCTGCGCCGCCTGCGGCGTCCAGCCGCCGCCGCCGGCAATCACCAGCGGGCGCTGCGATTGCAGCAACAGCTCGCGCAGCTTGCGCAGCGAGCCGGGATCGCTCCAGGCTTCGACCGCCTCCACACGCGGCAGCGGCGCCAGGTCCACCGTTTGCGTCAACATATCTTCCGGCAACACCAGCACCACCGGCCCGGGCCGGCCGTTCATGGCCGTGGCAAAAGCGCGCGCCACATATTCGGGAATACGCCGCGCATCGTCGATACGCTCCACCCGCTTGGCCATGCCCTTGGTGCTGGGGCCGAAGAAACTGCTGTAATCCACCTCCTGGAAAGCTTCGCGGTCGCGCGTGTCGCTGGCCACGTCGCCGACAAACAGGATCATGGGTGTGGAATCCTGAAAGGCAGTGTGCACGCCGATGGAGGCATTGGTGGCACCCGGTCCACGCGTCACAAAACAGATGCCGGGCCGCCCGGTCAACTTGCCATGCGCTTCGGCCATGAAGGCGGCGCCGCCCTCTTGCCGGTTGGTGATGAAACTGATCTTGTCGTGGTAGGCATGAAAGCCGTCGAGCACCGCGAGGTAACTCTCCCCCGGAACACCGAACGCATGGGTGACGCCCTGGGCCACAAGGCATTGAACAAGAAGATGGCCGGCAAGTTGTGTTGTCATGCCACCTATTATGTTGCCCCCACGGTCGCTCACTGCGTGTAGCTCCCTGCCCCCCGAGGGGGCCGCTGCGCCTGCGGTCTGGCAAAGCCAGTCCCGCGGCCCCTGCTTGAAGGGGATGTTGCCCCTTCACCCCTTGATCATCTACTCGGGCGTCTTGTTGTCGCCATCGGCCCCGCCGGCTTCCAGCGCCTGTTTGGCCAGTTCTTCGTCGCTCAGCGGCGGTGCGTTTTGCAGCGCATCAAGTTCCTCCAGGAACTCGGGCGTCGGCTGCTCGTGCTCCAGCAACACTTCCTCGAGCTTCTGCCTGCCGGTCTCCACATGTACCGAAGGAGAATGCAGTTCGGTAGGCGGCACCGGGAATTTCTCGCCGAGCTCAAACTTGAGCGCCTCGGCCTTTTCGTCCACCCAAGTCGCGAAGTCTCCGTCTTTGGGCGTGGTCGAATCATGCATGGCCGTCTCCTTGAAATGGCAAGGACGCGGGTGGCCCATGCCTGCCTCATGATGACATGGGCTTGTTACAGTTGCTGTCATCCAATGCCGCGATCGGGCATGCCGCCTCGCGCGACCTGCCAATGCCGATCTTGCATTAATTCACCAAACAGTTAAATTAAGCCCATGCCAAGCGCCAAAGCCAAACCCACCGAGCCCCGCTCACGCGATGCCGACCGCTCCCAACTCGCGATCCTGCTGGCCGCCCGGGATGAATTTGCACAACACGGCCTGGGCGGTGCACGTGTTGACCGGATTGCCGAACGCGCCGACGTCAACAAGCGTCTGATTTATTACTACTTCACCAGCAAGGATGAGCTGTTTCTGGCCGTGCTGGAGAATGCCTATGCCGACATCCGCGAGGCCGAAACCCAGTTGCACCTGCGCGACATGCCGCCGGCCCAGGCAATCCAGCGGCTGACCGAGTTCACCTGGGAATACTACCTGGCCCACCCCGAATTTTTGACGCTGCTCAACAGCGAAAACCTGCACCAGGGCCGGCATCTGGCCATGTCCGGACGGGTGCGCGACATGAACTCGCCGCTGATCCAGACGCTGGCCGAAATCCTCGAACGCGGGCGCAGCGAAGGCCTGTTTCGCGGCGGTATCGACCCGATCCAGCTCTACGTCTCGATCGCCGGCATGGCCTACTTTTACCTCTCCAACAACCACACGCTCTCGGCAATTTTCGGACGTGATCTGATGACCCCCAAAGCCCACCACGAGCGCCTGTCGCACATGAGCGATGTCATCCTAGGGTATGTACTTAGAAACTGATCCGGGGTGGGAATTGACGCGGCAAGGCCCTTGTTTTTACAATTCACAATTCACTCAATGGTGAATTAGACGTAAACTCCGGTTTGCTTCACCCTGCCGATCGCCTGGTCAGCAGGTGCCGCCCCTTCATTGCCCTTCCAGGAGACAACATGAACTTGACACGCCGCGCCGCCTTGGCTTCCCTCACCTGCATGGCGGCCTTGTCGCCGCTGCTTGCCAGCGCCCAGGCCGCCTACCCGAGCAAGCCGATCCGCGTGGTTGTGCCTTTCGCCGCCGGCAGCACCACCGACATCATTGCCCGCGCCATCGCCGACAAGATGGGTGCCAGCATGGGCCAGACGCTGGTGATCGACAACCGCGGCGGCGCCAGCGGCACCATCGGCCAGCAGGCCGTGGCCACGGCCGCGCCGGACGGCTACACCATCATGATTCACTCCTCGTCGCACACGGTCAGCCCCTCGACCTTTGCCAAACTGCCCTTCGACACCGTGGGTGACTTTGCCGGTGTGACACCGATCTCCAGCACCCCCAACGTGCTGGTGATCTCGCCGACAAAAAACATCAAAACCTTGCCAGAGCTGCTCGCCGCCGCCCGTGCCAAGCCCGGCAGCATGAATTTCGCCTCGGCCGGCCAAGGCAGCGCCACCCACCTGAACGCCGAGAAGTTCAAGCTCGCAGCCAAAATCGAAGCGACCAACATCCCGTTCAAAGGCTCCGGAGAAGCCGTGACCGAGGTGATGTCCGGCCGCGTCGACTACTACTTCTCGCCCATCGCGCCGGTGATCGGCCAGATCCGCAACAACCAGCTGGTGGCGCTGGCCGTCGGCTCGCCCAAACGCGCCAGTGCCCTGCCCCAGGTGCCGACCACGGCCGAAGCCGGTGTGCCCGGCTCCGAGTTCAACTTCTGGATTGGCATGATGGCACCCGCCAAGACCCCGCGCGACATCGTCAACCGCCTGCACGACGAAGTCGTGAAGGCCCTGGCCACGCCGGAAGTCAAGGAGCGCTTCGCCGCGCTGGGCGCCGATGCCTGGACGCTCAAGCCCGAGCAGTTCGACAGCTACATCAAAGACGAAATCAAAAGCAACGCCTCGCTGGTCAAAGCCGCCGGCCTCTCCCCCGCGCCTCAGTAATTTTTTCCCGCCCGGTTAACGTCCGGGCCGAGTGACCCAGGCCCGCGCCTGGCCCCATTCGGCACCGGCGCGGCCACCGCATTCTCAACGCACTTACAAGGACCTCTCACATGGCCACTCAACGACTAGGACTCATCATGCACGGCGTCACCGGACGCATGGGCATGAACCAACATCTGATCCGCTCCATCGTCGCGATCCGCAAACAAGGCGGCGTTACGCTGTCCAACGGCGACAAGGTCATGCCCGACCCGATCCTGATCGGCCGCAACGCCGAGAAGATGGAAGCCCTGGCCAAGACCTGGAACATCGAACGTTGGGGCACCGACCTCGACAAGGCGCTGGCCAACCCGGACGACACCGTTTTCTTCGACGCCGGCACCACACAGATGCGCCCGACCTTGCTGGCCAAAGCCATTCGTGCCGGCAAACACGTGTACTGCGAAAAACCGATTGCCACCAATCTCAACGAAGCCGTTGAAATCGCCCGACTGGCTGAAAAATCAGGCCTGAAACACGGCGCCGTTCAGGACAAACTCTTTTTGCCAGGTCTGCGCAAGCTCGACATGCTGCGCCGCGCTGGCTTCTTCGGCAAGATGTTGTCGGTGCGCCTGGAGTTCGGCTACTGGGTGTTTGAAGGCGACCTGCAACCGATCCAGCGTCCGTCGTGGAACTACCGCACCGAAGACGGCGGCGGCATGATCCTGGACATGATGTGCCACTGGCGTTATGTGCTGGACAACCTGTTCGGCGAAGTCAAGTCCATCTCCTGCATAGGCGCGACCCACATTCCCGAGCGCTGGGACGAAGCCGGCAAGCCTTACCAGGCCACCGCCGACGACGCGGCTTATGCCACGGCTGAGCTGATCGGCCACAGCGGCGAAAACGTGATCGCACAAATGAACATGTCCTGGGCCACACGTGTGAACCGCGAGGACCTGGTCACCTTTCACGTCGACGGCACGCACGGCTCGGCCGTCGCCGGCCTGAGCTCCTGCAAGGCCCAGTCGCGCGTCAACACGCCGCGCCCCGTCTGGAACCCGGACGAGAAGCAGACGATGAGTTTTTCCGACCAGTGGCAGGAAGTGCCGGACACTCAGGTCTACGACAACGGCTTCAAGATCCAGTGGGAGCACTTCATCCGCCACGTCGTCGAAAACGAGCCCTACAAATGGACCCTGCCTGAAGGCGCCAAAGGCGTGCAGCTGGTGGAAGCCGCGCTGGAGAGCTGGAAAGAGCGCCGCTGGGTGGACGTTCCGACGCTACAGGTTTAATAGCTGCCTGCGCCCGTCAGATATGGGCTGCAGGCATATTTGATACATAAAAAAGGTAGATTTCATGCCCTTGACACTCACCCTGCCCGTCGCCGCGGGCAGCCTGCAGCCTTACACGCTGCGCGGCACCACACCGGTACGGCCCGCCAAGGGCACAAAATTCAACCGCATCGCCTACTCGGCCGCCCACGTGGTGGCCGACCCGCTGGCCGCGGTAGACCCCTGGGTCAACTGCGCTGTGGACTGGGATGCCACCATCGCCTATCGCCGCCACCTCTGGTCGCTGGGCCTGGGTGTGGCCGAAGCCATGGACACGGCGCAGCGCGGCATGGGCCTGGACTGGCCCACCTCGCTGGAGCTGATCCGCCGCTCGCTGGACGCCGCCAAAGATATGCCGGGCGCGCTGGTCGCGTCCGGTTGCGGCACCGACCACCTGGTGCTGGAGAACGTCAAAACCGTTGATGAAGTCATCGCCGGCTACGAAGAACAAATGGCGGCCATCGAAAAGTTGGGCGGCAAACTCATCGTCATGGCCAGCCGTGCGCTGGCCCGCGTGGCCAAATCACCGGCCGACTACGAACGTGTCTATGACCGCATCCTGAGCCAGGCCAAACAACCCGTGGTCTTGCACTGGTTGGGCGAGATGTTCGACCCCGCGCTGGCCGGTTACTGGGGCAGCAACAACGTCGAACAAGCCATGGACACGGCGCTGGGCATCATCAACGCCCATCCGGACAAGGTCGACGGCATCAAGATTTCCCTGCTCGACAAGGACAAGGAAATCGCCATGCGCAGGCGTCTGCCTGCCGGCGTGCGTATGTACACCGGTGACGATTTCAACTACGCCGAACTGATTGCCGGCGACGGTTTTGGCGAACAAGCCATGCACGGCCAGAGCGACGCCTTGCTCGGCATCTTCGACGCGATTGCGCCGGCCGCCAGCGCGGCTTTGGGTGAACTGGCCCTGGGCAATGTGGAGAAATTCCACGCCATCCTCGGCCCCACCGTGCCGCTGTCGCGCCACATTTTTGCCGCGCCCACACGTTTTTACAAAACCGGCGTGGTCTTCATGGCCTGGCTCAACGGCCATCAAAGCCACTTCACCATGGTGGGCGGCCAGCAAAGCACACGGTCCTTGCAACATTTCGCCGAGTTGTTCCGCCTGGCCGATGCGGCCAACCTGCTGGAGCAACCCGAGCTGGCGGTACGCCGCATGAAGACCCTGCTGGCGCTACACGGCGTCGAACATTAACCATCTGTCATCCCGGACCTGACCCGGGATCCATGCTGGTGAGCCCACATGGATGCCGGATCAAGTCCGGCGCGACACCCATTGAGGCAAGCATGAGAGATTTTTCCCAAGACCACCACTGGCTGTCCATCAACACCGCCACGGTGCGCAAACAAGCGGGTGCCGAGGTGCCGCTGGACCGCATCATCGACCAGTGCGCCGAACGCGGCATACGTGCCATCAGCCCCTGGCGCGACCAGGTGGCGGCTGTTGGACTCGACAAGGTCGCAAAACAATTGAAGGCGCACGGCATCGGCCTCTCAGGCTACTGCCGCGGCGGCTTTTTCCCCGCGGCCAATGCCGCCGGCCTGAAAGCCGCGCTGGACGACAACCGCCACGCCATCGATGAGGCCAAGACCTTGAATGCACCTTGCGTCGTGCTGGTCGTCGGCGCCCTGCCAGGCGCACTGGAAGGCAAAGCGGCCTATACCGACCTGGCCCGCGCTCGCAACGAGGTGCGTGACGGCATCGCCGCCTCGCTTGAATACGCGCGCGAAGTCGGCATGCCGCTGGCCATAGAACCGCTGCATCCCATGCAGGCCGCCGACCGCGCCTGCATCAACACGCTGGAACATGCACTCGACATCTGCGACGAACTCGACGCCGGCAAAAGCGGCATGTTGGGCGTCGCGCTCGACATCTATCACGTCTGGTGGGATCCCAAGTTGCAGCAGCAAATCGCCCGCGCGGGCAAAGAACGCTTGCTGGCCTACCACGTGTGCGACTGGCTCACACCAACACGTGACCTGCTCTCGGACCGCGGCATGATGGGGGATGGTGTGGTGGAGCTCAAGAAAATTCGCAGTTGGGTGGAAGACGCGGGTTTTACCGGCTTCAGCGAGGTTGAAATTTTCTCGACACTCGACTGGTGGCAACGTCCCGGTGCCGAAACGCTGGACATCTGCATCGAACGGCATCGCAGCGCAGTTTGACCGGGCCAGCTTCAGCGGGTTGCCGTCGAATGTGCTGAAATTCACCACATGGCTGACCCAACCCTTGACGACTTGCGCCGCTACGCCGTGGCGCGCACCCTTTTCCCGCCCACGACACTGCTGCGCGCGATCCGGCGGCTGGGCTTCGTGCAGGCCGATCCGATACGCGCGCCGGCGCGTGCGCAAGACCTCACGCTACGCCACCGCGTGAAAGACTACCGCGCGGGCGATCTGGAAAGCCGCTACACCAAGCTGGCGATCGAGGAAGACTGCCTCGTCAACTACGGTTTTCTGCCGCGCGAACATCTGGCGCTGATGCATCCGCGGCAAGCCAAACGTACCTGGGATACCGACACGCAGCGCCAGGCCGCCGACGTGCTGGCCTTTGTGCGCGAGCGCGGGCCTGTGCATCCACGCGAGGTCGAGCAACACTTTGCGCACGGCAGCGTCAAGAACTACTGGGGCGGCTCCGGCAACGCGAGTACACACCTGCTCGATGGCCTGCACTACCGCGGCCTGCTGCGCGTGGCGCTGCGCCAGAGCGGCACACGTGTCTACGAAACAGTCGCCCATGTACCCGCCGATGACAGTGCCGCCGCTCGCGCACAACGTGCCGCGGCGCTGATTGAGCTGGTGGTGCGCAAGTACGCGCCACTGCCGGCGGCGAGCCTGACTTACCTCGTGCGTCTGCTGGGTTACGGCGCGCCGCATCTGTCCGCGCAAATGCAGGCAGCCCTTAAGCTGGCCCGCGAAGAATTGGCGAGCTGCCGCATCGACGGCACCACCTGGTATTGGCCAGCGGATGAAAACCCGGCCTCACGAAAACATGCGCCCGATACGGCAGTCCGCCTGCTCGCGCCTTTCGACCCGCTGGTGTGGGACAGGCGCCGCTTTGCGCTGCTGTGGGGCTGGACCTACAAGTTCGAAGCCTATACGCCGGCGCCCAAGCGACAGTTCGGCTACTACGCCTTGCCCCTGCTCAGGCACGAACGTGTGATCGGTTGGGCCAATGTGACAAACACTGCGGACGGGCTGCAAGCAAGCTTCGGTTATGCCGATGCCAAACCGCGTGATATCGCCTTTCGCGCGGCGCTCGATGACGAGTTGCAAGGCATGATGCAATTCCTGGCTGGGCGCTGATGCAGGACCACGCCTACCCCCTGCCGCCTTGTCCATCCGCTACACGGGGCACTGCAGCGGGGTATAAACAGGCCTTCCATTTTTTCAAGAAAGCCGCATGACTGGGTACGGACGAATCAAAACTTGCGGCCTGGCCGCCACGCCATGAGCCTGCTCACGTCTGCCGCATCAGCCGCCGCAAACCGCCGCGGCATTCTCTCCATGGTGGGTGCCATGGCCTGTTTTGTCAGCAACGACGCGCTGGTGAAGTTTGCCAGCCAAAGCATGCCCAGCGCCCAACTGATTTTTGTGCGCGGTGCCTTGTCCGTCCTGCTGGTGCTGGTGGTCGCCCATGTACTGGGCGCCACCGCCCGCCTGGCCGAAGCCACACGCGGCTGGGTCGCCTGCCGCGCCGTGGTGGACGCGATAGCCACCATGCTGTACCTGGGCTCGCTGTTTCATTTGCCGATTGGCAACGCCACTGCCATCAACCTGGCGGCACCGCTGTTCATGACGGTGTTTGCCGTGTTGTTTCTCGGAGAACGGGTGCACGGTGCGCGCTGGCTGGCCGTCGGCGCCGGTTTTCTCGGTGTGTTGCTGGTGATCCAGCCGCGCGCCGAGGGCTTTAACTACTACGCGCTGGTGTGCCTGCTAGGCACGCTGTTTCACGCCGCCCGCGATTTGATGACACGCCGCATCCATGCCGGCATTCCCGCTATCCTCATCACCCTGGCCACGGCCGTGGCCGTCACCGTGGTCTCCGGCGTGTTTTCCATCTTTCAGGGCTGGCGACCTTTCGGCCTGTTTGAGTTTGCCTTGCTCGCGCTGGCCTCGGTATTTTTGACCGGCGGTTATTACCTGATCATCAACAGCATGCGCCATGGCGAGATGACACTGGTGGCGCCGTTTCGCTACAGCGGCTTGTTGTTTGCGCTGCTGCTGGGCTACACCGTGTGGGGCGACGTGCCCAACGTGCTGGCCTGGAGCGGCATTGCCCTGCTGATAGGCTCGGGCCTGTATGTGCTGCACAATGAAAAGCGACGCAAACCTTCGCCAGACTGAGCCCGTCTGGCACGACCCAACGTGCCCATCACCCTCGATTTTTTGGCCCCCTCTGCCGAGCTGGCGCACCGCCTGATAGGCGCGACCTTGCTGCTGGACGGCGTGGGCGGACGGATTGTCGAGACCGAAGCCTATGACCAGGACGATCCGGCCTCGCACAGTTTTTCAGGACCCACGCCGCGCAACGTGGCCATGTTCGGCCCACCCGCCCATGCTTATGTGTACCGGTCCTACGGCATCCACTGGTGCCTGAACCTGGTCTGCCGCGAAGAAGGCCATGGCGCCGGTGTGTTGATACGCGCGCTGGAGCCGCTGGCCGGGCTGGACAAGATGCGCGAACGGCGTGGGCTGCAAGAGCTGCGGCTCTTGTGCGCCGGGCCGGGACGGGTCGGTCAGGCGCTGGGCATCACGCGGGCGCACAACGGCTTGCCGATCACGCTGCCACCGTTTGAGTTGTTGCCGGCCCGCAGCACCAGCCGCGTGCTCAGCGGGCCGCGTATCGGCATTTCAAAAGCGGTGGACCAGCCTTGGCGATTCGGCCTGGCCGGCTCCGTGTTTTTGAGCCGGCCTTTTCGCTAAAAATTTCAAGCCATCGCCAGCGGCGTGCGCCGCACACGCCGCACATTAAACGCGCTGGCAATCAGCACCCCCAGCATCAGCGCCAGGCCCAGCAAAACACCGCGGTACATCTGGTGGTCCATCATCACGCCGAAAATCAGGGGTGACACGGCCTGGCCGATGTCCAGGCCTGCATAGACCACGCCATACACCCGGCCCGATGCGTTTTCAGGCGTGGAGCGCTTGACCAGCAAGTCGCGCGAGGGCCCGGCAATGCCGGACGAAAATCCCATCAAGCCAAATAACACGGGCACGACCCAGGCCGGAAAGCTGCCCAGGGCCAGCACCAGCGCAATCAGGGCCGCCACGCCAAAACCGCCGCCCACAATACGTTCACAACGCGCCGGGTCCGCGGCCAGAAAGCCGCCCATCACCATACCGGCCGCGCTGCACACCATGTAAATCGTCAGGCACATCGCCACCAGCGCCACGGGCACGTCATGCAACTGGCGCGCGGCCTCAGGCGCAAAAGCCTGCACCACGCTCAACACAATCGCGTACCAGAAGAAAAACGCAAAACACATCCACACCGCGGGAATTCGCAGAAAACTCAAGGAGCTGTCAACCGCCGGGGCCCCCTTGACCGGGGCCGCCACCGTCAAGGTCAGCTTGTCGCGATTCAGCAGCAACACAGCCAGCACAACAAAGGCCAGCGTACCCGCGGCCGCCAGCGCCACGCGCCAGGAGTAGGCAAAGGTCAGTGTCACCACCAGTGCCGGCGCCAGCGCCCAACCCAGACTGCCGGTGATGCCGTGCACGCTGTAAGCATGGCCCAGGCGCGGTGGGCTGACCTTGCGGTTGATCAGGGTGTAGTCCACCGGATGGAACACGCCGTTGCCGATACCGGCCAGCACCGCAAAACCGGCCATCATCCAGTAGCTGGTGCTGATGGAATAACCAAAGGCCGCGATGCCCAGCAGGCTCAGGCCGGCCAACAGAATCGGGCGCGGACCGAAACGGTCCACCACAAAACCTGACAAGGCCTGCACCGCACACGAGACGACGAAAAAAATCGTCATCAAAAAGCCTAGCTGCGCGTAGCTGACGGCGAACTCGTCCTTGAGCCAGGGAAACAGCGGCGCCAGCAGCAACTGGCTGAAGTGGCTAATCATGTGGGCCAGGCCGACCAGGCCAATGACGCCGGCGTCCTGGCGCAGGGGGACGGCATTGAAAGGAGGTGTGGGGGCGGTACTTGTGATGCTCATGCGGCTATCGTAATATCGGCCCAGGATTCCTGAATGCGACAAAAAGACATCATTTAGCGAAATCCAGCCAAACCCATGCCCCGCCATCCCGACCCCGCCAAAGCCCGTCCGCCGCTGATCTCGGTGGACGGCATAGACGCCTTCACGCCCAGCCGCGAGCGGCCGGTGCGAGTGCGGGCCCGTAGCATGCCGGCCGACACCCACTTCGAGCCGCACCGCCACGCCTGGGCGCAACTGGCCTATTGCGCCAGCGGCATCGTGCAGGTGACGGCCGCCACACCCGACGAAGTAACCTACATCGTGCCGCCTTCACGTGCGGTCTGGGTCGCACCCGGCGCCTTACATGCCATCAACGTGCTGGAGGCGGCCGAGTTCAGAACGTTGTACATCCACGCCAACGCCACCCCTGTCGGTTGGCAGGGCTGCCGCGTGATCGTGGTGTCACCGCTGCTGCGTGAAATGGTCCACGCACTAGATAGCCCTGTCCTGGGCCCCACACGCGAAGCCCTGCTCAGCACCCTGCTGCTCGACGAAATCACAGTCGCGGATACCCAGCCGCTGGGTGTGCCACTGCCACATGCCCAGCAGGGCGACAAACGCCTGCGCGCCTTGTGCGAAGCCGTGCTGCGCGCACCGTCTGAACGTGCCACCCTGGCCGAATGGGCGGCCGACACGGGCGCCAGCGAACGCACCATGGCCCGCCTGTTCCGCGACGAGTTGGGCATCAGCTACCAGCAGTGGCGCCAACAGGCCGTCCTGGCCCACGCCCTGCCTCTGCTCGCGCGCGGCACGCCGGTCAGCCAGGTAGCGGCCGCCAGCGGTTATGCCAGCGACAGCGCGTTTTCAGCCATGTTCAAGGCGGCGATGGGGCAGTCGCCGAGTTATTTTCAGAACAAATAGGGCTCCAGCCCTTATCTAGCGGGCGTAGGATGCTCCCAAAAAAGTAGCGTCTCCAGCTCGCCAGCCAGGAAGAACTATTTGTTCTCATCAAAGAAAGCCAGCATGTGCCGTGTGGCGTCCTGCGCCGTCTCTTCCTGGTAGACATCGCCGTTGGCGCCCTCGCCCCGCTTGTCCCAGCCGTGCGTGGCGCCCGGATAGACATGCCATTGCAACGGTGCGCCGCCTACCTTCATTTGATCGAGCAGCGGGAAACAGTTGGCGCATGGTACCGAACAGCGAGGGGACCCACCGCCCACCGGGCTTGAACTCGAAAAGCTCGAACGTGTTCGTGAGGCCTCTCGGCCTCCACCATCAGGCGAGTTGATCGGGCTGCTAGAACGCGACGAACACTTGTCCTGGACTCGCCAGCAATACCCGCCCGGTGCTAACGGCAAAGCACAAGGCGCAGAATGAAATGAGTGACTAAGACGCGCCGCTGGAGCCAGTCGGCTCCAGCGAACGATTCAACCGCGCTTTTGAAATCAATGGCGAGCGCCGTTTATCACACACCTTTGAAGCCAGACAGGCCGGGATATGCACGCCCCAATTGCTGTACCAAGTGATGTTCATTGTTGGCGACAAAAGTCTTTTCGCCAGGTTCCGAATCGCTGCCAGCGACAGCGGGAACAGCTTGCCGAGTTACCCCGACGGGCGGGAGTATCTTGACCAGAAACTTTCCATCCAGATGCGCAGGGAGTTGCCGGTACTCGCCCGTGACCTCGTAATGGTGATCGAGATGTTTAAAGTGGTATTTGTGTTGCATGGTCAACCTTGAAAGTAAGCCTATCAAATACTTGCATTAAAAAAAGCAGAGTGGATTTTGTCCCTCTGCAACGATCAATTCCTGAAACATTCTGGGCGGAATAGGAAATGTAGTCCATGACGCCCAACTATTGACGCCAGGCCACGGATGCCTGCGCAAGCTGGCGAAGCCCTCCGCAACAGGTCGGGCTTGCCTATCGCGCTCGGGATATCCCAGGCTTCCTTGCTGCGGCTTGTGCCGTGGGGTTGGGCGTAGGCTCGCCGATCTTGCGCAGCGTGTTGCGATCCGTATGGTGGAAAGGTTCCGCTTGCCCCGGAATGATCAATACAGTGTCCTGCTCATAGGACCAGCTTCCATCGGCGTTGATCGAGACCGTGATGCTGTAGCTCTCCGTCCTGAATGCGTGCTCCAGAAACGGATTGGACACGATCCCGTTCGTCAAGGATCCGCGGACCGCCTGGAGGCGAAACGTTCTCGCGTCAGCTGCCGCGTGACCAACAGCCATCGCCGTTTGCCCGCGCGGTATCGACAGCGTCTGCAGCACATTGCCCGTCGCCGGCTCCCATAACCAATAGCCAACCTGGTCGTGAAATGTCTCGGCATCATCTGGCTTGACGATTCGCGTGTGATAACGCAAGCCGTAGAACAGTTGCGGCCCATTGGTCTGCGCATCGATAGGCTGCAACTCCACATGTTCGATAAAAGCCTGCTTTTCAGGGCCATCAGGCTTGGGATTGACGTCAAGGCCGCGCGTGCCGCTCCAGATGCCCGCCATTCCGGTGAGCGGTCCCAGATTGGCGAGCGTATCGACGTCCGGCTCGGGTTCCGTGTAGATGTCTTTGGGGAAGTTTTCCATGGTTAATCCATAGGTCTAAGGTTTGACTTAAGCGGCCTGCCGAAGGCAGGTCCGCTTGAACGGAATACGAAGGGACTTCCCACTTCACGGTAGCGGCATCAAGTGCCAAGATTGGGTTGTTGAATTCAATCTGAAACCTATATGAAGGAGAAGTCCCATGCGCGAGATTACACGAGTTGGCG
>NZ_JAWQLX010000012.1:106913-170786 GCF_033446725.1 Polaromonas potterensis | reverse complement strand
GTTTCGTTCAGATCTTCGTACAGCATGGGCCATTGACTGGCTCATCGCGCAGTCTTCTTGTTAGCCCTGAACTGTACAAACAACAAAGGCCTCGAAAGACCTTTGCTTAACTGAGCGGCATTGTCCACAAGGGTGGCTTTTTTGCAGCACAACACGCAGCGCGTCAGCCGGCCATGGCCTCAGCGACCCGCTCGGCCACGCCGATCCGGTCCAGCGCCCCAGCCAGGTTGGCCACCGTCTTATCGCACCGGCACCCGATGAAACCAAACCGCTGGGGCCGGTGATCTCGGAAGATATCCGCATTCACGCCGACCTGGTGAAAGCGGCCGTGCTGATGCCGCAGTAAAGAAGACGGGTCGCAAGCGGGCGGTGTTCAGCCCGCGCTGAGACTTTTCCCTGAAATATTTCCAGACATGACCGGCATTTATCATTTCGCAAAGCGCCTTCGGTATTCCACAAGACTCACACCGAGACGCCGGCCAAACGCCCGCCTGAAGCCATCCACATTCGCATAGCCCACCGCGTCGGCCAACCGCTTGGCCGGCAGGTCTGACTCTTCGGCCATGCGGCGGGCGGCGTCTATCCTGGCGTTCTCGACAAACTCTGCGGGCGTTGTGCCGGTCTCGCTGCGAAAGATCCGGGCGAAGCTTCTTTCACTCATGCCTGCCCGCGACGCGAGTGCAGGCACGGAAAGATCGCCCCTCAGGTTGGCAAGAACATGGTCCTGAACTTCGCGTACACCCGAACGCTCGGACGTTTGCGCGGCCAGGTGTGCGCTGAACTGGCTCTGGCCGCCGGGGCGTTTAAGGAACATGACGAGCTCGCGCGCCACGCGCAGGGCAAGCTCACGGCCATGGTCTTCCTCCACCATGGCGAGTGCGAGGTCCATGCCTGCAGTCACCCCGGCGGATGTGAAGAGATTGCCGTCCTTGACATAAATCGCATCCGCTTCGACACACGTACCCGGATACGCCGCCGCAAGCCGGGCGGCAGAGTTCCAGTGTGTTGCCACACGTTTTCCGTCAAGCAGCCCGGTGGCGGCCAGCACAAATGCGCCGGTGCATACCGAGCCATAGCGCCGCACCGTACGCGCCTGGCGCCGCAACCAGGTCTGCAAGGGCAGGTCGCTCGCCATGTCCTTGATGTTGGGGCTGCCGGCGACGAGCAGGGTGTCGATGGGCCCACGATGCTTTGCCACGGTTGAGTCAACCACCATGCGCAGCCCGCCGCTGCTTTTGAGCATGCCTTCTTCGGTGCCTATCAACTGCACCTGATAGGCCCGGGGGTTTCCGAGCTGGCGCGATGCCTCGACAAAAACGTCGGCAGGCCCGGCAACGTCAAGCAGCTGGAAACGGGGAAACGCGAGGATGGCAACACGCATGGCTGACAAAGTCCAATGATTGGCAGAAAACGTCCCGCAGCGGCGAAGACGAAAGCTGCAGTTTGGCAGAAACTATCAATAACAGCAAATCAAGCCAAATACCGCGAAAGAGCCAGCCGTGTTAACCCAGTCCACCAGCCAGTCCATCAGCCCGTCTTCATCCTTTACTCATTCATGGGGTGAGGCCTCTGTCAGCAAGTTGCCTGTCAACCTGTTTGCCATGGTGATGGGTCTCTCGGGGTTGTCGCTTGCCTGGCGGTTTGCGCACGGCAGCCTCGGAGCACCGGCGCTTGTTGGCGAGGCCATTGGGGCCTTCGCTGTGGGCGTCTTCGTGTTGATGGCGCTGGGCTACCTGACCAAACTTGCGAAATATCCAGAGGCCGTGCGTGCAGAGTTTGTTCATCCGGTGGCCGGTAACTTCTTCGGCACCATCGCGATCTCCATCCTCTTGTTGTCGGCTGTCGTCGGGCCCTACAGCGGTGCTGCAGCTAAAGCGATCTGGACGCTTGGTGTGTTGGCGACGTTTGCGCTTGCCTTCATTGCGGTCTCCCGCCTGCTCAAGGGGCAGACAGCCGCGTCACTCGCCGTGCCGGCGTGGATCATTCCGTGCGTGGCCACGCTGGATATCCCTGTCACCGGCGGCCAGATGACTATGGGCTGGGCTGCAGAAATCAACCTGCTTGCCGGCGCAATCGGCGCCGTGATGGCACTCGTGCTGTTTGCGCTCATCTTCAGCCGGCTTGTGCATGGTGATCCACATGCGCCCGCCATGACGCCGTCGCTGATGATTCTGGTGGCGCCGTTTGCAGTGGGCTTTCTCGCCTACAGCAATATCATGGGGGGCGTAGACCGCTTCGCTGCCCTGCTCTTTTACTTTGCGCTGTTCATGTGCGTCGTGGTGGTACCGAAAATGTTCCGCGCCGGCATGAAGTTTTCTGCGGGATGGTGGGCCATCAGCTTTCCGCTGGCAGCGCTGGTCAACGCGGCGCTGAAGTATGCGGAATTCAGGGCCGCCGGGCCGCTGTGGTTTCTGGCCGCGCTGCTGCTGGGTCTGGTGACCCTGGCATTGGCGGTTCTGACGCTGCACACCGCCCGCGCCGCGCTCAACGGCAAGCTGTTTACCTGAGCAGGCAGCGGGCGGAGATCTCAAAAACCAGCTTAGCCGGCAACAGCCTCTGCAACCTTTTCATTCACGCCGATCCGGTCCAGCGCCCCTGCCAGGTTGGCGACGGTTTTGTCGACGTTGTGCCACTTCTCCAGGCCGAACAGGCCGACGCGGAAGGTCTTGAAGTCGGGGCCTTCGTCGCATTGCAGCGGCACACCGGCGGCGGTTTGCAGGCCTTGGTCCAGAAACTTCTTGCCGGACTGGATGTCGGGGTCCGTCGTGTAGCTGACCACCACGCCGGGGGCCTTGAAGCCGTCGGCGGCGACGCTGGGCAGGCCGCGGCTTTCAAACAGCTTGCGCACCTTGTTGCCCAGGTCTTGTTGCTCGGCCTTGACCTTGGCAAAGCCATAAGCCTGGGTTTCTTTCATGGCGGCGCTCAGGCGAGTCAGTGCGTCGGTGGGCAGGGTCGCGTGGTAGGCGTGACCGCCTTTTTCATAGGTCTCCATGATCTGCAGCCACTTCTTCAAATCGCAGGCAAAGCTGGAGCTGGTGGTGCCCTCAATCGCCGTACGGGCGCGCTCGCTGAGCATGACCATGGCGCAGCAAGGCGAGCTGCTCCAGCCTTTTTGCGGGGCCGAGATCAACACGTCCACACCGGTGGCTTTCATGTCCACCCACATGGCGCCCGAGGCGATGCAGTCGAGCACAAACAGGCCACCCTCGGCATGCACGGCGTCGGCCACGGCCTTCAAATAACTGTCGGGCAGGATCATGCCGGAAGCGGTTTCCACGTGCGGGGCAAACACCAGCGCGGGCTTTTCCTTGGCGATGGTGGCCAACACGTCGAGGATGGCGGCAGGGGCCCAGGGCGCTTGTGCGCCGGGGCCGGTCTGGCGCGCCTTGAGCACGGTGGACGAGGCGGGAATCTGCCCCATGTCGAAGATCTGTGTCCAGCGGTAGCTGAACCAGCCGTTGCGAATGACCATCACATGTTTGCCGGCGGCAAACTGGCGGGCCACGGCTTCCATGCCGTAGGTGCCGCTGCCGGGCACCAGCGCCACCGAGTGGGCGCCGTAGACCTCTTTCAGGATGCGGGAGATGTCCGTCATCACGCCCTGGAAGCTTTTCGACATGTGGTTGAGCGCGCGATCGGTGTAGACCACCGAAAATTCAAGCAGGCCATCAGGGTCAATATTGGGCAGAAGTCCGGGCATGGTGTGTCTCGCAGTTTTTGTTAAAAAATCGGTCTTTCAGCTTAGCACGGGGCGCGATTTGACGCCATGCGCGGGGGTCAGTTCCGGAGGAATCCTGCAGCGCTTCAGGGCTTGGGCTGCGGCGCCACCGCCGATGGCAGGGAGCCCACCAGTCGCTTGAAGTCGGGTGAGGAGCGCAAGACCTGGCGGCCGGCCTGGATCAGGCGGGTCACGTCGTCGGCCGGGATGGAAAAGGCCGTGGGAATCTGCAGCAGGCGGCTGCGTTCTGCGGCTTCGGGCGCGTCGCGCAGGTTGACGTTGATCACGTAGATCTCGGCGTCATCGGCGAAAGCGCTTTTGCCGCCGCTGTTGTTGTCGAGTTCACGTTGCCACTGCCGGCTGACGTCGCGCAGCAGGCCCAGGGTTTCCTGGGTGGCGCGGGCGCCGGTGCCGAACAACATGGCATCCACCACCTGCAGGGTGGTGGGGACTTGGTCGCTTTCATCGATGCGTTCGGCCGGGTCGCGCTCGGCGTTGACGGCAATCAGCACCAGCTTGCGCACCGTGCCACGTGGCAGATCACCCAGGGCGCGGCGGATGCCACCGGCGCTCATGGAGCGGTCCAGCAGGCTGCGCAGGCCCAGGTTGTCGGCAACGCCGCCGTCGACCAAGTGAATATACGGGCGCGCCGCCGCGTCCTGGTAGCTGTTGATTTGCGAACGCAGCAGGCGTGTGCGGTAACTCCCTGTTGCGTCGGCGGGCGGTGCCTCGACACTGTCTGGCGGTGCGCAGTTGCCCGCGTAGTTTTTCACGGTGAGCGGGCTGAGCACCAGCGGCACGGCCGAGGAGGAGGCCACCGCAAAAGACAGCGGCACGCTGGCCAGGTCGGAGCAGATCAGCGAAAACTGGGTCCACGAAAAATCGAAGGTGGAGCCCAGGGACAGATCGGTGGCAGAAATCAGCAGCCGGGGCCGGCCGGCGCGGCCCCACATGTCCGCAAAGGTCTTGCCCCGGTACAACTCATTGAGGCGCCGCTCCAGCAACTGGCTGCGGCCCATCCAGGGTGATGACAACTCGACCAGGCTGGCCGGTTTCAGCGCCAGGCTGATCAGCGAGTCCTGAAAGTTCTGCCGCAAAAACTCGGGCTCGAAACGTTCAAAGGTTTCTTCCCCAAAAGCGGCGTAATAAGCGGCGACGATGCTGCCGCCGGACACCCCACTGACAAAGCCGACATGGTCGAGCAGGGAGACCTGGCGCCCGTTCCATGCCAGGGGCGTCTGGTGCAGCGCCTGCAACACGCCGTAGCCAAAGGCGGCCGCCCGCGCGCCGCCGCCCGACAGGGTGACGGCCACCAGCATCGACGGGTCTTCCGTCGCGATCCCCTGCACCGCGCCGATCCGGTCGGGGTCCTGCGGAATCACGCCGTCCGCCAGGGGCGCGTTGATCCACGGGCGGACGCTGGAGCAGCCCACCAGCGCCACGGCCAGCAAGACCAGGGCGCAGCGACGACAGATCAACAACAGATGGCGGGCCATGGCAACAAGCTTAAAGAGTGGCGTGGGCCTGACCCGCCAGCAGGCCGGGCAAATGCGCCAGATCGGTCACGATGTGGGTCGCCCCAGCCTGGCGCAGCGCGGCGGGTGCATCGTGGCCGGCCTCGGCCGGGCTATAACCAAACACGGTGGCGCCTGCCGCCACACCGGCCGTGACGCCTGTGACCGTGTCTTCCACCACCGCGCAGCGCCGGGGGTCCACACCCAGTGCGGCGGCAGCGGCCAGGTAGACGTCGGGTGCGGGTTTGGAGCGCGGCATCTCGTGGCCGCTGAAGATGCGGCCCTTGAAATAAGGCATCAGCCCACACTTCTCGAGTTGCAGCTCGACCTTGAAACGGTCGGCGCCTGAGGCGCAGGCGATGCGGCCGCCATACAAGGCGTGAATTTTGGCCACGGCATCCACCGCGCCGCGTATGGCCTGGACACCGGCGATCAGCCCCTGGTTGCGCCGTTCGCGAAAACGAACCATCCAGTCTTCGGTCAGCGGCTGGCCAGTCTTGGCTTCGATCAGGCTCACCTCGTCCTTGACGGCCTTGCCGATGAAGAGGCGCATACATTCGTCGGACGTGAGGGTCCAACCCAGCTCTTGCAGCATGTCGCGCAACACCCCGTTGGTGATGCCTTCGCTGTCCACCAGCACGCCATCACAGTCAAACAACACCGCATCGAATTTCAAAACAACATCTTTCTTGCTACTTAATCAATAGCTTATCGCGCCCGCCCCATAAGGGTTGGAGACCTATTTCATGCATAAACCTAGCGCTGATCGCCGTCCACATAGTACCAACGGCCCGTGCCTTCACCTTCACGCTCTTTCAGAAAACGACTGAGTTCATGCAGGCGCAGGGCCGGGCTGCCCGGGCTTTTCTGGCGCGCGACAAACTCAACCTCGGCATGGGTCGCATCCACCAGTCGATGCTGCCGCACGTCCAGCCCCAGCCACTTCACGCCGGGGTCGAACTCAATCTGCGCCGGGCGCTGGCTGGCATGCCAGGTGGCGAGCAGGTAGTCGGCGCGTTCCAGCACAAAGGCGGTGTAACGCGAACGCATCAGCGACTCGGCGTCGGGCGCCGGTGTCTTGGCAAAGTCGTCGATGAAACGGCCGCAGCAGTGGGCCAGAGCCAGCGGTTTTTTGGACGGCCCCAGGCGGCCGCAGGGACAGGGCTGAGTAGGCTGAAAAACTGTCATGCGCCCTTTTTCGCCTTGCGCGCTTCCAGGGTTTCGGTCGGCGCGCCCTGCTTGACCCACTCGGCGTAACCGCCGTCAATGTGGGCAACGTTGCGCATGCCCATGTCCTGCAAGGTTTTGGTCGCCAGTGCGCTGCGCCAGCCGGCGCCGCAGAACAGGATGAACTCCTTGCTGTCGTCGGCAAACATCGGCTTGTGGTAGGGCGAAGCCGGGTCTACCCAGAACTCCAGCATGCCGCGTGGCGCATGGAAAGCGCCGACCACCGTGCCGGCAGTCAACTCGCGCACGTCGCGGATGTCGACAAGCTGCACGCTGGGATCGGCGAGTTTGGCCTTGGCCTCTTCAACGCTATAGGTTTTGACCTCGGCCATGGCCTCGTCGACGAGGGCCTGGAAACCTTTGGTGATGGGCATCCGCGTTCTCCTGAAAATGTTCGGGCGGCACAGGCCTCGAACACCCAAGAATAGCGGACACACGGCCCGCCCGCTTCAGAGCAGGCCCAGATCCCGCGCTTTGACGCCAGCAAACACCTGGTCGAGCTGGCCGGTGTTGAGCCCGAACTGGCGCGCGAACAGGCCCGCCAGCACCGCCCGGTACTCGTTGAGCACGGGGTAGTCGCGGTTCTGGAACAAGCTGGCGGGCTCAACCCGGACCTGCTCGCCGGCCATTCTTTGGCCACGCACGCTGCCGCCCAAGACCCAATACACCGTGCCATGGCCATGGTCGGTACCGCGGTTGCCGTTTTGCCGGAAGGTGCGGCCGAACTCGCTCACCACGACCACCGTGGTATCGCGCCAGGCCGGCCCCATTTCCTGCGCAAAAGCGGCCAGGCCCTGGCCGAGTTCGTCCAACCGGTTCGCCAGATAGCCCTGGGCGCCACCCTGGTTGACATGGGTGTCCCAGCCGCCTACATCGACAAAACCGAGGTTGTAACGATCACGCATCAGGCGCGCGATGCGGCGCGCCTCGCCGCCAAAACCCTTGGCCGTCATGGCGTTGCGGCTGGCCGCATCCATCTCGGCAGACATCTCACGCATCACCTCGTCACGCACCGAAAAACCTTCATCCACGCGCGAGGCCAGCGCCGTGCCCTGGTACATGGAGGCAATCAGCTGACTCTGGCGCGTATCGACCGAGGACTTGGCCACCGCCTTGAGTGCCGCATTGGGCACCTGGACCTGGCCTTGCAGCACCAGCGGCAGCTGGTTGGTGAAGGCAATCGGCGCAGCGCCATTGACCACCGCCGCCAGCCGGTTCATAAACCCCGAGCGGTAGTCCCGGCTGCGGTCCAGCGCCTGGCCCAGCTCGATGCTGTCCTGGGTCTCGAAATGGCTGCGCGAGCTGTCGTCGGTCCCGGCAAAGGGAATAAAAGCGAGCTCGCCTTTTTGAAACAGCGGATACACCGTGTCGCGCAGCGCCGGGTGCAAGCCCCAGTCGGCCGTCAGTGGCAGCGCGCTGTTGAGATCAGCGCCGGGGCGCAGCACGGCGATATCGGGACGCGCCTCGTAATAAAAGTTGCTGGAGATAGGCACCAGCAGGTTGCAGGCGTCGTAAGCACCGCGCAAAAAGACCACCAGCAGGCGCGATTGCGCGGCTGGAGCGGCCAGCAGTTGCCCGGCGCCCGCCGCCAGCGACAGGGCTGCGACGGATTGCAGCAAGTTGCGACGTTTCATGGCGACTCCTACTAATTAGTTTCTTAACGGTTCATCCACTCGGGGGAAGACAGCAACAAGGTGTTCCATTCCTGCGGCGAGGCCGCCTGGTCCAGCGCATGCAAGGTGGCTGGACTCAGCGTCTGGCTGATGGCCTGCTCGTACAGGGCGCTGGCCAGTTGCGGAAAGGCCGGCCGCTCGCGCGGCTGCGGTTCGTCGGTTTTGAACAGACCGGCACTGCCCGAACCTATGGCCTTGGCGATTTCAAAACGTGTGGCCATCTGGCCCGAGCTGGCCCAGGCCGAATCCACCAGGGGGTAACCGTCAGGTGTCTGGCGTCCGTATAGCGGCTCGCCCATGCGGTTCAGCCAGTTCAGGATGGGACCAACGTTGAGAATGACCTTGTCGTTATAGGCCAGGCGCACCGACGAAATCACGTAACGCACCGGGTCCTTGAACTTGCGGCCGGCCGCCTGCGCAAACTCCTGAGAGTTCAGCAGGGACTGCAAGGTCACGGCGATGTCGCCGTCGCTGCTCAAAAAAGTCTGGGCCATACGTTCCACCAGCGCCGCTGGCGGGTCGTCCGCCAGCCAGTACACCGCCAGCTTGCGGCTGATAAAACGCGCCGTGGCCGGCGCACTGGCCAGGCGGTCCAGCGCCTCGTCGAACTCGGCCAGGCCGCGGCCGCGTATGGGCTGGCCCAGGAACTCCTTGGCACCGAAATCATGCCGCGCGGGGTTGAACATAAACACGCCCTGGCGCACGTAATACGGCTGCAATTCGGGGCGCAGCCTCGGCTCGTTCGCGCCGTAACTGATGCCCACACCGGTCAGGATGCGTGCCAGTTCCTGCACGTCGCGCTGGCTGTAGCCGGCGTTCACGCCCAGCGTGTGCAACTCCATCAGTTCACGCGCATAGTTTTCGTTGATACGCCCGGCGGCGTTTTGCACGTTGTCGAGGTAGACCAGCATGGCCGGGTGATGCGCCACTGCGCCCAGCAAGTCCCTGAACTTGCCGAGCGCACGCGGTCGGACCGCCGCGTCCTCGTAGTCACCTATCGTGGCGCGCAGATTGGCCTTGTACTGGTGAACGTTGAAGTGGTTCATCCAGAACCAGGTCATCTGTTCCTGGATCTGGTTCGGCGAATAAAGCGCACGCAGGATGTGGCGCGTGGCCGCCTCGCGCCCGAGCCGGTTCATCTCCTGCTGCCAGGCCTGCAAAGCCACTTTTTTCTCGTCGTCGTTGGCCAGCGCCGCGGCATCCTTGCGGCGTTGCGCCATCTCCTGCTCCAGCGCAAGCACCGGTCGCTGGCTGATGGTCATGACGTCGATTTGCGCCTGCACCGCCGGCGCAAGCCGTGCGGGAGACGGGTGTAATTGCTGGCGCAGGTATTGGTCCAGACCAGCGCCATCCACAGACGCGACCGCAGCGGTGTTGGCACCCCAGGACAGGTGGTTGATGAACTTGAAGGTCTCCACAGCGGCCGGCTTTCCCGATACCGGAGCGACCGGCATCCCCGCGTTGCCATTGATACCGGTGACGCCAGGTGCGGTGCAAGCGCTCAGAGCCCAACAGCAGAGCAGCGCCAGCATGCTGGGGACCGAGGTCTTCATGGTTTTTTCCTGGTGGGTTCTGGCCAAGCGGTTTGGCCCGCCGACCTACTCTAACGCCAGAACAGAACGCAGCGCCTACAGCCCCGACCACCTTTACAAAAAACAAGGCCTACAGCCGGGCTCGCGTGCGGCCGGAATCCAGGAAGCCTTCTAAATCACAGCGCGCGCTGGATGATGATTTTTTGCACGTCGGAGGTGCCTTCGTAAATCTGGCAGACACGCACATCGCGGTAAATACGTTCGACCGGGAAGTCGCTCACATAGCCATAACCACCCAGGGTCTGGATGGCGGCGCTGCAGACTTTTTCGGCCATTTCGCTGGCGAAAAGTTTGGCCATGGCGGCTTCCTTCAGACAAGGCCGACCGGCATCACGCAGGCTGGCCGCATGCCAGATCAGCTGGCGTGCCGCTTCAAGCTGGGTCGCGCAATCGGCCAGGCGGAAACCCACGGCCTGGTGGTTAAAGATGGCGGTGCCAAAACTCTGACGCTCCTTGGCGTAGGCCACGGCAAACTCGAAAGCGCTGCGCGCCATGCCCACACTTTGCGCGGCTATGCCTATACGTCCGCCTTCCAGCGCGCCCAGGGCGATCTTGTAACCTTCGCCCTCGGCACCAATCAGGTTCTCGGCCGGAATACGGCAGTTGTCGAAATTGATCTGCGCCGTGTCGCTGCTGTGCTGGCCCAGCTTGTCTTCCAGCCGCGCGACCACATAACCGGGTGCGCTGGTCGGCACCAAAAAGGCGCTCATGCCTTTTTTGCCGGCGCCCTTGTCGGTGACCGCAATCACAATCGCCGCGTGGCCGTTTTTGCCGCTGGTGATGAACTGCTTGACGCCGTTGATCACATACTCATCGCCCTGCTTCACCGCCGTGGTGCGCAGCGACGAGGCATCGCTGCCCACATGTGGCTCGGTCAGGCAGAACACACCCAGCATCTGACCCTGCGCCAGCGGCTCCAGCCATTGTTTTTTCTGCGCTGCGTTGCCGTAACGCATGAGGATGGCATTGACCGGGCAGTTGGTCACGCTGATGGCGGTGCTGGTGCCGCCGTCGCCGGCGGCAATTTCTTCCAGAACCAGCGCCAGGGTCACGTAGTCGAGGTTGGCGCCGCCAAACTCTTCGGGCACACAAATGCCGTAAGCGCCCAACGCCGCCAGGCCCTGATGCGCCGCTGTCGGAAAGTCGTGTGTCTTGTCCCAGCGCGCGGCGTGGGGCCAGAGTTCTTCTTTCGCAAAAGCGCGAACCGCGTCGCGGATCATTTCCTGGTCTTGGGTCAACAACATGAAAGAGTCCTGGTCTGAGCGTCGCCGGGCCGTCCCAAGACGCGAGCGCCCCCTCGGGGGGCAGAGAGCCACACGCAGTGGGCGAACGTGGGGGCCACTATTTTCCTTGACCCAGGTCCATGATCATGCGGGTCGTCAGGTAGAGACGACGCGGGATCGCATCAATCATCACGAACTCGGCCTGGTTGCTGTGATAACCGAAACCGGGCAGGCCCAGGCTTTCGATCACAGGTTTGCCCGACAAGGCCGCATACGCCGCATCGGTGCCGCCGCCAGTGCGATCGACAATGGTCAACTCGGCGCCAACTTCCTTGTAGATGGCCACGGCCTTGTCCACCAGCTTGCGGCCTTCCGTGCCGGCGTTGAAGGCCGGACGGCCACGGACGACGTTGACCTGGACCTGGGCATCGGGCAGGCGCTTCTTCGCGGCCTTTTCTTCAAGCTTCTTCATCGCGGCTTCGAAGTCTTCGTTGCGGGCATAACGCACGTCGGCGCTCAAGGTCGCTTCATCGGGAATGATGTTGCTCACCGCGCCGGATTTGGCGACGGTCCAGTTGAAACGCAAGTCCCCTGCCTTGTTGTCGATATCCATCGTGCGCAGCACCAGGTCAGACGCCTCGACCAGTGCATTGACACCCAGCTCGGGCGCCGCGCCCGCGTGTGAAGCCTTGCCCTTGATCTTGGCTTCGACATAGGCGATGCCCGAGGTGCCCAGGGTCAGGTTCTCTTTCATGGCCATGGTCGGCTCGAAGGACAAGACGTAATCGTTTTCCTTGGCCAGCGCCTGGATCAGGTCGCGCGAGCCGAAGGAGCCTTTTTCCTCGTCGGTGTTGAACATCACGGTGATGCCGCCAAAACCCTGGAAACCCTGGGCTTTCAACACACGCAGCGAATGCAGGATGACGGCGATGCCGCCCTTGTCGTCGGCGATGCCGGGGCCGAAAGCGCGGTTGCCGTCGATGCGGAACGGTGCTTTTTCCAGCGTTCCCTTCACGTACACGGTGTCCATGTGTGCGATCAGCAGCAGGCGCTTGCCGCCTTTGCCCTGCAGGCGGCCAACGATGTTTTCGCCGACCACATCGCCCGCGGCTTTTTGCCGGGTGACGGTGAAACCTAGGCTTTTCAGTTCGTTTTCCAGCAACTGGCCCATGGCGGCCATGCCGTCGGTGTTGCCGGTGCCGGTCTCGATGTTGACCAGGCGCTCCAGTGTTTTCACGGTGGCCGACTGCTCGGCACTGGCCGCGCCAAACAGTTTTTCATCACGGGCCTGGGCCCAGCTTGCGCTGGCAAGCACAGCCGTGACCAGCGCCACGACGGCGCGCATTTTCCAAGGGGTAGCAATCTTCATTGGTGTTCCAGATTCAGAGGGTTGTCTCGTCGATTTTCATGGCAGCACGCAGCCAGCCGTGCCGCGCGAAGCTCCGATCCCCTGGATCGGAGCTTGCTCGATTTCTTAAGAAAAATAGGGCCCTAGCCCAGGTGGACATTGCGCAAGCAGCTACTGAATTTATAGCAACTCAATTGCCAGAGCGGTGCCTTCGCCGCCACCGATACACAAGGTCGCCACACCTTTTCTCAAGCCACGGGCTTGCAGCGCATGGATCAAGGTGACGATGATGCGGGCACCGCTGGCGCCAATCGGATGGCCCAGCGCACAAGCGCCGCCGTTGACGTTGACGATGTCGTGGCTGATGCCCAGCTCTTTCATCGCGGCCATGGGCACGACGGCAAACGCCTCGTTGACTTCCCACAGGTCCACGTCTTTCACGCTCCAGCCGATTTTCTTGAGCAGCTTGTTCACCGCACCGACAGGCGCCGTGGTGAACCACTCGGGTGCCTGGGCAAAGGTGGCATGGCCAACGATGCGGGCGATGGGTTTGGCGCCCAGTTCCTTGGCGGTGGATTCGCGGGTCAGCACCAGCGCGGCGGCGCCGTCGTTGATCGAGGAGCTGGAGGCTGCGGTGATGGTGCCGTCTTTCTTGAAGGCCGGACGCAGCGTGGCGATCTTGTCGAGTTTGACCTTGCCCGGGCCTTCATCGATGGCAATCACGGTGTCGCCGGCACGGCCTTTGACGGTGACCGGGGTGATCTCGGCCTTGAAGGCGCCGGACTCGGTGGCGGCCTTGGCGCGCTGCACGCTGGTGATGGCAAACGCATCTTGCGCTTCGCGCGTGAACTGGTATTTTTCGGCGCACTGCTCGCCGAACGTGCCCATGGCGCGACCGGGTTCGTAAGCGTCTTCCAGGCCGTCCAGCATCATGTGGTCCATCACGCGGTCGTGGCCGATACGGATGCCGCTGCGGCCCTTGAGCAGCAGGTGCGGCGCATTGGTCATGCTTTCCATGCCGCCAGCGACCATCACGTCACGGCTGCCGACCAGCAACTGGTCGTGCGCGAGCAAGGTGGCTTCCATGCCGGAGCCGCACATCTTGGATAAGGTAACCGCGCCGGCGCTGGCAGGCAGGCCGCCCTTGAAACCCGCCTGGCGCGCGGGCGCCTGGCCCTGGCCCGCCATCAGGCAGTTGCCGAACAAGACTTCGTCGACCTTTTCAGGCGCGATGCCGGAGCGCTCGATGGCCGCCTTGATGGCCGCGCCACCCAGGTCATGCGCGGACAGGCTGGAAAAGTCGCCCTGAAACGCGCCCATGGGGGTACGGGCGGCGCCGATGATAACGATGGAATCAGACATGGTTTTCTCCTTGATTAAAAAACGTGAATCATTGAATCAGCGTGCCGCGCTCTTCCTGAGCGACACGCAAGATGTATTTCTGAAAGCCCGGGTCCTCGCGGCGCAACAGCAGCGGCAAGGCATTGAAAAAACTTTCGCGCTGGCACCACTCGCGCATGTAGTCGTCCCAGCTGTTCCAGCGACGCGCCTCGACCTCGCTCATCCGTTCGGCCCAGGCCACGAGATAAGCGCGCTCGAACAGCGAGATCAGCATATCGAAAATAATCATGGTCCGCTCGTTCTGCTCGCGCGTCGGGTTGTCCAGCGGTTCGTTGGTGCGCAGGTGCAGGTCGGGGTTGGCCAGCACTGTTTTCAGAAAATCGCTGTAGGCGTCCGACAGCGACTGGTAAGCGGCCTCTTCCTCGTTGTTGCGCTCCTTGCGCTGCTCCAGCGCAAAAAAGATGATCGCAAACGGCAAGGCCAGGGCCGTGACCACAAAACTCGCATATTCCCAAACGTCTCTCATGGTGGTGCCCTCAGGCTTTCCGCGCGGCGTATTTGCGCCCGAAACGCCGGTCCCGCTCGTAGGGGAACACGTCATGCACATGGCCGGCGGCAATCCGTTCCTTGTGGCTTTGCCAGAAGGCGGCGTCCAGCAGCTCGCTGTGGTGTTTCATGAAGACCTCGCGCACTGCGTCGTTGCCCAGCAGGAAGGGGGCGAAGGTTTCCGGAAACACATCCTTGGGCCCAACCGTGTACCAGACCTCGCCGCTCATTTCTTCTTCATCGTTACGCGGTGTCGGCACGCGGCGGAAGTTGCAATCGGTGATGTATTCGATCTCGTCGTAGTCGTAAAACACCACCTTGCCGTGGCGCGTGATGCCAAAGTTCTTGAACAACATGTCGCCGGGGAAAATATTGGCCGCCACCAGGTCCTTGATGGCGTTGCCGTATTCAAGCACCGCCCGTTCAATCTGCTCCCTTGCCTCGGGCTCCTTGACGCCAATATCAAAAGCTTCCTGCAGGTAGATATTGAGCGGGATCATGCGGCGCTCGATATACACGTGTTTGATGATGACTTCGGTCTGCCCGTCGCCATCGCGGTCGCTGATCTCCAGCTGGCTGGGCGCAAACTTTTCGATCTCGGCAATCAGTTCGTCATCAAAACGATCGCGCGGGAAAGCCACTTCGCGATACTCCTGGGTGTCGGCCATGCGCCCAACGCGATCGTGCTGCTTGACCAGCAGGTATTTGCCCTTGACCTTCTCACGTGTCGTGTCTTTTTGCGGCGGGTAATAGTCCTTGATGACCTTGAACACATAAGGAAACGAAGGCAGGTCAAACACCAGCATGACCATGCCTTTGATGCCGGGGGTGATGCGAAACTTGTCGGAAGAATGCCGCAGGTGGTGCAGAAAATCGCGGTAAAAAAGGGTCTTGCCCTGTTTGGCCAGGCCTAAGGCGTTGTAAATTTCCGCGCGTGGCATACGCGGCATCATGCTGCGCAAAAACTGCACGTAGGCGGAAGGCACACCCATGTCGACCATGAAGTAGGCTCGGGCAAAACTGAACAGGATCAGCAAGTCGTCTTCACCAAACAGCGCGGCATCAATGATCAGCTTGCCGTGTTTGCCGTGCAGCAGCGGCAGGGCCACCGGCAGCTCGCTGAAACCGTTGATGATTTTGCCGACGACGTAAGCCCCTTTGTTGCGAAAAAACAGGCCGGACAAAACCTGAATCTGAAAATTGGCCCGCAGCTTGACATCACCCAAGCGCTCCCGCAAGGCCTCGACCACATAGCCGGCATCACGCGACAGGTCTTCAAAATCGAGGCGTAAATCAAAGTCCTGCACCAGTTGCATGACCGTGGCCTGCAGGGTCTCGGGGGTCGGGTAATACGCGCGGTAGGTTGGCAGCGCGGCCGGCTCTTCGTTTTCTATGTATTCGGTGCTGACCGCGGGCCGGACAAAAATGAAATCATTCTGAAAATAACTGCGGTGCAGAATTCTGGTGGTGACCGAGTTGAAAAAAGACTCGGCCAGCTCCGGCTGCTGGTGGTTTACCAAGAGGCCAATGAAATGCAGCTTGACCTGGTGCCACACATCCATGCTTTGTTCGCCCGCCTTGAACTCGCGCTCCAGCCGCATCGAGGCTTCGCGCACCCGCAGGTCGTAAAACTCGATGCGCTCCCGCTGCGCCCGTTGCTGGCCGTGCCAGTCCCCTGTTTCAAAACGGTGTTTGGCGCGCGCCGACTCGCTGCGAAACAACTGGTAATGGCGGTTAAAGCCATCCCGCATCGCTTTGGCGATGTCGTAAGCAAGCGGCGAGTCGAGGCGCTGGGGGAACATGGACAAGGCTTCCTGAAGCAGACGACAGCGTGTCGGGAATGGCCCCGCGACTTTAGCGGCGCGCCGCCGCCACGCCAGCCACGGCGGCTTGGTAGCGGGCATCCAGCCCTTCGTTGCTGTCCACGGACATGTTCAGGTTGTTGATGAGCCCGTCCTTGAGCCCGTAACACCAGCCGTGCAGCGTGACCTTCTGGCCGCTTGCCCAGGCGTCTTGCAGCACGGTGGTGTGCGCAATGTTGACGACCTGCTCAATGGCGTTGAGCTCGCACAGCGCATCGTGACGATGTTCGGGCGCGGTCGCGGCTATCAGTCCGCGGTGTTTGTCGCGCACATCCTTGACGTGGCGGATCCAGTTGTCGGCCAGACCCACGCGGATGTCGTTCAGCGCCGCCAGCACGCCGCCGCAGCCATAGTGGCCCACCACCATCAGGTGTTCGACATGCAACTGGTCCACGGCGTACTGGATGGTGGACAGGCAGTTCAGATCGGTAGGCACCACCACGTTGGCCACATTGCGGTGCACGAATATCTCGCCCGGCTCCAGACCGGTGATCTGATTGGCTGGCACGCGGCTGTCGGAGCAGCCAATCCACATGTAGCGCGGCTTTTGCTGGGACATCAGCCCTGTGAAGAAACCTGGACGCTCGCGCTCCATCTGCGCGGCCCAGGCACGGTTATGGGCAAAGAGGTCTTGAATGGAGGTCATGGATACTATTTTCACCTTCTTTGACAGTTGTGTCGGCCTGGCGGCGTCTGCCCGACTTTCGATCCGGGGCATTCATACGGCGAGGCCATGACTCATTCGGGATTTACATCGTCTCCGCGAACAGCTCGCGCCCGATCAACATGCGGCGGATCTCGCTGGTGCCGGCGCCAATTTCGTAGAGCTTGGCGTCGCGCCAGAGCCGGCCCAGCGGGTAGTCGTTGATGTAACCGTTGCCGCCGAAAATCTGCACGCCTTCGCCGGCCATCCAGGTGGCTTTTTCCGCGCACCAGAGAATGACCGAAGCGCAGTCCTTGCGCACCTGGCGCACATGTTCAGTGCCCAGCATGTCCAGGTTTTTGGCGACGGTATAGGCAAACGAGCGCCCGGCCTGCAACACGGTGTACATGTCGGCGACCTTGCCCTGGATCAGCTGAAACTCGCCAATGGAAGTGCCAAACTGCTTGCGATCGTGGATGTAGGGAATCACGCTGTCCATGACGGATTGCATGATGCCCAGAGGGCCGCCGGTCAACACGGCACGTTCGTAGTCCAGGCCACTCATCAGCACTTTGGCGCCGCCGTTGAGGCCGCCCAGGATGTTTTGCGCCGGAACTTCCACATTTTTGAAGACCAGCTCGCCGGTGTGGCTGCCGCGCATGCCCAGCTTGTCGAGTTTTTGCGCGACGGAAAACCCCTTCATGCCTTTGTCGATCAAAAAGGCGGTGACGCCGCGTGCACCGAGTTCGGGCTCGGTTTTGGCGTAAACCACCAGGGTATCGGCGTCCGGCCCGTTGGTGATCCACATCTTGTTGCCGTTGAGGACGTAATAACCGCCTTTGTCTTCGGCTTTCAGTTTCATGCTGATCACGTCGCTGCCGGCGTTGGGCTCACTCATGGCCAGCGCACCCACATGTTCACCGCTGATGAGTTTGGGCAGGTATTTTTTGCGCTGCGCCTCGCTGCCATTGCGCTTGATCTGGTTCACACACAGATTGCTGTGTGCGCCGTAGGACAAACCGACGGACGCGCTGGCGCGGCTGATCTCTTCCATGGCGATCATGTGTGCCAGATAACCCATGTTGGCGCCGCCGTATTCTTCGCTGACGGTGATGCCGAGCACGCCCAGGGAACCCATTTTTTGCCACAAGTCCATGGGGAACTGGTCGTTGCGGTCGATCTCGGCGGCACGCGGGGCGATCTCGGCCTGCGCAAAATCGCGCACGGTGTCGCGCAGCGCATCGATGTCTTCGCCGAGCTGGAAATTGAGTCCTGGCATGTTTGTCATGATGGTCTTTCTGAAGGCTGAAGGTGCGCGCCGGAGAGGGTCTGGGGCGCGTGTTTAATAGGTTTTGGGGACGGGAACAAGCGTCTGCTGCATCATGGCGCAGGCACTTTCCTTGCCGCCTGTGTCCAGGTGACTCACTTCCGCCGTGGTCACGATGATGCGTTTTCCGGCCTTGACCACGCGGCCCACCGCGCGCAACTCGCCGTCCGTGAAGCCGGCCAGGAAATTGATTTTGTACTCGACGGTGGTGACCTCGGCGTCCAATGCCACCACCGTCAACGCGGCATAACCGCCGGCAATGTCGGCCAGCGCGCCCATGGCGCCACCGTGAAAGCCGCCTTGCTGCTGGGTCACACGCTCCGAATACGGCAGCGCCACCTCGCACAGGCCGGGCTCGACGCGCAGCAGCCGGGCACCCAGGTGCTGCATCAGCCCCTGGCGTAAAAAGCTCGTTTCTATGCGCCGGAACAACTCTGACGGCGCGGTGGCTGCATCCATATGAAGGACCTCTGAATAATTTGGTTTCGGCCTACAAGAGACCTTTTTTCGGCTTTTCAGCCTTGCCGAGCAGCGCTTTGGCGTCTTTTTCGTGGGTGCGTATCTCGTCCAGATTGGCCTGCAAGTCCAACATCTGAGCTTCCAGCTTCTTGCGGTGTTCGCTCAGGATGTCCAGGAATTTCTTAAGCTGCGGGGCCGTGTCGCGCGGGCTGTCGTAGGAGTCGATGATTTCCTTGGCCTCCACCAAGGAAAGCCCCAGCCGTTTGGCGCGCAAGGTCAGCTTGAGTCGGGTCCGGTCGCGCGCTGTGTAGACGCGGTTGCGCCCGCCCGGCCCTTCGCGCTGCGGCTGCAGCAGCCCCATGTCTTCATAAAACCGGATGGCGCGTGTGGTCAGGTCGAACTCTTTGGCCAGATCGCTGATGGAGTAGGTGATGCTTGCCATGCTGTGAAACCCTGGGGACAGGACCTTTGTGTAACCGCCCGATAAATCAGGTGTAATGAGGGATCTTCGAACTTACGTTAACGTAAACGTCAACCTACTGAGCGATCTTACAAGATGAATGAACTGGAAGCACAACTCCACTATCCTTTTGGCGATGCCTTGCCGCCGCCCGGCGGCACGCTGGAGGTAGCCCCAGGCGTCAAATGGATAAGGATGCGCCTGCCTTTTGCGCTGGATCACATCAACCTGTGGCTGCTGCGCGATACGCTGGACGGCCCGGAGGGCCCGCGCGAGGGCTGGACGGTGGTGGATTGCTGCATCAGCAAAGATGAATCCAGGGCGCAATGGGAAACCATTTTCGCCAACGAGCTGGAAGATTTACCGATTCTGCGCGTGATCGTCACCCACATGCACCCGGACCACATCGGGCTGGCGCACTGGTTGTGCGCACGCTGGAACGCGCCGCTGTGGATGAGCGCCACCGATTACCACACGGCCCGGCTCAGCACCCTGGGCCCCACCGGCTTTGGCGGCGCCAGCGCGGCCGACTTTTTCGTCGCGCACGGGCTGAGCGACCCGGAATACATCACACAAATCCGGGGCCGCACCAATTACTACCCCGGCCTGGTGCCCGATGTCCCCAGCCGTTACCACCGCATGATGGACGGCCAGGTCATCGCCATAGGCGGCCGCCAGTGGACCTGCATCAGCGGTTATGGCCATGCGCCGGAACACATCGCGTTGTCCTGCCCCGACGCCGGTTTGCTGATCAGCGGCGACATGATCCTGCCGCGTATTTCGACCAATGTCAGCGTGTACGACGCGGAACCGGAGTCCAATCCGTTGACGCTGTTTTTGCAGTCCATCGACAAATTCAAGCCACTGTCGCCCGAGACACTGACCCTGCCTTCCCACGGCAAACCCTTCAAGGGCCTGCACACGCGTATCGCGCAATTGCACGCGCACCACCACGACCGGCTGGCAGAAGTCATGGAAGCCTGTGAGGCCAGCCCCTGCAGCGGCGCGGACATCCTGCCGGTCATGTTCAAGCGCAAGCTGGATGTGCACCAGACCACCTTCGCCCTGGGCGAGGCGGTGGCCCATCTGCACACCTTGTGGTTTGAAGGCAAACTGAAACGCCGGCTCGGGGCCGATGGTGTTTACCGCTTCCAGCCAGCTTGATATGCCCCCACGCTTGTCACTTCGTGTACTTCGCTGCCCCCCGAGGGGGCTGTGCTTGCTTGGGGCGGCCCTGCGCTGCGCACGCTAAGAAACTGGCGGCAGGGTGTTGCCGCCGCCCTGCGGCAGGGACAGGAAAAAGCTGGCGCCGCCCTGGTCGGAGCTCACCCCCCAAGCCGTGCCGCCATGGCGCTCGGCCACCCGCTTGACGATGGCCAGGCCCAAACCGCCGCCGGGAAAATCAGCGGCCGAATGCAGCCGCTGAAACGGTGTGAACAACTTGTCGGCGTAGGTGGTGTCAAAACCAGCCCCGTTGTCCGACACAAACAACACACACCCGGCCGGTGATTTGCCCGGCACCAGCCCGATCTTGATCCAGCCCTGCTCTTTTTTGGCGCTGAACTTCCAGGCGTTGTCGATCAGGCAGGCCAAGGCCGTGGCCAGCAGGTTTTTGTCGCCGACCAGTGGCAAGGTCGCCGCCATTTCAAGCACCAGTTGCCGCTCCGGCTCGCGCTGGCGCAAGTCGTCAATCAGGCGTTGGCACACCGGCGCCAGGTCCAGCAACTCGGGCGTCAGGGGCCTGCGCGGCAAATGGGTCAAGGTGCGTAAATCGTCAATCAGTTTGGCCAGTTGGCGGGTGCTGGCGCGAATGCGCGCGAGGTAATGCTGGCCCTGCGCATCCAGCGCCGCCGAATACCGCTCCGCCAGCGTCTTGGCAAAACCGTTGACCACATGCAAAGGTGCTTTCAGATCGGTGGACATGGCGTAGCTGAAAGCCTCCAGCTCCTGGTGGCTGCGTTGCAAGTCGGCATTGCATTGCTCGAGACGCTGCGCCAGCACGGCATTGCGCCGCTGCAACTGCACGTCGGCCAGGTGCCTGGCGCCCACGTCCACCACGCTGACCAGCACGGCGGCGTGTTCGAACCACTGCACACGGCTGCAGGCCAACTCCACGAGCACACGCTCGCCATTCATTTTTTGCTGGGTGCACAGCCGCATCTGCGGCTGGAAATCCCCCGCCGGCAGGGAGTCCAGCCAGCCCGCACCTTCCCCGTCCGGGAAAAGTGTCTCAACCGGCAGGGCGTCCCAGGCATCCTGCGCCATGCCGTAAAACGCAGCCGCCGCCTGGTTGATCGCCAGAAGACGCCGGGAAGAGGGATCAAACAGCCACATGGCTTGCGCATTCGCGTCAAAAAGGCGTTGGTTGCAAAGCTCGCTGCCCTGCAGTTGCAGCAAGGCCTGACGGGTCTCGCTGACATCCCGCAGGTTGACCACCAGTCCGTCGGCATGCCGCTTCATGCGGTACTCCACCCATTGGTCCTCAAACACATGATGGGCAAAAAATGTGTGACTGTCGCCGGCCTCCAAGACCTGCTCGGCCAGGCTGCGGTGCTTCTCGGCAATCGGCGCCGGCACGGCATCCCAGAACGGGATGCCCGTCAAACTGGCCTGCGCTGCTTGAAAAAGATCGCGGGCCCGGCTGTTCATCGCCAGCAGCTGCCCCTGGCTGTCCAGCAAAACAATCCCCTCGGTCGCCAGCTCCAAGCCGGACTGGAAAGTGTCCAGACTTTCTGTCGCCTTGCCGGCCTGACCGTCAACCACCCCACTCCCTGGCCGCTTCTTGGACCGGGTCAGCGACTTCAGCCATGTTGTCAAGGTAGTCAATGGACGCGGGACCGGGTCCGCCCTTTCAAGTGCAAATAAGCTGCGACGGGCTTAACGCCATTTTCGATTGGCCACCAGCAATGCGGTGATGTAGCCATGCAGCCAGTCGAAATTGATTGGTTTTTCCAGATAATGCGCGCTGGGTGGCAGTCCGCCTCGTTCCTTGACCACCTCTTCGGGCAAGCCGCTGATCACCAAAATCTGCATGGCCGACAGCTGCTGGTTGCGCTTGAGCGCACGCAGCATCTCCAGGCCGTCGACCCCGGGCATGTTCAGATCCGTGATCAACAGGTCAGGCCGCATGCTGGCGATGTCCATCAAGGCTTCCAGGGCGGAGTTCATGAAGCTGCAATCCACCGTCATGTCCCATTGCTCGAACTGGGCTTTGTACAACTCGCGTGCGGCCTCGTCATCTTCCACGACCAGCACACTCAGGCGGCTCCTGGGGTCCGGGTCGGCATGCGCCAGTTGCGGACTGTGTTTTTGCAGGTAGCCGTTGATGGCGCGCAGGGACAACCGGCGATGGCCACCCAGCGTTTTCCAGGCCTCAATTTCGCCTTTTTCCACCAACGATTGCACCGTGGCCACCGACAGGCCCAGCAGTTTCGCGGCATAGGTGGTGCCGCAATAGTCCTCGCTGGAGAAATCGGTCGCCGTGATGGCACTCTCAAAAGACAAAGGTTCACGCGGCATAGGAAAAGCCTAAAAAAAATTCAACTAGCAATTTAAACAGATTAATAGGTTTATTCAATTGGGCTAACTCTCGGTCACTTTCAAGCCTCTTCTAACAATCCCCGCTTCAGGGCTGGTGCCCCGGGCAAGGTAAAAAAGAAGGTGGCGCCCTGGCCCGGCTTGGCCTCCGCCCACACCTGACCCCGGTGGCGGCCAATCACCCGACTGACCGTCGCCAGGCCCACACCCGTCCCCGGAAACTCGGTCACCGCATGCAAGCGCTGAAAAGTATTAAACAGCTTGTCGGCATAAGCCATGTCAAAACCGGCACCGTTGTCCCGGACGAAAAAAGCGGTGACGCCGGCAGCGTCTGTGGTGTGTCCAACCTTAATAACGGCAGAAGGTCGCTGAGAAGTAAATTTCCAGGCATTTCCCAGCAGGTTTTCCATCACCACGCGAATCAACCGCCCGTCACCCTGGGCCCGCAAGCCGTCTTCGACACTGATCTCGGCCTTGCGTTCGGGGTTGCGAACCCGGCATTCGTCGGCAATCTCGCGCGCCAGCGCGCTCAGATCGATGGTTTCATAACGCAGTTGCATGCGTGAGACTTGCGCCAGCGACAACAAATCCTCGATCAGCCGCCCCATCTGCGCCACGCCGGCCTGAATACGCGACAGGTAATGCTGGACTTTTTCGTTGGGCTGGCCGGTACTCAGCTGTTTGGCCAGCAGGCGGCTGAAGCCGTCCACGGTGTTCAAAGGGGAACGCAGATCATGCGACACCGAATAGGAAAAAGCTTCAAGCTCCTGGTTGGACAGACGCAACGCGGCCTCGATCGCCTTGATCTCACTCACGTCGGCATCGATACCCACCCAGAACAAGACCTCGCCGCTGTCATCCAGCACCGGGGAGGCCCGGTAAGACATGGTGTGGCAAGTGCCATCCCTGACCATCAGCCGCCGCAGACCCATAAAAGGTGTCAGGCTTCGGCGTGAGACTTCCCAATTGGCGGCCATGTCAGGCAAGTCGTCGGGATGCATCGCCGCCATCCAGCTCCTGCCCTGCCAGTCCGCCAGCGTGCCGCCCATCAGTTCGTACCATTTCCGGTTCAGGTAAGTCACCCGGCCTTGGGCGTCTATGGTCCAGATGACTTGCGGGGCCTGTTCAGCCAGGGCCCGGAACAAGGCTTCCTGCCGCTCCAAAGCCGCCGTACGTTCGGCCACTTTGGCTTCCAGCCCCTGGTTAAGCTGGTGCACCTGCTCAAACAGTTTGGCATTTTCAATGGCGATGGAGGCCAGCTGGGCGATTTCGACCGTCACATACTGGTCCTGCAAACTGAACTCGCCCTCGTATTTATCGGTCAGTTGCAGCAGCCCGATATTTTCGCCATTGCGGCCCGTCAGCGGCACCGCCAGCCAGCCGCGCATCGCCGGCTGTTTGGCTGCGGCCTCACCAGCCACGGCGCGCCAGCGTGGATTCGCCGCCAGTTCGGCCTCCGTCAACCGCATCGGGCTGTTGGTTTCACACACGGCCGACCAGAGCCCACTGCCATAAGACTGGCTGACAAAATCCCGGCAGTTCGCATATTTGTCCGTCAGGGACACGGCATTGATCGTCTGCGCCCAGTCGCCCTTGGCCGTCAGGCTCACCACGGCCTGGTGCGCGCCCACCACGGCCCTGGCTTGGTCCACGGTCTCCTGCATGGTGGCTTCCAGCCTGCGGTGGCTGGTGATTGCCTGGGTCGCATCGGCGGCCCGTTGCAGGGTGAACAAGTGGGCCTGCACATCGTTCTCGGCCTTGAGTTGCGCGGCGATATTGTTCGCCACCACAAAGCGGGCCTCTCGCCCCAGGTAGACGATGGCACGCGAGACCGTCTCCACCGGAAACGACTGGCCCGCCTTGTCAACATGAAACCACCGGTGCGCGCCGTCCAGGAAGCCTCTGGCCAGATGTTTCTTCAGGCGCTCTTGCTCGGCCTCGGGCAGGATATCGGTGACGGTCAGACCCAAAAATTCGTCCCGGGAATAACCGTAGCTATCGAGGGCCGCCTCGTTGACCGCGAGAAACCCCAGGACCTCGAAATCGACGATCCACATCGGCACCGGTGCCGACTCGAACAGGGCGGCGTAGCGCTGTTCGCTGTCGATCAGGGCTTGTTCGGCCTTTTTGCGTTTGGTGATGTCGCGCTCAATCGCCACGAAATGCGTGAACTTCCTTTGGGCATCAGCGAGGGGCACCATGTCGAGGTCCAACCAGAATTCCTCACCATTTTTCTTGTAGTTGATCAGCTCGGCACGCACCGGCTTCATCTCCCGGAGCGCCGCCGTAATGCGGTCCAGTTCGGCGCGCTGCGTTTTGGGGCCTTGCAGAAACCGCGGTGACCGGCCCAGCACCTCCTCGCGGCTGTAGCCGGTGCGGCGTTCAAACGCATCGTTGACAAACACGATACGTGGTCCCGGCTCGCCCAGCGGATCGGCTTCGGTGATCAGCACGATGTCGTTCAAGCGGGCAATGCTGCTCCCCAACAGCCGCAGTTGTTCTTGCGACTCATGTTTCTCGGTGATGTCCTGCAGCGCGCCCACCACGCGCACCACCGTGCCATCCTGCATCAAGGCCTGGCCCTGGGTCCGTACCCAGATACGCCGGCCTTTGGCGGTCACCAGCGGCAACTCCAGGTCCCAGGGCGTGCCGTGTTCCGCGGCAGCCCGCGCGGCGCGGTTCATGGTCGCTCGCGCCTCGGGCGCGTAAAAAGCAAAGGCGGAATCGATGGTGATCGCCGTGGCGGGGTCCACCTCGTGGATACGGTAGACCTGCTCCGACCAGGCCATGCGCATGCCGTCGAGCACCACTTCCCAGCCGCCGATTTTCCCCATCTCGCCGGTGCGACGCAACAACTCGGCGCTACGCGCAGCCACTTGTTCCGCGAGTTTTCGCGCTGTGATGTCCTGCACCACACCAGCGCGCAACACCGCCGCGCCCGTGTGGTCGAGAAAAGGTTCGCCATGCTGGTGTATCCAGCGGATCTCACCGGCCGGGGTGATGATGCGGTACTCCGAGTCCAGGGGCAAGGCGTCGCGCGCGGCGGCATCCCGCTGGCGCACGTAGCCAGGCCTGTCCTCCGGGTGGATCAAGCGGGTGAACTCATCCCGGCTGCCGAGAAAATCGTCCCGGCCCATCCCGAACAATTCATGCGCATCGTCGGACCACCAGAGCTCCTGGGTGATCAGGTTCGACTCCCAGTTGCCGATGCGCCCCAGACGCTGGGCGTTGAGCAGCTTGTGCTGGGCTTCGCGCAACTGCGCGTAGCTGCGCGCCTGCTCCAGCTGCAAGCGCTCAACCTCGGTGATGTCCGTGAACACCATCAAGGCGCCGACCACGCTGCTCGGGCCGCGCATGGGCCGGTAATTGCAGCTGATCAACCGCCCGGCAGGCTCGCGCGCATTGCGCACGAGGATGGGCAAAGGGCCGCCGCTCTCGCCCTGCAGCGCCCGGTACAAAGGCAGCTGGTCAAAGGCATACAAGGTCTGCGTGCCCGGCACAAACAGGCCCTGGCGCTCGGGCCAGCGCGCGGACAGCACCAGGGACAACTCGTCGATGGCAAACAGCTGCGAGGCAGTGTCGTTGACCAGCAGCGGCCGACCGGTGGCGTCCACCGCCATCAGGCCTTCCTGCATGCTGTTGATGATCAGCTCCAGGGTTTCGTAAGCCTGCCGGCTGCGCGCCAGTTCTTTGTCCATATCCTGCTCGCGCTGCTCCAGCGAATCGGCCATCAGGTTGAAACTGGCCGCGATCCTGAAAAACTCGCTCTGCCCCGTGTTGTGGCGGATCGGCACACGTACCTTGAAATGGCCTTTCTCCAGCTCGCGCGTGGCATGCAGGATTTGCCGGGTCGGCGCCACAATCGCGCGGCCGCCAATCATCCAGGCGATCCAGCCGCCGAGAAAAGCCACCAGGGACAAGGCCGCCAACTCCAGCCACAGCTGCTTGCGGCTGGGCCCGACGATCAGGTCGCGGGCCATGCTGACCGAGACAAACACCGACGACTCCGCCCGCGGGCTGCTGGGCATGAAGGCCCACAAACGCGCTTGGCCGGCACCGTCGGGCCCCTCACGCACCCCCGAACTCAAGCTTTTCACCGCGTCCTGCAGAACCGGGGCGCGGACCATCTCCCCCACCCGGATCGGCAAGGCGGGTTTGCCCGCCAGCAACACGCCGTCCCGGTCGTGAATCCCCAGGGCCGCACCGTTGGGCAACTGCAGTCCGGCGATGGACTTGGCCATCTGGTCCAGATCGAAGGAGGCATACACCACACCCGTCACCTTGTCGTTGGCATCGATCACCGGCTGGGCAAAGGTCATGATCGGCTTGGCGACGGCCAGCCGCCCCAGCGTGTAAGGGCCGACAACAAAACGCCGCTGCGCGATGGCGTCGCGAAAATAGCGGCGGTCACCCAAAAAGGCCTTTTTGTCGCTGCCCAGCGCATGGCAACGGGTGTAACCATCCAGCCCCAGAAGGCCCAGGTTGGCATATTCGGGCAGGTGCTGGGTCAGCTTGGAAAAATAGCGGTCGCAATCGGTGTTTTTGCCGTCCTGCAGAAGCGGCAAGGATGCGATCACCGTCAGCACCTGCCGGGCCGAGTCGGCGATGTTTTCCTGGCCGGCCGCAGCCAGCGACGCGGCAAACTGCAGATTACCCCTGGCCAGCGCTACTTCCGCGTCGGCATTGTGCAAGGCCTTGAAAATCGACATGCCAAACAGCGGAACAATCGCCACCACCACCAGCATGACGATACGTGCACGCAAACTGACCCTAGCCTTCATGTTGCTTCCAGCTATTTAAGTCATGCGACTGTAAGTCATGGACGTACGCAAGCAAGGGAAAAAAACTGCCGGCGCCGGATGCGGGCCCGGCTTCGGACCGAAGCCGGGTGGCAGCACCCGCTATCAAGCCGTGGCGAGAGACTCGTTGACCCGCAGCCAGTAGTCTTGCAGGCGGCTCAATTTTTCGGTGAACTCCCCAAAATCGACGGGTTTGCGAACAAAGCCGTTGGCCCCGCTTTGGTAACAGGCCACGATGTCGGATTTTTCGCTGGACGAGGTCAGCATGACCACCGGGACCAGCTCGGTCAAGGGGTTGCGGCGCACACTGCGCAAAACGTCCAGGCCGGACAACTTGGGCAATTTCATGTCCAGCAGGATGAAGGCCGGTTGTTTGTGAGTGTCGCGGCCGGCGTGGGCGCCCTGGCCAAACAGGTAGTCCAACGCCTCGGCACCGTCACGCGCCGTGACGATCACCGTGTGCACCCCTTGTTCCTGCAACGTCAGAACGGTGAGCTCAAGGTGGTCGGGATTGTCCTCCACCACAAGAATAGGTTTGTCGTTCATGGGGGGCCTTTACTATGAATTGTTATGAACTTATTATTTTTGTCATATTTATGATATTGCACGAATTCAACAACTTGTTCAATCTTCTTGCTGTTCCCGGCCGCTTAGGCGCAAATTTCGGCAATTTGTCACCAAGTCCTACCATTTAGGCATGGCTTCGTCCTTCAACTGGCCGCGCAACTCGGCGTAATCCGGCACCACGGCGCGCACCGTGTCCCAAAAACGCGGGCTGTGGTTCATCTCCCGCAGGTGGCTCAACTCATGCACCACCACATAGTCGATCACCGAAAGTTTGAAATGGATCAGCCGCCAGTTCAGGCGGATGGACCCGTCGGCGCTGGCGCTGCCCCAACGGGTACCGGCACTGCTCAAACTCAGCTTGCGCCACTGCACACCCAGTTGCGGCGCAAAGTGATCGAGGCGTTCGGTGAACAGGCGTTTGGCCTGACGCATCAGCCAGGCCTGCACGGAATCGCGGATTTGGTCGGCCGTGGCGTCCTGCGCCAGCGCGATGTGCAGGGCCGATGCCGCTGCCTCGCCCGGGCTGTCGGTGGCCGCGGGGGTCTTGAGTTCGCCGCCGACACCGCCAAAAGCATGGCGCGGGTCGATCACCAGCGTCACCGGTGCGCCCAGGAAAGGCAGGCTCGCGCCGTTTTTCCAGTCAATGCGCGCGGATTCGAGCCGCGTATGCCGCGCCCGGGTCTCCTGCAGCTTGGCGACAATCCAGCCGGCTTTTTCCTGCACCGCCTTGTCAATCTCGTACAGCGGCACCCACTTGGGTGCGCTCACGACCAGCCCCTCGGCACCGACGGAAAAACCGATGGTGCGGCGTTTGCCACGGCGGAACTGGTAGGCCACCACGGTCTCGCCCAGCAGGGCTTCGCGGCTGGCATTCGGATGGCGGTAGGTGGCGGGGTCCAGCAACTGCTGCAAGGTCTGCGTCGGCAGCGGGTCGGCGGCCAGCGCCTGACTCGCTATGCTTTCAGGAGCTTCTTGCGCATACTCCGCAAGGGCTGGAGGCCGATTTGACTCTTTATTTTCAGAGTGATCCGGTTTTTGCACCGCGGGCTTGGCGGGCACGGAATCAAAGAGGTCAAGCGTGAACTGAAGAAGCCTTTGCATGCTGGCAGTTTAGCGCTGCCGGGTCCTGCGCAGGCGATGCCGTTCAAGCTTTTGCGCCGGCCGTTTCAGGGTAAGCCTCGGGATCGAGGCGGCGCATCTCGGCTTCTATCCAGGCCTCGACCTCACGCATCAGTTCTTCGGGTTTGCGGCCCACACTGCTGATGGGTTTGCCGATGGAGATATCGACAATGCCAGGCCGTTTGATGAACGCCTTGCGCGGCCAGCACTTGGCCGAGGTCACGGCGACCGGGACCACGGGTGCGCCGGTTTCAATCGCCAGCCGCGTGCCGCCGGTTTTATAGACGCCTTTTTGCCCACGCGGGATACGTGTGCCTTCGGGGAACATGATGACCCAGGTGCCCTGAGCCATCAAGCGTTTGCCCTGGGCCACCACCTTGTTGAAAGCCTGGGCCCGCTGGCTGCGATCGATGTGGATCATGTCCATGCGGCTCATGGCCCAGCCGAAAAAGGGGACGTACAGCAGTTCGCGCTTGAACACAAAGGCCAGCGGATGTGGCATCAGGGTCACCATGGAAAAGGTCTCCCAGGTGCTTTGGTGCTTGACCAGCAACACCGCGGCGCTGGTTTCGCCCGTGGGCAGGTTTTCCATGCCGGTCACCCGGTTCTGGATGCCCAGGATGACCGTGCCGCCACTGACCGCCAGACGCAGCCAGCCGGCACACAGCCAGTAAATCTGGGTGCTGCTGCCGAACAACGAAAACACCAGCACGGCCAGCGCCCAGGGCACCACCGTGATGGCCATCCACAAAAGATGAAGAATGGAGCGAATCAGTGCCATGGCGTGTTGTCAATCAAGTTTGTAAGCATTTTTGGCATCTAGCCCTTTACACATGGGCATAAGCAGCTATTGTTTTTATAGCGTCACGCCGCCGTGCCGCGATTCAGGATGAATTCGACAAAGGCGGCCAGGTCGGCGTGCAAGCGTGTCCCTGGCGGCAGGCCCTCGGGCTGGCCGCCAGCCTGGTATTGCGCCGACTTGCCGGTCAGCACCAGGTGCGGCTCGCAACCAGCGGCGGCGCCGGCCAGCAAATCACGCACCGAGTCGCCGGCCGTCGGCACGCCTTTGAGCGGCACGCCAAAACGCGCACCAATCTGCTCGAACAGGCCGGGCAGCGGTTTGCGGCAGTTGCAGGACTCTTCCGGGCTGTGCGGGCAATAAAACACCGCGTCAATGCGCCCACCCTGGGCCGCCAGCAGCTTGTGCATCTTGGCGTGCATGGCGTTGAGCGAGGCCACGTCAAACAAGCCACGACCCAGGCCCGACTGATTGGACGCAATCACCACATGCCAGCCCGCATGGGTCAGCCGCGCAATCGCCTCCAGCGCACCGGGCAGCGGCATCCACTCGTCCGGCGTCTTGACGAAATCGTCACTGTCGCTGTTGATGGTGCCGTCGCGGTCGAGGATGACGAGTTTCATGGGGGCTCCTGATCAGGCCGCGAGTTTGGACAGATCGGCGACGCGGTTCATGGCCTGGTGCAGCGTGGCCAGCAGGCCGAGGCGGTTGGCACGCAGTGCCGGGTCTTCGGCGTTGACCATCACCCCGTCGAAGAAGGCATCGACCGGCGCCTTCAAGGCCGCCAGTGCCTGCAGCGAAGCGGCGTAGTCGTCCAGCGCAAAATGCCCATCCGCAATCGACGAAACGATTTGCAGTGTGGAGAAAAGCTGTTTTTCAGCATCCTCTTGCAACAAGGCAGGATCGACCTTGGCTTCTACCGTGCCTTCGGCTTTTTTCAGGATGTTGCCGACACGTTTGTTGGCGGCGGCCAGCGCCGGCGCTTCGGGCAGCGCAGCAAAAGCACGAACGGCCGCCAGGCGTTTGGCGACATCGCCCAGGCGCTGTGGCTTCAAGGCCAGCACGGCATCGACTTCCTGCGCGCTGTAACCTTGCTCACGCAACGAACCGGCCAGACGGTCGTAAATAAAGTCCACCAGAGCCGCGGACGCGTCCTGAATCTTGTCGCCAAACACAGCGCCAGCGCCCGCAACCAACTCCGTCAGCCCCAGCGGCAAATCTTTTTCGACCAACATGCGGGTCACCCCCAGGGCATGGCGGCGCAGCGCAAACGGGTCCTTGTCGCCGGTCGGCAAATTGCCAATGCCGAACATGCCGACCAGTGTCTCCAGCTTGTCGGCCAGCGCCACTATCACGCCGATAGCGTTGCGCGGCAACGCGTCGCCGGCAAAACGCGGCTTGTAGTGGTCTTCAATCGCGTCGGCCACATCGGCAGGCAAGCCATCGTTAAGCGCGTAGTAGCGACCCATGATGCCCTGAAGCTCAGGGAACTCGCCAACCATGTCGGTCACCAGATCGGTCTTGGCCAATTCGGCGGCGCGCTGCACGTCGGCCACATTGACACTCAATCGGTTGGCGATTGCTTCGGCGATGGCCCGCACACGCTGAATACGTTCACCCTGCGTGCCCAGCTTGTTGTGATACACCACCTTGTCCAGCCCCGCCACACGCGAAGCCAGCGTCTTCTTGCGGTCCTGGTCAAAAAAGAACTTGGCATCGGCCAGGCGCGGGCGCACCACACGTTCGTTGCCGCCAATCACGGCGCTGGCATCAGCCGGGCTGATGTTGCTGACGACCAGAAACTGGTTACTCAACTTGCCCGAAGCATCGAGCAGCGGGAAATACTTCTGGTTGGCCTTCATCGTGAGGATCAGGCATTCCTGCGGCACATCCAGGAATTCTTTTTCGAACTCGCAGACCAGCACGTTCGGGCGCTCGACCAAAGCCGTGACTTCATCAAGCAGGGCGTCGTCTTCAATGGCTTTGACACCACCGCCAAGCTTGGCCGCAGCAGCCGCCAGCTGGCGGGCTATCTCGGCGCGGCGCGCGGCAAAACCGGCAATCACGGCGCCGTCTTTTTCCAGGGTCGCGGCATAACTATCGGCATCTTTCAGGACCACCGGATCAACAGCAGCCTCGAAGCGATGGCCATGGGTGCTGTTGCCCGACTTCAGGCCCAGGGCCGTCACAGCCACCACGCTGCTGCCATGCAAGGCCACCAAGCCATGGGCAGGGCGCACAAAACTCACGCTGCTCCAGCCCGGCAGTTCGCAATCGGTTTCCAGCTGGTAAGTCATGACCTTGGGGATGGGCAGCTTGGCAATGGCTTCGAGCAAGGCTTTTTGCAGGCCTTCGGCCAGGGTCGCACCGGTGACCGTGCTGTCGTAAAACAGCGCCTCGGCCTTGCCGTCCATGGCTTTTTTCAGACCCGCGACGCTGGACGCATCAGCGCCCAGCGCGGCCAGCTTTTTCAGCAAGGCGGGCGTGGCATTGCCAGAGGCATCCAGCCCCACCGTCACCGGCATCAGTTTTTGCGACACGGACTTGTCGACCGCTTGCGCCGCCACAGCGGTGATGTGCGCAGCCAGACGGCGCGGCGAGGCAAACGCCGTCAGCACGGCGTCGGCGGGTGCCAGCCCCTGGCTTTTCAGTTGCTCCAGCAACACGCCAGCAAAGGCGTCGCCGAGCTTTTTGAGCGCCTTGGGGGGCAGCTCTTCAACAAACAGTTCAACAAGAAGATTTTGTGCGGTCATATCGAAATCAATTCCAGCCCTGCAGCCTGTGCATGGGCCCTACGGTTACGGTCAAACGGTAAAAAGTGGCTGCGCCCCGGAGTCGCTGGCCTGCCTCGCGGCGCATTTTCACCACTGTATCTTTTATTCTTCTGTCCACCTCATGGCTGCGGGCTGACATTGTCCTGCCGCGCCAACACATCAATAATTTCCACCATCTTTTTAAAGGTCGCTTCGCCGGCCAGCATGGCCGCTGCAAATCGTTCCGGGTCCGGCGGGAATCGCGCCTGGTCACTGGCAATACGTGGCCGGGTGTCTCGTTGCACACGCAAATGTTCAAAGCCGATATTGAAATAAAACTCCAACTGGTAAAACAGCCAGCCCCGGTCTTGCGGGTAACGCTGCGCGTAATACGCCATCTGCTGTTGCGCGGCCCGGTTGACTTCCAGCATCTGGGCGTACTCGCCGCCGTCCCCATAAAACCTGGCGATTTTTTGGTGGATCTCCACCAGATGAACCTGCCACAGGATATTGGCCGGTTCCCGCTCAAGCAGTTGGGTGCGTATTTTCAGCGCGTCCTGGTAAGCGGCCAAGGCCTGCCCCTGGAATTTTGCCCGGCGCCGGTTTTCCAGATCGGCAATGTCCAGGTAAACCGTGCCCAGGTCGCTTTGCCACTGGGTGTTGGCTGGGTCCAGCTTGGCCAAATCCTCATGCAGCCCCTGCCCGTCGGTGTAGGCATCACGTGCAGGAGCTAGTTTGCCCAAATAGTTCAGCGTCTTCCCGATCTTGTCAAAAGTCAGCGCCAGTTCACGCGTCCACAGCGTGTTGGTTTCGTCTTGGCGGAACAGGTTTTGACGTATCGCCAGTTCCTCATGGTAGGCCGCCGGAACTTTGCTTTGCGTGCTCTCCACGGCATCGCCCATTTTCCCGTAGATGGTGGCGAGATCGCGCTGCCAATCGGTGTTGGCCGGGTTGCGTTTTGCCAGGCGCAGGTGAATGTCAAGCGCAGGCTGGTAGTGGGCCAGGCGTTTCTCCGCGCTGCCCTGGCTTGGGGCTGTTTTGCCATAACTGAGCGCCAGCGCCCGCTGCCATTCGTCCTTGTCGGGCTCTAAAGCCGCCAGGCGTTCGTGTATCAAACGCGCGGCGCGGTAGTAGCCTCTTGCCGCATCGCGGAACGCCCAGGCACGCGCCTCGTCGTCTCTTTGCCCAGTCACCTTGATGCGTTTGACGGTCTCCATCAAGCGGCTTTTGGGATTCCCCTTCACATCATTGCGGGCCAGAAGCAGCGCCCGGCTGTAACCGGGATCGTAAGGATAATGGCTCGTATCTTTCTGGCCTTGCAGGTGTTGAAGGTCGCCCATCTTGTCCAGCATCACGGCCAGGGCATGCTGAGACTGGGTGTTGCTGGCGTCCTGCGCCACACGCGCTTCAACCAGCTTCAACTCGGCGACGGCGCTGGTCCAGGCTTGGCTCGCCTGGATGTCGCGCAGGTCTTGGGGATGGCCGGCTTGCGCGGCCGAGAGCGACCCCATGCAGCACAAGACCACCAACATCAGCGCCATGACAAAACGCTTCATACCGAGGCTTCTTTTGCTGCGCGGCAAGGCCCAACGTCGCCCCGCTTGTGGCGCGCCTTTAGGGGCCGCGCTTCGACCAACAGCTCAACATGAAGATTCTTGCTGGCCACGCGTCACTTCGGCTCGGTCAGGGTGTAATGCAGCACCGTGGGGAAAGGGTCGTAAAAGTGGTGCAACAGGGCCCGCCACTGCTGGTACTGCGCCGACTGGCGAAAACCCACGGTGTGGTCTTCCAGCGTGTTCCAGCGCACCAGCAGGACGTACTGGTGGTCATGCTCGACGCAATGCTGCAGCTCATGGCCCAGATAACCGGGCATGGCGGAGATGATGGTTTGCGCCTGTGCAAAAGCAGCCTCGAAGCCGGCGGTTTCTCCCGGCTTGATCTGCAGCATGGCGACTTCCAGAATCATCAGGCGGCTTTCTTCGCCATCTGTTCCACCCACTCGCGCGGCGCCATCGGGAAGCCCAGACGCTCACGGCTTTCGTAATAACTTTGCGCCACGGCGCGTGCCAGGTTGCGAATACGGCCAATGTAGGCGGCGCGTTCGGTCACGCTGATGGCACCGCGGGCATCCAGCAGGTTGAAGCTGTGCGCGGCTTTCAAAACCTGCTCATACGCCGGCAGCGCCAGTTGCGCCGCTATCAGGTGTTTGGCCTGCTTCTCGTGCGCGGTGAACGCGGTAAACAGGAAGTCGGCGTCGCTGTGCTCGAAGTTGTAGGTCGACTGCTCGACCTCGTTTTGTTTGTAAACGTCGCCGTAGCTCAGGCCGTCTGTCCACTGCAGGTTGTAGACGTTGTCCACGCCCTGCAAATACATGGCCAGGCGTTCCAGGCCGTAGGTGATCTCGCCGGTGATGGGTTTGCAATCGATGCCGCCCACCTGCTGGAAGTAGGTGAACTGCGTGACTTCCATGCCGTTGAGCCAGACTTCCCAGCCCAGGCCCCAGGCGCCCAGCGTCGGGTTTTCCCAATCGTCCTCGACAAAACGGATGTCGTTTTTCTTCAGATCAAAACCCAGCGCGGCCAGCGAGCCGAGGTAAAGCTCCAGGATGTTGCTTGGTGCGGGTTTGAGCACGACCTGGTACTGGTAGTAGTGCTGCAGGCGGTTCGGGTTTTCGCCGTAACGGCCGTCTTTCGGGCGGCGGCTCGGCTGCACATAGGCGGCCTTCCAGGGCTCGGGGCCAAGCGCTCTCAAAAACGTAGCAGTGTGCGACGTCCCGGCGCCGACTTCCATGTCATAAGGCTGCAAAAGTGCGCAACCCTGGTCAGCCCAGTAGGTCTGCAGCTTCAGAATAATTTGCTGGAAAGTGAGCATTTTTTAAGTGGCCCCAATAACTGGGCAGGTCTGCGAAATCGCGTAAACCCTTGATTTTACGGGGCTTCCGTCCGTTTAAGCTTGTTAGAGCCTGTTTACGATCTCCATGGGGTCGCGTTGGGGCGCAATCGGGATGAGTTGGTCGCCAAGACCTCGCAGCATGAGCCCATGCCCATGCAAAAGGTTTGGCGGGCAAATCGCCCGATTTCGCCCCAACCCGAAGGGCTGGTGCCTTTTCGGGCGCTCTGCGGCGTTGCGGCGCTTGCCAATAGCCAGCTATTGGCGGCGCACCGCGCCTTGCAGCCCATCCCGAAAAGACGCCAGCGCGGCCCCATCGAGATCGTAAACAGGCTCTTACTGCCCTTCGCTGGACACGAAACATGACAACCCAACAGCTGATTTTGAGCCTGGTCCTGGCGACCATGGTGTTTTCGGTGGCGCTTGATCTCAAGGTCGGCGACTTCCAGCGCGTGGCCCAGGCGCCCAAAGCGGTGATCTGCGGCCTGATCCCGCAGTTCATCCTGCTGCCCGTGGGCACCTGGATCGCCACCCTGTTGCTGGATCTGCCGCCCAATGTCGAGGCCGCCATGATCCTGGTCGCGGCCTGCCCGGGCGGCAGCCTGAGCAATGTGATCACCCACCTGGGCCGGGGCAACGCAGCGCTGTCGGTCAGCGTGTCGGCCGTGGCCAGTGTGATTGCGCTGTTTGCCACGCCGTTCAACTTCAGCTGGATGATCGCCAGCAACCCGGCCACCGCCGCCTGGCTGCGCACCCTGGACCTCGACCCCTCGGGCATCTGGATCAGCCTGCTTTTGCTGCTGGCCGTGCCCATGGGCCTGGGCCTGCTGATGTCGCACCAGTGGCCCGCGCTCACGGCCCGCATCCGCAAACCCCTGGGCAATTTCGCCGTCATCGCCTTGCTGCTGTTTATCGTGGCCGGCCTGATCAAGGAGCGCCAGTTGCTGACCTTGGGCCTGCTGCCCCTGCTGCTGATTGTGGTCTTGCACAACGCCAGTGGCCTGTTTTTCGGCTGGATCACCAGCATTGCCATGCGGGTCAGCGAAAAAGACCGGCGCGCCGTCATGATCGAAGGCGGCATGCAGAACTCGGGGCTGGCGCTGGGCATCATTGGTGTGCAATTCAACAGCGACCTGGGCATGGTCACGCTGGCCAGCTTGTGGGGCATCTGGCATATCGTGAGCGGCCTGTCACTGGCTTATTGGTGGAGGGGAAAAGATGCTCGACTTGCTGATTAAAGGGGCGACTGTGGTGGACGGCAGCGGCGCAGAGCCGTTTGTCGCCGATGTCGGTGTACGCGCTGGCCGCATCGTAGCCGTCGGGGCCATCAACGAGGCCGCGCATGAAACCGTGGACGCACAAGGCCTGTGGCTGACACCCGGTTTTGTCGACATCCACACGCATTACGACGGCCAGGTCACCTGGGACGAGAACTTCACGCCCAGCATTTACCACGGCGTGACCACCCTGGTGATGGGCAATTGCGGCGTGGGTTTTGCGCCTGTGCGGCCCGGCCATGAAGACGATTTGATCAAACTCATGGAAGGCGTCGAAGACATTCCCGGCGCCGCGCTGCACGAAGGCATACGCTGGAACTGGGAGAGTTTTCCGCAATACATGGACGCGCTGGACCAAGACCCGCGCAGCCTGGACTACCTGGTGCAGGTGCCACACGACCCGCTGCGCATGTATGTCATGGGTGAACGCGCCGTGGCCCAACAAAGCGCCACGCCAGCAGACATCGCCGCCATGCGCGCCCTGCTGCATGAAGCGCTGAAAGCCGGCGCGGCAGGTTTCAGCACCGGGCGCAGCGACAACCACCGCACGTCTGAGGGCAAGGAAACACCGGCCGCCGAAGCCAGTGCCGCCGAACTTGCGGGCATTGCCGGCGCCTTCCAGGGCCTGGCTCACGGCGTGGTGCAGGTGGTCAGCGACTTCGACCTGCTGAAAGGCCCACAAGGTTTTGACGCCGAGTTTGCGCTGATCGAACAGCTGGCACGCGCCAGCGGCAAACCCCTGTCCATGACCTGGCTGCAGCGCGACCCGGGCGGCGAACAATACGAGGCCATACGCGCCCGCGTTGAAGCGGCGGTGGCGGCCGGCCTGCCGCTTTACCTGCAGACCGCGGCGCGCGGCATTGGGGTGATCAATGGGCTGGACGCGAGTTTTCACCCTTTCATGGGTTTCCCAGGCTACAAGGAAGTGGCCCACCTGCCGCTGGTCGAACGTGCGGCCGCGCTGCGTGAGCCGGCGCGCAAGGCCCGTATCCTGGGCGAAAAATCAGAACGCCTGGCCGGCGACGGCACGGCGATTCCGCCGCTGGTGGACATTTTGTTGGCGCGCATAGACCTGATCAGTGGCCGCATGTTCCCGCTGGACGGCCAGCTCAACTACGAGCCGTCGGTGATGCAGAGTTTTCTGGTGCAGGCCAAACAGCGCGGCATCACGCCGCTGGAAGCGTTGTACGACCACCTGGCCGCCGGCGACGGCAGCGGGCTGGTTTATTTCCCCATCTTCAACTACAACAGCGGCTCACTGGCAGCCGTGCGCCAGATGCTGGCCCATCCGCGCGCCTTGTCCGGCCTGAGCGATGCGGGTGCCCACGTGGGCACGGTGTGTGACGCCAGCTTCAGCACCTTCATGCTGACACACTGGGTTCTGAGCCGCGCGCAGGACAAACTTTCGCTGGCGCAGGCCGTGGAGATGATGAGCAGCCGCAATGCGCGTTATCTGGGTCTGCAGGATCGCGGCCTGATCGCGCCCGGCCTGCGCGCCGACCTCAACCTGATCGACCCGCAACGCCTGGCCATGGGCACGCCGGCACTGGTGCGCGACCTGCCGGCCGGTGGCAAACGTTTTTTACAAAAAGCGCAGGGCTATGTGACGACCTGGGTCGCCGGGGTGGCGGTGCAGCGCGAAGGCGAAATCACGACCCACCGACCGGGCCGGCTGGTGCGCATGGGCCAGGCTGCGGCCTGACTTTGTAAGCAAATAGTAGCCAACGCCCTTTAACAACGGGCGCAAGCAGCTATTGTTTTTATAGCGACTGGAGCAACGCCCTAGCGGCGACGCCCCAGCCAGGCCAGCAGCACCAGGCCGGCCGCGCCCAGCCACAAGGGCCAGAGGCCGAAGCGTGACACCCACCAGGCATAAGGCGTGACGCCGTTGCGCCCTTCGACCTCGCCCACCAGCACACCACGGGTGAGGCGCGGCAGCTCGTGGGTGACCTGGCCGCGGTGGTTGATGATCACCGTCGCGCCGGTGTTGGTGGCGCGGATCATGGGGCGCTCGAACTCCAGTGTGCGCATGCGCGAGATGGCCAGGTGCTGGTCGATGGCCACGGTGTTGCCGAACCAGCCGATGTTGCTGACGTTGACCAGGATGGTGGGTGCGCTGGCCGGGTCGACAAAAGCCGCCGCCAGTTCTTCGCCAAACAAATCCTCGTAACAAATATTCGGCGCCAGCCGCTGGCCCTGCCAGTCCAACGAGGCTTGGCCCAGCGCACCGCGCTTGAAGTCGCCCAGCGGAATATGCATCAGGTTGATGAACCAGCGAAAACCTGGCGGCACAAATTCGCCAAACGGCACCAGGTGGTGTTTGTCAAAACGGTAAAGCGGCGCCGGCGCGCTCGCAGCGGCGGCTGATGATGACGCCGGGCGCAGCCCGACCACCGCATTGGCGTAACCCTCGGTATAACTGCCCATGGGCATGCCTATCAGCGCCGCCTGCTGGCCGCTGGCAAAACGATTTTGGATGGCGCTCCAATACCCTTCGGGCAATTGCTGCGGTAGCAGGGGCAGCGCGGTTTCGGGCGCCACCACCAACGCGGTTTTGGCGTCCCGCAGCTGCTCGCCATACCAGCGCAGCGCCGTTGGCAAACCGCTGCCGGGCTGGAATTTTTCGTCCTGGGGAATATTGCCTTGCAGCAGCGTGACCTCCAGGCTGCCGGCCGGTGTGGAGTTCGGGCGACCGGCAAGCAGCGACAGCCCGAAGAACAAGACGATCACCGGCACAAACAAGCGCTGGCGCCGGAACTGGCCCAGCCCCGCAAAGCAGGCCGCCACAAAGGCCGCGAGAAAGGTGATGCCATGCACACCCACCCAGCGCGCGTAGTCGCCGAGTAAACCGTCCAGGTGGGCATAACCGGCTTCGCCCCAGGGGAAACCTGTGAAAAACTCGACACGCGCCAGCTCGGCCAGCAGCCAGAGCGCGGCAAACACCAGCGCGCGCCGCAGCCGCGTCGCGGGTGCTAATGCCACAAACGCGGCACAGGCGGCGGCGTAATACGCGGCCAGAAAAACCGCCAGCCCGACAATCGCCAGCACGGCCAGGGGCGCGGCCAGCCCGCCGTACACATGCAGCGACACAAACAGCCACCAGAAAATGCCGCACAACCAGGCGCTGGCAAACGACCAGCCCAGGACCAGCCCCTGCTTCCAGCCGGTGCAGCGATCCAGTTGCCAGACCAGCATACCCAGCGCCAGCAACTGCAGACCCCAGACCGTCTGGCCTTGCGCCAGCCCCCAGGAAAATGGCCAGGCGATGCTCAAGGCATGGGCGCCGCCAGCTATAAAAACAAGCGCAAGCCGCAACAGGGAAAGTTCTTTGCGCTGTCTGGGGTGACCGATGTGTTCGAGCAAGGCGGGCAAGGTGGGCAGGGCGGACACCATGCTGTCGATTGTCTGCCGTCCCATCTGTGCGTGGCCCTTATTCGGCGCCGACCGCGGCGGGCGCGACCTTGAACCAGCGCACGGCGCCGCCTTTGGTGTGCAAGACGGTGAACTGCAGGCCGGACAAGACGTGAATTTCGCCGCGTTTGGGCACATGGCCCATCTCGTGCGCAACCAGGCCGCCTATGGTGTCGAAGTCGGTTTCGGGAAAGGTCACGCCAAAAGCTTCGTTGACCCGCTCGATCGCAGTGTCGCCGCTGACGCGGTAGGTGTGGTCGGTCAGGCCGAAGATGTCGCCGTCGTCTTCGGCGATGTCGAACTCGTCCTCGATCTCGCCGACGATTTGCTCCAGCACGTCTTCAATGGTGATCAGCCCGGCGACCCGGCCGAACTCGTCAATCACGATGGCCAGGTGGTTGCGGTTGCCGCGGAACTCACGCAGCAAGTCGTTCAGGCCCTTGCTTTCAGGCACAAACACGGCGGCACGTAACAAGGCGCGGATGTTGAGCCCGGGCGCACGCTGCAGCTTGAGCAAATCCTTGGCCATCAGGATGCCAATGATGTTTTCTTTTTCGTTTTCGTAGACGGGAAAACGCGAGTGGGCGGTGTCTATCACCAGGTGCAGCAACTCGTCAAAAGGCGCATCGATGTTGATGGCGTCCATGCGCGGCGCGGCCACCATCACGTCCCCGGCCGTCATGTCGGCCATGCGGATCACGCCCTCAAGCATTTCGCGGCTTTGCGCGCCGATCACGTCGTTGTCCTGCGCTTCAACCAGGGTTTCAATCAGCTCGTCTTTGGAGTCGGGCCCGGGGTGAAGCATTTCAGCGAGCTTTTGCAAAAAGCCGCGTTTGTCTTCCGGTTTGGAAGGTCTACTGGGGGGAGCGTCGGACACGAGGGTGTTCGGTAGTTGAGAAGCTGTCAAGGATAGCGCATTCCCCGGCGACCCCGTATTCTTAGCGAGCCGTGCGCCGCGTGCGCCTCCCGCACATACCAGCAGGGGCCGCGGGCCTGGCTTCGCCAGACCGCAGGCGCAGCGCCCCCTCGGGGGGCAGAGAGCTACACGTTAGTAGAGCGAACGTGGGGGCTCTACATCGGCATGCGGTCGCGCCCATCACGCACGCCGCGCCGCACTTCCTGCACGATCGCCAGGAAGTCCCAGAACTGCTTGGCCTGGACTTTCAGGCGGTAGTCGGTCTGGGCCAGTTGTTCTTCCACCATCTCGGTCATGCGCGAGTCCAGGTCGGCCGGCGGCAGCTTGAGGTAGGCCTCGCTTTCGGAGCCGTCACGCTCGATCACGGCGCCGGCTTTGCGGGCGATGTTGAGCATGGCGGTGTTTTCGCTGAGGGCGTGGATGAACATCATGCTCACACCTTCGTTGCGCGCATGGATCACGGCACGGTCGAACAGCCGGGCGCCGTAGCCACGTCCGCGGGCATGGGGCAAGACCGACACGCCGAACTCGGCGCAGCTGGTGAGTTTGGGGTCTACCGACAGCGCCAAGTGCGCCATCGCGATCAGCTCGAGCTTGCGGTTGTAGATGCCAAAAATCTCGTCGCGCTCGAAATTGAGGCCCGCCACATAACGGCGCACCTGCTCGTCGCTGGCGGCATAACCAAAACGCAGGTAGCGGTCGTGCTGGCTCAGCGCCAGCAAGTGGTTTTCAATCCGCTGGCCATGGCTGGGGCCTATGGAACGGATGGGCACCATCACGGGCGCTTTGTGCGGCTTGCGCTCGTTTTCCGCCACGGGCGGGCGTAGCAGTTCTTTGCCTGCGTTCAGGGATGCCTTGAGAAAAGTGCCGGGGGTAACCATGGGTCCAATATAAGGGTTTTCCCTAGAACGCCTAGTACTAAGGGCTTCTTTCTCGGGCAGAGCAGCAGGATCGCTTCAGTTTACATGCCAAATCAGCCTCCAGCCCTTGAGACATATGCGCAAGCAGCTATAAAAACAGGAGCGAATTCGGCTTGCAGCGCCCGCCTGGTGGGCCGGCACCAGTCCCAAACTGGGGGCGATCCCCTAATTCAGTTCCTGAATTAAGCCCGCAAGCCGCCGCAAAAACAAGCGCGCCGACGTATCAACGTCAAACCGGCACCGCCGTGGTCGCTTTGACACGGTCCAGTACAAAGCTGGTTTTGCAATCCTGCACGCTGGGGTGTTTAAGCAAGGTGTCCATGATGAAGCGGCTGTAATGGCTCATGTCGGCCACCACCACCCGCAGCAAATAGTCCATTTCCCCAGTCAGGGCCGCACATTCCACCACCTCGGGCCAAGTCTGCACACTGGCGCGAAACAGATCCATGGGGTTGCGTTTGTGCGATTCCGTGTGTTTTTCCAGCCGCACATTGATATAGGCGGTCAGCCCCAGCCCCACGGCCTCGGGCTTGACCAGTGCCACATAACGATCGATCACGCCGCTTTCTTCCAGCCGCTTGACCCGGCGCAACACGGCGCTGGGCGAAAGGCTGACCTGCTCGGCGATTTGCTCGTAAGTGGCCCGGCCGTCGGCTTGAAGGCTGCGCAATATCAGTCTATCCAGCTTGTCTAATGCTTCCATTCTTCATATTTTGCATGTTTACTGCGCAACATTCAACTTTGGCGCCTCACTATGCATAAAAAATGATGGCTGGTGCGCCTACAGTCATGGCATCCCTACTTCGTCCTGGAGACATGCATGAACGCCCCCCTACCCACCGCCACCACCAACTGGGACAACCCCATGGGCACCGACGGCTTCGAGTTCATCGAATACGCCGCGCCGGATCCGGCCGCCATGGGTGCGCTGTTCGAACGCATGGGTTTCACGCCTATCGCCAAACACCGCCACAAAAACGTCACCTTGTACCGCCAGGGCGGCATCAACTTCATCATCAATGCCGAGCCTGACTCGTTTGCGCAGCGTTTTGCGCGCCAGCATGGCCCCAGCGTTTGCGCGATCGCCTTCCGGGTGCAGGACGCCAAGGCCGCTTACGAGCGCGCCATCAAGCTGGGCGCCTGGGGTTATGCCGACACGGCCGGCCCGGGCGAGCTGAACATTCCGGCCATCAAGGGCATTGGCGACTCCATCATTTATTTCATCGACCGGTGGCGCGGCAAAAACGGCGCCCAGCCCGGCGACATCGGCAACATCGGCTTTTACGACGTGGACTTTGAGCCCCTGTCCGGCGTGAGCGGCCCGGAAGCACTCAACCCGGTCGGCCACGGCCTGACCTACATCGACCACCTGACCCACAACGTGCACCGCGGCCGCATGGCCGAGTGGTCGGGCTTTTACGAACGCCTGTTCAATTTCCGCGAAGTGCGCTACTTCGACATCGAAGGCCAGGCCACGGGCGTCAAGAGCAAGGCCATGACCAGCCCCTGCGGCAAGATCCGCATCCCGATCAACGAAGAAGGCAATGAAAAAGCCGGCCAGATCCAGGAGTACCTGGACAAATACCAGGGCGAAGGCATTCAGCACATCGCCATGGGGTCCAGCGACCTGTTTGCCACCGTGGACGCCCTGCAACTCAGCGGCATGAAGCTGTTGAGCACTGGCGACACCTATTACGAGCTGCTCGACAAACGTATTCCGGGCCACGGCGAAAATGTGGCCGACTTGCAGGCGCGTAACATCCTGGTGGACGGCACGCCGGGCGAGTTGCTGCTGCAAATTTTCAGCGAAAACCAGCTCGGCCCCATCTTCTTCGAGTTCATACAGCGCAAGGGCAACCAGGGTTTTGGCGAGGGCAACTTCAAGGCCTTGTTCGAAAGCATAGAGCTCGACCAGATGCGCCGCGGCGTGCTGGCCGCCAACAAAACCTGAAGCACAAGGAGCTGATCATGGCTGTCGAACCGGTTGTTTATGGGGCCAGCGAACGCCCGCCGCGCGGTGACTACGCGCGTGGGGGCCAGGTGCTCAGCGACTACACCTGCCCGCAAAATTATGCGGCCTACACCGCGGCCGACCATGACACCTACCGTCGTCTGTATGAGCGCCAAGCCGCGCTACTGCCAGGCCTGGCCTGCGACGAGTTCATTGCCGCCCTGCCCTCGCTGGGCATCAAGGATCACATCCCGCGCTTCGAGGCAATCAACGAGCGCCTGTACAAAGCCACGCAGTGGGAAATTGTCGCGGTGCCGGGTCTGATTCCCGAAGTGCCGTTTTTCACCTTGTTGGCGAATCGCAAATTCCCGGTGACCGACTGGCTGCGCACCCCGGAAGAATTCGACTACATCGTCGAGCCCGATGTGTTTCACGACCTGTTCGGCCATGTGCCGCTGCTGTTCAACCCGGTGTTTGCGGACCACATGCAGGAGTACGGCAAAGGCGGGCTCAAGGCCCACGGGCTGCACGCCTGCGAGCAGCTCAGCCGGCTCTATTGGTACACGATTGAGTTCGGGTTGATCCAGCAAAAAGACGGCCTGCGGGCTTATGGCGCCGGCATCCTCAGCTCGTCCGGCGAGCTGCAATATTCCGTCACCAGCCCCGAACCCCAACGTCTGGCGCTGGACATTGAACGTGTCATGCGCACCCGCTACAAGATCGACAGCTACCAGCGAACCTACTTCGTCATCAACAGCTTCCAGGAACTGTTCGACAAGACGGCGCCGGACTTCACGCCGATTTATCAGCGGCTCCAGGGTCTGTCCGAGATCGAGGCGGATGTGCGGCGGGCTGGCGAGGTCCTTATTCAGCGCTGAAGCGTTGGGGTCACGACAAGCGAGACAACGACCCGCGGAGTGAGACTTCTCCGCAAGGGCCTCGTTGCGTGACATGCATATAGCAGGCGCCGTTTCGGGCCTGAGACACGCGTTGGATGGTGAGCCACAGTCCATCAGCGACGAACTCCCATACGGCGTGGTGCTTTCAGACTCTAGGAACACGTGGCTCGCACGCCCCCGCGAGCCCGCCTCTCTGGCCAAACGCTTGGCCTGAACCAAATAGGCCTTACAGTACGCCGTAACGTTTACTAACATGTAGTCATTTCATCAACCGCGACCACTGGAGAGAACTTATGGGCTATTTCATGAAGGAACACGACATCCACGTTGGAAGTCTGCTTGATCAGTTGAACGTCCGTTTCGGACCAACGCCTGACAAGAAAACACACTTTGGAGGCATTGATGAAATGGTTGCACTGCAAAAAGAATTCAAAATTTTCAAAAAAGGTCGCTCCTTTAAAAGCAGCGTGGCGGTTCTCAATATCGGAGCCTCCCACGCCGAAGCAAGAAACCGCATGCATGACTACTTCACCAATTTGAGCAAGCATGACTCCAACGTGCTCAACCAGAATGGCGATGCGGCCGTTGTCAATGCCTTGGTAAAAAACCTCGCCTCAAAGACGCCTCTGCCGGTGTATTTCACATTTCACGACATGCGGGCAGAAAAAGGAAACACCCGGGTATTGATCACCGAAAAGAATCGACCCGTTACGTATTTCAACCGTGACTACCTGACCATTTCATTTCCGACGCTGCCAGAAAAATCGGCCAAGTCGGCAGCGAAGCCAGCGGCAAAAGCAGCCAAGAAATAAGCGCAGCAATGAACGCGGGGGTGGGTTCATCATGACGACAGCTCCGCCCCCCAGCAAGCGGCTCGACAGCTTGCACGCGGAAATTGAACGCTACTACACACACAAGGTGTTGACACATGGGGCAACCGCCCTTGGGGTGGACTGGACCTGCCAACCTACCCAGGAGTTGCGCTTTGTTCAACTCCTCAAGCTGTGTGATTTTCGCAAAGAGCTCTCCCTCAACGATGTCGGCTGCGGTTATGGCGCGCTGCTGGCCTTTCTGTTGAAACGGCATCGCAGCGCCTGCGTCGACTACCTCGGCACAGACCTCTCGGAAGCCATGATCGCGCAGGTGCAACCCTCTTCCCGTCCAAACATTCGCGCTCAATTTATCGTCGGCAGTGCGATTCCGCGCGTGGCGGATTACTCTGTCGCCAGCGGGATTTTTAACGTCAAGCTTGCACAGCCTGCTGCGCGATGGACTTTGTTCATCAAGAAGACCCTGGCCGACATGAATAATGCAAGCCGCCTTGGTTTTGCCGTCAATTTTTTGATGCCGCTTGGCTCTGAGCTACAAGCCATCCCTGCGCTTTATCACGCATCAGCTGAAATGTGGATGCGTTATTGCGAGCAGCAGTTCGGTGCAAAAGTCGAACTGCTTGCCGACTACGGCATGCGGGAGTTCACGCTGCTTGTCCGACGCTGATGCCCGTGTGACCAGGAAAATCGGTCAATACGGCCAATCGAGACTGTTCGCGCAACAAGGACTCTTGATAAATAGTGGCGCCGGTCAAACGTATCAACCGCTCCGCCTCCGCGAACAAGGCCTGCGCCTGATCTGCCCGCGCCGAGCCGAAGGCATCAAGCATCGCTGACGCACGGGTAATCAGCGCCCGGCACTCGGGCAAGCGGGTACTTCGCTGACGGGAAATTTCAATCGCTTCCTGGGCGACATCCAAGGCTTGCTCAGAGTTACCAAGGCCGCGGTGACATTCCGCCAGGCTAGCGAGAATTTCCGTTTCAAACTCCATGGCGACCTTGGCATGTCGAACCAGTGTCAACGCCTCCGAAAAAGTCCGTGCAGCCGTCTCAAAGTCGCGGTCAATACTGGCAACCGTCGCGCGACAGCTCAACGCAAATACACGCAAATAGGGATTTTCATGCTTGGCCGCAATCTCCGCGACATACGCGTAGTGCTCGTGCGCCAACTCAGCGTTCTGACGGCACCACGCCAAATCTATGTACCCAAAATGAGCGAATTGCAGGATCACCGGGTCATTCGATGACTCCCCACGGCCCAACAGCTCCTGCAAGCATTGCGCGGCATCCTCCAGACGCCCCAACCGCATTAGCAGTCGCCCCCGCATGCCCATCACCCAATGCTCAATGCTGAAGCCAATCCATTCACGGTCAAATCGGTCAATGGCGCCCATGTCCCGAAGCGCAATATCGTTGGCCGCCAAGGCTTGCGCCAGCATGCCCGCCCAAGCATAGGCCTGACTCAATGCGGCATTGATCGTCGCTGCGCGCCCCGGGTCGGCATCGGCATCCATCAGCGACAAGGCCTTCTGCAGACGCTCAACATACTCGTCCGCCGGACCACCGCTTGCTTGCAACATCCGTCCTTCGCCCATCAAGAGTAATTGGATTGAGCGGCTATCTACTTCACCGGCAAGTTCGGTTGCTTCGTCGATAAAGGGCTGCACCTCCTGCAAAGTCAGACCTTCGCGCCACCCAAGCACCGAAATCTGTCCGCCAGCCCGCACCCGCAAGCTGTCGCTCGCGGTGGATCTGGGCTGGTTTTGTAGAAGCGCGCGCACCTTGTGCCAATGCTTGATCGCGAGAGCCGAATTGGTAGAGCCGACCCATTGCGCGGCGCGAGCCGCATGACTGGCGGCATCAAGAAACTGTCCCGCGGCCTCATAGTGGTACGCGATCAGGCCAGCATATTCATCGAGCTGATCACGGTAATAGACCTCCATCGCTAGGGCAACCGCGCAATGAAGCGGGCCGCGATGTACTTTGAGTTGCGTGCTGTACGCCACCTCCTGAATCAAGGGATGACGAAATGTAAAACGACGTCCACCTACCGCGGGCTGCGGCAAGATCAACTGGGCATGGCAAAGGCCATTCAGCCCCTGTTCAATCACACTGGCGAGCGGGCTGGCCATGTGTTCGAGCACCGCCAATGGAATTTCTTTGCCGATGATGGCGCACATTTGAAGAAGCGTTTTTTCGGGCTCCCCCAAACGATCAAGTCGGGCGCCAATGACGGCTTGCACGGTCGCCGGTAACGCGCGCTCGAACGCATCCAGCCCTGCGATGCGCAGATCCACGCCCTCGACCAGCAGTCCGCTGTCACTCAGCGAACGCACCAACTCTTCCGCAAAAAAAGGATTGCCACCACTTCGTCTGACAACCAACTGGCATACGTCCTGAAATTCCTGGCGAGGGCCGATCAATGTCCTGACAAGGTGTTCGGTCTCCTTGTCGCTCAACTGTCCCAATTCAATTTTCTGGGCGTTCTCGGGCCGTGCCCAGGGCAAGTGATAAGAGGGTCGGTAATTCAGGACCACCATGGTCCGCGACTCTGCGGCGGCTTCAATGAGCGTCGCAATAAATTCTTCGCTGGCTTCGTCCAGCCAATGCAGGTCTTCGATGAGAATTACCGAGGTTGTTGCTACATCGTGTTTGACCAACTCCCGCACGATATTGAGCAAGCGGGCATGCCGCGCTTTGGGACTGGATGCCGCATGCAGACTTTCAGCTGGCGCGACCCCAAGGAACTCGTACAAAAGCACCAGGTCGGTTTCAGCCGGCGGGCCGAGCTCGGACATGCGTACCGCGATCCGGGCTCTGGCAGCGGCAGCATCGTCCGAAGGCGGAATTCGGAAGAAAAATGTGCGGAGCAGACTCAAGCCCGGCTGCAATGGCGTAGCGTGACCATAGGGCTGCGCACGCACCTCATACACGGGTATCTGACGGGCACGACACCACTGGGCGAACTCGTGGCAGAGTCGACTCTTGCCAGCGCCGGGCTCACCCGAAATATCGACCACGCGCGCCTTGCCATGTTCGGTGAAATGCAAGGCCTGCTGGAGCAAGGCAATCTCCCGGTCGCGACCAAAAAACGGTGTCAGGGTCGCCTGATGGAACCCTTGGCTCCCCGTCTTGAGCCCCTCCAGCGCATAGACCCCGTATTGACCTGAAATGCCTTTCAGGGCGTGTGAGCCCATGGGCCGCGCGTCGCACAAAGAACGAACCAGCCCATAACAACTTTCCGACATACAAATGCCGCCCGGATCGGCCAGACTCACCACCCGGCTCGCCAAATGAATGCTCAAGCCATGGGCGCCGCCGCCTCGGCCATCGGCATTCCGGGGGTCGGACGCAACCTGCCCAGAGTGCAACCCGACACGAATGCGCAAGCCCTGCGCCCCGCCAGGGAACGCCTGCTGCATGTCGAGCGCGGCTTCGCAGGCCAGCAAGGCATGCCCCTCGAGCGCTTTAGGGACACCGAACAAGGCCATCACGCCGTCACCCATGGTTCGCACCACGGTGCCGCCAAATGCCTCGATGGACTCGCACATGAGCGCCAACGCCGGACCCAGGCGCTCCATGGCTTGTTCAGCGTCCAGATCGGCAATCTGCTCGGTGGAACTCACGATGTCGGCAAAAAGAACCGTGGCCTGCTTGAGTTCACCCCACATGAGCGTTCGGGGGAGGACACGTGGAACCGTCGCAGCAGCAGAAGAATTAACGGAAGTTTGAGGGGTGCCACAGGCACCACAAAATCGCGCCGAAGGACTACATTCTTGTCCGCAATGCTGACAAACCAGCGATAAACCTGCGCCACAGCCCTCGCAGAACCGATTGGCGTCAGGATTGACAGTCAGGCACGATAAGCAACTCATCGACATTTTTTGAAACTCTCAGCAACAGACCGCCGCATCAATGCGAATCCCCGCATCATGCCATTGGTAAAGCCAAGCTTTAACCAACATCTGCGCCTAAGTGACGACTTTGACGGCCTCCCAGGCGAAAATCACTGCTTTGTATTCTTTTGACTTAATACCAAAGCGCACACCAGCCACCCGGCTCGTTGCCTTTGCGGCATCCAGAAAACTGGCTTTGGGTTTGAGTGTTTCAAAGGCTTCGTACCAGATGGGACCGGCCTTCTCCCATGAAAATCCGCCAATTTTTTTAGCCGCCAGGTAAAAGGCATGGTTGGGAATACCTGAGCTGTCATGAACGTCCGCGCCGTCGACGTACTGATCCATGCTTTTGAATTGATCGTCTTCGTACCACGTCAACTTGCGATTGCCCGGATCTTTGAGCGAGCGGATGGCCAGTCCATGCTCGGGCGCAAGCAGATGTTCACCCAGCAGCCAGTTCGCTTGGGTGACGTTTTGCCGGCCATGCCACTGCTTGACCATGCTGCCAAAAATATCGGCGAAAGACTCGTTGAGAGCACCACTCTGGCCCTTGAGCGCATGGGTTTGCTCTTTGAATTCACGGTCTTTCACGGGCACCCGAACCACACCCAGGCCACCAGGAATCAGGTGTTGCATGACCCCGTGCGCCAGCTCGTGGGCAATGATGTCCAGCGCCGCGGTAAATCCGGCCACATGCTGGTCACCATCGCCAAAAATCATCTGATCGCCGGTCCACATGGCATTGCTGAAGTTTTCCCCAAAATGCACCGCTGACTCGACCCGCATGCCGCGGTTATCGATGGAGTTGCGCCCGAACATCTTCAGGTAGAAATCCAGCGTGATGCCGGTGTTGTCATAGGCCTGGTTGACGGCGAGGTCGCTGACCGGCTTGTCGCCCTCGTTGCGCACACGTTTACCAGGCAATTCGGTGCCTGAGCCCGCATCGAAGATGGCGCGGCTATAGACCGCCTTTGTTGGACCGGGTGGCGCAAACGGAAGCAACAGGGGCAAATGAACAGGCCCGGCCCAGGCGCTGCGCTGGGTTCTCAAGCGGGCGGCCGTGCTGTCCAGGCCTTGGCCATCGGCGGCACCAGCTTTTTCAGCGCATTTTCGGAGTAGTTTGGCGGGAACGGCGAAACATACGCAGCCATACACAGAACGCATCGGTGTTGTCCTGAAGTGCAAAGAAGGCGACAGAGGCGGTACGGCTGTGCGCGATGGCTGACCGCAGGGCCTTAAGAAATGATGCCGATTTGGCGGTTTACCAGCGGCTAGGCAGCTTCTTGAGCAGGGTTATACGCCGAATACCCAGCTCGATGTAGCCCCCTTTTTCAAGGTCTTTGAGCAGACGGCTGACCATTTCGCGCGAGGCGCCAACACGGTTGGCAATGTCCTGGTGTGTGATGCCTTCCAGCGTGGCGCTGCGGCCGTCCGTCGTGTCACCGCGGCGGCCCTCCAGCAGGGCGATCAGCCGGCCATAGACGTCGAGCAGCGCCATGTTGCGCGCCGTCTCTGTCGCCGCACGGGCCCGGCGGATCACCTGAACCACGAGATTGATGGCGAACTCGGGCTCATCGACCAGGTGCTCGCTGACGTCGGCGCGGCTCAGCACGGCGCACGTACAGGGCTCCAGCGTCATCACGGAGGCCGACCGGGGTCCGCCATCCAGCGACATTTCACCGAAATAATCACCGGTGTGAACGGTGCCGTAGGTGATTTCTCGCCCGCTCTCGTCCATGGCAAAAACCTTGACGCTGCCTTTGAGCAACACAAACAGGCTGTCGCCGGCTTCGCCTTCGTTGATCAACACCGCATTTTTGCGATAGGTGCGAGATACGCCGCGCTGCGCCAGCGAACGCAACTCGGGGACCAGTAGTGCGTACAGGTCGTCGCTGGAAGGAAGTGGCGTGCTCATGATGAGCCGTAATCTAGCATGCGGCGGGCCGTCGGTGTAGCCGACGCGGCCGGAGGGGGCGCATTTTTAGTGTATTTGCACCAGATGCAAAGGTGCCACTGGCGGCAAAGCCGCAACCTGGTTCACCAGTTCCCGCACCCCGCTGGAGCCGGTTTTTGCGCACAAGCTGCGCACATGGCTGCGCACCGTAGAAACAGCCACGCTCATCTGCACAGCGATTTCAGGGGTACTCAAGCCCCGGCACAGAATGACCAACACCTGCTCTTCGGTCTGTGTCAAACCATAACTGCGGGAGAAAAACCCGAACATGCCGGAGTCACACACGTCGGTACGGGAAAAAAGCAGCGCAATCCGGGTCTGCCAGGCCCCTGGGTCTTTCTGAAGAGGAACCACGGCCAGCATCAGGCTCAAGCCCCCGCTAGATACCTTCACCAGGCTGCGTTTGCCGGCCACGGCTTTGACCAAAGCGCCTTGCAGTGTTTTGCCGTCTGCGGGGGTGATCGCCTGAATCTCGCCACCGACCTGCGCCAGCATCCGGCGACGTTTCAGTTCGGTGCGAGCGGCCTGGTTGGCGTGAATGATTTGACCCCGCTCATCGACCACCACCACGCCGTGGGCCAGAACATCAATCAGACTCGACAAGACGTCCGCGCCCGGATCGGGATGTCCGGGATTGCCAAGAAGCAGGGCCGGGTCCGCAAATCCGGCATTCAACAGGGTGTTCATCTTCACGCGCCTTGTGGCTGTTACAGCTTGTTGAGCGTATGAAGCCTGGCGGCATCTTGATAGTGAATATGTGGCCTGCAAGCTGTGAAAAATTCACCAAGGAATCCGTGAACGCTTAAGCGCAATGCCCGCAGCAAGGCTTTCTTGACGAGCCCCTTAGGCCTGCTGTCGGAGCGCGCTCTCAAAAAAAGTGAGCGCACGCTCTCTACGTATGGCACACCGTTCTATTTCGACAAATCCGTGCAAGGACCACCGCAACTATCCAGCCCGAGGCATTCAGACCCAGGTGTCCAGAATTGCGCTGGTCTTCTCCCAATAAACCTGCAACCGCTCAAGCTGCTGGACGGCATTGACGGGAACCTGCCCTGCTTTCGCCGCCACCTCCAGCTCGCTACAAACCGCCTGCATGGCCACCGCCCCCACATTGCCAGTCGCGCCAACCAGGGCATGGGCGGCCCAAGCGAGAGCAAGCGCGTCATCGGCGCGGATACTCTGTTCGATGGCCTGGACGCGCAGGGCGGCGTCGGCGACAAACAGAGCAATCACCTCACGGGTCATGCTGAGTTCGTCGTCGTCGAATTCCTTGAACTGGGCCAGGCGCTCCATGTCCATCAACTGCGGTTCAGGGGCCAGCGCTGGCTCGGGTGTCTCCAGCGGCGCCATGTCGCCCTCGGTCGCGAGTGTGCCTGCACCTTCCGCAGCCAAGGTCATCGCGGGCAACCAGCGCTCCAGCGCTTGTGCCAGCGCGGCCACATGCAGCGGCTTGGTCAGGTAATCGTCCATGCCCGCCGCAGCGCAGCGCGCGCGGTCTTCAGGCGACGCGGCGGCCGTCAGGGCAATGATGGGCGGTGCACGCTCGCCCATCATGGTCTGAATTTGCTGCGTGGCCTGAAAGCCATTCATTCGCGGCATGTTCACATCCATCAACACGGCACCAAACCGCCGGCCGGCCCCCTGAACGCGCGCCACGGCTTGCACAGCCTCCAGCCCATCCAGCGCGGTTTCGGTCTGGTAACCCAGTTTGACCAGCATGGCGCAAGCAACCTTGAGGTTGACGGCGTTGTCATCAACCACCAGCAAGGTCATATTTTTCGTCACAGCACTCGCCTTGGGTCCTGTCAGGTGATTCCCACTAGCGCCCGCCGAAAGGCAACGTGCCAACGTATCAAACAGCTGCTTCTGGCGGGCAGGCTTGAGCAGACGCGCCTCGAACAACTGGGCTGCTTCGTGGCCAGGCGGCATGAAGCCCGACGTGAGCAAGACCAACGGCACCTTGGCCAGGGTGGGCTGGGCCTTGATGGTGCGCGCCAGCGTCACGCCGTCCATCTCGGGCATGTGCATGTCCGTGATGATGATGTCGGGCGGGGTGGCGTTCACCTGTGCCAGCCCCTGCAAAGCCTGGGCCCCTGATTCGGCGCTGCGCACCTGCATACCCCAGAGCTGAAGCTGGCGTGTCAGGACGCGAACATTGGTGACATGGTCGTCGATCACCAGCACGTGTTTGCCCTGCAGCGCCGCGGCATCGACGGTCCCCGGCAAAGCAGGCAGTACCGCTGGCGGCGCCTGGATGGTGAACCAAAACGTGGAGCCCTTGCCGAGCACGCTGTCGACCCCGATCTCGCCACCCATTAGTTCGACCAGACGCTTGCAAATGGCCAGGCCCAGGCCGGTACCGCCATATTTGCGGGTCGTGGACGTGTCGACCTGGGTAAAGGCCTGGAACAAGGCATCGATGCGGTCTGGCGGTATACCTATCCCCGAATCAGACACACGGAACTCGATCAGCAGACGGCCCGGATCGCCGGGGTTGGGCAACTGCCGCACACTGACGGCCACTTCGCCTTTTTCGGTGAACTTGACGGCGTTGTTGATCAGGTTGATCAACACCTGCCGGATACGCGTGATGTCGCCGGCAATCGCGGCCGGAACATTCAGCAAGCCAGGGCCTGCCACCTCGGGCACGTCAACAATCAGCTCCAGGTTTTTCTCCCTGGCCCGGGGTGCGGCGATGTCGCAAGCTTCTTCCACCGCGCTGCGCGGGCTCAGCGGCTCGGCTTCCAGATCCAGCTTGCCGGATTCGATTTTTGAAAAATCCAGGACATCGTTAATCACGGCCAGCAACTGATCACTCGACAGCCGGATGGTCTGCAGGTAATCGCTCTGCTCGTCATCGAGCGAGGTCTCCGCCAGCAGCGTGCTCATGCCCACCACGCCATTGAGCGGGGTGCGGATTTCATGGCTCATGGTCGCCAAAAAAGCCGCTTTGGCTTTGGCCGCCTGCAAGGCTTCTTCGCGGGAAGCGAGCAACTCGACCGTGCGCTGCGCGACCCGCTCTTCCAGCAACTCGTTGGCCTCTTCAATCGCCCGCGTTTTGGCTTGCACCTCGGCCCGGTAACTTTGGAGCTGCTCGGCGCTGTCGTGCATGACCTGGGACAACTCCCGCACTTCCCGCAAATGGGTGTTGCGCTCTATTCGTGGCACCTCGCCGCGGCCGAGCTGCTGCGCAGCCGCACTGAGACGCTGAAGCCGGTGCCCAATGCGGGTGGCGACATACAAGGCCGCCAGAGCGCCCAGCAAGACCAACCCGGCTATCGCGATCAGCGACAACTTCCAGGCCCGGGTGATGTCAGCCGTGAAGTCGCTCTCGGGGGCGGCCACCACCAGGGTCCAGTGCAAACCCAACGACTCGCCAAACGGGCGCTGAACCATCAGCAAGGTATCGCTGGTCATGGGCAAACGTTGCAAAGCCGTGTTGCTCGCGACCGAGTCCTCGCGCTTGAGGGACTGCTCGCGCTGCAGGGCCGCAAAACTTTCGCGGATCGCCGGGTTGGCGCTGTGCTGCGGGCTGCGCCGCACCGGCTTGCCCTGCGCCTCCTGGAACAAGCCGTCGCCTGCGGACCCTGCGACCAGCAAACCCGACTCATCCACGATATAGGCCGCACCCCGTGCGCTGATCCGCTGGGTCTGCAGCAGGTCGGCGAGCCGCTGCAGGTACAGGTCCACACCAAACACACCGGCCGCGCCGCCATCACCGTCATACACAGGTTGTGACAACGTGACGAACAGCTGCGGCTTGCCCGGGACGGGTTGAACGGGAGAAAAAGTACGGCCTTTGGCCACCATCGCGCCCTGGTACCAGCCCCGGGTGCGTGGCTCAAAGTTGGCTTGTGCCGTCGCCAGCGGCCGGCTTCGGTCACCGGGTTGCCGCGCCATAAAAGCGCGCAGACCCGTGTCGCGTTGGCGCCGAAGCAGGACTTGGGTGCCACTCTCCGTGTGGTCGACCGCAAAATACTCGCCCTGGCTGTTGCCGAAATACAAGCTGGGCACATCCGGCGACTGCCTGGACAAGGCAAACGCCATGGGCTCGAAGGATGAGCCATGGCTCAGCCAGTCTCTGGCCTGCTCGGTTTGGGCTGCCGTCAAACGCTCAGGGAACAAGCCGTTCAGGACGTTGTGGGCCTGCCCCAGATGGGCTTGCGTTCCGGCCTCAATCCTTGTCGCGACATTCAAAAGAATGCTGCCGGCCAAGTTCTCCACGGCCTCCGCACTGCTGCGCGCCATGAGCCAGGCCACCAGGCCTGCGGGGAGCAGCGCAAACACCAGCAGGCTTGCAACCAGAATACGGCGTAACGAAAACGTTCTTTTTGACATGAGGCCAAACACCTGGTGAGTTAGCGCTGGGTCGACCCAGCGGCGTGCAGATTTAGGACTGAAGCGCCAGGCCCAACAATTCAGCGGCATCCAGCGCTGCCGTCCGGCCAGGCAAGGAAATAAGCGCCCGACCGCCGGTGTTGACCGCACCGGTCACGCCACGCAGCATGGCCACACTGGCGGCGATCTGCCAGTTGGCCCGGTGTGCCTGCTTCTGCAGCAACAAAGTCGCGCTGACCGTGTCGCCGACGGGCAGCACTTGCACCCCGCCGCGCAGCGGATCCTCGAGTTTGGCCAGGGCCACCGGCCCGCTGTTCAATGCCACGCTGACATCGAAACGGGGCAAACCATGCGCCGGAAAGTGGTGGTTGAGAAAATTTTGCACGCGTTTGGCCGAGTCAATCAGCCCCAGCGCGGCGCGGGCGGCGCGCAGGCCATGGTTGACGGAAGAGGTGTCCGTGCTGTCGACAAAAACGACCAGCAGGCCTTCGCCGACAAACTGCATGTGGCGCGCCCCGAACAAATGCACGGTGTCACCGGCATTGTTGTAGAACTGGCGCACCACATCGCTGAGTTCTGCACTGGACAGTTTTTCGGCGAGGCTGGCGTAATTGAGCACATCCACAAACAGGACCGTGGCGTTGGAAAAACGTTCGTCTTCGCTTGCGCCGTCAGCGGCCGGCCATTTCTCGCTGAGCTCGGAGGCCAGCTTTTTTTCGTACAAACGGGCCAGGTGGTGTTTCTGGTCTTCCAGCGCGGCCTGAACCGCGGCCTCCACCGCCATGGTTTGCAGCGCGGCCTGCATATGCCGCTTGTTGAGCTGGGCGGACGCTGCCTCGCGCAACTCGCCCGGCCTGAAGGGTTTGGTGATGTAGTCGTCGGCGCCGCTGGTCATGCCGATACGCATGTGGGCACGTTCTTGCAGCGAGGTCAGCAAAACGACCGGCGTCGCCATGATGCTGGGGTCTGTACGCAAGGCCTGCAACATGGCAAAGCCGTCCATGCTGGGCATTTGCACATCGCTGATCACCAGATCCGGCTTGTGTTGTCGCACCAGTTCCAGTCCTGTCAGGCCATTGTCGGCCGACAAGACCTCATACCCATCTTTCCTGAGCACCGACGTCACCAGCGTGCGCGTGGCGGCATCGTCTTCCATCAACACGATCAGAGGCATTTTTCTCCCGGGCAAACGCCCAAACAAAATCAGCCCCAAGCATACACAAGTCGCTACCCGTCAACGGTGGCGCAAGCGCCTGTTTAAGCAGGGCGCGTGTCCTTTGGCGCCCCCTCATCGAGCATGGCCAGCGTGGCCTGTATCACCTGCGGCAGAAAAGCCAGCTGCACATGGGCGGCACCACGCAGCAGCCGATTGTCGGCGCCAGGCAAGGTGGCGGTGGAGACCGGGAACACAATGTTGTCGCAATTCGAGTACCAGCAGGTAAACAAGGCATGACGCTCCGGCTGCATGCCCTGGTCCAGCCGCTGCAACCAGAGGCCCGCCAAGCGCATCTGACGGCCATTGGGCACCTGGCTGAAACGGGCGAGCCAGGTGCCGCGGTGCGGCGTTCCCAGCGTCACCACATGGTGCACCCGCGCCTCGGCTTGCATGGTTTGAAGCCAGGCCCGGGCCGCCAGGCCGCCCATGCTGTGGCACACCAGCAGCGGCGGCAGGCCGCTGGCCGCCGTCACCTGCCGCACAGCGTCTTCGATCAGCGGCACATAGTTGTCGATGGAGGCGAAGGGCGGCTCCAGGTTGACGGCCGCATAGGCATGCCCGGTGCCCTGAAGTGGCTTGAGCCACGGTGCCCAGAAGCCGCGGTTGCAGAAAAACCCATGAATAAACACCACACCGCGCCGGCCTGACAGCACGGACGGCGGCGACAACTGGTCGGGGAATGCCCGGGAGCGAAAGGGTTGGCGCCAGCAAAACACCCGGGGCGCCGTCAAGGTTTCGCCTAACCAGGCGCTGGCGAGTTCTTTCCATGACGGCCGGGGCGTGGGATCGTTACGGTTGACGAATCGCAGGGCCACAAACTCCATGGCCAGAAAACCGGAATAACCAAGGATCAACATCACGAAACCGGCACAAGCCAGGAGCGGCGAACTTTTCCAGAAAAAAACCACCCATGCGCTCGCCGCCGCCAGCAACGAGAGGGTGATGAATTGTTGAAGGCGTGCCAACATGGAAACGCGCCACTCAACGCAGGGGTTCAAGCCAGCGTGACATCGCGACCGGTCAGTTTTTTGGCCAGGCCCTGCGCCAGGCGGTTGACCGTGCCGTAGACCGACAACTGGGGATTGGCACCAATGCTGGTGGGAAAAATCGACCCATCGTGGATGGACAAGTTTTCAAGCTGCCAGTGCACCCCATCGGGCCGGGTCACACCCAGCGTTTCCCGCCCGCCCAAACCGCAGCCGCCCATCACGTGGGCACTCACCACTTTGGTCAGCATGGGTTTCATGGGCAAGGCATTCACGGCCTCACGGGTCTGCGCCCAGCTGGTGTAGGGCTGGGCCATTTCATGCAGAGGCAAGACCTGGCGCGCGCCGGCGGCAAACTGGATCTCCGCCATCGACAGCAGGGCCCGGCGCGCACCGTCCATCACATAGTCGGTCAGCGGGTAGGCGAGCACGGCGGAGCCGTCACTGCGCAGCTTGACCTGCCCACCGCGCGACTGCTCATGAAAGCCATCACGCAGCAGCGCCAGCAAGGTGTGGTTGTGCGGAAAGGTCTTGAGCAAGTCTTGCTGGCTTTGGCCCATGCCGGGCACGGTCGAGGCAAAGATCACCGGATGTAGCGGCGGCGCTTCCAGCTTGTAGCCGATCGGCCCATCAATGGCTTGTGTGTCCAGAAAATGGTCGGTGTAAATGGATTGCGGTGCGCCGTTCCAGGCTTCCACTTTTTGCGCAAACACCGCCGAGCTCATCACCACCGGGTGCAGAAAAGTCCGGGCGCCCAGCAGCCCATGCGGATCAGGCGCACCCGAGCGCAGCAGCACCGCCGGCGAATTGATGGCGCCGCCCGCCAGCACGTAGTGGCTCGCTACTATTTTAGTAGCTACCTGCGCAGGTACCATCCGGGCTAGAGCACCATTTGGCATCACATTTTGACAATACAGAGCGGTCACCTTGCCATTGGCCAGCTCGAAGCGTTCCACCCGCATTTCAGTCAACAGTTGCGCGCCCTGGTCCAGCGCCGCCGGAATGGTGGTCACCAGCATCGACTGCTTGGCATTGGTCGGGCAACCGAGGCCGCAGGAGCCGAGGTTCCAGCAACCTTTGACGTTGCGCGAAATCGCCGAGGCAGCGATACCCAGCTTGGCCGCGCCGCGACGCAACAAGTCGTTGTTCTCGTTGGGCGCCGTGAGCCAGGGCAGGATGTTCAGGCGTTGCTCGGCCTGCGCAAAATAGGGCGCGAGGGCTTCCGGGCTGTAGTCCGGCAGGGCAAATTGCGCCTGCCAGAACTTGAGGGTAGGCGCTGGGGTGCGAAAAGAACTGGTCCAGTTGACCGTGGTGGAACCGCCTACGCAACGGCCCTGCAGGATGTTGATCGCCTTGTCTTCGGTCTTGCGCGCCGCGCTTTCCTGGTAAAGCTGCGGGTAAGCTTCCGACTCTTTCTGGTTGAAGTCGCTACTGCTTTTGAGCGGCCCTTCTTCAATCATCACCACCCGCAAGCCCGCCTTGGCCAGCAGCTCGGCGGTAATGCCGGCGCCAGCGCCGCTGCCAACAATGGCGACATCACAAACGATTTTTTCCGGCGCCGGGCCCAGCACACCCCCCAGCACTTTCCAGCCGCGTTGGAGGCCGTCGCGTATCGGGTCTTGTAGTTGACTCATGCTGCTGGCGTCACTTTCAGATGCGCTGCGGGCCGGGATAACCGAGCTGGGACCAAGTGGCGCTATCGGTGAAATAAGCCGCCGCGCTGATGTCGTGCAAGGCGGCGTAGGCTTGCCGGCGCAGCGCCAGCGCAGAAAGCCGCATGCCTTGTAGCGCCTGCTGGACCTGGGCCTCGCTGGCCAAGGGCCAGGCTTGACTCAAACCCGCCAGAGCGCGACGCCCGGGCGGGCTGGCCAGCAAGGCCAGCAACTGCGACAGCTCGTCTTGCGCATGGGTGGGTAAGGCCGCCGTCAATTCATCGATCCGGTCCAGCAAACCATCCAAAGCGGTTTGCCTTGAGGCCTCATCAACCGGCAAGCTGCCCTGCAACACCCCGCGGCCCACGGCGCGGAACACCTCACGGCCACTCAGGCTGAGTTCGCCGTTTTGCAAGCCAGCCTGCAGCAGGGCGGCCGCGCCACCGGCCAGGGTCAACACCACAGCCGAAGCGACACCCAGCTGGAGTAAGGTCCGTCTTTGCATCGGCCGAGTGTCGCACGCGACTGTCTCCTTTCAATAGAGCACCCCACCTAGATAAACTCGGTGTTTATATGGACCCTGTTGCTCTCCGGATTCGTGAAGCCATGCAGGCTGTGTCGGCACTGCGCGAGCGCCGCGCGGCCGACCCGCGGCTCGACCAGGCCTGCCTGGAGGTCAAACGTTTCCAGGCGCAACGTTTCAAGGCTACCTACGCGGATCTGATGCACAGCCCCCGCTACCAACGGGCGGCAGATTTCTTTCTGCAGGAGTTGTATGGCGACCAGGACTATGCGCAGCGCGACCAGCAGTTCGCCCGCATCGCCAGCACCATTGCCCGTCTTTTCCCAGCCGCGGTGGTGGAAACCGCCGCCGCACTGGCGGAAGTCCATGCGCTGACAGAACAACTCGACGACCTGATGGCTCAGCAATGGCTGATCACCAGGGCCTCCAGCCTGCCTGCGCGTTACATCCAGTGCTGGCGCCAGGTTGCGGACCGGCCGGCCCGACGCCAACAGTTGCAAGTGGTGCTGCATTTGGGGCGCGAGCTGGATCGACTGACACGTATGCGCGGCCTGCGCAGCTTGCTGAGAATGATGCGGGCGCCGGCGGCGGCGGCAAGCCTGAGTTCCCTGCAAAATTTTCTCGAAGCCGGCTTCGACGCTTTCGCGGACATGAAAGGGGCTTCAGAGTTTTTACACTTGATTGAGGACCGCGAGTCGGCCTGGATAGATGCATTGTTCGAGAAAGACACTGTCGCCTGGGAGACCCAATTGCGTCAACTTCTTGCCAGCGCCCCAGCCTACTAGGGACAAGCCTCATACGCTTGTTGCCACGGGGATTTCACAATGGGGCACAAGGAGTTTTCAATGAACAAGTTTTGGCTCGAGAGTTATCCCGAAGGCGTTCCGCACACGATTGACACCGAGCAGTTCAGCTCACTGAACCAGCTACTGGAGGACTCCTTCAAGAAAAATGCTTCGCGACCGTTTTCAGTCTGCATGGACAGCTGGATGTCCTACGGACAACTCGACCAACTGTCCACGGCCCTGGGCGCCTGGCTGCAGCGCCTGGGGCTGGAGCCCGGTGCGCGGGTGGCCATCATGCTGCCCAACATTCCGCAGTTTGCCGTCACCATGGCGGGCATTTTGCGCGCCGGATACACCTGTGTGAACGTGAACCCGCTGTATACCGCCCGCGAGCTGGAGCATCAGCTCAAGGACTCCGGCGCGACGACCATCGTGATTCTGGAGAACTTTGCGAAAACACTGGAAGAAGTCATCGACAAGACGGCTATCCAACATGTGGTCATCGCATCGATGGGCGACTTGTTGGGCTTCTGGTACGGCCGCTGGATTTCTTTCGCTGTCCGCCATCTGGCCAAAATGGTGCCGGCCTACACATTGCCGTTGGGTGATGGCCGTACCGTCACGCCCTTTAAACGCGTGATAGCCGACGGCCTGGGCATGGCGCTCAAGCCCACGCCAAGCAATCTGGACTCCGTCGCTTTCCTGCAATACACCGGTGGCACCACCGGCTTGTCCAAAGGCGCGGTACTCACCCATCGCAACATCGTCGCCGCCATCTTGCAGGCCGAAGCCTGGTTTACGCCGGCTTTACGCCGGGTGGGCGATGTCAGCAAAACCAACAGCATTGCGGCCTTGCCGCTGTACCATATCTTCGCGCTGACGCTGTGCCTGCTGGCCATACGCTGGGGCTCCCACCTGACCTTGATTCCGAATCCGCGCGATTTCGGCCAATTCATCGAGGTCTTGAAGAAGCGACCTTTCCACATGTTGCCCGCGGTCAACACCTTGTTCAACGCCTTGTTGCAACATCCGCAAATCAAATCGGTCGATTTCTCCAACTTGTGTGTGTCCCAAGCGGGCGGTATGGCCGCCTCTGCAGGCACGGCCAAAAACTGGCTGCAAGTCACCGGCTGTCCGATGATTGAAGGCTGGGGCATGAGTGAAACCTGCGCCATCGGCACCAACAACCCGGTCTTAAGCACGGCCTTCAGCGGCACCATAGGCCTGCCTTTGCCAAGTATTGAGATCGCCATCAAGAACGACGAGGGCGATTCTCAGGTCGTGGGTGCGTCCGGTGAAATCTGCATCAAGGGCCCGCAAGTCATGACGGGTTATTACAAACAGCCCGAGGAAAATAAAAAGGCCTTCACCGCCGATGGATTTATGCGGACCGGTGACATCGGCATCATGGATGCATGCGGCTACACAAAAATTGTCGATCGGAAGAAGGACATGATCATTGTTTCCGGCTTCAATGTTTTTCCCAACGAACTCGAAAATGTGATCTCACTGTGCCCGGGTGTGGTCGAATGCGCGGCCATCGGTATCGCGGATGAGAAACAGGGCGAAGCCATCAAGGTTTTTGTTGTGAAGAATGATCCGGCACTGACGGAGGATGGTCTCAGCGACTACTGCAAACAACATCTAACGGGCTACAAACGCCCCAAATACATTGAGTTTCGCGATGACTTGCCAAAAACAAATGTGGGGAAAATCCTCAGGCGGGAATTACGAGCGGCCCCTTAGCCAGAAAGCCAGCGTGCATCCATGACGAAAAGTCAGTTGCCGGCAGGTGTCTTGGTTCTTGAACGAGGCTGGCTGTCATCCAACAACATCCTCTTCCTTGGTTCAAGGTCGACCGCGCTGGTTGACAGCGGCTACAGCACACACTCGGCGCAAACCGTCGATCTCGTCGACGCTGCCTTGCAGCAGCGCTCGCTGGATGTTCTGCTGAATACTCACTTGCACAGTGACCACTGCGGCGGCAACGCGGCGCTCCAGCGTGTCTATCCGGAGCTGCAAACTCTCATTCCACCTGGCCAGGCGGCCTTGGTGTCTTCCTGGGACCCGGTGGCCCTGACCTATGTCCCGACGGGGCAGCACTGCCCTCGATTTCGACTCAACGGCATCCTCTCACCCGGCACAGACATCCAGCTGGCAGATACGCCCTGGCAAGTTCATGCCGCGCCCGGGCATGACCCGCACTCGCTGATTTTCTTTGAGCCGAAATCGCGCACCTTGATTTCAGCTGATGCTTTGTGGGAGAGTGGTTTCGGCGTCGTATTTCCGGAGCTCGAAGGTGAGCACGCCTTTGACGAGGTGGCCGCCACCTTCGATCTGATCGAGCAACTGGATCCGTGCTGGGTCATCCCCGGCCACGGCCCGGTGTTCGCCTATGGCCCGAATATTCTGGCCCGTGCACGCCAACGCCTGAACGCCTTTGTCAGTAATCCAAGCCGACATGCACAGCACGCGGCCAAGGTCTTGCTCAAATTCAAACTCTTGGAACAACAGCTGTTGCCCTTTGCTGACTTTGTCAGTTGGGCCCAGCGGAGCAGCTACTTCGAATGTATACGTGAGAAGTTCTTCCCGTCGATAACGTTCGAGCTTTGGATAGAACAACTGGTGGAAGAACTTGTACGTTCTGGTGTCGCACGCAGAAATGGCGCGATGGTCTACAACGCGTAAATCGGAGGGTGTTCTTTGTTGAGGCTGAGGAACTCAGCATCGTTGCGGACTGCTGCCGCGAGCTACATCTAGTGGAAAAGTTGTTCCCTGAGCTCTGATTTTGCTTCGCACAAAAGAAAACGCCCAGCTGACATCAGCTGGGCGTTTCTTGCTGTAAGAGCCTGACAATGTCCTACTTTCACACGGGAATCCGCACTATCATCGGCGCTAAGTCGTTTCACTGTCCTGTTCGGGA
>NZ_JAWQLX010000012.1:102500-106813 GCF_033446725.1 Polaromonas potterensis | reverse complement strand
CTTATCGGCTGTAAATTTTTAATGATCCTGACTACTTCCTTAGCAGCTTGCTGCTTCGTTTTCGTCGGTAGCTGTAATCAGCTGAGCCTCAAATTATATACCGGATTTTTCATCTCGGTCAACTTCTTGAAACTTTTAATTTTCACACTCGCTGGAGAGTAAAAATTAAAAACATCACAGTTTACAGATAAGAAATCTTGATGCAAAAAGCAAAGCCTGTACCTTAGGAAAGAAAACGCCCAGCTGACATCAGCTGGGCGTTTCTTGCTGTAAGAGCCTGACAATGTCCTACTTTCACACGGGAATCCGCACTATCATCGGCGCTAAGTCGTTTCACTGTCCTGTTCGGGATGGGAAGGAGTGGTACCAACTTGCTATGGTCATCAGGCATAACTTGTTGACAACTTGTTCATGGAACAAGTCATCGGATTCATAGAGTAAATCAGCTTTTATTTAATGTCTTACTCTCTTGCGAGAGCAGTATTTTGAATGCGTCACTTGGGCATAACAACCTTGAATCTAATCAAAGTTATAGGGTCAAGTCGCACGAGCAATTAGTATCAGTTAGCTTAACGCATTACTGCGCTTCCACACCTGACCTATCAACGTCCTGGTCTTGAACGACTCTTTAGGGGGCTCAAGGCCCCGGCAGATCTAATCTTGAAACGAGTTTCCCGCTTAGATGCTTTCAGCGGTTATCTCTTCCGAACTTAGCTACCCGGCAATGCCACTGGCGTGACAACCGGTACACCAGAGGTTCGTCCACTCCGGTCCTCTCGTACTAGGAGCAGGCTTCCTCAAATCTGCAGCGCCCACGGAAGATAGGGACCAAACTGTCTCACGACGTTTTAAACCCAGCTCACGTACCTCTTTAAATGGCGAACAGCCATACCCTTGGGACCGGCTACAGCCCCAGGATGAGATGAGCCGACATCGAGGTGCCAAACACCGCCGTCGATATGAACTCTTGGGCGGTATCAGCCTGTTATCCCCAGAGTACCTTTTATCCGTTGAGCGATGGCCCTTCCATACAGAACCACCGGATCACTATGTCCTGCTTTCGCATCTGCTCGACTTGTCAGTCTCGCAGTTAAGCACGCTTATGCCATTGCACTATCGTCACGATGTCCGACCGTAACTAGCGTACCTTCGAACTCCTCCGTTACACTTTGGGAGGAGACCGCCCCAGTCAAACTGCCTACCATGCACTGTCCCCGATCCAGATAATGGACCTAGGTTAGAACCTCAAACACACCAGGGTGGTATTTCAACGTTGGCTCCACCGAGACTAGCGTCCCGGCTTCAAAGCCTCCCACCTATCCTACACAGATCTGTTCAAAGTCCAATACAAAGCTACAGTAAAGGTTCATGGGGTCTTTCCGTCTTTCCGCGGGGAGATTGCATCATCACAAACATTTCAACTTCGCTGAGTCTCAGGAGGAGACAGTGTGGCCATCATTACTCCATTCGTGCAGGTCGGAACTTACCCGACAAGGAATTTCGCTACCTTAGGACCGTTATAGTTACGGCCGCCGTTTACTGGGACTTCAATCAAGAGCTTGCACCCCATCATTTAATCTTCCAGCACCGGGCAGGAGTCACACCCTATACGTCGACTTTCGTCTTAGCAGAGTGCTGTGTTTTTAATAAACAGTTGCAGCCACCGATTTTTTGCAGCCTCATTGGGCTCCCCAAGTAAATGGTTCACCTACTAAAGGCACACCTTCTTCCGAAGTTACGGTGTCAATTTGCCGAGTTCCTTCTCCTGAGTTCTCTCAAGCGCCTTAGAATACTCATCTCGCGCACCAGTGTCGGTTTGCGGTACGGTCGTGTGTAGCTGAAGCTTAGTGGCTTTTCCTGGAAGCAGGGTATCACTCACTTCGTCTGCAAGCAGACTCGTTATCACTCCTCATCTAAGCCCGGCGGATTTGCCTACCAGGCACGACTACAAGCTTGAACCAACATATCCAACAGTTGGCTGAGTTAACCTTCTCCGTCCCCACATCGCACTACACATCGGTACAGGAATATTGACCTGTTTCCCATCAGCTACGCATCTCTGCCTCGCCTTAGGGGCCGACTCACTCTACGCCGATGAACGTTGCGTAGAAAACCTTGCGCTTACGGCGAGGGGGCTTTTCACCCCCTTTAACGCTACTCATGTCAGCATTCGCACTTCTGATACCTCCAGCAGGGTTTACACCACCACCTTCACAGGCCTACAGAACGCTCTCCTACCACGTGCAATAAATTGCACATCCGCAGCTTCGGTAACTGGCTTAGCCCCGTTACATCTTCCGCGCAGGACGACTCGATCAGTGAGCTATTACGCTTTCTTTAAATGATGGCTGCTTCTAAGCCAACATCCTGACTGTTATAGCCTTCCCACTTCGTTTCCCACTTAGCCAATTTTAGGGACCTTAGCTGGCGGTCTGGGTTGTTTCCCTCTTGAGTCCGGACGTTAGCACCCGGTGCTCTGTCTCCCAAGCTGTACTCGTCGGTATTCGGAGTTTGCCTTGGTTTGGTAAGTCGCCATGACCCCCTAGCCAAAACAGTGCTCTACCCCCGACGGTAATACTTGAGGCACTACCTAAATAGTTTTCGGAGAGAACCAGCTATTTCCAAGTTTGTTTAGCCTTTCACCCCTATCCACAGCTCATCCGCTAGTTTTGCAACACTAGTCGGTTCGGACCTCCAGTGCGTGTTACCGCACCTTCATCCTGGCCATGGATAGATCACTTGGTTTCGGGTCTACACCCAGCGACTGAGACGCCCTATTCGGACTCGGTTTCCCTACGCCTTCCCTATTCGGTTAAGCTTGCCACTGAATGTAAGTCGCTGACCCATTATACAAAAGGTACGCAGTCACCCCTTTCGAGGCTCCTACTTTTTGTAAGCACACGGTTTCAGGATCTATTTCACTCCCCTCCCGGGGTTCTTTTCGCCTTTCCCTCACGGTACTAGTTCACTATCGGTCAATGATGAGTATTTAGCCTTGGAGGATGGTCCCCCCATATTCAGACAGGATTTCTCGTGTCCCGCCCTACTTTTCGTTAGCTTAGTATCACAAGTTTCTTTTTGCATACGGGACTATCACCCACTATCGTCAGCCTTTCCAGACTGTTCTGCTAAGAATCTTGCTATCACTAACAGGCTTCTCCGATTTCGCTCGCCACTACTTTCGGAATCTCGGTTGATGTCTTTTCCTCGAGCTACTGAGATGTTTCAGTTCACCCGGTTCGCCTCGCATACCTATGTATTCAGTATGCGATACCTTTCGGTGGGTTTCCCCATTCAGAAATCTCCGGATCAAAGCTAATTTGCCAGCTCCCCGAAGCTTATCGCAGGCTATCACGTCTTTCGTCGCCTATCATTGCCAAGGCATCCACCATGTGCTCTTATTCACTTGACCCTATAACTTTGATTTCTCAAAGAGATATACAAGGAATGTGTCTGGTCTTTCACCAAACGCGTTATGCCGTAATCTTCAAACGTGAAGTCTGAAGTTCATTTTGACGCAATCAAAATTTCTATTAAATGTCACTAGCGGCACGGTCTGCACTAAACCTTTACGAATGTGCAGTTTCCGCTAGCAACGCTGATTTAACTCTATGAATTTTTAAAGAACAGCCAATAATTGATATAAATCAATCAACACAAAGCATCCTTAAAAAAGATGCTTTGCATTAATTAAATACGTCCGAGATAAGTTGGTGGAGGATGACGGGATCGAACCGACGACCCCCTGCTTGCAAAGCAGGTGCTCTCCCAGCTGAGCTAATCCCCCAGGAATCAAAACCGCTTCAAACCTGATTTGGTGGGTCTGGTTGGACTCGAACCAACGACCCCCGCCTTATCAAGACGGTGCTCTAACCAGCTGAGCTACAGACCCTCTGAATTCTCTAAAGAACCTGAAGGTAGCACCAATTAGATTGATGACCAATGCTGTTGTTTAAGACAACAGCCGATAAGAATGGGCGTAAGAATTTGATTGCATATTTCCAGAAAGGAGGTGATCCAGCCGCACCTTCCGATACGGCTACCTTGTTACGACTTCACCCCAGTCACGAACCCTGCCGTGGTAATCGCCCTCCTTGCGGTTAGGCTAACTACTTCTGGCAGAACCCGCTCCCATGGTGTGACGGGCGGTGTGTACAAGACCCGGGAACGTATTCACCGCGACATTCTGATCCGCGATTACTAGCGATTCCGACTTCACGCAGTCGAGTTGCAGACTGCGATCCGGACTACGAATGGTTTTATGGGATTAGCTCCCCCTCGCGGGTTGGCAACCCTCTGTACCATCCATTGTA